>NZ_JXXK01000002.1 GCF_000949455.1 Ruthenibacterium lactatiformans | reverse complement strand
GGCGTAATTCCTGTACAGAATGCGGATATTCCTGTTTTGAGCAGTGAATATGGAAGAGAGTTCGTGTGCCGCATTGGTACAGCAGCGGTTATCGTGAAAGAGGAGGGTAGCAGATGACAGTTCGACAGTTATCCAATGAAGTAGATGAGATTCAGTGCAAAGCGATCATTCAGCAGTATGATTATGAGAAAAACGATTATGAGTTCAGAGTTTGTCTGTCTGAATTGTATTCAGGACTTGATGAATATGAAAGAGTCATGGACAGACGTGTAAAATATATATTTGCAGATATGGAAGAAACCGATAGTGTTTTCAAAACAAAGCAACCGGTGCTTATTATCGAGGTGGAGGACGAAGAGTGACTGGTGATATTTTGGTCCGCAATATTGATTTCGAGCTGTTGTACGAACAGAGAAAGGCTGTTCTTTCCTGCTGTTTTAGTAATACATTAATTCCCACAGATGTAATTGAAGGGATCATAGGGTTGTTAGATTCAATGTTGGATGCAGCCGAAGAAGAAGGATATTTTAAAATTCCGGAGGATGAAAAGTGATGTTGTATGATGTAGGCGTAACAAGAAATCTTTGTGGACATGTTTTGATCGAAGCTGATAGCGCTGATGAGGCGGAGAAAATTGCCTATGACCGATACATAAAACAGGGAAGGGAACTTCCCGACATGGACGAATGTGACGAGTTGTCATTTTGTGCAGAAGAGGCTGGCGTCAATGTCGCCAAGTTGTCCGTGTTGGAATTTGCAAATATGTTATCGCACGGGCGTGAGGGAGAGTGGGGGCCGCGCGGTCTGTTTTATGTTGAAGATGGAGACAAAATCGTGGCTGTAGACAATCGAGACGGGTATGCATTTACTGAGGAGTTCGATACATTTGAAGATGCAGTAAACTGGTTGTTAGAGTGATTTGCCCATTGCTTGCAAATTTCGCTTCGGTGGTAGCAAAGAAATAGGTGACTTTATTGGACATATAATGTGATAGCCTTTTAGATAGGAGGCGATCAACATGCTGAAACGGTTAATGTATTGGCTGCGCGGTAATAAAAAGTGTAAAAGTTGCTGTTTGCTATGTAAATATTATGATCAGTGCCGGGAGGATATGGCTGGAATATAAAATATGAAGAGGTGTTGCGATGAATGTTACGGAGTTTTTTGTGTTTATCCTAATGCTGCTGTATGTCCGCAATAAGGTCATACAGAATTCAAATTAAATTGGAGGAGTGCTATGGAGGTTAACTACGTGAAATTAGCTGCGGCAAATCAACAGCTTGAACTTTATGCCAATACCGGAAAGCCACTTAATAAGGCGGCAGCTTTATACATCGTATCATACATAAACTGCGTCCTTAAATCAACGGTCAGAACAGACCCGGAAAGTTTTTCGGTACAGGGGGGATCCACTTAGTGCCGTTTGGACCTTTAGGTCTGCTGACGCTTTTAGGGCTTGGGGTATATACCGTCAGCGACAACATAAAGGCAAAAGCAGTACGTGACAAACGGGACGCAGAATACGCAGCTTTAACAAGAGGCTGTACACAGAGATCACGCCAGAAGCAATTTGAGCTTATGGCAAAATACGATGTATTTAATGAAGACGGTGTGCCCCACCGTCTTACCGCGCATGAAAATGGTACGAATGTATTTTTAGAAGCACGAAAGTGCATCCGCCGGTTGATGGCGAAAGAAGGCTTGCCAGTAGACGAATATGATTTGCGTATAAAATTTCCTGGTAAAGATTTTTAGTGGTTATGAAAACAGTATACATTGAAAGAGCAATGAATGGAGGCTCGAATATTGAATAAAGTAAGACGTACACAGATTCAGAGGGTGTCTGATTCGATTTCAAACATCATAGCAGAAATTGAAACGATTCGTGATGAGGAAGACGAAGCTCGTGAAAGTATGCCTGAAAATTTGGTTGGCAGTGAACGCCACGAGACAAGTGAAGTTGCTTCGGATACGCTGCAGGATACCATTGATTTGCTGGAAGAGTCTGTTGAAAGGTTGAGTGAAATATCATAAAGGCTTGTTGTAAATTTCATGAAGGAGCTGTTCAGATGTTTTCCAGACATCAGACCGTCCGGTCAGCCAGTCGAGCGAAACCCCCATACAGTCGGCAACGGCGATCATGGCGTCATATGACGGCGGCGTACCGCCTGTCTCCCATCCACGAATCGCATTTTCAGAAAAATAAATCATTTCAGATAATTCTCGCCGCGTCAGTTCGTTTTCGTCGCGCCATTTGCGTAGCTTGGCTCCGAATGTTGTCAATGCCATTTAGATGGCACCTCCATGTATTGCAAACTATTTGAAGAGGGAGTATCATTAAAACATCAAATAAACAACCATTGGTTGTTAAATGCTTAAATAACAACTTATAGTTGTAAAAGGAATTATACAATATAATATGTCCGATATCAAGGACAATTTGGAAGGGTGTGAAATTTGCTTGAGACATGTAGACGTGGATACGCTGGTATCAATGCTGGATAGAAAGAAGTTTAACATTGTAGCTGGAGGTATTGCGGATGGAGATTGCGGCTGGGAGGTCAAGTTGGAATGTAAATACGCGATGCTCACTCAAAAACCGGACAGGCTGCTGTTGCTGTCACCTAAGCGGCTTTACTATTGGGTGGACATGAGCAGCAAAAGCGCCGTGTCCATCCGTGAAAGTGAAATCAAATGCATCACCGTCGATGACCAGTGGATTCATGTAAAGACAACGACATTTGAGTTTCATATTTGTATGGTTTGTATGGGGGGATAGTCGATGAAAGAAACAGCTGTGTGCAGGCAGGAAAAGGCGAATTGTATCAGTTCAGATATTTTGGCTGATATGCTTGATGGTACGGATTTTTCTGTTTGGTCAGGCCGTGATCCGAAGAAGTATGTTTGGGAAGCGACACTGAAGTGCAAATATGCGCGGCTCACACAGAATCCGAATAGAACTCTGTTGTTATCGCCCGGCGGGAGTAAGAGAACGGCGAATCGAAGTACAGTTTCCATCAATGAGAGATCCATTGTGAGCATCGAAGAACTTGAGGACGACTGGATTCGAATTGTTACCACTTCGGAGGATATATATATCCACAAAAGAAAATAGCAAAAAAAACTCCCAAATAAGTATTGACAAAACAATAGATTGCGATTATACTATAGTCATAGGGGCGAGCGGCTACATACTAAAAAGAAAGAAGGCAATTGATGCAAAGCAAAAACGCCGCTCCTCGCTGGGGAGAGCTTTGGTATTGTGATCTTGGAAGTGAAGATGCCTGTACAGGGTCCACAATATATTGTGGAGTACGGCCGGTGCTTGTTACATCAAATAACAAATACTCAGCGTATTCATCGCAGTATCAGGTATATCCACTTACAACAAAGCGTACAAACAGGCGGTCCCCATCCCACGTAAATGTAGAACCGAATGATTTAAATGGTTTGTCACGGGAATCAACGATCATTGTGGAAAATCCGATGATCGTGTCAAAAGAGCAGATGTTATCCTATATCGGAGAGCTTGAACCGTGTTTGCTGCAGCAGGTTGCGATAGCAAAGGTAATGCAGGAACCATTACTTGCACTGGCCATAGGAACTGGTATTGAAGAGAGTAGTGAGTATCTCGCCGTAGCAAACTATTGAAAAGCCAATGCAAAAATCGTACAATGTACATATTGAGATGAGGAGGCCAGTATGGATATTTACGATGAGATCCTTGGCGAGTACGAAGGAGATACGACGAAATCGCCGATAGCGACGATATTAAATGACATCCGTGAGGCGGAGAAAAGAAACCAGGTGCCGCTTGAGCGGTTTACAAAAGAGCAGTATATCCAGTTGGTAAACGCTCGTATTTTCTCACGCTCCAGCATAGCGACGCGGTTGAGCAAGATCAAGCAAATTACGGAAAAGAAGTGTTCACGCTGCGGCATCTCGCAAACGGATGTTCTATTTGATTTCCCCACGCCGAAAGAGACGATCGAATATGCAATTGAGCAATATGTAAAAATCCTGTTTTCATCTTTTGGCGAATTCAACGAAGCACTAAAAAACAGGTTTGATTTGAATACGCATATAGGGCTGCGTTCCTATGTGTTCTGGGGATTGCTCTGGTGTGGGATACCGCATCAGAAAGTTGCCGGCATTCGAATGGAAGAAATTGATTTCCAGCACCAGAAGATTGGAGCTCACTATATACGGTATGAGATCATGAGTGCCGTAAAGAAATATTCAGAGATCAACAGCTTCGATGTGGGCAGAAATGAATTCCTTGAGATAGCAAACCGCGAGTATTTGTTTCCTGCGCTTAAGTATACTGGAGCGGAGCATCAAACGACCCTTTCGATACGCAATGCGTCTTATTTGCTTTTGGATAAGGCGGTCGGACACGATGGTTTGGAAATGAAGATACAAAATATGTCGTTTGACACTGTGCAGAAATCATCGCTGTTTGAACAGAAATTTGACATTGAGTCAAGTAAAGGCTCCGATAAGGAAGAACGCTTCCTTACGAATTTGTTCCCGCAGTATATGGTAAAAGCCAAAAGAACGCATGTCGCTCACGAATATCTTGTTTGGAAGAAAATGTACAGATGACAGGCAAGGGGAAAGGCACGAAAGTGCCTTTTCTACAACACAATCTAATTATCAGTTAATACTTAAGCGTTCAAGCTTTATGCTTGAACGCCTCATGTGCCATTAGCTCAATTGGTTAGAGCGCTGGCCTCATAAGCCATGAGTGACGAGTTCGACTCTCGTAGGGCGCACCATCCCCTTGTGGCGGTGCACAAGGTTACATTTGCGGTGCGGTGGATTTGGAACATCTGCTGTACGGACACACCGATATTGTCCTAGAAGATGCGAACGTGGCATCTGAAATGGGGGAAGTACCCAAGAGGCATGTCCTCGGTCAAACTTGCAGCCTGGAAGTTCAAGCTTCTGGTGTTTACATCGGATGCCTATTTACACAGGGCACTTGAGCGAACCTTGCATAGTGAAATCACTGCGCTACTTGCAGAACGAAAGTATCTATGCAATTATATTTTGCCATATAGTGGCAGGTCGGCTTTGTATTTCGTCCTCTGCTGACCAATCATACATTTGAACCTGCTGGTCATGAACAGTAGGCTCATGCAAGCGTAGCTCAGTTGGTAGAGCACCGCACCAGGAGGTATGTAGTAGGTTCAAATCCTACCGCTTGCACAATTTTTATGCCGTAATTAAATCTACGGTAACATGCTCGGTTATCCACAGCGGCCTGTGGAGCTGATTTGAAAGCAGATTACATCTATTGATATGTGAGGATCAACACCTCATCTGAGTGGCAAAAATGTTTTGAGGAGAAGGAAGCATAATGGACGATTTGATAAGCCGAAAGGCGCTGCTGGAAGCGGCAGAGCACAATGTGGAATTTCAAGAGGGAATAGTAGATGTATATATTTTAGAAAGTATTTTGGCAGGTATGCCCGCCGTTGACGCCACTCCGGTGGTGCATGGGCGGTGGGATGATTCTGGATGTTTCAAATTTTTGGATTGTAAAATTGCCGTTAGATGTTCGATTTGTGGCGGTTGTCTAACCGAAAAAGAATACGCCGAGAGCGTTTGGAATTTTTGCCCGGTGTGCGGAGCCAAGATGGACGGAGGGAATGACAATGACTGACCAAAAAGCGATTGCCATATTCACGGGCTTGAAGATGATGGTGGGGACCGAAGCAAAGGAAGCATGTGATGTTGCTATCTCCGCCCTCCAAGAGCGTGAGGAACGAAGCAAGGGATGCCGATTCTGTTTTGACGCTACGCTTGAACCAGACCTTGAAGGATGCGACCTTTCGTATCATTACGTTGGGGAATCTGAACAGAAAAAACGCATTATGATCAGGTCAGGTAACGGAAAGCCTATGGCTATTATGTTTGAGGAATTGAGCGGCAATCAGTGGCACACTGTCGGTATTTATGAGCCAAAGTTCTGCCCCATGTGCGGCAAGCACCGGGAGGGTTCACAATGCGAGAAATAGAAGTACATGAGTTTAAAAAAGTGCCGCGGAATTGCTCCACATGCCTGTATGGCGGAGGCATTGGCTGCGGGAATGCGAATGTAGGAAAAGATTATCTGGCGTATTTGTACGGATTCCGAGAATGCCCGCATTATTGGCTCGACCAGCATCGATTTGAACCTGTTGATGGTCGCAGATGGTAGGAGGATTGATATGGAGAGATTGACTTATGATTTTTGTGTCGGCAATAAACATTGCTGGCAGGTAAAAGGCGCAGACAATTTAGAGTGTAGAGAAGTGTGTCGGAATCAAGGCGAAAAGGGTTGTACTGACTGCCCTATTGCAAAGGCGTTTGACCGCCTCGCTGCCTACGAGGAAACCGGGCTGGATCCGGAGGAAATCGAGCGCATTTTAGATTCATACGGGCGCGGCATGACCTTGCGAACTGAAAACGCTCAGCGGTTGGGAATCATCAAGGAAATTTCTACTAACCGCCTCCGCGAGCTGGCGCAGGCGGAGAAAGAGGGGCGGCTGGTGGTGCTGCAGAATGTAAAATATACCGATTCGGACGGAGAAAAGGCATTGCGCCATCGTGGTTCGGGTTGTGCTGCTTTAAGAAGTACATACGGTGTTGAAACCGACCCGGAGATTATCACCAACGCCGACCGCATCCGTGCGATGGATGATAAGGAGATTTCGGTTTTATTGAGCGCTGTAAAATTTAGGCGAGAATGTTTTATAAAAATACCGGATTTTTTGAGTATTCAAGATGCATACAAATGGCTTCAGCAGCCAGCAGAGGAGGCAGACCATGAAAGCAATTCCGAACCATAGGGAGAACGGTATTTGCCGGTACTGCAAGCGGCGCGCATGCGGCCGCCTCAAACGCTGGTGGCATCGGTGGTTCGTTTGCGAGGAATGGACATATTTTAGAGACTATTATGAATTTAGGAGATAAAGAAATGACGAACGTTGTACTTGTACGGCATGAAGGTGACTTTAGTTGCAGTGGATATCTTTTTGAAACACCTGTGGATTTGAAAAAGGGGCAGCGCGTGCGTGTGAAAACGCGCCGGGGCGAAGCGGATGCTATTGTCATTCATGATAGCGCCGAAGTTGATGATAGTGTGCTTGCCATGATGGCGACTGTCTGTCATGCAAAGATTCCGCTTGCGCCTGTGGTTGGTGTGTATTCGCTCATTCTGGTAGGAAAGGCCGAAAATGTGTGTGTGGAGGAAAATCGGTGAAAGCATAGCTGTTTGACAAAAGAAAAAAACGGCCGGCAAAGCCGACCGTAAAATACTAGTTTTTAGCCTTTGAGGAATTCCAAGATTTCCTCTGTAGATTTTCCGCTTTCTTCGAGGGCTTTAATAAGGTTCTCTCTTTTTTCCTTTTCAGCTTCTTTGGCGGCGCGTTTTTCCTCCTTGAGCTGTTCTTTATAGGCTGCTTTTAACTCTTCTTTTGCTGCCTTTAAATCGGCTTCGAGCTTCAGGATTTTTTCATTGATCTTTGCAGCCTTTCCGGTATAAGTGACTTCTTTTTTGACTCCACGAGGCATAATTTACACTCCTTTTAAATCTGTGGTTGTTTTAAAAACAGTATACCACAGTTAATTATAAAAATAAACAAGAATTTACACGATCAGAGGGAAGAAGATGGCTATTAAAGTAATTTGTAATCGTTGTGGAAAGGAGATTGATGCAAACACATATAGTTTTTCTTATCACCAACAGTTGGGATATGGCAGTGTGCATGATGGCGATGAATTAAGTGTAGATCTTTGTCCGGAATGTACCGATGAGCTAATTACATATCTTACGGAAGAATGTACAATTCCTCCGCTTGCAGAAGGTGATGCCGTCTAGCAGTTTTATATGTCATAGAAGTAATATTAACAGTAAATCAAAATACATAACAGAGGAGAATCGTTTAATGAAATTTGAAATGAAGAAGCCGATTTTTGAGTGTCCGTATTGCCATGAGAAAATTGAGGGTGACTATGCAGCGTACCAAGAACATGTTCAGGTATGCTATGAGAAAGACATGGCACGACAGAAGTTGAAGAATGAAAAAGAGATTCGTTTGAAGAAACTTAATGAAGATGCAAAAAAGTTTGAAGAGGATTATCATTGTCAACTTGTATATTCCAGCGATGTCTATGATCCGTTTCGTGTGTTTCGACATATTATGGCATAGTGTTTAAATGTGAGAAATGCGGATTCGAATTTGATGAACCAGCCGTATTTATAGACGGTCACGGCCTCGATTCACCGCCATATGAAGTCTGGAATCTGTGTCCTTCATGCAAAAGCGAATGGATTACTACGATTTGTTTGGAACAAGAGGAGGACGAAGAGTGACAAGGTGGTTTTGGATATTGCTACATATTTTCAATAATGTTTGCTGGAAGCACGCTAAGTGGAATGGAGACAATTTGATTTGCGAAAAATGTGGAAAGCTGATTGGGTTTAAAGTTCCTGTGAATCGAGGCGGAAAAACGTTTTACTTTTATCCGACGACACAAGAAGGTCTTATGCATCAAACTGAAATTTGTGATAGGTATAAGCTGTTGAACATGACCAGCATCAATTTCGATGCCGATTATGATTGACATAAAATAATTAATTTATTAAAGGAGATTCAACTTGGCAGAAAAGAAAAAACTCGTTTGATTGATTTGGTACAGACTCGTGGTTCGTTTAGTGTTTCTGGTCTTGTGACTGGGACCGACAAGGATAGTTTCTATGAGGATAAGCTTACACAGAGCACCAAGAAACCATTCCGATCAGTTAATTTTGGAGTGAAAATCGACAAAGATGGCAGCTCTGTATATACATACCTTAATGGTATGGAACGTAAGTCCGTGTATTATTCTCGCCGGGAAGACAAGGCAAAAGGGATTACAAAGGACACACAGGAAGTGGCATGGAAAGATCGGTATACTTTCGATAAAGAAGGCTATCGAATGATTGGCGTAAACGTTGGTGTCAAGAAAATTGTTGATAAGAAGGGAAATGAAGTCAACGACAAAAAAGTTCTTACCGAATTCGATGCATGTGAAGAGATTGGCACGAACTTGAAAGATGACGCAAGCGTTTTTGTAAAGGGAAATCTTGAGTTTAGTACATACAATGATAAGCATAATGTTCGTTTGGTACCCACCCAGGTAAGTTTGTGCAGACCGATTGACATGGAGGCAGAAGACTACACTCCAAATGCACAGTTTACTCAGGTGATCGTTTTTACCGGGATCGAACCAAACGAAGATAAAACGAAATTTACGGTATCTGCAAAGATTGTCAATTATGAGTCGATTGAAGATGCAGAGTTTGTCATCTATGATTCGAAATTGGCTACTGCATTCCGCAAGAATATTAAGCCTTATTCGTCCATCAAAGTTTGGGGCGATATTATTGTAGAACGCGATATTGAAGAGGTTGAGGAAGCCAGTGTTTGGGGCACTGCAAACAAAATGGAACGCGTAAATTCGCCTACGCAACGCTTGTTTGTGATTACTGGTGCGGATCCTCAGACAATTGATACTGAAGAATATTCGGAAGATAAAATTGACAAGGCAATTGCTAAAATTGCAGCATCAAAAAAAGCTGAAGACGATTACGGTAGTTCTAATTCGAATGGTGGCAACTGGGGCAAGAGTCTTGAAAGCAACGATGAATTGGATGATGATGAGCCGTGGTGAGCCAATAAATGATAGATAAAGTAATCTAAAAAGGTAGGTGCAATATGAAGAAAAGTTCAAAAAAATGTGATTATTTGGACCGTGAGAGTTTGATTGAATTTCTAAACGAGGATATGAAAAGAGCTGATTTTTGGGCTACTGTTTCGTTAATTGCGGCAGGATGTTCAGTCTTTTTCGCTGTTGCTAATATTATGAGACTTATATTGTGGAGTTAACACATGTAAATCCGCTCCCACAAATTCCATTTTTGGAATATGGGATGCAAGTTTTGATGTTGCGCCAGCTGTAACTTTTTGCGCTTCGGTTATTGCGATTTCTTGTATTTTAGACTCGTCATTTGTGATGTAGTTATTTTGAATTTGGCCTTGTTGCAAATGTGCATTATCATGTAGACGTAAAGTTTCATTGTAAATTAGATTTTTGGCTATGCTTGCATACTTGTGCGCCCTAACGGCAGAAATGACTGCAACAATAGCGGAAACGACTGCGGCAATACTTTCCACGCCAGTGAGAATGGTATTAATGTTGTTTAAGTCCATAACAAAACGTCCTTCGCGGTTATTTCTTTTGCTTAGCGCTACTTATATCCCATATTATAACACAAAAATTTATTGGAGGAACTAATTTGGCAAGATTTAGAAGTGGAAATGCAATTCAGAGTAAGATTCAGATGATTCTATTTGGCAATCCGTTCACGGGAAAGTCAACAATGGCGCTGCAATCTGCATACCTAAAGAACCCGGACGGCTCTCCGTTCAAAGTGCTGTACCTTGACCCGGAGAGCGGTAGCGTAGATGATTATCTTCCTACACTTGCAGAGAACGGTGTTGATATGCGGAATATCCTTATTGCATATACGCAGTCAATTACAGAAGTTTTGGAGTTTATTGAACGGGCCAAGAATGGTGAGGATTTTTACATTCCAGACGATGATGGAAATGAAACAGACGAAGTATATCTCGACAGTGACGGGAAGCCCTTCCGACCGGATATGATTGTGGTTGACGGCGCAAGCGTTTTGAATCTTACCACAAAAACAAGTATTGTTGAGTTTTCAAAAAAGAGAGCAAAGGTAAAAGCTGCTGCTGCTGGCCTTACTGGAGACGAAAAATTCGTCAAAATTGAAGGCGCGGGCATGGAACTTAAGGATTACCAGACGGTCAATTTTAAAGGACAGGAATTGATTCTTGATTTGATGGGTTCCGGCAAACACTACATCGTTACTGCGCGAGAAACGGACGAAAAGATCACAAAGGAAATCAATGGTAAGGAAGTCACTGTTGCTACTGGACGTAAAATTCCTGATGGCTTTAAGAATATGGATTACAATGCGAAAACCTGTATTCGTATGTATCGTGACGAAGATGATTATACGACGGTTCGCGCTTTCGTTGTGAAAGATCGTACCGGCATTCATAAAGCTGGAGACGATATCGAAGATCCGTCTTTGCTCGATTATCAGGATTTGATTGATAAAACCTCTGGAAATAGAGAATTTGTCATTAAGAACACTATTCACGAGGCAATCAAAACAGAGGAGCGTAAATATGCAGAGGAAATTGGTGTAGAACAGAGCGAAAATGAAAATGAGCCTAAGGAAAACACCAATGAAGCAGAGGTACTGAGAGACAAAATTACAGGTATGATCAATTCGTTGTCCCCGGTACTGAAGCAAAAAGCCAAAAAAGCCGTTGCTGACGCAGGTTTGCCCACGGCAATGCGTACGGTTTCTGATGTAAAGGTTCTTCATCAAATCCTTAAAGTCGTTCAGGATATTGGGTGATTGTCGTGAAGATTACGCGTAAATGCGGAATCTGCGGGGAAGAAATAAATCTTGTGTTAGACATTCTGGACCTCGTTTACGACGAGAAAACAAAACGATTTTTACATGCCAAATGTGAAAAAGAAAGACTTCTCAGCCGAAAACGAGGCAGAATGCCTTCGGATGAGGTGGATTCGCTTGTTGAGAAGATGTCCGTTGATGCTCGTGAAGCAATCGCAAAGTGTGTAACGCAAAAACGAAGATCGACAGGAAGCAGAAATAGGGAGAAAAATACTTCAGATAACCCCAAAAGATTGCTTACAGACTATTTGTTGTATACGTATGATTTGTCATGTATGCCTAAATACATATATGTAAAATTGGCCAGTGTGTACAGCGGAAAATATGAGGGATTAAAAAAACCATGCCCTCCTGAAGATTTGCTCGATATGTGGCAGCGTAAGCAAGCTTACCTTAATCGCGTGTATGAATACAACAAGCAAAAAGGCAATTGTATGGATTCAATACAACGCATTAGTTATGATTTGGCGATACTATTGAGCAGATATGATGGTTACTTGGAATGGAAAGAAAAGCAATCCCTTCTGGGAGAACAACAGCAAGAGTCCGCGAATGTTATATACGAAAACATTATACCACGTGCAAACAAACCCAATCGCCACAAAGGCGACGTATCAATTGCTGATGTACTCGATGAAATTTGAATTTCGGGGGGGGTGAGAAAATAGAAGAAACGGTATCGAATATTACCAATGAAATTATGGTTGTTGGTTCAATTTATCGTAACCCTGATCTTATCGTTGAATATAGTCAGTATATCAAAAGCAAATATGATTTTTTCGATGAAGCCACACGTTTCTTTTATGAGTGCGCAGTTACAATATTCGAGACACGCTCTCAGGCTTTGAATAAAACAGTTGTAGTAACATTCATGAGCGAAAATCAGGAGCGTCTTGCGCAGTATAAACTTTTGCGTGGTTGGAAAACAATCGCGGACTGGATGCAGCTTGCTGTTATAGATGATTTTAAAAATTATTTTGAAGTACTGAAAAAGTATTCCTTGCTTCGAGAATACCAGCGAAATGGTTTTAATATTGAGAAGATCATGTCGCACAAGTTGTTCGAAAAGTTTACTGCGTCCGATATTTACCGTATGATTCGCTCTAAAGCTGATCGGATTAATACTGTGATTTTGACGAATGACAGTGCGGAAATACTAAACAGCAATATAAAGGATACGCTGCATCATTGCATGGAAGCTCCCGATATGGGGTTGCCAATTCCGTTCCCAATTATGAATGATGTTTTTCGCGGCCTGAAAAAGAAGTCGGTTATGGCGGTTGGTATGCTCAGTAATGCGGGCAAAAGCAGATATATGGCAAAACTCATTGCATATATCACGCTTGTGCGTAAGGAAAAGGTTCTGGTTATGCTCAATGAGATGACTGTAGAAGAAATGCGATATGCACTTATCACAACAGTGATAAACAATCCCGAATTTCAGCAGTTGCATGGTATCAATCTGAATAAACAGGAAAGAGAAATCACTTTAGGTCTTTACAAGGACAAAAACGGAGAATTCATTTATCCTGAAAAAGATGATTGGGGTGATGTCACAGAGCCGATTGAGCATTACATCGAGCGTGTATCAAAGCTGTCATCTGAATATAACGATATCATGCATATTGCTGAATGGATTGAAGACCAAACACAGGGGCTGATTTTTACCAAGGATGTTTCAATGGCTTATGATGATAAAACTCTTGAATTTGAAATACGAAAAGCAAGTATGACGCAAGGCATTGAGTACGTTTTCTATGATACCATGAAAAACGATATCGCGACAGTTGGAGATTGGGCGGCAATGATGGTAAGCGTTACTAAGATCACGGAAATATGCAAACAACTGAATATGTTTGGCTATTTGTCCATTCAGCTTACTGACGATGCCAATTATATTGAACCGGATGAACTTGTCTCCAATCAAATCGCGAACTGCAAGGGATTGAAGCGTGTGCTGCATACATTGTTGTTATGTAAGGAGATACCGCCAAATAAGTTTTCGAAATATGGGTATGTTGCTTCTGAGACGGATTGGGGAGAACCGGCAAGACATGATTTAAATCCCAATAAAAGGTATTATGCCTTCAATGTTGATAAAAATAGGTTTGGCACAAAGCCACATCTTTTGTTTGAAGTCGATTTAAACTTGAACACATGGATCGAGGTCGGAGAGCTTGTAAGAAAGTGAAGGTGAGCTTTTATTGAAGTTCAAGACCTGAAGAATTATATTCTTGAGAACAATCAAATTGAAACAGTTTTAGAAGAGCTTGGGTGCCACCACATAACGCACAAAGGAGGATACTATTCCTGCGGGAATCCGGACGGAGATAATAAATCAGCAATTACGGTATATGAAAACGAATTTATCTCAGTCGTAGATTACACGAGGGATATACCAAAGGTGGGCAACGGCTCAGACTTGTTTTCTCTTGTGCAATTTTTTAAAGATGAATCCTTCTTTCAATCAATAAAAATGGTATGCGAGTGGATTGGAATCGATTATTACCATGATTTTGACGCCGATCTTCCTGCCAGTATACGAATTGCACAGGAGATTATTGAACTTAGTGGTGATATTGAAAAGGATTATGACAGTAAACCATTGCGTCCAATCAGTGAGAATGTTCTTTCGTATTACATGCCGTATGTAAATGATTTGTTTTTCAAGGACAATATTGATTATGGCACGCAGGCTAAATTTGAGGTTGGATATGATGAACAGACAAACCGGATAACAATCCCAATCCGGGATGAAATCGGTACACTGGTTGGCGTGAAAGGCCGGATGTTTGGGAAGGCTCAAAAGGATGGAGAACTGAAGTATTTATATATTGAGCCAACCAATCGATCAAAAGTGTTATATGGTCTCAATCATACATACGATGCAATTCAAAGGGCGCATAAAGTTTATGTAGGGGAAGCAGAAAAAAGCGTTATGCAGCTTTGGAGCATGGGCATGTGCAATGCAGTCGCTACTGGCGGAAAAAGGGTGTCTCGACAGCAAATTGATATGCTCACACGTTTGTGTGTAGATGTCGTGTTCCTTTTTGATAAAGATGTGTCGCGAGAAGAGCTTGATACATTGGCGGGGCGATTTATTGATGAGATACACGTGTATGCTGTTATTGACACCGTAGGTATCTTGGAAGAAAAAGAAAGTCCAACCGACGATCCGAAAAAATTTAAAAGGCTTATTTCAGAGTGCATAAAAAGAATAAAGTAGGTGACATGGAGCTGGATTACGAGCTTATTCCTGGAAGCAGAAATGATGTTACGAATATCGAATTTACAATATTAAAGAATAGAGGCATAGAAAACCCAAAAGAGTACCTTTCTTTGAAAAGTGACTGCCTGATTCCATACCAAGATCTTGAAAACATAGACGTGGCTGTTAGTTGTCTGCTTGGTCATTTGGACGATGAAATTCATGTTGTCGTAGATTGCGATGTTGATGGTTATACATCTGCTGCGATGCTGATTTCATATTTAAAAGATCAGAAGAAAGATATAAATATTACATATCACCTGCATAGCGGAAAACAACATGGCCTTCAAAGTGATATTGAAATACCAAAGTCTGCCCGATTGGTGATTGTCCCTGACGCTGGTACGAATGATATTGAACCATGTAAGGCATTAAATAAAGCAGGGATAGATGTAATAATTCTTGATCACCATATTGCTGAAACTGAAAATCCATATGCAATTGTTGTAAACAATCAGACATGCGGATACACCAATAAAGAATTTAGCGGCGCGGGAATTACATACAAATTTTTGCAGGCGATTGATGAAGAATTGTGGACGTCATTTGCAGATAAATATATTGACCTTGCGGCCATTGGGAATATCGCTGATGTGATGGATATGCGTTCCTATGAAACAAAGTATATCGCGGACAAAGGTATAGCATTGATTTCAAATCCTCTTATAAAGCAGTTGTGTGAGCAAAACAGTTTTAAAATCAAATCGGATCCTACAATACATGACATTCAATTCTACATTGTGCCGGCTATTAACGCGGTGATCCGGGCAGGAAATTTGGCGGAAAAGGAACTTATGTTCAGAGCTTTGCTCGGAGAGTATGAAACCTTTAAATATAAGAAACGCGGTGAAAAAGAAGCAACGGAGGAAAGCATTTGTGAAAGAGTTGTTCGTCTTGCTACTAACATAAGAAACCGCCAAAGCAAGGCGTGTAAGCACGGCCAAGATGCCATTCGTGATTTTATAGAGCGGTACAACCAGCGTGAAAATAAGATTCTTTTTGTCAATGTGACCGGGCTTCTTGACGAAGTATACACTGGTCTGACGGCAACACGAATCGCTGAAGAGTATACGCGGCCATGTCTGCTCCTTCGTAAGCGGAATGAAGATGAGAACTTGTATGGTGGCTCTGGGCGAAATATCAACAACGGTTCAATCGATAATTTGAAATTGTTTTTGGAATCAACGGGATGCTTTGAGAGCATTATGGGACACGAAAATGCCTTTGGGGTTGAAATCAAAAAAGAAAACATTCCCAAAGCAATTCAATCGTGTAATGAGAGATTGAAAGACAGCCCAATCTTGAAGTCGTATAAGTGTGACTTTGTCATTGGCAATCAGGATCTTACTTTTCCACTTGTCAAGAAAATTGATGGAATGTCCAGATGTTGGGGACAAATGGTTGAGGAGCCGTACATTGCGGTTGAAGGTGTTCATCTTGACAAAAAACAGGTTTCACTTATAGGAAAGCAAAGCAATACTCTGAAGTGGAAAGACGAGGAAACCGGAGTTGAGTTTGTCAAATTCTCGTGCAATGAAACGGATCCAATTTATCAGGCACTCAACGATCCATATGATTCAACGGCGAGCTTTGATATTAATGTCGTTGGCCGCGCGTCGATCAACGTTTATAGAAGCATGGCCACACCTCAGTTTATCATCATAGAATATGAGGTGTTGTGATGTACAGTTCGCTTCACAATCATTCTGAATTTTCTGTGCTTGACGGATACGGACATCCGCAAGAATATCTCGAACGAGCAAAGTCGGTAGGACTTAATGCATTTGCAATAACCGAACACGGCAATGCATATAGCTGGATTTATTTTGATGAACTAAAAAGAATTATCCTGAGATCAAGATGATTTATGGTGTTGAGCTGTATGAATGTTTTGATATGTCAGTGAAAGACAGCAATAGTAAATACTTTCATCTTGTGGCGCTTGCTAAAAATGAGCGCGGTAGAGTGGCTCTCAATGAAATTGTCACACAAAGCAACTTTGAAGGATTCTATTTTAAACCGCGAATCGATTTAGCGCATTTAAGACCATATGCGGATGATCTTATTATTTTGTCTGCGTGTTTGGCATCAAAACTCGCCAGAGAATCAGACTATGGCCAGTGTGTTAAGTATATCAATGAGTACAAAAGCACATTCCCTAATTTCTTTCTTGAAATGCAAAGTCATAATACAGATGAACAGCGCCGATACAATCAAAAAGTGTTAGAACTGGCTGAGGCAACAAACACAGAGTTTGTTATTACTACGGATAGTCATGCTGCGACGAAGGATGATTTGTACTATCAAGCACGTCATGTTCAAATTGCTCACGACGATGAAACCCTGACAGAACTGTACGATGGCTGCTACATTCAGTCAGAAGCTGAGATTTATGAGGTTATGTCCTCTCAAATTGGAGAGGAGAACGTAAAGCTTGGCCTTGCAAGCACCAATAAGGTTGCCGATATGATAGAAAATGTGGATATGCCATTTCAGGCACCGCAACTTCCCACATATCCGTTGCCAGATGGATTTGAAGACAATCTTTCCTACCTCAAACATCTTACGGAGAAAGGATGGGAACGAAGAGGTTTCGATAAGCTCAGCGGCGCTGCACAAAGAATAAGGGAGAAACGGCTTGAATATGAACTTGGAATTATTCACCAAATGGGGTTTGATGGATACTTCCTTATTGTGTGGGACTTCATTAAATATGCGAAAGAGAATGGACAGGCGGTAGGAGACGGCCGTGGTTCTGGCGGCGGCTCTATTGTGAATTTTTTGCTTGGAATATCAGAGCTTGACCCTATTGAAAATGATTTGATTTTTGAACGCTTCTTGAATCCGGAGCGTGTAAGTATGCCAGACGTCGATTGTGATTTCTCGAATCGTGAGTTTATTGTTGATTATCTTACGCAAAAATACGGAGAAGACCACGTATGCCAAATCATTAATTATTCGTATATAACCCCTATCGTGGCAATCAAAGATGTAGGAAAAGTACTTGGCATTCCGTATAGCGTCTGCGATCGAATAAGTAAAAAATTCACGTACAAGACGTTTGAAGAGTGTATTGAAAATAATAAATCACTACTCGATGATTATAGTGAATACGATGAGCTTTTCCGAATAGCTTCTCATATTTCCGGACGGTTGCGCAACGTGAGCATACATGCTGGCGGAGTTGGTATTGTTGATGCAAAAATTACAGATTATATGCCAATGAAACTTGGAAGCAAAGGCGAACATGTCATTCAAGTCGATAAGAAAAAGGTTGAGGAAATCGGAATCATTAAGTTCGACGTACTTGGCGTTTCAACCCTAGCGGTTGTTCAAGAAGCAATGAAAGACATTGGACTGTCAGAATGGGATCTCAGTATAAACAATCCTGAGTTCGCGAATGACACGGCAATGTACGAATTGCTTGCAAGCGCAAGGACAAATGGCGTGTTCCAGGTTGAAAGCAGCGGTATGCGCGATTTGCTTTTGAGGTTGAAACCGACAAACCTCGAAGATGTTTCGGCCGTGCTGGCACTGTATCGTCCAGATAGCATGGGTGCTCTTGAAGACTATATCAATCGCAAAAACGGTGAAAAGGCAATAACCTACATCCATCCCGACATGGAACCGATTTTGAAAAAGACTTATGGTTGTATGATTTATCAGGAACAGCTCATGGATGTTGTCAGGAAATTTGGAGGCCGTAGCTACGGAGGGGCTGACAAGTTTAGAAAGGCTATCGGCAAAAAGAATATTGAACTTGTAAAAGAAGAGTCTGAGAAGTTGTATGGAGAAATTATTGCAAACGGATATCCTGAAGGGATTGCAAAACAAATCAGCGATGATCTCAAAGAAAAAGGCGGATATCTTTTCAATAAATCGCACTCTGCGCTTTACTCCATTCTAACGCTCAAGACTGCGTATTTGAAAGCGCACTACCCGGAATACTTTTTTAAGGCGTTACTCAACCAGAACCGCAATGATTATGGCGTAATAAATAAGTACATCATAGACACAAAGGCGTTTGGCATTAGTGTATTGCCTCCCAATATCAATCGGTCAGAACGATATTTTACGGTGCATAACTCTAAGATACTGTTTGGTCTTGAGGCCATCCGAGGGGTTGGGGAAAAGGTTGTAGCACAAATTTTAGAAGAACGTAAAACGAATGGGCCATTCACGGGGCTTGAAGATTTTATCACGCGTGTTTCTCCGTCCACTGCGGTGGTGGTATCGCTCATAAAAGCCGGCGCGTTACCATGCAAAGACAAACGTGAGTTGTTGGAGCGTTATGCGCAATCACTTTTTGAGCAGAAAGAATACACACCGGTAAAAACCATTTACACGCATAAAGTCATGCTCAATAAATATGGAATTGATTGTTCGGTGATTAAAGGCAAGGAAGAACGCCTGGCTTTGCTTAACAGCAGAAAACGCATTGAATTTTATACCTATCAGGAACAAAGACGCATGAAAGAGATGCATGAGTTTGAAGAAAAGTATATGCAGAACGAAGCGTTTTGGGAATTTGAGGCGTTGTCCATTTTCCTTGGCGTCAATCCATTCGAATACGCATATCAGTACATCAATGTGGATTATGATGAAGCTGCCCCTGATACCAATGTAACAATCGTAGGTATCATTGCCAATGTTCAAAAGAAGAAGGACCGAACAGGAAAACAGTTCGCTTTTTTGAATATGTACTCTGTGTTTGGTTTAATGGAGGTTGTTTGCTGGCATACACAATTCAAACAGAATGAAGATATTATCAACAGAGGTGCTCAAGTGGCAATGCTGTGCAAAAAAGGAGGCGATGAAAAGCTTACGGCAGTAAAAGCAATTAAGCCATATACACAGTGGTTAAAAGATAGAAAAATATCAGACATTTAGTGTCGGAAAGGAGTAGCAAGTATTTCTGAAAGATTAAAATTTACAATTGTCCCTCAGATACAGCGATACTATGGCAATGACTTTGGAGTATATGTTTTTTCAACAACTGATGATATTCCAAAATTTGACGAGCGCGAGGTTTCGCCTTTTGACGATGAAGAAGCAACCCAAAAAACAAAATGGTCAATTCTAGTTGGCAATATGCAGCAGTTAACAGTCGGCCAGGAGTATGACGTTGAAGCGGAATTGGTATTCAATAAGAAATATAAATCTTATCAGTATAAACCGTACGTGGTGATTTCAAAGCGGCCATCTACGAGGGAAGAACAGGAAAAGTTTTTACATGCATTACTGACTAATAGTCAGGCAAATGCTCTTATCTCTGCTTATCCCAATATTGTAAATGAAATTATAGAGGGAACGGATAATGTGGATTTGCAGAACGTCAAGGGAATAGGATACGCAACATATGAGCGTATCAAGGATATGGTGCTCAGCAATTATGTGATTTCCGATATTCTTTCTCTTCTTCAGCCACTTGGGGTCAGTTATAAGATGATTCAAAAGCTATTGTCCGGAGAGCCTAATCCATCGCTTCTCAAAGCGCAATTGCTGGATAATCCGTATATCATGACACGCATCAGAGGGCTTGGCTTTAAGCGTGTCGATGGTCTTGCGCTCAAATTGAATCCACAAATCATTGATTCGCCTAAGCGTGCGATAGCGTTCGTTAAATGGTTCCTGAATGAATCAGCTGAAACAGATGGTAATACTTGGGTCACAGTTGATGTGCTCGAACAAGCTGCAAAAGATAATATCCCGGAATGCAAGGATGCATATTGCAGGTTAATATCTCAAGAACGGCAGAGTGAAATGCTCCTTCATTTTGATGGTGCCAAAGTTGGGTTGAAGCGGTATTTTGAGTTGGAGACAGGCATTTATGACATTTTGAAGGAAATCGATTCATACAGCGATGATTGGAATCTTGATGCAGAAGACGCTGTTGGCGAAGCAGAACATGACCTTGGCTTCACTTTTACTGAGGAACAACGTGCGGCGGTCAGGAGCGCCTTGAATCGTAATTTTTCGTGTATTTGCGGATTTGCAGGCACAGGTAAGTCCACATTGCTTAATGCGATTGTAAAAGCGTACAAATATAAAACAGTGTCGTGTTGTGCTTTATCGGCTAAAGCCGCGCAAAGAATCGTAGAAGCCACTGGGCATGAAGCGTCTACGATCCATCGGTTGCTTGGGTGGAACGGAAAGTCATTTATCCATGACAACAACAATCCGCTTGCGGCTGATGTTGTTATTCTCGATGAGGCGTCAATGGTAAATGTCGAGTTGTTCTATGATCTTATCAGAGCTGTGAAGCCGGGCGGAAGGCTTATTGTGTGTGGAGACAATCGGCAGCTCCCTCCGATTGGTGCTGGCAATGTGTTCAGTGATGTGCTTGATAAAACGAATGTATTCAATATTCTTATGCTTACAAAGGTCATGCGCCAAGCGCTAGACTCTGGAATTTTGATGGATGCTAACAAAATTCGTATGGGGATAAATCCAATTAAAGAGCCGGAGCTGAAAATTGTAAGCGGCAAACGTGAGGATATGGTTTACATGTTTCGTGACAGCAATGAGGCCATTCAAAACATAGCAATCAAAACGTTTCTCTCTACGGCAGAAAGAGAAGGAGCGGATAATGTGGTGATCGTAGTGCCCAGAAAAAAAGATTGTCCGAACTCAACGACTGTGATGAACAAAATCATTCAGGACGAGTTGCTGCCGGCATCTGAGCACAAAGAGCATATCGATTATGGCACAAAAACATTTCGCATTGGTTCAAAGGTCATTCAGCGTGAAAACAACTATGATAAGAACGTTTTCAATGGTGAGACAGGATATGTCACGAGCATTTTTGAAGATGGTGAGGGTGATGAAAGAACTCAATGTTTTACGGTTGAGTATTCATCCGGTGGAGATAAGAAGCTTATTACATACAAAAGAAGCGAAATGGGCCAAGTGGAACTCGCATATGTTCTTACAGTTCATCTTGCTCAGGGCAGCGGATATAAAACTGTAATTGTGGCAATTGATACCACACATTACATTTTGTTGGATAGCTGTTTGTTGTATACCGCGCTTACGCGCTCAAAAGAACGCTGTTTATTGCTTGCGCAGCCGAAAGCGTTTCTAAGGTGCATTCATAATAATAATTCTATTTCGCGCCAGACATGGCTTAAATTGATGTAATTGGAGGACTAAAGATTTGCGTACAATGGCAAGTATTAAGGAAATTGCAGCACTGCATGCAATTAAAGGAAAAGACCGTATTGAACTTGCAGTCATTGATGGATGGAGTGTTATCGTAAAGAAAAACGAATTTCGGGTTGGCGACAAATGTGTTTATTGTGAAATTGATTCGGTACTGCCTGAGAAGCCCGAGTTTGAATTTTTGAGAAATAAGAACTTCAGAATCAAGACGATGAAAATGGGCGGCGTTATCAGCCAAGGCATTTGTTTCCCGTTGAGTATTCTGCCGGAAAGCGAGTACAAAGTTGGTGACGATGTTACAGATATCGTGGGTGTTAAACAATATGAATCTACTATGGACAAAGAGCAGAAGTCACTTAGTGAAACGCAGCTTGATTCAAAAAAGTATCCCAAATGGCTCATGAGGTCCAAATGGTTCAGGAAGCTTGTGCGTCGCTACGACAAGCGCGGATCGAAAGCTTTTCCGGCATTCGTACACAAAACAGACGAAACACGCATTCAGAACATTCCTTTTATTCTAAAAGAAAAGCAGCCATTTGTTGCTACGGAAAAAATTGATGGACAAAGCGGAACATTCTGCCTTGAACGGCACAAATCTAAGATACCATTCGTTAAAGATAAGTTTGAGTATATGGTTTGCTCTCGAAATCTGCGTTTGTTCAACAAAGACAACTCTTCATACTGGTCCGTGTCAGACCGATACGACATTGAAAAAGTGCTTAGAAAGCTTATCGGGAATTTTGATTGGATTGCCATTCAGGGAGAATGCATTGCCCCCAATGTACAAGGCAACAAGTACAAAGTTAAGATTCCGGATTTATATGTGTTTAATATCATCACTCCAGAAGGGCGTATGAGTTCTTTGAACGCCAAAAATATTTGCGAAGCAAATGGTTTGAAGTTTGTTCCAATTATTGACACCAGCTACATTCTTCCGGATACAGTAGACAAAGTGCTTGAATATGCGCATGGAAAGAGCACGCTCGGCTCGACATTGCGCGAAGGGATTGTTTTTCGTTCGCAAGATGGGAAAGTAAGCTTCAAGGCTGTAGATCCGCTGTTTCTAATTAAATATGATGAATGAGGTTTGTTATGGAAAAAATCAAATTTAAAATTTATATGACGAGTTTTGCGTTGGTGTTATTTTGCATTTTTGAACCGCTCATTTTATTTGTATCAGGATACTTCGCCGGTTGGATTTTAAAGGTGACTATTGGTTCATGGGTAGTAAATTGTATGAACATAGCTTTTGCAACCAACCGCTTTACCGTTGAAATGTTTCCAATGTTTTTTGCTGCTATGACATTGATCGGGGGATTCTTTAAGTCGAGTCGCCCGATTCTTCAGAAAAATGATAAATAGTATGAAAGTTTGTATATAAAGAAGATAGGAGCTAATTACAGTTTGAAAATTGATGTATTGATCTACAGCATAGACACAGATGAAGAGTGTATTCCAAGAGATATGCCGATGGAGCGCACTATCAAGATTAAGGAATTTCGTCCCTGTTGCCGGGAAGTTGTTAGAGCAAAAAATGTTGACATCAAATTTGCTGAGCCTGAAGATGAAACGCCCACTTTGGTGCTCATTAACAGGCATGTGGATTATTCGTGGGGCGATACGTTTGATTGGGAGGAATATCAAGAGATCAAATTCTGCCCGTTTTGTGGCAAACCAATTGAAATCAATGTGTTAAAAGAAATTCCGATTGCACAGGTGTATGACGCATTGAAAGAACGCCGAGATTTGATTCTTGAGCTAGTTCGAAAGACTGACAGTAAAAGTGCGTGCAGTCAAATGGAAAATGAAATTAAGGAAATCGATAGAAAGATGGACTGGTATCTGGAGGATAGCAGTATTCACGATTTTGTAATATATGAACTATGATGGGAGAAATATATGAATATAAATTTAAATGATGATTTGACAGATGAAGAAATCGATCAATTGGTTAAAACGCGAAACGAACTTACGCTGAAGATTGATTCGTATTTCGAAAAAAAGAAAATCGCCAAAATAAGCAACAACAGAAAATACATTGGAAAATGTTACAAGGATACGAGAGCAATTGACCACATTACTTATATGAAGGTTATTGGAGTTGTGATGAATAATGAATATAGAGTAAATGTGATTGCTTTTGAAACACCGTTCAAATTTTTTGCGGATGCTCCAGATTCTACGCTTTGCGGAGACGAGCTGATTTGGACAGAGGACTTTGGATTGTTTTGCTTTGATGTTGCTCATGGTGAAGGCCGTGTGATTGACAATCTTGAAGAAATCAGCTCTGAGGAATGGCTTAAAGCGCTTGATGATTGTGTTGCGAAAATCCGGTGTTACTGATGAATTTCAATAGTATGCTGGCAATACTATTAGCACTCATTGCTGGCGTGATGGCATATCAGATTTTGGATTATGAGAAAGAGCGAATTTATACTACTACTGGTAAACATGTTGATTTTAAGGGCGTTTTCAAATACATAGTTGATGATATTTTGCTCACACTTGGTTGTGATGGATACTATGAGTATGACTCCGATGAGGAAGGATTTGGCAATGAAGACAATGAAAATTAAAACACCCAAAAATCAAGAGATTGTTCAAACCACTTATATGAATGGTTTTGAAAATAATCCCACGCATGTTATTACCTACAATAAAGTCACTGGAATGTATATTTTTTATCGAGTAAACAGTGATGCCTCGCTTGACAAGCTGGATTCTGGTAGAACACCAGTTTTTGATTACAAATAATTGGGGAGGGGAAATAAGGCCGTTTGAATTTAAGTAGAGAACTGTATAGAAAAGAACGAGCCAGAGCAGAAGTCAATCGGATGGTTCAAAGATATGATTCTGAATGTGGCGAAGTTCATACATACAAAGTGGATCCGAAAAGTTTGAAAGACTATTATCCTGGGAGTGAACTGCCTGAAAGCAAAATCGAAGTTGGAAATAATACGTCCGAAAAAGAATAAACAGAAAAGAGGAAACGGTAATTGGAAGTCGAGCTTGTTGCACACACACCAGACCCAGCATGGGTTATTGAACAGGCGGCCAGTGTTTGTTATGACAGTACACCGACTAGAGAATGCAAGCTTGTAATGCAGTGTTACCGAAGCGGGCACCACAGCGTGCTTGAACATGCGAGTTTTACTTTTAAAATTAGCGGTATATCGCGTGCGTGTAGTCATCAGCTTGTGCGCCATCGTATGGCGAGCTATTCTCAGCGCAGTCAACGGTATTGCGACGAGGATGGATTTGAATATGTAACTCCTCCTTCAATCGAACTGTCATCGTATCATGACTCAATTGAAAATGCACTGGATGAATATGTGCATTTAAAAAACAGCATGGGCAGGCCTGCGGAGGATGCGCGTTATATTTTACCCAATGCCTGTGTCACTACGATCTATGTGACAATGAATCTGAGAAGCTTGATTAACTTCATGCGCGAACGTCTTTGCAATCGTGCGCAGTGGGAAATCAGAGAGGTAGCAAAAGAAATGCGCAAGCTTATTGTGGATGTCATGCCGCAGGCGGATGAAATGCTTCGTCCAAAGTGCGAAACGCATGTGGATTATCCGTTCTGTCCAGAACATAAGAGCTGCGGCAGACATCTTACACTGAAGGGAGTGTACAGGGCTGAGTAATACAGTAGAGCACCCGTCTCATTACAATATTGGAAAGTACGAAGTCATAGATGTAATAAATGATTGGAGGCTGAACTTTCAGCTTGGTAATGCGATAAAATACATAGCCCGCGCCGGCCGCAAAGATCCGTCTAAAACCGTAGAGGATCTTGAAAAGGCTAGGTTTTATATAGATTATGAGATCAATAGACTGAAAGGTGGTGGTGAAAAATGAAGATCGTGTTTTACTCAACGCGTTGTCCCCAATGTCGGATACTTGAAAATATGATGACTCGAGCGAAAATTGAATACGAAGAGTGTAATGACATAGATGTAATGAACAGCAAGGGGATTATGTCTGTACCGTGTCTTGAAGTTGATGGCAATATAATGGACTTTAAGAGCGCATTTCAATGGGTAAAGGGAATAGAGGCATGAACTACAAAAAGGAATTAAGAAGATATCAACCATATCTTGACTATATCAAAGAATACAGTTGTTCTTTGAATGCTGCTTCAGGTAGTAAAGTGGATGCTAATGCAAATGTTGAAAATAAAAATGTTACGACACTTACTGGTGAGTTGTATAAAAAAGACGGTATTGGCATTAATCGATTGCGGATGTATCAGAAGCTGGCAGAAATGTTTGGTGAAAAATATGCGGAACGGTACATTGATCAACTGGAAAATCACGAGATTTATAAGCATGATGAAACAAATCCGTTACTTCCGTATTGCGTAAGCATTACAATGTATCCATTCCTGTTCGACGGGCTGCGTAATCTGGGAGGCGGAAGTGGCGCGCCGCACAATCTTGATTCATTTGCTGGATCATTCATCAATTTGTGTTTTGCGATTGCATCGCAATTTGCAGGCGCGGTTTCTACGCCAGAGTTCTTGTCCTATATGGATTATTTTGTGCGCAAAGAATATGGCGACGATTATTATCTGCACGCAGACACGGTAGTGGATCTTTCTTCGCGCAGAAGGACAATTGACAAGGTGATTTGCGACAAGTTTGAACAGATCGTTTATTCGTTGAATCAGCCTGCGGCAGCGAGGAGTTTTCAGAGTATATTTTGGAATATTGCATATTTTGATAAGCCATATTTTAATGGCCTCTTTGAAAATTTTGTATTTCCGGATGGAAGTACAATGAAGTGGGACTCTGTTTCATGGTTGCAAAAACGATTCATGAAATGGTTCAATAAAGAAAGGTGCAAACAGATACTCACATTCCCCGTTGAGACGCTAAATCTATTAGACAACGGAGAAAACTATGTCGACACAGAATGGGCTGACTTTGCAGCCGAGATGCTTTCGGAAGGCCACAGCTTCTTCAATTATCATAGCAGTAGCGTTGATTCGCTGGCATCATGCTGTCGGCTAAGAAATGAACTGCAGGACAATACATTTTCATTTACTCTTGGCGCTGGCGGTGTATCAACTGGTTCTAAATGTGTCATTACAATCAATATGAACCGTCTTATTCAAAATGCAGTAAGAAACGACAAGGATATCAAGGTGGCTCTTTCTGGACAGGTTGATGATGTCCACAAGTATTTGCTGGCATACGATGCGTTGTTGCAGGACTCGTTTAATGCGAAATTACTGCCGGTATATGACGCTGGCTATATATCTCTGGAAAAGCAGTTCTTGACAATCGGAATTAATGGACTTGTAGAGGGCGCTGAATACCTTGGTTACAGTATCAGCCCCGACGACAATGAGTACTGTAATTTTGTAAACGAATTGTTGTCGGTGATTTATCAGAAGAATAAAGCCGCGCGTACATCCGATGTTATGTTCAACACGGAATATGTGCCGGCTGAAAACCTTGGGGTGAAAAACTCTAAATGGGACAAAGAGGATGGGTATTTCTCTCCCAGAGAATGTTACAATAGTTATTTCTATTTAGTGGATGATGTTGACACAACTCCGATTGACAAGTTCATTCTGCATGGTAAAACGATGACAGGAAACTTGGATGGAGGCGCGGCGCTTCATCTTAATTTAGATGAACACCTTTCTAAGGAGCAGTACAAACACCTGATGAAGGTGGCAATTAAAACCGGTTGTTCTTATTGGACAGTAAACGTGCCAAATACAATTTGCAATGACTGTGGCCACATCAGCAAACATCATCTTGACCACTGTGAAAAATGTGGAAGCAAAAATATAGATTACGCGACGCGCGTAATTGGATATTTGAAACGTGTTTCAAATTTCTCTGAAGCGCGTCAGAAAGAAGCAAAAAAGCGATATTATGCAAAAGCTTAAATATGCTGGATACGACATTGTGTTTCAAGAGGTGCCAGGCGAAATTAGTTTGGCAATTAACATAACAAATTGTCCGTATCATTGCAGCGAATGCCATTCTTCATATCTTGCAAATGATTTTGGAGATTTTGTAGATGACGATATCGATAAACTCCTTGACAAGCATAGCAGCCTCATCACCTGTGTGTGCTTCATGGGAGGGGACCAGGCAATGGATGATTTGAAATTTCTTTTGGAAAAAGTCAAGGCACAGGGCCTGAAGACATGTGTCTATTCTGGTGCAGAAGATGTCAGCATCTTTAAAACGATCTTGCATTTGCTAGATTATCTTAAAATAGGGCCATATATAAAAACACTTGGTGGCCTTGATTCAAGTACGACGAACCAAAAATTTTTTAGAGTTGCAAATGGTGAGATATGTGACCTCATGAACGATAGGTTCGTGAAAAAAACTCACCCGAATTAATAACCTATTCCTTGAGAGGAATGTGTGGGTGTTATACTCTGCAGTCTCACTTTGGCAAAAAAAATTCCGGCAGTAGAAAATAGACTGCCGTGCCGTCGATGACCTCAACGCTTTGGCTTATGCCGCCTGGGTCTACCTTTGGCTGTAAAGGTAAACCCAAACAACTTATCTTCAAAACTGATTTCATCACGATCAGCTTTGAGTACCTGGCTAACCGCCAGATGCCGTGCTAAAAGCACGACAAACAAAACGATTAAACCAAATATTCCAAAGTTGCAGGTTGCGAATATGATATTCACACATTTCCTCCTTTGTTCTATTTCGCTGTTTCGTCGCAGACGCCGCTTCTGTTTTTTCAAAGCGGGTTTGTGAATGAAATCAATCACTGGCGATTAGGCACAAAGGCTCCTTGATAACAGAATGCCATCAATAAAGAAATAAAAACAACAAACGAAAAGAGGAACAAAATGAAATACGCATTTTACTGTAAGAAGTTGCGCCCGGATGCAAAAATCCCGACGAAGGGGTCAGACGGGGCAAATGCTTATGACCTTTATGCTGTTACAGACGCAATGATCAAACCCGGAGAAACGGTAAAAGTTGGAACTGGCATTGCGATCAAGCCGCCGCCTTACCATGCTGGTTTTATTTTCGCTCGAAGCGGCCTAGCTGCGAAGCAAGGGCTTCGTCCAGCTAACTGTGTGGGGATATGTGACAATGATTATACTGGTGAATATTTGGTGCCTGTATACAACGACAGTGGGGAAACACGTTACATTATAAAAGGTGATAGGATCGCACAGCTTGCCTTTATCAAAACACTTGATGGAGAATTTGTTGAAGTTGACGAATTGGGGAAAACAGAGCGTGGTGCCGATGGGTTCGGAAGCACTGGAAAATGAGCGTTCTACTAGCCGAGTGAGTTTGTGTTAATATTTTGATCTGTGAACAGTTCTTATGTGGCTATTTGATGGATTCAACAATATGGTTTTTTATATAAGGACTGTTCGCAGTTTATTATAGATTCAAGTTTAAAAGAAAGCAACTTATAAAAAAATGCCCCGTGTAAATAACACGGGGCGAATAAAAAAGGAAAGGTTATAGGAGAGATCAAAACATCAGAAGATAATTTGTATAAAACCGAGCTATCATTGCTTGACTTTTTACTAAATGAAAAATTGATATCAGAATCTGAGTATAGATTTTGTCGTGAAGAGTTAAAGCCAAAAAATTGTCCCGTAATACACAAACAATAAAATAATAATTCTATATATAGATACATAATTTTTGGAGGTGGTATTACGAAAAAAGCAGTTTATTATGCGAGAGTTTCAACCGAGGAAGAGAAACAAATAAATGCATTAAAAAAACAGAGAGAAGAACTTGAAGCATTCATTAATTCGCATGAAGATTGGGTTTTAGTCGATCACTATTATGACGAGGGAAAGTCTGGTACTACACGCAATGGACGAGAGGGATACAATAGGCTATTTGAAGATATGCTCGAAAACAAATTCGATATCATCGTCATTAAGGATCAAAGCCGCTTGATGCGTAATGTATTGGATTGGTATTTGTTTGTTGACCGTCTAAATAGAACTAAAAAGAAGTTATATCTTTATTTGGACCATGCATTTTATACACCTGATGATGCGCTCATAACCGGAATCAAGGCAATGATGGCAGAAGAATATTCTAAGGATTTAAGTAGGAAGATATTATCAGCAGCCAAACGAAGTCAAAAGGGCGGCACTGTTTATGGCAATAACCGATTATGGGGATATGATCAAAAAGACGGAAAATTGTTTATCAATGAAAAAGAAGCCGAAATAGTGCGATTTGTGTTTTCATCCTATGTCTCTGGTAATGGATTTCGCAAAATTGTGACTCAATTAGATGACATGGGAATCAAATCAAGTACAGGAACAATCTTTTCAATCTCTGTTTTGAAACGTATGATTCGCAATGAGAAATATAAAGGCGTATTGGTTGGCGGAAAAACTCATAAGGATTTTTATACCAAGAAAACTACATTTACAGATGAAGACGAATGGGTGGAGATCCCTGGCGGTGTACCAGCGATCGTATCGGAAGAAATATGGGAACAAGCCAACCATATTCTAAACGAAAGGCGAAAGAAGAAAATAGAATCAGATAAAGGCGCGGCAAAAGAGGTATACATTGGACATTTTTCCGGTCCATATTGCCTTAGTGGTAAGATGAGATGCGGAGTATGCGGAGAGATAATGTGGCATACATCGTATACTACACAGAAGTCAAAGATTAAACATGAAATTTGGATTTGTCGTAAATACAAGATGTACGGAAAGAGTACAAAACGTGGCTGTAATGCAAGAACAGTGTTTGAGGAAGATATCATTCCAATTATTAAGACATGTATTTTTGAAGCTTTAAACAATGAAAAAGATGCGATTGAAGCTGTGATTGCAAACATCAAACTTGTCACACAAAGAAATGCTCCAACTCTTTTCAGTGAAAATATTGAGCAACGGGTTCGGTCCCTTAGGCAAAAAACGGAAAAAATTCTTGATTTGTATGTCGATGGCGTTCTGAATAAATATGAGTATAAAACAAAGAAAGAAGAGATCGATTCACAGATTGCAGACTTAGAACGTAAACAGGTAGGAGCTTTTGGCGTCGAGGAAATAACGCGAAAACAAGATGAAAGAATAGTAAATTTGCGAAAAGTTTTAGCGTCAAAATTTGAATCTCCAGAAAAATTGCCAGATTCGTTTATCCGCAACTTCGTTTATGATGTTACTGTATATGATGACAAAATTAAAATAACACTGTATGACGGCAGTGAATATATGCGTGAATTAATTGAAAGAAAACACAGAAATAAAGGGGGAGAAAACACTGAAAATTTTACGAATGTCAGTGCGTGACCGATAGCGTCCAGCAGCGGACCGGAAACGCGCTGCAGATAGCGCTCAATGGCATAGGGCGTGCAGCTGCACGCGCGGGTGGGGTGCCCAAAATAGCCGCATGGGCAGGGATTCATCCATACCCACAATTCGTATAAACTTGCTCAAAATTTCCAATCAACTTCGAATCCCCCCTCGGTTATCACTATCTTATTCACCAGAGCATCCAGCAGGCGGCGCTGGGCTGCAACGTCATCCGCATCTAAACACCACTTCAATTCATGGATGTACGTGAGAGCCTCTTGACGCCTGTTTTTAGGGCTTTGTTGATTCAGCGATAAAAGTTCTTGCGTGAGCTTGTTCTTGCGCTCCTGCGCGTCGTGGATGCGCGTGGCGATGTCCTGCACGGATACTCCCATTTGGTACAGTTCAACCAAACGACTGATTTGCTTTTCGATACTGGAAAGTTCCCTCTGTAATGCCTTTTCCTTTCCGGCGTTATTATTTTCCTTTTTACCGTCGCGGGCAATTCGATTGAAATATTTTTCGTCCGTGCAAAGCCGGCGAATCTCCTCCATGACTGCTGCATTCAATTTTTCCACGCGCCAGTTGGGATTTTTGCAGAAGTCGGCTTTACGCATATCACTGCTTCCGTTTCTGGTGTAACACTGGTAATACCTATACTGCGGACCGTTCTTTCTTTTAGTGGTCACACAAAAATAACGCGCGCCGCAATTCCCGCACCAAATCAAACCAGAGAGCAGGTGTTTGCCGTGGTATGGGTTCTTCCAATGCTCTCCGGTATTTCGACTGATTTCTTCAATTCGCGCCTGTGCTCGCTCGAAGGTTTCACGGTCGATAATAGGTTGATGCTGTCCATCAAATTCTTGTGTGCCGTATTTTATTTTACCGATGTATAGGCGGTTGCGGAGAATCGTGGAGATGGATCCGGAATCGTTGTATGTGCTGTACTTGTTGGTGAATCGACTTTGCATTTCTCTGGATACAGCATGGAACGACAACTGTTCATCAATGAAGAGACGGAAGATTTCGCGTACTTGCAAAGCCTCATATTCGTTTATCACGAGCTGTCCATCCATGAAGTCATATCCAACAGGAGTATTACTGCCGCCGCGCCACAGACCGCGCTTGGCGCGGCCGAGACGCCCCATGCTCATACGGTCCTTAATGTTTTCCCGCTCCAGCTGCGCGAAAACAGAGAGAATCCCAATCATGGCCATGCCGAATGGAGTGGACGTGTCAAACATTTCTGAAAGGGAAACGAAGGCAACATCGTGAGCCTTGAAAACGTCCTCTATCAAATACATGGTGTCACGTTGTGAGCGTGACAACCTATCCAATTTGAAAACCACAACGCGGCGAATGAAACCATTTTTGGCGTCTGAAATCAGCTCCTGAATGGCGGGCCGTTTCAAATTGCTTCCACTGTGCCCAGGATCTACATATTCTTTGGCAATGGTCCACCCTTGCGCGTCGCAGTATTTGTGCAGGCGGTCGATCTGTTCCGGAATACTGTAACGGTCCTCGCCGGCTTGCATCTCGCTGGACACTCGAACGTAAATCGCGGTAGGCAATAAATCCTGCAAAAAAGCACCTCCAAGGTATGACTTGCCAAGCCTACCCCGGAGGTGGTATAATCCGATTGTCGGGCGGATTGCCACCTCTGTGGTAAGCTGTTCTATTTAAACGCTTCGGTGGTAGCGCACCGGGGCGTTTTTTATTTTTCGTCCCCGGACGTAGATAGCGGTTTTAGTTCACTTTCAATCCACTCTGGTGCGACCACTCCAATTACTTTCCCTTTACACACCACATTGGGACCGAGGGGAACGGGTGGGATATGAGGCTGCAGCGATTCAAGATGATCTTTCCGACGGATTTTTACGAAAGGTTTTCCGTCAATCAGGAACATCCCCTGTTCGCCCTCAAAAACATCGGGCTGCGACTGTATCATGATTATGTCGTCAACGCTGTAAAACGGCTCAAGGGATTTATCGACAGGAATCAGGAAATCTGCCCGTGCTGTTACAGAGTTCATTTCCAAGTTCATTGTTCGAGTGAATGAATCTTCCCACTTTTTCTGTTCTGACATAATGCGTCCTCCTCGTCAGCAAAAGTATTTTGGTTGGCCGAAGTAATCGACCCACTTTTCAATAATTTCACAACTGCGAGCCTCGAGAATGCTCAGAACAACTCGAAGGGTTTTTGTTGGGATTTTCGAATTGTTATTCGCCAGAAGGCATTTTCCTGTTTTGGTGATCCAAACCTTTGTGGCGTTACTGGACGGGATTCCCTCGGAGACATGAACGTGAACAGGTTCGAGCGGGACACCCTCATTTGTCCAGAAATAAATGAGATACGGCCCAATTCTAAATATTTGCGGCATTATCAAACCCACCTTCCCGCGCGAGGCCGATAATGATGTGTGCAGTGGATTCTAAGAACTCCTGAAAGTATTGAATTTCCTTATCGGAGTATCCGACAATATTTTTCCATTCGTAGCTGGGAAGATAGCATTCTGCAGAATCGAACCCGCCATTCACGGGCCGCTCAAAATAAACTTTGACGTTTTCCGAGCCATCGACGAGACGGCTTTCCGAATGCACGATTTCCGTGCCATCATTCAGCGTCATAAATGGATACATCATGAGATAGTCCCTCCATTTCGTGTCGTGTCCTCAAGTTACAAGTTTGTACTGTTGAGGATAAGACGTTTTTGCAATATCTTTGAATCTTCTGCCGCACCTGCTCAGCAAGTATCCTCTGATACAGTGAATAATCCACATCGCTGACGGGTTCCAGCACTTGTAATATTTCGCCGTTTTTTCGGCTGACAATCAGGCGCATAGTAAGTTTCCTCTTCATGCGTGCAATGTAGTAATTTTTCCTTTACCGCCCCGGTTCGTGCCGGGGCTTTTTTAGTTTACTCCATGAAATACAGTTCGCAATTGTCACAATAACCGTGGCGATGCCCGTTCACGGCTGCCATCCTTACATGGGCAGTTCCACCGCATGACGGGCAAACGAACGTATAATCCTTTTCAGGGCGTTTGCACACTTTTAAGGCTGCAGCTATGAATTCTCCGGCCCGCTTGAGTTCTTCCTTGTTGATTACATTCTCCATTGCTTAATACCTCGTGTTCGATTACACCCAGTGCAACCAGCCAACAGCCTTTCCTTCGATGGTGACTTGATTCATTTCAGCCCCCACGTAAGTGAGCGGAGGATAGGCACGATTTTCAGGCTGCAGAACGATACGATCAACATACTTGTAAACTCGCTTTAGAGTGGCCTCGTTGTCAATTCTCACGGCGGCGATTTGTCCGTTTTCGACATCTGGCTGTTTACGGATATAGACCACATCGCCGTCATCTATTCCAGCATCGACCATGCTGTCACCTTCGCAAAGCAGCGCGAAATCGACGTGGTGGCCAACAGGTACGTCCAAATAGTCCTCAATGTTTTCCTCCGCAGTGATAGGTTGTCCGCAGGCGATGCGGCCCACCAGCGGCACTTTGCAGGTCTCAGGAAGAGGCATAAAACCCGGGGGAACCTCTGTGGGCTTGCTGGTCACCTCCCACCCCATGAGGTAGGCGGGGGTGGTGTCGAGGGCCTCGGCAAATGCGACAACTTTGGATTGTGAAATATCATTGAGGCCCATTTCTATTTTGTTGATGGATGAACGAGACTTATACCCCATTTTTTGAGCCAAATCATCTTGCGACATTCCTAGTTCTTCGCGCCGGTTGCGTATTCGTTGGTAAATATCCATATTGTCAGCCCCTTTACAATTCTTATATTACCATGGTGTATCCTTAAATTCAACTTTTATTTAACGATTCATAAAAAAATGTTGACATCTATTCTACGAGGTGGTAATATGTGAATGTAGAAAATAAATCTACGAATGGAGGTGAAATGCTTGACTGACACAATGACGCTGCGCAGAAGGATTGAAGAAGCTGGTCTAAAATATAAATATATTGCAAATCAGCTTGGACTAACGCCTTATGGATTGCAGCTTAAAATCAACAACGTGTTCGAATTCAAGGTGAGCGAAGTGAATTTGCTTACCAAAATTCTAAATTTGAGTGCAGGAGAAAAAGAAGAAATTTTTTTTGCCTCAAATGTAGAAAAATAATCTACAACCCGAAAGGAGACACCATGAACGAACTTAAAATCTTTGCCTACAGCGGAGAGGAACTCCGCACAATCCAGCGGGAGGACGGCCTGTGGTGGGTGCTGCGGGATGTCTGCCGGGTACTCGGTATTACCAACCACAAAATGGTTGCTCAACGGCTCGACGAGGATGAGGTAAGTCTGGCTGACCTCATCGACGCGCTGGGACGTACCCAGAAAACCACCATCATCAACGAGCCGGGCCTGTACGCGGTCATCCTGCGGTCGGACAAGCCGGAGGCCAAAGCATTCAAACGGTGGGTGACACACGATGTATTGCCCACGATTCGCAGAACGGGAACCTACGGCGTATTGCAGAAACAGCTTGACCGTCTAAGCGCTGCACAGCAGATGCTGGCAGACTGGCGCAGGATGACGGCTGAGTGGGAGGAAATGACCTCCGCAGCCTGTCAGCGGTACGATTCGGCGCGTAAGCATTATGATAATTGCCGCGCCGCCCGGGATGCCTGCCGCAAGTACGCTCGGGACGCGCAGGCGCACGTGGATGCGCTGGTAGAAGATATCACCGCACGGCAATGAAAAAGCCGCCCGGAGGCGGCGGAAAATATAAGCTTTTTGAAAGGAGCAAGCATCATGGCAAAAAGAGTAAAAAGCACCGTTGACTATGACCATCCGGTGGTAGTTCACCGCCTTATGGACGGAACTGTGCTGGATAGCATCGAGGGGTATGTAATCCCCGCCGGACATCCAGCCTATGAGATTCTGCTGGAAATGTGCTTGGCACGGATGGACAGAGAGGCAGCGGAACGGGAAAAGGAACAGGGTGGTGACACGCATGCAGTATAAAGTTGTTACCGTAGCCGCGGCGATTCTTTCCATTGCCGTTTTGGACGGTATTGTGAGCGGACAGACGGCCCCATGGACAGGATTGTTCACCATCGCGGCACTGCTCGGTATGGCAGCATGGAGTTGCAGCAAACAGACAAAAAAAGAGGCGCCCGCCCGTGCTGCGAACACGGACAAGCGCCAAGCGGTCAAAGTTCCCACCAAGACCGCCTCCATTGTAACACATCAAGGAGGTATACATCAATGAGAGTTATTACATTACGCCCGGGCGAGGCCCCGAAATTTAACGATATCCCGGCGCTCTTGGACACCACCGAAGCAGTGCAGCACTTTTGCGGCGGCGATATCTGCGAAAACCGAATCGGATCCAGCGGAATTTTCGCCATCACCAGCGGCGAGATATCGCCCGAAGACATGCCGATATCGTGCATGATCCCGGAAACGGACATGCTCCTGCGCGGGCCGGTCGTGTTCTGCAGGCGCTGCGGCCATGAACTTGCAGCAGTGTATGAGGACGATTTAAAGGCCGTGAAGAAGTCCATCGTCCTGCCCGGGGGTGACTGGTTTTGAACCGATACCTCTGCAAGTGCGGCCGGGCGGTAAATAAAAGCACAAATGCCGACAACACAGGGAACCGGGAGACGGAGGGCTGCGAGGGCTGCCCGTATCTGATGCCCTGGGGGGCGACCGAATGGGACCATACACGGCATGCAATGGTTATGGACGTAAAAGGGTATGAATGCCGCATGTCGCCAACTTTGGAATACCGTACAGAATTACACGGCCATCTTGACGATAAAACGACCATCCGAATCATAAGCCTGGATTTTGATTTTCTGGAGCGTGTGAGCGATTGGGTAAAAGAGCATTATCCCAATGGCGAGCTTTCCGGCGGCTTCTCCCGGGACCGCATCCGGCCGGCGGAATATGTAGACGAAGGACGGTATCGGTATACGCTTGCCTGCTCGCAAAACAAAAAGGGAATTGCTGCGAAGCGTGCCCTATGGGCTGAATTTTTCGATGAAACCTTTCACCGAAAAGACATGGACGCTGATGCCGAAAAGCAAAAAATCCTGCGCGATATTGAGCAGGGAAAGGCAGCGGCACACAAAGACGCTGCCGAGATGGATAAGGAGACAAACGCTATGCTGATATACAGAGACCCAGCCACGGGCTGGCTGTACCGGGTAAGCCCGCAACCGGAACACGGCTCATATGTGATGCAGTACCGTGACCCGGCGAACAGCGCCACCTGGAAATGGTGTGCGAATTGGAATATCGGAAACATCTATCGCGAAAGCCTGGAGGAAGTTTTGGAGGCCCGTGCGAAACGCGACGGCTGGGAGCTGGTGTCCGGTCCGGCGAGCAGCGAACCTCCGGAGGTTGTAGATGAGGGAGAAGAGTATTCACCTTGTGACACTTGTCGCTGCCCGGATTGTATTGAAAGCTCATGTCCGCAGGCTGGATGTGATAAGACGGACGGAGGCTTCGGGTGCTTTGCACCATACGAAGAGTGTCCGGCGCCGGCAGAAGAGACGTGTCCGGACGAAAGACTGGAGAAGGAAGTGGGAAAATGCAAAAATCAATCTGTCCCGAATGGGGATGCTGCTGCGACCACGGCCGGGAGTGCTGCGCCGGAGCCAGCGGAAACATCGACCACCCCGACGGATGCAAACACCTTGCCGGCCCCCGGCTGCCCTGCGGATGCTGGCAGTGCGACACAAAGCCTGTCCGCTGCTGGGCCTGCCTCTTTGGAAGCGGAGCCGGAGGCCACGCCCTTTGACTACTCCGGACTGGACGCACAGACGGTGGCCACGCTGCACAGCGCAGAAAATATCATACGCAGCGCCCGAAAGGAATACGTCATCAAGGTGGCCGACGCGGTGGGCATGGCTCATGATGAGCTTGTCGCAAATTGCGACAAGCGCGGTAATCAGTATTCTGAAAATACTTTCCGTGCATGGTGTGCCAGCGTAGGGATTGGAAAGGATGCCGCCTACCGGCTACTGCAGGTCAGCAATCTTCTTGAAAGCAGTACTCCAAACGAGCAGAAAATTTTGAAGCAGGCCAGCCCTTCGCTGCTCTACGCCGCCGCCCGTCCATCCGCAGAGCCAGAGGCCGTTGAAGCGCTCAAAGGCGGCGATATCACCACACACAAGCAGTACAGGGAACTGGAGGCCCGGCTGAAAGCCGAACGCGAGGCGCGGGAGAAGGCCACCGCGGAAGCGGAACGCCTGCGCTACGCCAATGATGCGCTGCGCGACGAAGCTGCCACAGCCCGGGCACAGGCAAAGCATGCGCAGGAAAAAGCGGATGCACTGGAAACAAGGCCGGTGATAAGCGAGCTGTTCGATGCCAAGGAGCGCATCAAGGAATTGGAGGCCCGTCCTGTGGAGGTAGCGGTCCAGGAGCCAGACCCCGCCGAAGTGGAACGTCGAGCCGGTGAAAAAGCCCGGGAAATGACGTCTATGCTGCAAGCGCAAGTGCGTGGCATGCAGGAAGATCTGGACGACGCACGGAAAATCATTGACAGTGCAGAGAGCGCCACATATATGGCGGCGGCGGAATTTGCAGTAAACGCTGCGCAGGTACTGAACGGCATTCGGGCCTCGTTTTGGGCAGTTGCGAAAGAACTTTCCGATGATGATTTTTCAAGCGCCGCAGCGCCGCTTCTTGAAGCTGCAAGGAAGATTTTGGATTGCGAATGGGATGATGACGAGGAGGAACAAGAATGAGCACTATTATCAAAACAAATTATGTCGCTGTGCAGTTCGCTGACCGAAGCCAGCCCGGCATATACAGCGGTCGTGAATATACGTATATTGCGGACAAAAGGCTTGCTGTGGGCGATATCGTCTATGCAGACACACGCCTGGGCGGTACTTTGGCTAAAGTCGTGGCGGTGAACGTGCAGGAACACACGATTGATCCGAAAATCCGCCCGCTGCTGAAACACATCACCGACGGCCCGCTGCCGCCGGATAAGGTTCCTCAGCCACGTCCTCAAGCGGTCACGCAAATGACGCTTGGTTGAAAAGGGGTGAATGATGTTGAAAGTTGTGAAACTGCTGAAGCTGTACGTCGAAAATTTTCGCGGCATAAAGAATTTTGTACTTACTCCCGACGGGCGCAGCGCCACAGTACAGGGGGGCAATGGGACGGGAAAAAGCACGTTGATGGCTGCTTTTCTCTGGCTCTTGACCGGTAAGGACGCACAGGGCCGTGAAAATTACAATGTGTTTCCGCTGGGAACAGACGGGAACCGCTTGTCCGGCTGCAGTCCTACGGTGACAGCTACTCTCTCAATGCCGGACGGGCACACGCTCGTTCTGCAGCGTTCCATATGCGAACGCTGGACGAAACGTCGCGGAAGCGCCGAGACGGAATATAACGGCGACGAAACGCGCTATTTCATCGACGAAGTTCCCGTGAGTGCAGGGGAATATAGCTCCGCCATTTTTGGTGTGTTCCCGGAAAAGTTGCTTCCGCTGCTGCTCAATGCAGTCTGGTTCTCGGAGCAGACAAAGGACTATAAAGAGCGGCGGCGCCTTCTGCTGGAGCAGTTCGGCAGCCTGCAGCCGGCGGACGTATTTACTGCCAATCCAGAGCTTTCCGATTTGGAAAGCATGCTGGGGACGCATTCAGTGGATGAATTTTCCCGGATCTGCACAGAACGCCGTAAGCGGTATAAGGATTCCCTGTCGGCATTACCCGCGCGCATCGACGAAAACCGAAAGCAGCTGCACCCCGTATCCGACGCCGGGGCCGTCAAAAACGAGCGCAGCAAGCTCAATGTTGAAATCGCCAAACTGCAGTACGAGATCGAGCACACGACGGCGGACGCTGTACAGCGGCATAACCAGCAGGAACTTGAAAAAGTACAGCAGTATTTGGAGATGATCCCCAATAAGCGCCGCGTGCTGGAGGCGTCCGGTAATGCGGGATGGCTGGAAGAGCACAACCGCCGTGTTGATGACGCTACCCGTGAAAAACAAAATGCAATGTGCCGGGTGGAAACGCTTGCTGCGGAACTTCGTTCCCTGAATCGGGAACGGGACTTCCTAGCTGCTGAACGTGACCGTCTGCGGGTTGAATGGGTGGAAGTGAACGGGACCGTGCCTGACATTGCGCAGACATGCCCGACCTGCGGACAGGCATTGCCTGCGGAACTGGTGCAGGAGGCGCAGGAGAATTTTAATGTTTCCAAATCTGAACGGTTGTCGGATATTGCGGCCAAGGGTGCCAAAGCCGCTCAGGACGTCGAGAAAATGGAGAAAAAAGCGGCACGCTTGCGCGAGGACCTGGATACATGTGAGCGTGCCGCCAAGGCGGCAGCCGCAGCCTATGATATGGTGATCGCGGAAAAGCCTCCTGTAACACAGATGGGACTTTTCGCGGAACTGGATGCGGAGGAAACGAATCTGAAAGCCAAGGCTGAAGAATTGCGGCAAGCAATCCAAGCCAGCGCCCAAGCGGCCGAACAGGTTGTTCAGGAAAAGCGCCAGAAACTGGCAGACATGCAGGCCCAATCCGATACAATGACCTCACGGCTGGCTGAAATCGACCGCAACGCGGCGCTCGAAACCCGTATCCAGGAGCTTGAAGCAGAACAGCGTGACACTCTTCATCAATTGGAGGAAGCGGAGCGCGGGCTGTCTATGTGCGAGGAATATACCCGCACGCTGGTGACACTTCTGACCGAGCGCGTCAACAAGCATTTTCCCACGGTGCGCTTCAAACTGTTTGAGCAGCAGAAAAACGGCGGTCTGCGAGAGGTCTGCGAGGCAATGGTGGACGGTGTTCCATACGGTGCTCTGAATACCGCGTCCAAAATGCAGGCGAACGTGGAGATCGTGCAGGCATTCAGCCGGGCGGCGGACATTTCGCTCCCGCTGTTCCTGGATAACCGGGAGAGCGTTACCGATTTAACACTGCCGGATGAAATGCAGGTCATCAATTTGAATGTGATCCCCGGCGAAAAACTGGGGCTGAAAGGGGATTAAAGTATCATGGCGGAAAATAACGGAATCGCAAAAATGCCGGATTATCGCACTATCGTACAGAAAACAGGGGCCGCATACATCCCATTGGTGGAAAAACAGATTTCCAATGGTGGTTCGGTGGACCTTTATCAACATCTATGCATGGAAAACGCGCTGACAATGATGCACGAAACAGCCGTTGGAGCGGGCCTTGAGGGAATCTCCGCGCTTCAAAAAAGTGAAATCATGCAAATTTTGCAGCAGGTGGCTACGCTCCGCTTGAACGCATTTTCGAGACCGCGGGAATGTTATTTCCAGACGCGCAAGAAAAAGCAGCCGGATGGGAACTGGACAACCTCCATCGAAATGGGCATTGAGGGAGATGGCAACGACGTCATTCTGAGAAACTTTGGCCATGGCGTCGAAGAGGTATATCCATATTGGGATGTTCATGTAGATGATGAATTTACTTATCCCGTACACCACGGAATCGACGTAGAGCCGCCCACCTGGAAACGCTGCGGCACTGGAAAATATGCCCGCGTCGTCTATCCTGTACGCTTCACGGACGGCACCGTGCGCTATTTCATCAGTGAGCGCGCTGAAGTCCGTGCGAACTTGGTCGCCCATATCAACAACAACATGATGAACGAAACCTTCGGCATTGCAGAAAGCCGTTACAAGGCCACGCTACAGCAGAAACAGCAAATTGATGCGCGTAAGTCCGAGCTGAAAGCTCTGATGGATGGAAGGGACATCGACGAGATCCTCGACATTCCTGAACTGAAGCCATACATTTCCCCCGCTTGGATGGAGGGGAGCCGTGAGCGGATGATTTTGCGTAAAATGCGCAACAATGCGGTCAAGCCTATCCCGAAGGATTTTGCAAATGAACTTTCCTTGTCCGCCTACTACAAAAGCATGGCGGTATCGGAATCCGACAACACCATCGACGCCGAATATCGTGAAATTCCTGATATGGATGCTCTCCCATCCGGCCCGCAAGAAGTAGAAATGCCGCCTGCGGCACCGCCCCGCTCCGAGCCTGCACCTGCACCAGTGGAGCCAACCAGCAAAGTAGAGCAGGCGGCCCCGGCGGCTCCGCCCGTTACCACCGCTCCGTTTTAACGGTGAGGCTGTATGGAAATAAAGACACTGGCCAGCGGTAGCACAGGCAATGCATATCTGGTGGGCGATGGAACCACCACACTCCTGTTGGAATGCGGTATCTCAATGCGTGAGCTGATGCGACGGAGCCGCTTCACACTCTCCCGGGTAGACGCCTGTCTCATCACACACGAGCATGGCGACCATGCACGGGCGGTTCACGACGTGATGGCACGCGGCATCCCGGTTTACTGCAGCGAGGGGACGGCCGGATTCTTAGGAATACATGAAAGCGCTGGGTATCATCGGGTACAGCACGGACAGCGGGTTGACATTGGGACATTTGCCGTGCTCCCAATGTCGACATACCACGATGTCGCAGAGCCGTTGGGGTGGTTATTGGAATCCATTCGCACCGGTGAGCGCCTAGTATTTTTGACAGATACGAGCCGCGCCGAAGATACTTTTCCGCCGCTTGACCACATTCTGATTGAATGCAACCACATGGGAACCGAAAGCATGGCGGATACCAACGCATATCAGGCACAGCGTATAATCGACAACCACCTGAGTTTACAGGAGTGTATCGCTTTTCTAACACACCAGGACTTGAGCCGCGTGCAGGACATCCGATTGCTCCATATAAGCCGCAGGCACGGCGACCCCGACGCTATGCGCCGGGCCGTCGCCGCGGCCACCGGAAAAAGAATCATCATTGCAGAGGAGGAAATATAATATGGCATACATTGAGCACGATCAGTTGGACGCCCAACTGAAAAAATTAGAGAATGTCTGCGCCGAAAATGGGTTTACGTATAAATTTCTTCGGGACAAGTATCCGGTAAGAATCATCATTAGCCCAGATACCAGCATGGATGGGCAAATCAGCATGCTGGATAATCCCGTGGGATACAATTCACGCGATTGCTCGATTTCGTTTGTTTTTAACGATGGCGACCTTACAGAGGATTTCGGGAAAGGCGGCGGTCTTGTTATAAAAGACAGTCTCCTTATGAGTTTTCGGAGGATTTGCAAAAAAATAAGCGCACTCTGGATGAAGGTAGTGTTTATCAATTTGTCGGAAACAAAAAAGTTAGCGAATAAAATGCAAGGCGGCGGCACGAATGACAGCATCGCGCAGGACCCCGAATTTGAGGTCATAGGAGACGGGGAAATTCTTGCCGATGAGAATGTCGAAGCCGATGGAAACAGCGCTCCTACGGCCGCACAGGCGGATGCAGCGGACGATTCCGCCAGCGGCAACGATAACGAGTAAAGCGAGGACGAACAATGCCGGACGACGCCGAAAAATCAAAATACATCCCGATGTTTTATTCGTATATTGAACAGCTTGGGCTGTTGTCTCTGGAACAGGTCGGCGCTCTGGTTATGGCGCTGTTGGTGTATGGCCGCGATGGTACTCAGCCCGATTTCCCAAAGGATGGGAACGTATATATGGCATTCTCTTTTATCGCAGACAATTCGATGCGCGCTGAAATCCGCCGGCAGGAAATTGTTGAAAAGCGCCGGGAGGCCGGACGCATCAGGGCTGCATCCGCAGAAAAAGACGAAAACGGACGCTTTGTCCAGCAAAAAGCCAGCAAAAAACCAGCACTTTCCAGCAAATCCAGCACCGACCAGCAAGTCCAGCTATACAAATACAAATACAATAACAAAGACAATAACAATAACAATCGTCGTATACGCGCGCACGCATACGCGAACGACGACGGGTTCGACGATGGTTGGTCAGAGAGAGAACAGGAGATCGTCGCCTTTTGCCGCGAGGTGGTGAAGGACATAAAGCCCGAGCAGGAACGAAAGGTCCTTGCTGCCGCCGATGGTATGGAGCTGGGAATGGTCCTGGACGCTATATCCATCGCCTACGAAAAAGGATGCAGTTCTCCCGATTACATCGTGAGCAGCATTGAGTCGCAGCGTCACCAGCCTGATCGCCGCCCCGGAAAGATATAATACAGCGCCCGCCCGGCCAACCACCGGGCGGGTATCGTCAAGGAGGACAGTATGGAAAGAGTGATTTTTGAGGTCCCGGGAAAACCACAGGGCAAAGGGCGCCCCCGGGCCAGTGTTGTGGGCGGACATGCCCGCATGTACACCCCCGCCGGCACGGCTTCGTATGAAAACAAAATCATGCTCTGTTACCAGCAGAGACATGCCGGTGTTCGATTCGCACCGCCGATTGTCTTGGAGGTAGATGCATATTTTGCAATCCCCAAATCCTATCCGAAGAAAAAGGCTGCACTGTGCAACCAAAATATCCTCCGTCCCACATGTAAACCGGACATGGACAATATCGCGAAAACTGTGGCCGACGCATTGAACGGTGTAGCCTACCGCGACGACAGTGCTATCGTAGAGCTGCGCGTGGCCAAGTGGTACGGAAACCTGGAGCGTCTGGTGGTGCATGTATCAGGTGATCTCGAACCGGAGGAGGAAGTAGTGGAGGGATTACATCATGGTTAAATCCAGAGAAGATAGCGTAATCGAAATTTGGGGTACGAAGTATATAAACCGCGATGTAAATCGTCTTCAGGAGGACATTTGCGCAACGATTATCCAATGTGAGCCCGGGAATACTTCGGGCGATTATATCGTCGAAGTCGTGCGGAAGGAGCATCCTGACCATGAGTAAGAAAAAACATTGCCACTCAGAAAGCACGCGACTTGGGAGAAGGCAGGATGTAGCAAAAAGCTGCTTCAATTGCGAACACTTCTTGTACTGTGGCGAGGGAGACCATGTTTGTGATCTTGAGACTTCAGCAGGCGCTATCGTGCAACCACTCATTGACGAATGGGAACCTACAGAACACTTTTTTTATTGCGGTGGAAGGAAATGGAGGCAGAGCATGACAGATAAAGAGCTTGTGGAGCGGTTGCGCGAAAATGCAGAAGGAGGGCGTACAGCATGAGTGAATTTGAACGGCAGATTTATGCAGACCTGAAATCCACAGACCGTGTCTCGCTCTGGGTGGCTAAGTGCATGGAGCTTGCAGAATTTTCATGCATCTTAACGGATGAAGATATTGATGGAATTGCTATGGTATACAAAACGATGCGAAAGAAGGATGACCCATGCAAATCTTGATAAATCTGGCGGTCTTGGCCGTCGCACTGGCGGTTGTGGCCACGCTGGCCTGCATTGCCGCGGGGAGGGATGGGCGATGAAATCCGTTCGCCCGCTGGCGGTTCCACCGGTTGCGTATATAGAAAATGCAACTGCAGATGCTGTTGTAGATGTAATTTATCCAGCGATGACATATCGCAAAGGGTACACAGAGTTCAAGGCCGATAATTTACCACGTCAGGGCCGTGTGGAGTATATATCGCCACGTGGGTGGGCCACTCTAATGCTGCTCTCAAATGCGGATACTCGGCCGCTATACCGGGAATCATTCTGGATACTGAAAAGATAGCACGAGGAGGCGAAAATCACGGAGGCTGAGGAGAAAAAAGAGCGGCTGATGAAATATCTGTCGCTGAAAAAAGAAAACGAAAACCGCCGTGAACGCCTGGCACGGATGAAAGCCGGAGCTGAGATTCCATCAGCGCGAGAATACGATGGAAGTCAGCATACAGGGGGCGGCGGTAGCCATATAGCTGTGGCGGTAGAACGATACATAGAGTACGAGAAAGAAATTCGCCCGATTATTGCCGAAAATGAGAAGGAAATCTTTATACTCAAGAACGCTGTGCATGCTTTGAAAGATCCTCTGGAACGTGAGGTTGTACGATTGCGGTACATGGACGGAGATCATTGCAGGCCCACTCCATGGCGAGAGGTTGCATGGGGGATGTACCAAGAAGCGGATGACGCGGCAGTTTATCGAGCGAAAAGAATACACGATAGAGCGATTTCTCATATTGCCCTATAACGCCCTATTTTGCATTATTCACATTGCAAGCTTGCTGGTGTATGATGAAAATGTCGAAAAGCGAGACAAAAGCCGAGCGATTCGATGCGGCGTGGCAGCCGCCCTCCTTATTCTCTCGCCGCCCCGGCAGACGGCGGCACCAGTAGTCTGCTGCCCTTTCAAAGCTCCGGCTTGTTTTCCACCAGGCCGGAGCCTCCCATGGGTGTTCTGCCTGCATGAGGGTGCGGCATCCACCAAACCCATATTTGTATTTCTGCTTTGCAGATTGAGAAAGGACACCGATACGAGTATCGTAAAAAGGGATTCGGTTGACGGCCGGGGAACAGGCCCGGCAGAAGTTCCAAGGCCCGCATGGCAACGTGCGGGCCTTAATCATATATTCCGAGAGAGGTGGTGACGTGTCGAATGAAAAAAATCTTGTTCCATTCACTGAACGAACAGAGAGCGAACAGAGAGCGATCCAACAGAAAGGCGGCATTGCCTCCGGGGCAGCGCGCCGCCGCAAACGGAGCCTGAAAGAGGCAGCGGACGTATACCTTTCCCTGCCCGTCGCAGACCGCCGCCGCTGGAATAAACTGGCGCGCCGCTGTATCGACCCGGAGGATATCGACAATCAAATGGCAATGATCGTAGGGCTGACTGAGGCCGCAACCGCAGGCGATGCGCGAGCGGCAACGGTAATCGTCAAACTGTTGGGCGAGGAAACACCCCGCGAGGATACCGGCGCCGATCAGCTCACCCGCGCCGCGGAACTTCTGGAGGGCATCGATGGCGTTATCGAGTAAGCAAATTGAGTACCTCCAAAGCTGCAGCCACCGCTGGAACATCAAAGTCGGCGCGACGGGCAGCGGCAAAAGCTGGCTGGATTACGCCGTCGTTGTTCCCAAACGTCTGCTGGCACTTCGTGGGCAAGGAGCTGCGGTGATGCTCGGGAACACCCAGGGCACACTTTCCCGCAATATCCTTGACCCAATGCGTGAGATATGGGGCGAGTGCCTTGTTGGTACCATCAGCAGCGATAATACGGCGCTCCTGTTCGGGCGGCGGGTCCATATCCTTGGTGCGGATAATAAAAAACACGTCGCTCGAATCCAGGGCATGACCATCGAATACGCCTATGGCGACGAAATGACTACCTGGAATGAAGAAGTATTCCAGATGCTCAAAAGTCGACTGCGCTGTGGGCACAGCTACTTTGACGGTACGGCCAACCCCGCAGACCCTCACCATTTTGTCAAGCAGTTCATTGACAGTGACGCCGATGTTTACTGCCAAACATCCACCATCGACGATAACCCATTTTTGCCGTCCGAATTTGTGGCGAACCTCAAAACGGAATACGCAGGGACCGTATACTATACACGGTTCATCCTAGGCCAATGGGCGGCTGCAGAAGGCATCATTTACCGCCCATTTGCCGACAGTATTGCATCCAACGATAATCGCTTTCTGTGGCCTGCTGAGCACGAGCTGCGGCCTTTCCGCGTCTACATCGGCGTGGACTTCGGAGGCAACGGTTCACAACATGCCTTTGTGGCGACGGGCGTTCTGCCGGGATACCGCGGTGTTGTGGCGCTCTGCAGCGAACGCATTGCCGCAAAGGGTACAGACGTCGTATTTCTGCAAAAACGCTTTGTACAGTTCGTCGAGGCTGTTTTCATACGCTGGGGGGAAATACACGCCGTTTTCTGCGACAGTGCGGAACAAGTTCTGAAAAACAGCTTGCGCGCCGCTTTGCTGCCGACCCGTTTCCGCTGGCTGGCCGAGCGTGTATATAATGCAAAAAAAATCGAGATCAACGACCGAATACGAACGACTGCAGCCCTTATGGGCGGCGGCCGTTTTTGGTATATGCCGGAGGCCGGCAGCGTCCGTGATGCGCTTTCCACGGCCCTATGGAGCGGGAAACATCCGGGCAAGGATGAGCGTCTTGATGACGGCTCCACAGACGTGGACACATTGGACGGCTTTGAATACACCATCGAACGCGACTATAAACGCTATTTGGGGACGGAAACATGAACATTACGCAATTCATCAAATATCTGAACAAAACCAAAAAATGGGGTATCCAGAGCCAGTATTATTCCTACATCGACGAATGGCGTCAATGGTGGGCCGGATATCACCCGAGCTTTCACCGCATCAACGAATGCGGGCTTGACGGAACACACCATGCGCGGACTATGTACCGCCTTGGAATGCCTAAGCGAGCTTGCGAAGATTGGGCCGCTCTGCTGCTCAACGATAAAACCACCGTGACCGTCACGGACAAAAATACCGCATCCTGGCTTCTGGGTGTTGACGCGCAGCAGACCGGAGGTATCCTGAAAAGCATTGAGTTCTGGTCCAACGCCAACACACTCGTGGAACTGGCATTTCGCTCCGGCACCGGTGCCTTTGTGCTGAGCCTTGAAAACCTTGTCGTCAAGGACGGTATGGCTGTACTTTCACCTGACGCCAAAATCTGCCTGGACTATGACCCGGCTGAATGCATCCTCCCAATCACGATCCGGCATGGACGTATTGTGGATGTCGCCTTTGCATCTGAGGTCACTGTGGGCGGCAAGAGCTGCATTTACTTGCAAACTCACCGGCTTGTCTTACGGGACGGACGACAGCAGTATCAAATCACCAACGAATATTTTACCAGCGAGAACGAGGATACGGAAAACGCCGATTACAAGCCCGCCCCTCTCCCCGCCGGCGTGCTGAAAAGCTTTACTACAGGAAGCAGCGTTCCATGGTTTTCGGTTTTCTCTCCCAATATCGTTAAAAACCTGCCCGGTGGGTCCGGGCTTGGCATGAGCGTATTCTCCGAGGCGCTGGATCAATCCAAACATTGCGATCTGGCTTTTGACAATTACTGCCGGGATCTCTATCTCGGCGGAAAAAAAGTCTTCTACAACAAAGATATGTTCAAAACGGTCATTGACGCGGAAGGCAAGGAACACCGCTTTGCACCCGATGACATTCGCCAACAGCTTTTTGTATCTCCCGGAGGCTTTGACCCTGACGCGGCACCAGATTGGCACGAATACAACCCGGACCTCCGTATCGAAGCGAATAGCCAGGCCGTGCAGGACGCCCTGGACTATTTCAGTTTCAAGGTTGGCCTCGGAACACACCACTATCAATTCAATGCCGGAAATATCGCCACTGCAACACAGTACACCGGAGACCGGCAGGACATGGTACAGCATGCCAACCGCCATCAAATCAAGATTGAAGCGGCGTTGCTGCAAATCCTGCACTCTATCCTGTGGGTGGGCAAAAACCTTGTTGGCGCCGATATCGACCCTGATACGGCTATCACCATCAATTTTGACGACAGCTATATCTCCGATGCGGAGACGCGGCGTCAACGCGATAAGGATGATGCCATGGACGGTTTTATCCCTAAATACCGATACAACATGGAGTGGCGCGGGATGAGTGAGGACGACGCCAAACGGGCCGTGCAGGAGGCGGCAAACGAAACCGACGGCGGCGAAACGCTGGGCTTTGGCGGTGACGGCTGATGCTCACACCGGAATATCTGGACACGTTACCGGATACCCTGGTATCCTTGTGGCAGCGCGTGGAAGACGACATTCTGCGCGATATAGCCAGACGCATTGGAAAGATGGATACTGTAACGGAAACAGCCGCCTGGCAGCTGTGGAGACTGGAGCAAACCCGGGCGCTGCGCACTGATATTGTCCGCTTGCTGGCAAAATACAGCGGCAAAAGCGATACGGAAATCCGACGCCTGCTGCAGGAGGCCGGAACACGGACGCTGGCCAGCGACGATGCACTTTACCAGGCCATGGGGCTTGACCCACCCAACGTAAACACCTCATCCGCACTGCTCAACTTGCTGAACGCCGGATATCGGCAGACGCGGGGAACGTGGCAAAACTTTACCCGCACGACAGCGAATACGGTCACACGACAGTTTGAAAATGCACTCGACCGCGCATGGCTGCAGGTGTCTTCCGGGGCATTTGATTACAAGACAGCCATAAAACGTGCTGTGGATGGACTGTCGCAGGATATGAAATATATCACGTACCCGACAGGCCACAGGGACACACTGGAGGTGGCTGTGCGGCGGGCAGTGCTTACGGGTGTAAACCAGACAGCATGCAAGCTGCAAATAGCCCGGGCTGACGAAATGGGCTGCGGATTTGTGGAAGTGAGCGCACACAGCGGCGCGCGCAGTGATGGCAGCCACGGCCCTCGTGACCACGCCTGGTGGCAAGGCAAAGTATATCATCGCGGCAGCACTGTTGAATACAACGGGGAACGCTACGAGAGCTTTGAAGACGCCACCGGCTACGGCACGGGCGAAGGGTTGTGCGGCTGGAACTGCAGGCACAACTTCCACCCATTCTGGCCGGGCATTTCAGTGCCCAATTATACGCCGGAGCGTCTGGCTGAATTGAATGCACGGAATATCGGGTACAACGGCAAAATGTACACCCGGTACGAGATCAACCAGCAACAACGGGCGCTTGAGCGCCGGGTGCGGGCAGCCAAGAGAAAATACCTGGCTGAAAGTGCGGCAGGCGTAGACGCTACGCAGGCCGCTGTGCAGCTGAAGCACGCCCGCCAGAAGCTGAAAGCCTTTGTGCAGGCCACAGGCGGCCGTGCAGACAGCGCGCGGGAAAGCGTGAGCGGGTTTGGACGGAGCCAGGCGAGCAACGCTTCATGGGCGGCCAGAAAACTGGGAATGGGTGCATCCGCCCTGCAGGCAAAAGATGCGATGCGAACGCAGCTTCCCGCTCTTACCGAGGCGGAGCGGGCGCAGCTTACGCAGTACACGGGGTTTGACGCAACGGCAATTAACAGCGCGATCCGCCACGGGCGAATCAACGCCGCAACACAGGAAAAAATCTCCATTCTGGACAGTGCTCTGGCTAAAGGTACTATTCCGAACAGCATCACGCTGTACCGCGAGACTTCGCTGAGCTTTTTGGAATTTGACAATGGAGCGCAGCCTGATAAAAATACGATTGGAAATTTCATTGGGCAGACAATACCCAATCGCATATTTACTTCGACCAGCTTCCGGCAACTTGGACTACCGGGCCGCGACACAGTGATTGAGTTGCATGTGCCCGCTGGGTATCAGGGTGCTTTGTACATACGAGACCTTGCTCACCCGCAGTACAAGCTGCAGGATGAGGTCCTGTTCGCGCGCGGACTGAAGTACAGACTCCTTTCCGTTGACACGTCCGGTGATAAGGTATATATTAAAGCTGAGGTGATAAAGCCGTGAGCAACGAAGAGAAATTCAGCCCCTCCATGATGAGCCAGGATTGCTGGGGAATTGCTTCCGTACCTATGTGCAATGGCTGTAAGCTGTGGCACCGGGGCAAGCATTCCTGCAAAAAATACCCCCAAAAAATCCCGGAGGGTATCCGATTTGAGGAATACCACGAATGTCCGAATTTTGAGCTGATCGCGCCCGGCGAAATTAACTACAAATCCGTGAAAGCCAACATCGAGCGGCTGAAGAAATAACCGCTTTTGAATTATAAGACGAAACCACCACTCCACTCATGGGCGGTGGTTTTTTCATGCCCAAATTCAATAGCACAAGGCCCACGCCTCGGCGACGGGCCTTTTGTTATGCCCTAACCAGCTGCACGAGGCCGGAGAGGGCTCCATACTACCCCTTGCGCCGGGGATACAATACGCGCCCCGCACATACCGGGACTGGCCGGATAAAAAAGGATGGCGGGTTGAAAGGAGTTTTTATGCTGGAGTGGTTGAAAACCATCCTCGGCGACCACTACACCGAGGACATCGACAAGCAGATCAGCGCCGAGATCGGCAAGGGGTTTGTGGCCCGTGCTGATTTCAACAGCAAAAACGATGAGCTGAAGACCGCGAATGACACGATCAAGGGGTTGCAGGAGGCCGCAAAGAAATTTGACGGCCAGGATGTAGAGGGCCTTAAAAATCAGCTGAGCACGCTGCAGACCAAATACGACACCGATATCGCGGCCGTGCGCAAGGCCAGCGCCATCGACATCGCGCTCGCCAACAGCAAGGCGAAAAACGGCAAGGCCGCACGCGCTTTGCTTGACCTGGACGCTGTAAAGCTGGACGGCGACAAGCTGCTGGGCTTTGACGACCAGCTGGAAGCTCTGAAAAAATCCGACCCGTGGCTGTTTGACGCCACGGATACGAACCCCGGTCAGGACGGCACCGGCGTACACGTCGATACCGGTGCGGAACACGGACAAGGCGGCAGTGCCGAACCGTCTGACGGCGTAACTGCGGCCTTCGCCGCTCTCAATCCTGACCTCAAACTGTAAAAGGAGATTTGAACAATGGCACACGAACTTCAGGACCGTTATTCTAAACTGGTGGACGCGAAGCTGCGCGCGACGCTGGTGAAAAAGGACGGTGTAATTTTCAATAACCGTTACGAAGGCAATCCCAAGGCTGGCAAGGTAAAGGTCCCTGTTCGGGACACCGAAGTAGCCGTGGCGGATTACAGCAAAACCGACGGCGCCGGCGCTACCCATGGCGATACCTCGTACATTGATGTCACCGTTGACAAGGACAAGGCCGTGAATGAGATCATTGACGGTTTTGACGCTGCAGCCGTCCCCGATAACCTGGTTGCTGACCGGCTCGATTCTGCGGCATACAGCATGGCGCTGCAAATCGAAAAGGATGCCACGACCGTGCTGGAGGCTCAGGCAACCACATTCGGTGACACCTCTGCCCTTTCCCCCGAAACCATCTATGGCACAATCGTGGATGTGCGCACTGCCATGAGCAAGGCACATATTCCCAATGACAACCGCCGCTGGCTGCTTGTGTCTCCCGAGACCTATGCGTTGATTCTGAAAAGTCCCGAGTTTGTCAGGGCTACTCAGCTGGGCGACGCGGTAGTCCAGACGGGTGCGCAGGGGCGCATTGCAGGCTTCAATGTCTTCGAGGACACCACCCTTTCTGAAACCACGGATTTCATTGCCGGGCATCCTGATTGGTGTACCCGCGTAAACGAGTGGGGCGTCAACGTTCACCTGCAGGATCTGTCCGGCTCCGGCAAGTATATCGGGGCATCTGCCGTACAGGGCCGCAAAATCTACGCCCACGCCGTCACCAAAAAGAAAGTCCTTCAGATCAAGAAACACGCGTAAGGAGACGTCTATGCTGTACTGTGATTATGACACTTACTCGGCCATGGGTGGTACTATGAGCGCAGAGCAGTATGGCTTGTGGGGGCCGCGTGCATCCCGAAAAATCGACGAGCTGACCCTCGGCCGTGCCGAGGGCCACGCCGCCGATCTTGAAACGGAGCTGGCCGACGCCTGCGCCCAGATGGCTGATGCGATGCTGCAGCAAAGCAATGCGCGCTCACGCAGCGCCGGCGGGCTCCTTACCGCGGCGAGCAATGACGGATACAGCGAAAGCTATGCCGCCGTTGGCGCCGCCGGACGCGCCGCTGCCGGTGCGCTGTATGATATCCTGTCCGATTCTCTTGGCACAGACCCTTACGGGCTGCTGTACCGGGGGTGTTGCTGATGCTTGGCGCCGATAAAACCGTAACTATAACCCATTTCGGCTACGACAGCGATACAGATACCGATGTCGAAATCACGCGCACGCTGAGAGGGTGCAGTTGGTACGGAAAGAACAAAGCGTCTGCCGGTGCAACCGGTCTGCATCCTGTGCGCGTGTATCAATGCCGCATCCCGGAGGAAGCTGTTTCCGGCTCCCCTCTGGAGATCGCTACCGGCGACAAGATCACCTGCGGAGATATCACAGCCACGGTGCTCGACTGGCATGACAACCGCGGCCGTCCATCTCCACACTGGTATGTGGAGGCGAGCTGATGCCTATAGAATTTGACGCAAGCCTGGAATTTGACAGCGCCAGCCTCATTCTTGAGCGCCACGGGCTCGCCCTTGGAGGCCCGGCTCAAACGTTCGTGGACAGTGAAGTCATCCGATACTGTGACCCAAAGGTACCGTTTGAGACCGGCATGCTGAAAGACAGCGCGCTGGCGGCGTCCGTTATCGGGCAGGGAACCATAGTGTACGACACGCCATACGCCAGACGGATGTACTATAACCCTCAGTATAACTTCAATGAAGCGCCCGAACGCGGCGCTTACTGGTTCGAACGGGCCATGACAGAGCATAAGGAGGATATCGTCAGCGGAGTTCAGGCTATCGTAGGAGGTGGCGGTAATGGGTGACGCACTGACGGCTGCACGCACATGGCTGCGTGAATGCCCACTGATAGACAAAAATGACCGATTCAACGTCAATTATCTTGGCGACCGGGCGGTAGAGTACACGCTCACGCTGGCGAGTGAAACTCATAAGGAAGATGTGTGCGGGTACGATATCGCCACGTATAACATGGTGTTTCTGGCCCGTCTGCCGTTCGGAGCTCACATGGGGACCAATATCGCTTCTGCGGAGCTCTTTTCAGGACTTTCCAGATGGATCCGCGCACAAAACCGGACACGCCGATACCCAACAGGCATCGATGGATACCATGTCGAGCGCGTCAGCACATCAAACGCTGGTGTTATCGTTACTGCCGGCGCAAACACCGCAGAATATCAATTACAAATTCAACTGATTTTAGAGGAGGCATAACCATGGCGGATACCGCAGCTGCTATCAATCTTGCGAACGGCCTTAAGGCCGACCGTAAGCTCGAAATGATTTTTGTAAATATGGGGACCGGTGAAACCGAAGAGTGGGAGCTTCTTGGCCGCGGCGTAGAGGATGCAAGCGTAGCATTCAATCACGACACGAACCAGACGACCGACATTCTCGGCATTACCGACACGGAGGTAAGCCCCGCAAAGCCTGAGCTCGACCTTGACCCCTGTACCATCCGCGGTGGGCAGAAACTGAGCGCAAAGCTTCTCGACATCGAGCGCCGCAACGCCATTGCAGAGCTGGGCCAGTTCACCATTCTTCATGTGCACTGCTTTCTCGGCACTGCATCCGCATTCACCGCTGAAAAGCACACCAACTGCACGATCGTACCGCAGAGCCTTGGCGGAAGCACCTATGTCGGCATGCCGATGAACGTGTATCTCAGCAATGAAAAAGTCCTCGGCACAGCTACTGTCGCAAACGGCGTTCCTACTTTCACGCCGACCACCGCAGCATAACAGGAGGGATGCGTAATGGCAATGCTTAAAATTGACCTTGGGCTCAAGAGTTTTGAAGTTTGCGACACCGACGGGAATACCCTCGGCACAATCCATTTTAACCCTTCCGACCCGGGGCTGCTGCCCCGGTGGAAGGACGCCGAGAAGCGCGTGCGCGAATTGGCAAGCACTCCAGAAGGAGAATACGACACGGCGGACGGTCTGGCCATGCTTGACCGCGAGGTGAAAGCGCAAATCGACCATGCTTTCGGCACGCCAGTTTCGGAAGTGTTCTTCCAGCAGGTCAGCAGCCTTGCGATCTGCGAGGACGGCAGCATGGTACTCGACCACGTTCTGCAGGCTGTTGAACCTATTATTCTGGAGGCACAGAAAACTGCACAGGCCAACAGCGAAGCCCGCATTAAAGCGCATACCGGAAAATACGAGGGTAAGGCCATCGGCCTTGCGCCCGAACAGCGGTGAGCGCGTGGAGCCTGCCCACGACCGCGACTGTTGACGGAAAAGAAACGCCCATCCGCTCGGATTTTCGCGCCGTGTTGGATGCACTGGCTGCATTGGATGACCTGGATCTGACAATGCCCGAAAGGGCTGCCGCATGCGTGCGTATACTCTATCCCGAGTGGAAGGATATACAGGATTGGGATGGAGCGTTCAAAGCAGCAATGGAATTTATCAATCTGGGTGAACCCACGCCTGAAAACCAGCCGCCCAAGCCAAAGCTTGTCGACTGGACAAAGGACGCGGGATTGATCGCCCCCGCCATCGATGCGGTGCTCGGATATTCCTGCCGCCGGTGCGATTACCTGCACTGGTGGGAGTTTATCGGAGCATACAGCAGCATCGGGCGGGGGCTTTTTGCTACCGTTGTGGGCATACGAAGCAAACGGATAAAGGGCCAAAAGCTGGAAAAGTACGAGCAGGAATTTGTCCGGGACAACCCGGACCTGATAAGCATTGCACCAACGCTGACCTCGGAGGAGCAGGCATTTTTTGAACGATTGGGGGTGTGAGCATGGCGGACGGAAGAATCGTAATAGACACCAAAATACGCAAAGATCAGGCGTTGAAAGACCTTGCTGTATTGCAAAAAGACGCAAAAAGCACCGCCGCGGAAATAGCTAAGCTCGACCAAAAACTGGCGGCTGCAAAAAGCGATACAAAACTGGCGGACAATCTCCGCCAAGCCCAAAAGGCTGCTGCGGATACCGCTGCGGAGCTTGATAGAGTCAACACAAAGCTGGAAACCGCAAAACAGACAGAACTTGCCAAAATCAAAGCCACACCAGGGTTTCAGAACTTTAAGCCCTCGACGCTCTCAAACATGGCAACAAACAACGCAATGCTCAACAACCCGGAGGCGGTAAAGCAGTCAGAAGCGCTCGCTGCAACGCTTTCGAAACAGGAGGCGGCGGTAAGCGCGGCAAAGGCCGCAGTAGACGCGCATGCACAGAGCACGCAGCATATGGCCGCAGCGCAACAGGTTTTGCGCGAACGGTTGGACGGAATCAATGCCGCAATGGGCGCGCAGCAAATAAAGGCGAGAGCTGCAAGCGCCATGTCGAGCTTTGTGCAGGGTATTTCTTCCTTTGCGGGCAAGGCACACCGCGCTGTCAGCCGACTTTCCGACGGTTTCAAACGCCTTACAGCACGAACCAAGCTGGGTGGAAAGGCAGTGGGACATTTCGGCAGCCGGCTGCGTGAAATTGCGCTCGGTGCATTGATATTTAATGGGATCTCCAAAGCACTGCGCGGCTTCGTGACCGGAATGAACAATGCGCTCACGAAATCCGGCGCATTTACATCTGCCCTTTCCAACCTCAAGGGAGCCGCCCTGAATGCTGCTGCGCCGCTCGTCTCAGCGCTCACTCCAGCCCTGACCGCTATTGCAAATGCCGCAGCAATCGCGCTGTCGTACATCGGCAGGCTATTCGCATTTTTCAGCGGGAAAAGCATTGCAAGCCTGAAATCCACTGCGAAGGCCATGGGCGGAGTGGCCGCCGGTACAAATGCCGCAAAAAAAGCGCTGGCCGGTTTCGACACTATCAACACGTTGGATACCAGTTCCGGTTCTGGTGGTGGCAGCGCATCACCGCCAAGCCTTGCTTACGAGGCAAGCAATCCGTTCCTCGACAGCCTGACGGATGCCATCAAGGGCGGCGATTGGGCCGGAGCCGGTACAATGCTTGCGGACAAGCTCAACAGTATTATTGCCGGCTGGGACGCCTATGGCTGGGGGCAGAAACTGGGCGGGATGCTGCAGAACGGGATATCGTTTGCATTCAGCTTTCTCACCACATTCGATTGGAATGGGCTCGGGGCCAAGCTGGCCGGCTTTGTCAACGGCCTTCTGAACCAGGTGGACGGCGCACAGCTTGGCGCACTCTTCGCATCAAAATTCACGATTGCGATACGTACACTCGGCACTTTTCTCGCGAACCTCGATTGGGCAATGTTGGGCGCACAGATAAGCAGTTTTGCGATCGGCTTTATCGATGCTCTTGCAGAGGCTATTCAAAGTGTGGATTGGGGAAAAATCGGAGAAGGGATATTGGATATGCTCGAGACCATTGATTGGGCTGGCCTTCTGCGTTCCCTCGGCGGCCTCATTGAGCCGCTGCTGCCATCACTACTGATGGGGTTGGTGATTTTTTCCAGCCTACAGCTGCTCCGTATGTTCGGCGCCCAACTTCTGCCCATGCTGCTGTCTGGGCTTGGCTCCTGCATCAGCACTCTTTTCACAAGCATATTGCCCCATGTCGTCTCCGGCATAGGCACGCTGCTCTCTACCATCGTTGCGGCTATTGGTTTGTGGCCGACAATCCTGCTTGGGCTCGTCATCCTCTTCATTGCCGTTATCGCCAAATGGGGTGACCAGATACAGGCGAAACTGCAGGAGATCGATGCATTTCTGCAAAATATCTTCGTGACTGACTGGAGCCAAAGCTTTGGCATCCTGGGCAATCTGCTGAACGCGTTTTTTGCGAACGTAAAAAACATTTGGAACAGCATCAAACTGATATTCGATGGCATCATCGACTTTATCCGCGGCGTGTTTACGGGAGACTGGGAACGCGCATGGAAAGGAGTCAAAGAAATCTTTGCCGGTATCTTTGGTGCTCTAAAGGCCATCGCACTCGCACCCATTAATGCAATTATAGGAATCCTGAATGGTCTGATCGACTCCATCAACTGGGTCATTGAGAAGGTCAACGGCATATCGTTCACAAACCCGTTTACCGGGAACACGATAGGCTTTAACTTCCCGAGTATCGGAAAAATCCCCTACCTTGCCCAGGGCGCGGTCATTCCGCCGAATCGTGAGTTTATGGCCGTTCTGGGCGACCAGAGCAGCGGCACCAACATCGAAGCCCCGCTGGAGACCATCAAGCAGGCACTGTCCGAAGTGATGACGCAGCAGGGCGGCGGAGATATCACCATCAAATTCACCGGAGACCTTGCCCAGCTGGCAAGAGTGCTGCACCCGGTCATTGAACGTGAGCAGCACCGCAGAGGAACGAGACTTGTAAAGGGGGTAGTGTGAGGATATGGCTGCACAACCTCCTACTTTTCTTCTTGACGGCAAGGCGTATAACGTGCTGGTGACCAGCCACAGCCGTTCATTTTCCATCCTGGACAGCGAAAAAACCGGACGAACCGCCGACGGTGAGATGTTCCGGGACGTCATCGGTACTTTTTACAACTACAAGATGACCATCCGTGCACGGGCAAACGGCGTCGGGGCGGCGGATCTGGACGCTCTGTGGGACATTTTGAGCGAGCCGACCGTATCTCATGTGTGTACATTCCCATACAATCAGGGCACCATCACACAACGCATGTATATTACGAGCGGCGAGCAGGCTCTCATCAGGCTTGACCCAGACCACACGCAATGGGGCGAGATACAGCTGTCATTCGTCGCCATGAGCCCGAGGAGGCGGCCCAAATGAGTGTGTATGCGAAATACCTCGACTATCCTGTAGGGGCACAGGACGCCGGCACAGCCGCTTGGATCGGCGGACAGGGCTTCTGCAGTAGCTCTCGGCTGATGGCGGGAGTGGATGATGTAGCAGTAGCTACACTGGAGCCGGGAGAATGGGTATTGGACGGCAGCCGGACAGTGACCGACGGGGAGCCCACGGCCTGCTGGAGCCTCAACCGGAGCGACGATGATTGCATGTTTGAGACGCCCCCCGAGATAGACATTACCTTCACCGCTCCGTACACCGCAACCGGTCTGACGTTCACGTTCAGCCCGTCCACCGGGCAGTATTGCAGTAAACTGCGGGTGCGGTGGTATAGCGGCACCACGTTGCTGGCTGACACGACAGCAGAGCCTGACGACCCACAGTGGGTACTTACACAGACGGTAGAGAGCTTCGACCGCATCAACATTCAACTGCTGGCGACAAACCACCCCGGGCACTTCGCCAAGCTCACCCAGTTACGTATTGGCCAACTGATTACACTGGACGAAACTGAACTCACCCGAGTACAGTACCTGGCCGAGGTCGACCCGGGGATGACTGAACTTTCGGTGGATGAGTTCACATTGGAGTTCAACGACCGACACGGGCGAGACTACGCACCGCAGGAACACCAGGCAATTGAGCTGTACGTGGATGGCGGCCTGCGGGCCGCGCACTACATACGCACCTCGACCCGGGAAGGCTCGCACTTCTACACTTTCACCACTCAATCCATCCTCGGGCGGCTGGACGACGACTTCTTCGGAGGCATCTACGAGGAAGCCCCTGTGGCAGCTTTGTTAACCGACATCCTGGGAACCATCGAATACAGCCTGGCCGAGGATTTCACCGCCGCCACCATCAGCGGATACCTGCCCATCTGCACGCGCCGGGAAGCACTCCAGCAAGTGGCGCTTTCCATTGGCGCCATGGTTACTACGCAGGGAGGATACGCGGTGCGGTTCATACCACGACCAGACGGAGTGGCATCCACCATCCCGGCATCCCGGATCTTTCCCGGGGCCGTGGTTGAAACCGCCTCCCGGGTTGCTCGCGTAGAGGTGGTCGCACACAGCTACGCTGCCGGGGACGAGACAGAAGAACTCCTGCGCTCAGAACCGATATCCGGAGAGGCTGTGATGTACACTTGGGACGCACCACACTATGGTTATGCTATCACGGGAGGCACATTGGTGGATAGCGGCGCCAACTGGGTGACGATCACCGCCGAGGGCGAAGTCACCCTGACCGGCAAGAAGTACATCCACACCACGCGCACGCTGGCCAAGGCAAATCCGCAGGCACTCGCAGCAGAACGCGGCAATGTGGTGCGGGTGGAGCAGGCCACGCTGCTGACTGTTGAGAACGCCGCAGCGGCGTTGGAGCGGCTGTATGCATTCTATCTGCTACGACAAACCCTGACCGAAGAAATCGTAGTGAATGGGCAACAGGCCGGCGAACGAGTGGTCAGCTACAGCAACTGGGGCCGGAACATTGACGGGTTCGTCACCCGGATGGAGCAGGACATCACTCGGAGTGCAGTGACCGCCGCAATTACCGTGGTAGGGCTGGAGCTGCCCGCACAAACCGCAGTTGGGTATGCTGGCCAGATGTTTGCTGCCGAGGAGGTAATATTTTGATAGATCTTGTGATTGACCGCACGGAAACAGACGTCCTGCTGGGCAACTCTAAGGGGATATATCAAGCCGAGGACCTCAACCGGGTAGGACAGGCGGTGGAAGAACTGGCTGCACTGCTACCTCAGCTCGATCTACAAACAGCAGTGGCGCCGAAAACCGACTGGGCGCCGCCAGAGGCATATGACCCAGACAAATGGATACGCACAGCAAATATGGCCGTGTATTTGGAGAACGTGACGACCTTACTGTCTACTATGGGGATTCTCGCTCCGGTGGATTTTCCGGTGGACATGAACTTCTTGACCTACCGTGGGGCGAACGCCATAGAGAAAGCGCTCCTGCAAGTGCACGACCGCATCTGCGGTATTCAAAACGCTTATCAATACAGCGGCGCAGCATACGCCGGAGAGGAGACAGGATTATGACGGACCGAGTACCTGGCGCGCCGGGACGGTACACAGCAACCATTACCGCAAGTGACCTGCAAAAACTACAGGCCGGAGAAGCTTTCAACATCACTCTGACACGCAACGATGCGCCGATAACCGAGGGCACACCATACAGCAAGGCCGCGGTGCTTCCAGACGCATTGGCCTCCGTGTTATGCCCTGACGTAACAGACCCCAGCCCCGCGGACGCATTTTCTGCACTGCTGGCTTTGCTGAATGCAATCGGCGCAGACGGTAGTTCAGTAATTGGAATCGAACACGGCGGCACAGGAAAAGCAACTGCTGCTGAAGCACGGGCCGCCCTCGGAGCCGAACCCGCCTTCACAAAAAATACTGCCTTCAACAAGAACTTCGGCACAGCGGCGGGCACCGTGTGCCAAGGCAACGACGACAGGCTTTCCAATGCACGGCGGGCCAGCAATATATCAATGAGCCTGTCCGGCACTACGCTGTCCATCACTTATACGTAAAGGCGGTGCAAACATGCCTTTGATTTTTAACGGTAGTTCAATACCCGGAAGCGGAGCGGTCAAAGAGAATGGTGTTTCTTTATCAAGCCTTAAAGCAAATAATGTGGAGGTTTGGAAACGACAAACTGATTTGTGGGTAAATGGCGGAACGGGTTCGAGCGGAGGATGGGCTAATTACTACATGGCAAACGTGTCCGGACAGTGGGCACTTGGCACGGCCATTAGCAGTAATGGCTACAACAGTAATACATATTTTGGTACATTGTGCCATACAGGAAACAAAATCAACGTAAAAGCCGGAGACAGGTTTTCATTTTATCTCAGTGGTACTGGTTCTAATACCACAAGGGATACAAGTGGATTTTTATGGAATATCAACCTGAAACTCGTTTTGTTGTCAAGTGTCCCCAGCAATCCGCTTCCATTCAGCAATCTAGAAGATACGGGCTTAATCAGCGCTCCAGGTAAGGATGTATTCCGTAGTGGAGACCAGCATTATGACTGGACATACAGTTGGCCAGTAAACAACACTACTATTGAATACCTTTCTAGCGTCACTGGAAGTTACTACATCGGATTTTTGCTTTGGGGGTACAACGCATATTGTAATAACATCAACCTGAACAATCTCATTCAAATCCCGGCTTGATGCGTCTGGGAATATTTCAAGGAGGCATATACAATGCTAATAATCACACTGAAAAACGGGAGAAAATATGATGCGCTAAATGAAACGGTAGTCTATCCCAGCGGTAGCCCGAACGTCCGCAGCCGCATGGAAATTCACATGGCGGAGGATACCATGACAGCGGCGGAGTTTGAAGCTGCTTTTATGGATGAGACTGCAACGGCCGAAATCAAAATGCAAGGAATTGCCGATGCAGATGACCCGGGCCGTGGAATCAAAAAGGGAGATGTCCTTTATGACACGCTATACCAGCACTATTGCCTTGTGGCGAGCATCGGCAAAAAGCGCGTGAGCAAAACAGACATTGCCACCGGGCAGGTCGTTGAAGAAATGCACCTTGTGGCCGAGCTGGAGCAGCGCACCTACATCGAGCAGCAGCTTGCCGCGCTGGGACTGTAAAGGGGGCGCTGTCATGCTCCATGAAATAGAACTGAACGGATATGAAGCCGCCTTGGTAGGCGAGCGCTATCTGATGTTCGGCACGCGCGGGAGCTATGGAATTGAGCAGTTGCACATCACTGCGGGCGATGCCTGGGACGGGCTTGACATCACGGCGACATTTTGCCCGCCGGGTGAAGAACCCGTTCGTGTGCTGCTTGGCAAAGATGGCTACATCAACGTGCCGCCAGAGGCAACGGCAAAGGCCACGCATACGGTTTCGGGTCATATTGTATTTACGGGCGTATCCAGCGGCGTGCGGCGTATCAGCCACGATTTGACATATCGCGTGGCAGATCATTCGGGGACGGAAGATGGCGAGGGCGGCACCACGCCGTCCATCATTGACCAGATACTTGCAGAAACAAGAGGAGACCGGGTGGCAGCGGCAGAATCTGCGAACGCCGCAGATGCATCGGCGCAGGCTGCGGCCGCGTCCGCTAAATCTGCCGAAGATGCATCAAATGCGGCGCTCACAGCCATTGAAACGGCTGAAACAGATGCAGTGCAGGCAGTAGAAAATGCTGGTACGCAGGCGTCTGACGCAGCGGTAAAAAAAGTTGCGGACACAAAAGACACTGCGCTTGCGAAAATCACCACGGAAGGGACGGAACAGAAAAACGCGGTCGCGGCAGAAGGCGAAAAACAGCTCGAAGAGGTCACAAAGAAGGCCGCAACAGCAGAGGCGGCCGCAAAACGCGCAGAAGATGCGGCGCAGAGCTTTGGTGTTGGTGTGCACCGGTATGGCGCTCTTTGGGACGGCATCAACTCTGCATGTACGCGTCTGTACAATGCCGAGGGAAAGACCGCTGCTGCGCACATGGGGACATTCGATGCTGGCATCGTGAACGATTTTGACAATATCTATCCGTGGTCTGAGATGCGGCTGTGCAACTGGATACCGGGAACGGCCACGGAAAAAGCAAAGATCACGGCATTTGAAGGGGAGCCGGGTTATGATGCATCGGCGAACCTTGGGGCGTACCGGCCTGAATTTTGGTACAGCATTGAACCGCAGACAGGTGGCGGGATTCTGTTTGTCGTTGCAGACGGAAAACTTCCGGGCTATCACTATTCGCCGCCGTACATGCTGACATCATGCTTTGTCGCAAATGACGGCAGCGGCGGATTACAGTGCAAATCTGGCGATATACAATGCGATTCAGTTTCACTCAACAACTACAACACGATGAACGCGGCGCAGGGCATGCTGACAGAAGACTACTGGGCAGACGGGGCGGAGAAATTGCTGCTGACTGTTGAATTTGCGGAAATGAACTCGCAGAAAGTCACCGGAAACGGATTTACGGAGGCACGTTATAACGAGAATGACGTGGCACAAAAAACGGAAGCTGCCGCAAATAGCGTGGTGGTGCTTGCTGCTGCCGCATCTAATTTTGTAGCGGGCTCTCAGACCATTGGCCTTGGCACATCGCTCGGCGGTAACCAGAAAATGAAACACAGGAAACTGATTGAGATTGCAGACTACGAAGGAGACGCGACGCTCAAGCGGCTGGTATTTGACGGAGCGCCAGTGGATGTGGCGCAGGGCGATATTGTATATAGCACTTCTGCGGTTTTTGATGGCGCACCGGTTGGACATGGAAGCGGGTACGTTGGAGCAAACGGCAAGGCGATCAGTTATTACCGCGGCGCGGCGCTGCAAACGGGCGCGTATATGTGGATTGCGAACATTTTGCGCGCGAGCGACGAAACTGTATGGGTTGCGCCTTCGGACGCCACACAAACGGGCGCAATCGGAGAAGATTGGATAAACACAGGGCTGACACTGCCGACAGCAGAAGGCACGGTCAAACACCTTGCTGTATCTAAGAAGTGCCCACTAGTAATACAGCCTGACGCAGTCGGAAATGGCGCAACAACCACAGCACCTGTTGGCGACTATTTTTATAGGCCACGGGCTGGGGCTGGCGTAACGGCGTTGCTGTCTCGTGGCCACTTTGCCTACGGCTCGGTTGCTGGCGCTTGGTACGGGAATTGGGGGAACACTCCCTCGAGCGCGAACTGGTACAGGGCGTCGCGCTCCCTCATCAGAAACCCCTTTGGGGGTACGGGGGTCGCAACCCCTGTGACGCCGGACTGATGCAGACGGCTTGAAATGCGAAAAAAGGGGTATAGGCTATATGCGGCGTTGCTGTCTCGTGGCAACTTTGCCAACGGCTCGAATGCTGGCGCTTGGTACGGGAATTGGTGGAACACTCCCTCGAACGCGAACTGGAACAGGGCGTCGCGCTCCCTTATCTGCTTGAAAACCTCAAAAAGCGGCCTATATCCTCCATTGCGAAAATGAAACCGAAAAGGAACCGGCCTAGTAGCGAGAGCGGGCGGCCGGAAAAGGTGCAGATGAATGCCAAGAGTAAAAAGTGGACACATGCAGCAGATCGCAACGTATGAAAATTGCAAGATTGCGATACACGATACGCTGAAAGGTAAACGAAGAGCCGGAGGGCCAAGAAATAAGGTCATCCATACCGAGAACCGCGTGGCGGCTTAAAACAGTTCTTGAATCAGGCACGTACAAGGCACACAAAATGCGCGAATTCTATGTACGCGACGGTGCGAAAAGAAAGGTACGGCACATTACGATACCGGACTTGCACAGCCAGTTTGTACACCATGCGGTTTTTAATGTCATCGGGAAGACGATTGAAAAAAGAAACTATTTTTACGATTGCGGGAATATGTCCGGGAAAGGCTGCCGCCTCGCAATCAAACGGACGAAACGCCTTTTCGCAGATAAGAAAAACAAGTATTATGCACAGTTCGACGTATCGAAATATTACGACAGCATCCCGCACAAGCCGCTGATATGGATGCTACGAAACCGCATCACGAAAGACAAACCGACGCTTCGCCTTTTATGGGAGATTATCAAAAGTAGCGGAAAACAAGGGCGCGGCCTTGCAATTGGGTTTTATTCATCACAATATCTGGCGGTTCTGTATTTGCAGGGCTTGGATTACAAGATTACGCAGGAATTCGCGCCGGGATGCGGATATGTGCGGTATGTAGATGACGGAATTATCGTAGGAGGGAACAGGCGTGTTCTCGAAAGAGCCTTGTACCTGATTGAAAATTACTTGAGAACGATAGGGCTGCGCATTAAAGGCGTCTGGAAAGTAAGAAAAATAAAAGAAAGGCTCGCGCCATTTTTAGGTATGCGATTTGGGAGAGGATACGTGATAATGGGAAAACACATCATGTATCGCATATCACGCGCCGCGCGGTACGCTGCCGGACGAAAGCTCACACAACACCGGGCGTCACAGCTCCTGTCGTACTGGGGGACATTGAAGCAGTGCGACAGCTACAACTTTAGACGAACGCGGTTTGACCCGTTCGTCTCGATATCACATTGTAAGGAGGCAATGAAAAATGCTCACAACCGGAGATGCTGCACCAGTGGGGACGTTTGAAATCCGCAAAAGTACGGAAAAAACAAGTTGCGTCGCGCTTTTTGAGAATGTGCGCGAAATGGAGATGCAGGAAGGGAGAAAAGGCTGGCAATGGGACGAGTACACAATGCCTGTGACTTACCGCGAGGAACTCGAAGACTGCATCCGAAACGATACGGCGTCGTGGCTTTCTGCTGCAAAGGAATACGAAAAAAAGACGCTTGCAACGCAGATTAGAGAAAAAAGAAATGAACTGCTCGCAAAATGCGATTTTGCCGTATTGCAAGATGCACCGACAGATAAGGAAGTCTGGAGCGCATACCGACAAGCGCTGCGGGACGTGCCGGAGCAGCCGGGATTTCCGTACACCATAGAATGGCCGAAATGGCCGGGAAACGCGGAGGGAAAAGAAAAATGATTTTTGAAGGCAGGAACCGGGTGACGTCCGGCTTTCGACTGGCGGCCCGACCGAACCACAATGGTATTGACATTGTGGGGGATGACGATAAAACAGTGCACGCCGTCGCGGGCGGCACGGTGGGCTTTGCGGGTGCCGTGTCCAAAAGCGCGGGCGGCCTGACGTGGCAGTGGGGCTATTATGTGCGCATTGACGGAAATGATGGGCGCAAGTATTACTACTGCCATTTGGCGGCGGGCAGCCTGCGTGTACGGGCCGGGCAGCGGGTACAGGCTGGCACGGCGCTTGGCACGATGGGAAACACCGGGTACAGCTTCGGCGCGCACACGCATTTTGAAGTGCGTAATGCTTACGGCACGGCCATAGACCCGGCAGGCTATGCAGGCGTTCGAAACGCGGTTGGAACTTATACGGATGCAACGGACAAGGAGGACAACGACATGAAATTCTTGAAGGTGACGAGCGGCAAATGCGAGGTGTTCACCGCGCCCGATGTGAATGCGGTGGACAAGTCCTACAACGGCGGCAAGCTGATTGAGGGGACATGCTACCCGGTGCAGGCCGAGGTGGGAAGCTCCGGCGGGTACAGCTGGGTTCGCATCTTCGTGGCGGGAGTGCAGCGTTACGCCGCCGTGCTGGCCGACCGCTGCCGGTTGGTGACGCTTTCCCCGGGCGACGCGTTCGCGGCCTGCGTAGCGCAGGGAGATGCGGGCGGCGGCGCAGAGGAACTGAAAGCGCAGCTTGAAGCGGCAAACGCCCGCGCGGATGCCGAGGCCCGCCGCGCGGATGAAGCGGACAAGCGCGCCGACGCAGAGACGCAACGCGCTGACCGGGCGGAAGCTGGGGAAAAACGCGCGAACGAGCAGGCGGGAGCATACCTGCAGCGTATTGAATCGGCCAAAACTGCGTTGGGGGTGTAAGGCGATGGAGAACATCATCGTCGCGCTTATCACGGGCCTGCTGTCTCTGGTGGGCGTAGTGATTACCAATACGGCGGCCGCCCGGCGCACAGAGAACAAAATCACCACAGCGCAGGCTGTGACGGACACAAAGCTGGACGAGCTGACGCGGGAGGTGCGGGAGCACAACGGCTTTGCCCGGCGCATGCCCGTTGTGGAGGAACAAATCAAGGTCGCAAATCACCGTATCAGCGACCTTGAAAAATTGATGGAGGGTAAATAATTATGGATATTTCTGTATTTGGGCTGGGCACCGTCGCAGCCATCACCGTGCTGTGCTATCTCGCCGGTACAGGCGTGAAAACCACACCGCTGGACAACAAGTACATACCGGTCATCTGCGGCGGCGCTGGCCTTGTGCTGGGCCTTGTAGCCCTGTACGCGGGCATGCCGGAGTTCCCGGCAACGGACCCCATCACGGCGGCGGCTGTCGGCGTGGTGTCCGGACTTGCGGCCACGGGCATCAATCAGGCTGTGAAACAGCTTGGCAAAACCGAATAGTATATGACGAAAGCCCCCGGTTTAGGATTTTTCCTGGCCGGGGGCTTATTTTTTATGCAACTTGTGGGCAGGGATTCATGGCGGCGGCCAGCATGATGCTGCTGGGGAATGACGCGCTGCCCGCCACGCGGCTGACGGTGACCGTGCCGTCCTCCAGCGGCTGGCGCAGGATCTCCAGAGCGTCGCGGTGAAATTCGGGCAGCTCATCCAAAAACAGGACGCCGTTGTGTGCGAGGCTCACCTCGCCGGGACGCGGCGTGCTGCCGCCGCCCACAAGGCCCGCCGCACTTACCGAATGATGCGGCGCGCGGAACGGGCAGTGGCTCACAAGCCCGCTGCCGCGGGGCAGCATGCCCGCCACAGAATATACCTTCGTCGTCTCCACAGCCTCCGTGCGGGAGAGCGGCGGCAGAATGCCCGGCAGACGTTTGGCCAGCATGGATTTTCCCGTGCCCGGCGCGCCGATCAATAAAATATTGTGGCCGCCGGCGGCGGCGATCTCCATGGCGCGCCGGGCCTCCAGCTGGCCCCGGACATCTGCAAAGTCCGGTACGTCCCGGGGCCCGCCGGGTGCAAAGGCCGCGGGCTGTGCCGGTTCTATGGGCGCTTCGCCCGTCAAATGGCGCACTGCGTCCAGCGCCGTATGGACAGGGTAAACACAAAGCGCGCCGGCTGCCGCGGCCTCGGCCGCGTTTTCGGCGGGAACGAACAGGCGGCGCACGCCCTGCTGCACCGCGGCCAGCGCCATGGGCAGCACGCCCGTCACACTGCGCACGCCGCCGTCCAGCGAAAGCTCGCCGATGAAGGCGTCCTCCGGGCCGGGGACGGGCAGCTGCCCGGAGGCAGCCAGAATGGCAAGAAGAACAGGCAGGTCGTACACAGGGCCGGTCTTGCGGATATCGCCGGGAGCGAGATTGACGGTGATCCGGCTGACGGGCCAGACGAAGGACAGGTTTTTCAGCGCGCTGCGCACGCGGTCCGTGGCCTCGCGCACAGCGCTGTCCGGCAGGCCCACGATGGTGAATTGAGGCAGTCCGCCGCTGATATCCGCCTCCACGCTCACACTGAAGCCATTCAGCGCATATACGCCCAGGCTGTTGATCCTTGCAAACATCCTTCCGCCGCCTTTCGCCGTTTTCCGCCGCACTTCGCGCCGGTACGCCCATATGGGTGTGTTTTTAGTATAACTTGCGCGTCATTTTTGTACAAGTGCGAATTGACAGGCCCAGGCCCATGGCTTATGATAAGAAGTATAAAAGGCGGCACGCCGCGCGGCGCTTCGGCCGCCTGAGACTGAAAAGGGGAAGCGCAGCTTTCCCGGAAAGCGGGGGCATATTGATGTATCAGCAGGAATATGAACGGTGGCTTGCCGCCGAACTGGAGGATAAGGACCTGAAGCCCGAGCTGCTCAGCATTCAGGGCATTGACGCAGAGATACAGGACCGTTTCGCGGTGGAGCTGGAGTTCGGCACCGCGGGCCTGCGCGGCGTGCTGGGTGCGGGCACGAACCGCATGAACATCTATATGGTGCGTAAGGCCACGCAGGGTTTGGCAAATTATCTGAACAAGCAGGGCGGCAAAAAAAGCGTTGCCATCTCCTACGACAGCCGCATCAAAAGCGACGTGTTTGCGCGGGAGGCCGCGCGCGTGCTGGCAGGCAACGGCGTCAAGGCGTATCTTTACAAGGAGCTGATGCCCGTTCCGGCGCTCAGCTTTGCCACGCGCTATCTGCACTGCGACGCCGGCATCATGGTGACGGCCAGCCACAACCCGGCCAAATACAACGGCTATAAGGCCTACGGGCCGGACGGCTGCCAGATGACCAGCGAAGCCGCCGACGCGGTCTATGCCGAGATGCAGGCCACCGATATTTTCGCGGGCATCAGGCTGGCGGATTTCGACGCGGCACTGGAGCAGGGCGGCATCGAGTACATCGGCCAGGACACCATCGAGGCGCTGTATGAGAACATCAAGGCCCAGAGCGTTCGCCCGGGTTTGTGCAAAACCGCGGGGCTGAAGCTGGTGTATTCGCCGCTGAACGGTTCGGGCCTCGTGCCTGTCACCCGCGTGCTGGGGGATATCGGCATTACGGATATCACCATTGTGCCCGAGCAGCAGTATCCGGACGGTAATTTCCCCACTTGCCCGTATCCCAACCCCGAGATTCGTGAGGCGCTGGCCCTGGGCCTTGCGCTGGCGGAAAAATCCGGCGCGGATCTGATGCTTGCCACCGACCCGGACGCCGACCGCGTGGGCATTGCCGTGCGCTGTAAGGACGGCAGCTATCAGCTGCTTTCCGGCAACGAGGTGGGCGTGCTGTTGCTGGATTATATCTGCAAGGGCCGCACCGAGAACGGCACCATGCCCAAAGCCCCGGTGTGCGTTAAATCCATCGTCTCCACGCCGCTGGCGGACGTTGTGGCCGCGCATTACGGGGTGGAATGCCGAAACGTGCTTACGGGCTTCAAATGGATCGGCGACCAGATCGCCGGGCTGGAGGCCGCAGGCGAGGTGGAGCGCTTTATCTTCGGCTTTGAGGAGAGCTATGGCTACCTGGCGGGCAGCTATGTACGTGACAAGGATGCCGTCGTAGGCTCCATGCTCATCTGCGAAATGGCGGCCTATTACCGCAGCATCGGCTCGTCCATCAAGGAGGAGCTGGAGCGCATTTACGCCGAGTATGGCCGTTACCTGAACAAAGTGAACAGCTATGAATTCCCGGGCCTGTCCGGCATGGAGACCATGGCGGGCATCATGACAAAGCTGCGGGAGAACCCGCCGGCGGAATTTGCGGGATACAAGGTCGTAACGGTGGCAGACTACAAGGCACGCACCAAAACGGACGTAGCCACGGGCAAAACGGAGCCCATCGAGCTGCCGGCGGCCAACGTGCTCATCTACACACTGGCGGGCGGCGCCAGTGTAGTGGTGCGCCCCTCGGGTACCGAACCGAAGATCAAGACCTACTTTACCACGCTGGGCAAAGACCTTGCCGAGGCCGAGGCACAGCAAAAAGCGCTGGCCGCCGCTGTGGAGCCGCTTCTGAAATAAGCGGACAAATACCGCTTGCATTTCCCTCGGGAACGTGGTAAAATATGAGGGCAATCGTTCCGATGGCTGCTCCGTGCGCACAGGATGGCGCACGCTGGTAGCCTCCTATTGAAGGTTGTGATGGGCGCATGTATTAAGCATGGCCCCCAATGTCATAAACCAGAAAGAGGTGAATACAAGTGAAAGAGGGCATCCATCCGAAGTACGAGGAAGCGGTGATCACCTGTGCCTGCGGCAACACGTTCACGACCCGCTCCACGAAGAAGGAGATCCACGTCGAGGTTTGCAACAAGTGCCATCCGTTCTACACCGGCAAGCAGAAGCTGGTTGATACCGGCGGACGCGTGGACCGCTTTAAAAAGCGTTTCAATCTGGGCGAATAATAGGTTCCTTACAAAGGGCGGTTTCAAGCGAACCGCCCTTTGTTTTGTTGCTGTTTGGGAGAAAAAGAATGGAATTGGGCGAAGCGAAACGAATCCTGATCCTGGGCTGCGGCGGCGCGGGCAAAAGCACGCTGGCGCGCCGTTTGGGGGCGGCCACGGGCCTTCCGGTGGTGCATCTGGACGGCTTGTACTGGCAGCCCGGCTGGGTGGCCATGGAGCGTGCGGCGTGGCGGCGCACGGTGGAAAACGAGATCGCGAAGGATGCGTGGATCATCGACGGGAACTTCGGAAGCTCGCTGGAACTGCGGCTCTCCCGCGCGCAGGCCGCGGTTTATTTGGACTATTCCCGGGCCGTGTGCCTGGCGGGCGTGCTGCGGCGCGTATGGACAACGCACGGCCGCGTGCGCCCGGATATGGGCGCGGGGTGCCCGGAGCGGTTCGACCTGAGCTTTCTGCGCTGGGTGTGGGACTTCCCGAAGCGGGACGGCACACATGTGAAGGCGCTGCTGGCTGCGCACCCGGAGGTGAGGTGCGTCACACTGAAAAACCGGCGGGACGCGCAAGTGCTCCTGCGGCGGCTGGAGGGGGCGGATGATGGAAGCATATAAGACGATACAGGGCACGGCGCAGGCGCGCATCGAGGAGAAAAAATCTGAATTTATCGCCCACGCGGCCTTTGCGGACACAGAGGAAAAGGCGCTGGCTTTTTTGAACGGGATACGGGCAAAGCACCGTACGGCCAACCACAATGTTTACGCATACATTCTGCGGGACGGCGCGCGCATGCGTTATTCCGACGACGGGGAGCCAGCCAAGACCTCCGGCCTGCCCACGCTGGAGGCCATCCGCCACGCGGGCCTCGTGGACTGCATCGTTGTGACGACGCGCTATTTCGGCGGTACGCTGTTGGGCACTGGCGGGCTGGTGCGCGCCTATACAGCGGCGGCAAACGCCGTTCTGGCGGCGGCAAAGCAGGTGACGGTACAGGTGTGCGTGCGGGGCGTTTTGCGGGTGGAATATCCATTGTACGAGCTGGCGCAGCGGCTGCTGGCCGACGCGGGCGCCCGGCTGGAGGAGGTGCAGTTCGCCGACAGGGTAACGCTGCCCTTTGTGATGCTGGCAGGCGGTGAAACGCAGCTTTTGCCGAAATTGCAGGAGCTTTGCCGGGGCAGCGCGGATATTATGTTTTCCAAACCCTATTTTGCCCCTTTCTGAAAATTTTCTTAAAATTTTAAAGGGAAACCGGAGCCTTTGTCGTATAGTGTATATGACGCCGAATTTTTGGAACCATGAAAGACAGCGGCGGCCGAAAGCATGTGGGGCACGCTGTGCGGAAAAGGGGGCTGGCTGATGACGGTACGGGAGCGCACGGAGGAGATTGAGCGGATAACGCTGTCTCCGTTTGCAACATTGAGCGAGAACAGCCGGGGGCGGGCCGTACCCGAAAAACCATGCCCGCTGCGGCCCTGCTTTCAGCGGGACCGGGACCGCATCATCCATTGCAAGGCATTCCGCAGGCTGAAGCAGAAGACGCAGGTGTTCCTTTCGCCGGAGGGCGACCATTACCGCACGCGTTTGACGCACACGCTTGAAGTGAGCCAGATCGCGCGGACCATTGCGCGGGCCCTGCGCCTGAACGAGGACCTCACCGAAGCCATTGCACTGGCGCATGATCTGGGCCACACGCCTTTCGGCCATGCGGGTGAGCGCGCGCTGAACCGGCTCTGCCCCGGCGGCTTCAAGCACTACGAGCAGAGTGTGCGCGTGGTGACGAAGCTGGAAAAGGATGGCAGCGGCCTCAACCTGACGTGGGAGGTGCTCAACGGCATCGTCACTCACACACGCGGTGAGTGGGCCGCTACGAGGGAGGGGCGCGTTGTCCGCTTTGCGGATCATATCGCCTATATGAACCACGATATCGAGGACGCGGTGACGGCGGGCGTTCTGCGCAACGAGGATATCCCGGCGGAGATCACCTCCGTGCTGGGGAGCACGAAATCTGAACGGATCACCTCGCTGATCATGGCCATCGTGGAGCACGGGGCCGAAGATATCGGAATGGATGCCGAGCGGGCCGCCGCTTACGAGGCGCTGCACGACTTTATGTACAGCACCGTGTATGTGGACAAGGTGGCGAAAAAGGAAGAGCAGAAAGTGGACAAGCTCATCCGTGAGCTGTACGCATATTTTAAGGATACGCCCACGCATATGCCGCAGGCTTTCCTGTATATCATGTGGCAGGAGGGCGTGGACCGCGCCGTGACGGATTATATCTCCGGTATGAGCGACGAATACGCCACCAGCACGTTCGAATCGCTGTTCGTGCCGCAGAAGTGGCAGATACTGTGATGCGGGGAAAGGAGCGTTATGGACGAAAAACGGTTTGAAGTGATCTATAAGCAGGGCAGCGGCTTTGGCGCCTATTTCCGTATCCTGCGGGACAGGGAGACAGGAGTGGAGTACCTGTTCATGGGCGAGGGCTACGGCGCAGGGCTTACGCCGCTGCTGGATGCGTCCGGCAGGCCTGTGGTTTCATCGTACACGGGTCATGGCGGCGAAGACGTGAAATATTAATGCAATGGCGCCGGCGCGGCGCAGGAGATAACGGAAGGGGGCGGCAGGATGATCCCGCGCGATTATATCACAGAACTGGTGCAGCGCAGCGATATCGTGGACGTGGTGCAGAGCTATGTACAGCTGCGGCACCGCGGCCGCACCCATACCGGGCTGTGCCCGTTTCACAATGAAAAAACGCCGTCCTTTGTCGTATATCCCGAGACGCAGTCGTTTTACTGCTTTGGCTGCGGCGCGGGCGGCGACGTCATCACCTTTATCAAAAAAATCAACAATGTTGATTACATAGAGGCCGTCAAATTCCTTGCGGGACGCGCCGGTATGGCGCTTCCGGAGGAGGATGACCAGACCGGCCGCCTGCGCAGCCGGATCATCTCCATCAACAAGGACGCGGCGCGCTTCTATTTTTCGCGTTTGAATTCGGACGCCGGGCGCGTCGGACGGGCGTACTGGCGCGGGCGCGGCCTTTCCGACGCGACCATCAAGCGCTTCGGCCTGGGATACGCGCCGGACAGCTTCCGAGAGACGCGGGATCATCTGAAAAGCCTGGGCTATGCGGAGGACGAGCTTTTGGCAGCGGGCCTCATCAAACGCAGTGAAAAGGGCGGCACTTTCGATTTTTTCCGCCACCGCGTTATGATCCCTATTTTTGACCTGCGGGGCAACGTTATTGCTTTCAGCGGCCGCAAGCTGGACCCTGAGCAGCCCGGCGGCAAATATGTGAACAGCCCCGAGACGCTGGTGTACAAGAAGAGCCGCACGCTGTTTGCACTCAACTTTGCAAAAAAATCCCAGACGCGGCGGTATATCCTGTGCGAGGGCAATCTGGATGCGATTTCCATGCATCAGGCTGGCTTTACCACGGCGGTGGCAGGCTGCGGCACGGCGCTGACAGCGGAGCAGGTGAAGATATTGTCCGAATATGCGGATGAGGTAGTGCTCTGCTACGATTCCGATGAAGCCGGGCAGAAGGCGACACGGCGAGCTATCAGCCTGCTGTCGGCCTCGCCGCTCAAAATATCGGTGCTTAATATCCCCGACGCCAAGGACCCGGACGAATTCATCAAAAAATTTGGGGCGGAACGGTTTGAGATGCTTCTGAACGGCTCCAACAACGCCATCGAGTATGAGCTTTTGCAGGCAAAGGGGAAATACGACATCGCCACACCGGATGGCCGGCTGAATTATATCAAGGACGCGATCGGCGTGCTGGCCGGCCGCATCACGCCCACGGAACGGGATGTGTACGCCGGGCGGCTGGCAGAAGAAACGGATGTGGCGAAGCCCGCCATCCTCAACCAGCTGGACGCGGCCATCCGGGCGCGCGGGCGGCGGGCGGAAAAGGAACGGGAGCGCCGCCTTTTGGAAGAAGGCGCGGGCGGGCGCATCAATGTGCCGTACAGCCAGGGCGGCCAAAAGGCGCTGGGCGTCGCGTTTGCCGAGCAGCAGCTCGTGGCGGCGATCCTCAAGAATCCGGACTATATCCGGCTGGCCGCGCCGCGGGTGAGCGGCGGCACGTTTCTGGACGCGGGCCTGGGCCGGGCATACACGCTTTTATGCGAGAAAGGCGCAAAGGGTGAATATCTGGACCTCTCGGCCCTCAGCGAAGAATTGCCGGAGGAAACGGTCTCGCTCATCAGCCGCGTTCTCGCGCAGAACTACGACATCGGGCTGAGCGCTCAAGACGTAGAGTTGTATCTGGACCGTATCGAGCACAGCCAGCCCGTCAGCAGTACGGCGGGCGGAAGAACAGCCGCCGAGCTTGCGGATTACCTGCAGGCTTTAAAGGATAAAAAAACATAGCGCGGCGCACGCAATGCGCGGCCGCGCGGCCGAATCACAGGAATAGAGTAGGGAGTACACAACATGGGAGAAAAAAAGAACATCATCATGAACCTTGTGGAGCTGGGCAAGCGCAACCAGAAGGTGACGACGAAGGAAATCAACGACGCGCTGGAGGAAATCGGCTTTGAAGTGGAGCTTGTGGATAAGCTCTATGAGGCATTGGATGCGAACAACATCGAGATCGTGGACGAACCGGACGCCGACGTGGAGGAATTCACGCTGACGGAGGACACTGTGGACGTGCTGGAGAGTGCGCTGTCCGCCGAGGGAGTCAACATCGACGATCCTGTCAAGGTGTACCTGAAGGAGATTGGACGCGTGCCGCTGCTCTCTCCGGAAGAGGAGATCAATCTGGCGCTGAAGATACAGGCAGGCGGCCCTGAGGGCGAAAAGGCGAAGCAGCGCCTGTCCGAGGCGAACCTGCGTCTTGTGGTCTCCATTGCCAAACGCTATGTGGGCCGTGGCATGCAGTTTCTGGACCTTATCCAGGAGGGCAACCTGGGCCTTATCAAGGCCGTGGAAAAGTTTGACCATACCAAGGGCTTCAAATTTTCCACATACGCCACATGGTGGATCCGCCAGGCTATCACACGCGCCATTGCGGATCAGGCGCGCACCATCCGCATCCCGGTGCATATGGTGGAGACGATCAATAAGGTGAAAAAGGTGTCCAGCCAGCTGCTGCACCGCAACGGCCATGAGCCGACGGCAGACGAGATCGCGGAGGAGTTGGACATGCCCGTGGATAAGGTGCGGGAGATCATGCGCGTAGCGCAGGAGCCGGTGAGCCTGGAGACGCCCATCGGCGAGGAAGAGGACAGCCACTTGGGTGATTTTATTCCCGACGAGGATGCGCCCGTCCCCGCCGAGGCGGCCAGCCACACGCTTTTGAAGGAGCAGCTCTCCGGCGTGCTGAAAAGCCTTACGCCCCGGGAGGAAAAGGTGCTGCGCCTGCGCTTCGGCCTGGAGGACGGCCGTCCCCGTACGCTGGAGGAAGTGGGCAAGGAGTTCAACGTCACGCGCGAACGCATCCGTCAGATCGAGGCCAAGGCGCTGCGTAAGCTGCGCCACCCCAGCCGTTCCAAGAAGCTGCGCGATTTCCTGGACTGATGCGGCCCCCGCCTTTGCCGCTGTCTCAATGGCAGGACCGGGCGTACATATAGAATGGATAGAGTGGACTTTGAACAGCGCGGCCCGGCAAAACCGGAGCCGCGCTGTTTTTGCACCGCCGCTGCGGCACAGGAAACGCGCTTGACAAAAGCGCCCGGTTGCGGTATCCTTTAAATACAGTAAAACGGTATAGTTCAAGGAGCGGTTTATGCATATCACACAGGAATCCGATTACGCGGTGCGCATCGTCTACTGCCTTGCAAAGTGTGGCACGCGGCGCGACGCGCGCGGCATCAGCGAAGAAATGTGCGTGACGCTGCGCTTTTCCCTGAAGATATTGGGCAAGCTGGTGAGCAGCGGCATTGTGGAAAGCTACAAGGGCAACCGCGGCGGCTATGAGCTGGCACGCCCCGCCAGCGAGATCACACTCAAGGACGTCATTGACGCGGTGGAAGGGCCGTATAGGCTTTCCCGCTGTGTGGGCGAGGGCGGCGCGGGGGAGTGCAACCGCGGCGCGTCCGGCTGCTGTACATTCCAAAAGGTATTTCACGATATCAGCAAAAGCATCAACGAGCAGCTCGCTGCCGTCAACTTCCAGATGCTGTTGGAGGAACCGGCCGCCAAGTAAGAAGCGAAAATCACACACGGCGCCGTGCGTGCCAAGTGTGGTTTTTTCTTTTCCTCTTTTTTCCGGGTTCCCCTTGACGGCTTGTAAAAACCGTATTATAATGCTTAAATGTATCATAATGGCTTGGTATGTCTCTGAACGCAAAACTGTTACAATTTTTTTGTGCAAGTTGCTGAAAATCGGAGGGGTGCCAAAGCCGTTTTGCGTCATTTTTTGCAAGGCTTAATATAGATGAATTAAGGAGTGGTCGCAACTTATGGTGAAAGTCAAGCCCGTACAACTTGGCAAAACCGAACGCATGAGCTTCTCGCGCATCGACGAAGTCATCGACATGCCGAACCTGATCGAGGTGCAGAAGAACTCATACCAGTGGTTTCTCAAAGAGGGCCTGAAAGAGGTCTTCCGGGACATTTCGACGATCGAAGACTACACCGGCAACCTGGTGCTCGACTTTATCGACTACCGGCTGGATTCCGAGCCCAAGTACTCCATCAAGGAGTGCAAGGAGCGCGACGTCACCTATGCGGCCCCGCTTCGCGTGAAAGCGCGTCTGCTGAACAAGGAGACCGGCGAAGTGAAGGAGCAGGAGATCTTCATGGGCGATTTTCCGCTCATGACGGATTCCGGCACCTTCATCATCAACGGCGCCGAGCGTGTTATCGTCTCTCAGCTCGTCCGTTCCCCGGGCGTGTATTTCGGCAAGAGCTACGACAAGACGGGCAAGGAACTGTTCACCGCCACGCTGAACCCCAACCGCGGCGCGTGGCTGGAATACGAAACGGATGCCAACGACGTTTTCTATGTGCGCATCGATAAGAACCGCAAGATCCCTGTGACGGTGTTCATCCGTGCGCTGGGCCTGGGTGACGACGCGAAGATCCGTGATTTCTTCGGCGAGGACGAGCGCATTGAGGCCACCATCGCAAAAGATTCCACCAAGAGCGAGGAAGAAGGCCTGCTGGAGACGTACCGCAAGCTGCGTCCGGGCGAGCCTCCCACGGTGGAGAGCGCGTCCAGCCACATCAACGGTTTGTTTTTTGACCCGCGCCGGTACGACCTTTCCCGCTTCGGCCGCTATAAGATGAACAAGAAGCTGGCCATCGGCCGCCGCATTCAGGGCTTTGTGGCCGCCCGTGATATCGTGGCCCCCCTGACGGGCGAGCTGCTGTGCGCTGCCGGCGAAAAGATCAGTGCGGAAACTGCCATGGCCGCCGAAAAATCGGGCGTGAGCCTGGTGTATCTGGCGCTGGACGACAAGGAGATCAAGGTCATCTCCAACGGCACGGTTGCCGCCAACGATTTCCTCTCCTTTGACGCAACCGAATGCGGCATCAACGAGCGCGTCAATTTCAGCGAACTGCGCGCCATCCTGGACGAGACCAGCGATGTGGACGAGCAGAGGGAGCTGCTGGAGAAAAACCGTGACCGTCTCATCAGCAAAACAGTCACCGTGGATGATATTTTCGCATCCATCAACTACTTGAACGGCCTGGGCCACGGCGTGGGCACGGTGGACGACATCGACCATCTGGGCAACCGCCGGATCCGCAGTGTGGGCGAGCTGCTGCAGAACCAGTTCCGCATCGGCTTTTCCCGCATGGAGCGCGTCATCCGTGAGCGCATGACGCTGCAGGCCCAGGACATGGAAGTGGTGACGCCGCAGGCGCTCATCAACATCCGTCCGGTGGTGGCATCCATCAAGGAGTTCTTTGGCTCCTCGCCGCTGTCTCAGTTCATGGATCAGAACAACCCGCTGGCAGAGCTGACGCACAAACGCCGTCTGTCGGCTCTCGGCCCCGGCGGCCTGTCCCGTGACCGCGCAGGCTTCGAGGTCCGCGACGTACACTATTCCCATTACGGCCGCATGTGCCCCATCGAGACGCCGGAAGGTCCGAACATCGGCCTGATTTCCTATCTGGCCACGTTCGCCAAGATCAATGAGTACGGCTTTATCGAAGCGCCGTACCGCAAGGTGGACAAGGCCACTGGCGTTGTTACCGATGAAGTGGTCTATATGACCGCCGATGTGGAGGATGAGTTCATCGTAGCGCAGGCCAACGAGCAGTTGGACAGCGAGGGACGTTTTGTCCGTCCCCGTGTTTCCAGCCGCTGGCGCGATGAGATCCTTGAGGTCGACAAAGAGCGCGTGGACTACATGGACGTCAGCCCGAAGATGGTTGTGTCCGTAGCTACGGCTATGATCCCGTTCCTGGAGAACGACGACGCAAACCGCGCCCTCATGGGCTCGAACATGCAGCGTCAGGCGGTACCGCTGCTCGTCACCGAGCAGCCCATCGTCGCCACCGGCATGGAGTACAAGGCCGCGTGCGACTCCGGCGTGTGCGTGCTGGCGAAAAACGACGGCATTGTGGAGCGTGTGACTGCCGATAAGATCACGGTGCGCACGTCCAAGACGACGACGGACGAATACGAGCTCATCAAATTCATGCGCTCGAACCAGGGCACCTGCATCAACCAGCGCCCCATCGTCAGCAAGGGCGATAAGATCATCAAGGGCCAGGTTCTGGCCGACGGCCCCGCCACGAAGAACGGCGAGATCAGCCTGGGCAAGAACGCCTTGATCGGCTTCATGACCTGGGAGGGCTACAACTACGAGGACGCCGTCCTTATCAATGAGAAGATCGTCCGCGAGGACGTGTACACTTCCATCCACATCGAGGAATACGAGATCGAAAGCCGCGAGACGAAGCTCGGGCCCGAGGAGATCACGCGCGACATCCCCAACGTGGGCGAGGACGCGCTGAAGGACCTGGACGAGCGCGGCATCATCCGCATCGGCGCCGAGGTAGGCGCGGGTGATATCCTCGTCGGCAAGGTCACGCCCAAGGGTGAGACGGAGCTGACGGCCGAGGAGCGCCTGCTGCGCGCCATTTTCGGAGAGAAAGCGCGCGAGGTGCGCGACACTTCCCTGCGTGTGCCGCACGGTGAGTACGGAATCATCGTGGATGTGAAAGTGTTCACACCCGAGAACTGCGACGAGCTGCAGCCCGGCGTGCGCCAGGTGGTGCGCTGCTACATCGCCCAGAAGCGCAAGATCAGCGTGGGCGACAAGATGGCCGGCCGCCACGGCAACAAGGGCGTTGTATCCCGCATTCTGCCGCAGGAAGATATGCCGTTCCTGGAGGACGGCACGCCGCTGGACATTGTGCTGAACCCGCTGGGCGTTCCCTCCCGTATGAACATCGGCCAGGTCCTGGAGGTCCATTTGGGCTACGCCGCCAAGGCGCTGGGCTGGAAGGTCATGACGCCGGTGTTCGACGGCGCCCACGAGGAGGACATCCGGGCGATGTTCCGTGAGACCGGTAAGCGCGAGGACGGCAAGAGCTATGTTTATGACGGACGCACCGGCGAGCGTTTTGACAACCCCGTTACCGTGGGCTATATGTATTACCTCAAGCTGCACCATCTGGTGGACGATAAGATCCACGCCCGCTCCACCGGCCCGTACAGCCTTGTAACGCAGCAGCCTCTGGGCGGCAAGGCCCAGTTCGGCGGCCAGCGCTTTGGCGAAATGGAGGTGTGGGCGCTGGAAGCTTACGGCGCCGCCTATACCCTGCAGGAGATCCTGACGGTGAAGTCCGACGACGTGGTGGGCCGTGTTAAAACCTACGAAGCCATCGTCAAGGGTCAGCCCGTGCCGAAGCCCGGCATTCCCGAGGCGTTCCGCGTGCTGATGAAGGAGCTGCAGAGCCTCGGCCTCGATATGCGCGTGCAGGACGCCGACGGCAACGAGGTGGACATCAAGCAGAATTACGATGACGACGATATGGGCTTTGACAATTCCGACCTCGCGCTCGGCGACGACGTGATGGTGGAGAGCGAGCTCGCCGGCGACTACAGCATCGAAGACGCCGACGCGGACGCCGAATTTGAAGAAGAAGATGAGGAACCCAATCCGGAAGATCTGGAATCGGATGACCTGTTTGCCGATCTGCCCGAGGATATCTGATCCGCATCCGGCCCGCCGCCCGCCGCGCACCGCGCGGGGCGGCGGGGCACGCTTCAAAAATTGAGAAAGAAAGGGTTCGTTTCATGGAGTTTAACGCTTTTGATTCAATCAAGATCGGTCTTGCCTCCCCGGATCAGATCCGTGCCTGGAGCTACGGCGAGGTGAAAAAGCCCGAGACCATCAACTACCGCACCCTGAAACCGGAGCGCGACGGCCTGTTCTGTGAGCGCATTTTTGGGCCGACGAAGGACTGGGAATGCCACTGCGGCAAGTACAAGCGCATCCGCTACAAGGGTAAGATCTGCGACCGCTGCGGCGTTGAAGTGACGCGCGCCAAGGTGCGCCGCGAGCGTATGGGCCATATCGAGCTGGCCGCGCCCGTTTCGCATATCTGGTATTTCAAGGGGATCCCGTCCCGCATCGGCCTGATGCTGGATATCAGCCCTCGCCTGCTGGAAAAGGTGCTGTACTTTGCCGCATATATCGTGACCGATCCCGGCTTCACACCTCTGGAGGAAAAGCAGCTGCTCAGCGAAAAAGAGTACCGCGACATGCGTGAGCGCTACGAGGACGAGTTCAAGGCGGCAATGGGCGCAGAGGCCGTGAAGGAGCTGCTGGAGAAGATCGACCTGGAAAAGCTCAGCGAAGAGCTGCATCAGGAACTGGAGGAAGCAGGCGGCCAAAAGCGCGTGCGCCTGCTCAAGCGGCTGGAAGTCGTGGAGGCGTTCCGCATCTCCGGCAACCGTCCGGAGTGGATGATCATGGACGTCATCCCGGTCATTCCGCCCGATATCCGCCCGATGGTCCAGCTGGACGGCGGACGTTTTGCCACGTCCGACCTGAACGACCTGTACCGCCGCGTCATCAACCGCAACAACCGTCTGAAGCGTTTGCTGGAGCTGGGCGCTCCGGATATCATTGTGCGCAACGAAAAGCGTATGCTGCAGGAGGCGGTGGACGCCCTCATCGACAACGGCCGCCGCGGCCGTCCGGTGACCGGCCCCAACAACCGCCCGCTCAAGAGCCTGTCCGACATGCTCAAGGGCAAGCAGGGCCGCTTCCGCCAGAACCTGCTGGGCAAACGCGTGGACTATTCCGGCCGTTCGGTTATCGTCGTCGGCCCGGAGCTGAAGATGTACCAGTGCGGTCTGCCCAAGGAGATGGCGCTGGAGCTGTTCAAGCCCTTCGTCATGAAGGATCTTGTGGAAAAGGGCATTGCCAACAACATCAAATCCGCCCGCAAGATGGTGGAGCGCACCCGCACCGAGGTGTGGGATTCGCTGGAAGCCGTCATCAAGGGCCATCCCGTTATGCTCAACCGCGCGCCGACGCTGCACCGCCTTGGCATTCAGGCGTTCGAGCCGGTGCTGGTGGAAGGCCGCGCCATCAAGCTGCATCCGCTGGTCTGCACTGCGTTCAACGCGGACTTTGACGGCGACCAGATGGCTGTGCACGTGCCCCTTTCCGAGGAAGCGCAGCGTGAGGCCAAACGCCTGATGCTGGCTTCCGGCAACCTGCTCAAGCCAGCTGACGGCAAGCCCGTCACAGTGCCTACCCAGGATATGGTACTGGGCAGCTATTACCTCACCATGGTCAACGACGGAGACAAGGGCGAAGGTAAGGTGTTCCGCGACGAAAACGAGGCCGTCATGGCCTATCAGGAAGGCGTTATCACGCTGCAGGCCAAGATCAGGGTGCGCCGTACCATGGAGATCGACGGCACAGAGCGCAGCCGAATCATCGACACCACAGTGGGCCGCATCATTTTCAACCAGCCCATCCCCCAGGACCTTGGTTATGTGGACCGCTCCATTCCGGAGAACCGTTTCCTGTTCGAGGTGGATTTCCTCGTCAACAAAAAGAAACTGGGCCAGATCATCGACCGCTGCATCCAGGTACACGGCACGTCCGTCACTGCCGAGATGCTGGACCGTGTGAAGGCGCAGGGCTACAAATATTCCACGAAGGGCGCGGTCACCGTAGCCGTTTCGGACGCTGTGATCCCGCCCCAGAAGGCTGAATTGCTGGCATCTGCCGAGGAGCAGATCGGCAAGATCACCAAGCAGTACAACAAGGGCCTGATCTCCAACGAGGAGCGCTATAACGGCGTGATCAAGGTCTGGAGCAAGACCACCGAGGACGTGGCAAGCGCCCTGCAGGAAAACCTGGATGCCCGCAACCCCATCTTCATGATGGCAGACTCCGGCGCCCGCGGCTCCATGGCTCAGATCCGCCAGCTGGCCGGTATGCGCGGCCTGATTGCAAACACGTCCGGTAAGACCATTGAGATCCCCATCCGCGCGAACTATCGCGAGGGCCTGAATATTCTGGAATACTTCATCGCCGGCAAGGGCGCCCGAAAGGGTCTGGCAGATACCGCTCTGCGTACTGCGGACTCCGGTTATCTGACCCGCCGTCTGGTAGACGTCTCTCAGGACGTGATCATCCGCGAGGAGGACTGCGGCGCGGCACAGGGCATCATGGTTTCCGACATCCGCGAAGGCAACGAGATGATCGAAAAGCTGGAGGAACGTCTCCAGGGCCGTTTTGCGGTGAACGACATCCTTGATCCGGCCACGGGCGAAGTGCTCGTCTCCAAGGACAAGATGATGAGCGAAGACGACGCGAAGGCCGTTGTTGCCGCAGGCATCAAGGAAGTGGAGATCCGCAGCGTGCTGTGCTGCGATTCCAAGCACGGCGTATGCTCCAAGTGCTACGGCGCGAACCTGGCCAACGGCCGCTTGGTCGGTATGGGCGAGGCTGTGGGCATTATCGCTGCCCAGTCCATCGGCGAACCGGGCACTCAGCTCACCATGCGTACGTTCCATACGGGCGGCATTGCGTCGGCGGAGGATATCACGCAGGGCCTGCCGCGTGTTGAAGAGCTGTTCGAGGCGCGCCGTCCCAAGAATCTGGCTATCATGACAGAAATTGCGGGTACTGCGCACATCGACGATTCCAAGAAAAACCGGCACGTTGTGGTGGAGGGCGTGGACGAAAACGGCGCGCCCGCTGAAAAGAGCTACCTGATTCCCTTCGGTCAGCGCATCCGTATTGCGGACGGTGCGCAGCTGGAGCCGGGCGATATCCTCACCGAAGGTTTTGCCTATCCTCAGGATATCCTGGCCATCAAGGGGCCCATTGCCGTGCAGAACTACCTCATCAGCGAGGTGCAGAAGGTCTACCGCCTGCAGGGCGTGGATATCTGCGATAAGCACATTGAGGTCATCGTCCTGCAGATGATGCGTAAGGTGCGCATTGAGGACGCGGGCAGCACGAAGCTGATCGTCGGTTCGTCCATGGACAAATCCGAGTTCCGCGACGCCAATGAGGAGATCGCGGCGCGTGTTGCCGCCGGTGAGACGGACCTGAAGCCCGCCCGTGCGACCAGTATCCTGCTGGGCATCACCAAGGCGTCCCTGGCCACGGATTCCTTCCTCTCGGCCGCTTCTTTCCAGGAGACCACCCGCGTGCTTACCGATGCAGCCATCAAAGGCAAAGTGGACCCGCTCATGGGTCTTAAGGAAAATGTCATCATCGGCAAGCTTATCCCGGCCGGTACCGGTATTCCCGAAGTGGAAGCCGAGCTGGCGGCAGGGGACGAGGTGGACCTGTAAAGGCCCATTCCCAAACAGCACAAAAGACGCCCGCCAAACGGCGGGCGTCTTTTGTGTGTGGATGACGGGCGGAAGGGAATGCGCTTCCGCGCCAGAGCGTGTGCCGCTGCCGGGGAGAAACGCTCTCAATACTGCGGCGCTTCTACGAGAAGAATGTGGGCGCGGGGAAGGGCGGAAAGCTGCAGCGGTTCACCAAAAGCAGAAAGCGCGTCGCCGTCCTCCAGCACGATGCCGTTCACTTCGGCAGCACCTTCCACAACCAGCAAATATACCTGCCGCCCCGGCTCAATGGGAAAAGCGAGACGGGCTTCGCAGGTGAGGTCTGCCGCATAGACGTTGGCATCCGCGCTGAGGAACAGTGGACCGCTGTCCGGTTCTGGAGCGGCGCAGGCCAGCAAAAGCCACCGGTTCACACGATTTTCCCACAAAAAGCGCTGCTCTCCATAGTTGGGTGCGCCGCCCGGCCGTGCAGGCGAAAAAGCCATCCGGACCAGACGCAGCGGCGCGCTGCTCTGGTTGAGCTCACTGTGCCGCAGCCCGGTGCCCGTGTGCAGGCACAGCGCTTCGCCCCGGCGCAGGACACTGTGATTGTTCAGGCTGTCGCCGTGGGTCAGCTCACCGTTTGCAATATAATAAAGCAGTACCTCATTCTTGTCAGGATGTGTGTTGAAGCCCGTGTGCGGGCGAATGAGGCTGTCGTCCAGCGCAGTAAGGGGGCCGAAACGGGCGGCGGGCAGGTGGCGGCGGCTTTCCAGCCAGCCCTGCCGCAGGGCGTCCAGCCGCGCCCGGCTGATCTTTTTTAGCATGGGAATGCCTCCTTCTGTTTCATAGGTTGCCCAAAAAGCGGCGCGGCAAACGGAGACAGTATGTTTGGTGCGCGTTTTTTTCGGCAACACTGTCACAGAGTATTGCAGCGGGGGGACGGCATGTGGTAAAATTACCTTATCTGAGGCGCAAAAGGGGACATGCAGAAAAAAACGTGTAAAAATCATGCAAAATGCTGAATTTCACCGGTGCTTTCTGTTGACAGGACCATCCAAACCGTGTAAAATATAAATGTTGCGCCGCAGGCGCGTTTTGTCGAGCCTGGACGCCCCGAAACCTTGGTGGTAAGCGGTTTGCCGCTTTCACATACAGGGGAAGTTTTTTCCCCGGATATTATTTTTTGAAAGGAGGAAAATCATGCCTACTTTTAACCAGCTCGTGCGCAAAGGCCGCGAGGTCTTGGTGAAGAAATCGACGGCTCCTGCCCTTCTGAAAGGCTACAACTCCCAGAAGAAGGCTTACACGGACCAGAACTCCCCGCAAAAGCGTGGCGTTTGCACCGCCGTTCGTACCATGACCCCGAAAAAGCCGAACTCTGCTCTTCGTAAGGTCGCTCGTGTTCGTCTCTCCAATGGTATCGAAGTTACTTCGTACATTCCGGGTATCGGCCACAACCTGCAGGAGCACAGCGTCGTACTGATTCGTGGCGGCCGTGTTAAGGACCTCCCGGGCGTGCGTTACCACATCATCCGCGGTACGCTCGATACCCAGGGTGTTGCCAACCGTGGCCAGGCCCGTTCCAAGTATGGTGCGAAGCGCCCCAAGGCCGGTGCCGCGAAAAAGTAAAAAACACTGAAATGTACAATGCCCCTTGAAGGCTTATTCATATAGAGTAACCTTTTCGCGGGACAGTACGGGAGTTTTATTACTTTCGAGTACCGATGATATCATTTTATGAAGGAGGGAAGAAAGATGTCCAGAAGAGGTAATATTGCAAAGCGTGACGTTTTGGCGGATCCTTTGTATAATTCCAAAATGGTGACACGTCTGATCAACAACATCATGTACGACGGCAAAAAGGGCGTCGCGCAGAAAATCGTTTACGATGCGTTCGATATCGTGAAGGAAAAGACCGGTAACGACCCGCTCGAGAGCTTTGAAAAAGCCCTGGAGAACATCATGCCGGTGCTTGAGGTCAAGGCGCGCCGTGTGGGTGGTTCCACCTACCAGGTGCCGATGGAAGTGCGCCCCGAGCGCCGCGAGACACTGGGCCTGCGCTGGCTCACCACTTATGCCCGTGCCCGTAGCGAGCGCACCATGCGTGAGCGTCTGGCCGGCGAGATCATGGACGCCGTCAACGGCAACGGCAACGCTTGCAAAAAGCGTGAGGATACCCACAAGATGGCAGAGGCCAACAAGGCGTTTGCTCATTACAGATATTAATCTGTGTCTTAACTTTTAGGAGGAAACTATGCCAAGAGACGTTTCTCTGGAAATGACCAGAAACATCGGCATTATGGCCCATATCGACGCAGGCAAGACCACGACCACCGAGCGCATCCTGTTCTATACAGGCATCAACCACAAAATCGGTGAGACGCACGACGGCGCTGCGACGATGGACTGGATGGCGCAGGAGCAGGAGCGTGGCATCACGATCACTTCCGCTGCCACCACATGCTATTGGAGCCATACCGAGTATCAGAACGACCCGGCCCTTGCCAAAAAGAACAGACACAGAATCAACATCATCGACACCCCGGGCCACGTGGACTTCACCGTTGAGGTGGAACGCTCCCTGCGTGTACTGGACGGCAGCGTTACCGTTATGTGCGCAAAAGGTGGTGTTGAGCCTCAGTCTGAGACCGTGTGGCATCAGGCCAACAAGTATCATGTCCCCCGCATGATCTACGTCAATAAGATGGACATCATGGGCGCGGATTTCTATCACGTGCTGGACATGATCAAGGACCGCCTGAAGGCGAACGCCATCCCCCTGCAGCTTCCCATCGGCAAGGAGGAGACGTTCAAGGGCATTATCGACCTGCTTGAGATGAAAGCCTACGTCTATTACGATGACCTGGGCAAGGATATCCGCGTGGAGGAGATCCCCGAGGATATGCAGGAGCTGGCTGAGAAATACCGCAGCGAACTGATCGAAGCCATCGCCGAAAACGACGAAGAGCTGATGATGAAATATCTCGACGGTGAGGAGCTCACCATCCCCGAGATGAAAGCGGCCATCCGCAAGGAGACCATCGCCAATACGATCGTTCCGGTCGTGTGCGGCACTTCCTATAAAAACAAGGGCGTGCAGAAGCTGCTCGACGCCATCGTGGACTACATGCCGGCTCCGACCGACATCGAGGACATCAAGGGCGTAAACCCCGACACCGAGGAAGAGGAGACCCGTCCTTCCGACGACAATGCTCCTTTCGCGGCGCTGGCGTTCAAGATCGCGACCGACCCGTTCGTGGGTAAGCTTTGTTTCTTCCGCGTTTACTCCGGTGTTGTCGAAGCCGGCAGCACGGTGTACAACTCCGTGAAGGACAACCGCGAGCGCATGGGCCGCATCCTTCAGATGCACGCCAACCACCGTCAGGATATCGATATCTGCTACGCCGGCGACATCGCGGCGGCTGTGGGCCTGAAGAACACGACCACGGGCGACACGCTGTGCGACGAAAAGCATCCGGTTATCCTGGAGAGCATGGAGTTCCCCGAGCCCGTTATCCGTGTGGCCATTGAGCCGAAAACCAAGGCCGGCCAGGAAAAAATGGGCATCGCGCTGGCAAAGCTGGCTGAGGAGGACCCCACGTTCCGAACCTATACCGACGAAGAGACCGGCCAGACCATCATCGCGGGCATGGGCGAGCTCCATCTGGAGATCATCGTCGACCGCCTGCTGCGTGAGTTCAAGGTGGAGGCCAACGTGGGCGCCCCGCAGGTTGCCTACCGCGAGACCATCCGCCGTCCCGCCGACCAGGACACCAAGTACGCGCGTCAGTCCGGCGGTAAAGGCCAGTACGGTCACGTCAAGATCAAAATCGAGCCGAACGAAGCAGGTAAGGGCTATGAGTTCGTCAACGCCATCGTTGGCGGCGCCATCCCGAAAGAGTTCATCGGCCCCATCGACCAGGGCATCCAGGGCGCCATGCAGGCCGGCGTGCTTGCAGGCTATCCCGTTGTGGACGTCAAGGTCACGCTGTACGATGGTTCCTACCATGAGGTCGACTCCTCCGAAATGGCGTTTAAGATCGCCGGTTCCATGGCCTTCAAAGAGGCTATGCGTAAGGCGGATCCCGTTATTTTGGAGCCGATTATGAAGGTTGCCGTCATCGTGCCCGACGAGTATATGGGCGACGTTATCGGCGATATCAATGCCCGGCGCGGCCAGATCCAGGGCACCGAGTCCCGCAGCGGCACGCAGCAGATCGATGCGCTCGTTCCGCTGTCCAACATGTTCGGTTACGCCACCGACCTGCGCAGCAAAACGCAGGGCCGCGGCCAGTATTCCATGGAGCCCAGCCACTACATCGACGTGCCCAAGAGCATCGCCGAGAGCATCATGGCGGGCCGTGCAAAGAAAGAGGGCTAAGCCTCTTTCCGCCAGCCTCTGGCAAACAAATAAAACACTTGATTTTTTAGGGTGCATTTAGTACAATGGCCTTAAGAAACGGTCTCAAAACAAAGGAGGACAATAACAATGGCGAAAGCGAAATTTGAGCGTAACAAACCGCATATCAACATCGGCACCATTGGTCACGTTGACCATGGCAAGACGACCCTGACCGCTGCCATCACGAAGGTGCTGGCCATGAAGGGCGACGCCGAGTTCACCGATTATGCCAACATCGATAAGGCTCCCGAGGAGCGCGAGCGCGGCATCACGATCAACACCTCTCACGTGGAGTACGAGACGGACAACCGTCACTATGCCCATGTTGACTGCCCGGGCCACGCCGACTATGTGAAGAACATGATCACGGGCGCTGCTCAGATGGACGGCGCGATTCTGGTCGTGTCTGCTTCCGACGGCCCCATGCCCCAGACCCGTGAGCACATCCTGCTCTCCCGTCAGGTCGGCGTTCCCTATATCGTCGTGTTCATGAACAAGTGCGACCAGGTGGACGACGAAGAGCTGCTGGATCTCGTCGAGATGGAGATCCGTGAGCTGCTGACCGAGTATGAGTTCCCCGGCGACGACACGCCCATCATCCGCGGTTCTGCTCTGCAGGTTCTGGAGTCCAGCTCCACGGACATCAACGCCCCCGAGTACAAGTGCATCCTCGATTTGATGGAGGCTGTGGACAGCTATATCCCCACTCCCGACCGCAAAGAGGATATGCCGTTCCTGATGCCTGTTGAGGACGTGTTCACCATCACCGGCCGCGGCACTGTTGCTACCGGTCGTGTGGAGCGTGGCGTCATCAAGGTTGGCGAGGAAGTCGAGATCGTCGGTCTCGTCGAAGAGAAGCGTAAGACCACCGTTACCGGCCTTGAGATGTTCCGCAAGCTGCTGGACTTCGCTCAGGCTGGCGACAACGTGGGTGCTCTGCTCCGCGGCATCCAGCGCAATGAGATCGAGCGCGGCCAGGTTCTGTCCAAGCCCGGTTCCATTCATCCGCACACCAAGTTTGCCGGCCAGGTCTATATCCTGAAAAAGGAAGAGGGCGGCCGTCACACTCCGTTCTTCAACAACTATCGCCCGCAGTTCTATTTCCGCACTACGGACGTGACCGGTGTCATCACGCTGCCGGAAGGCACCGAGATGTGCATGCCCGGCGACAACGTCTCCATGGATGTTGAGCTGATCACCCCGATCGCTATCGAGGAAGGTCTCCGTTTCGCTATCCGCGAAGGCGGCCGTACCGTTGGCTCCGGCGTTGTTACGAAGATCAACGAGTAATTATCTCTGAAAAAAGCGCCTGCTGAGAAGCGGGCGCTTTTTTATTGTAGAAAAACCACCGGGGAGTTTTTATTTCAGCGGCTTGCTTTTTCAATGAAAAAGTGATATATTTATCACTGAAAGGTACAAATATATCACTTTTAGGGGGAAGTTGAAATGAAAAAGGCACACCGCAATTTTCAAGTCAAGCCCTGGATGGGCTGCATGGGTTTTTTGGGCTTCCTCGGCTTCTTGCCGAAGCACGGGGGCGGACGGAATTATCTGTTTTTTGTTTTCTTCGCATTTTTTGCCTGGTTTTTCTGGGGATTGCTGTATAAAGAGCCGGCAGATGAGCGCCTTGTGGAAAATGAAACGCGCGCTATGCGTATTGTGGGAGGCCTGTTTGCACTGCTCAGTTTTTTGCTTCTGTTTTTGCTGGACAGGCAGGGGATTGGCCGGGATACGGTGCTTTTGTTCGGGGCTTTGGGGTATTCGGTGTGCTCTGTGGCGGCTCCAGCTCTTACTTATTACCTGGACAGGAAGGCGTGAACCGTGGACGGCTTTGTTTGTAATTTGAAAAAGTACCGCCAGCTTGCGGGAATGACGCAAGAGGAGTTGGCATTCCGTGTGCATGTCAGGAGAGAAACGATCATTCGTCTGGAAGCCGGAAAGTACAATCCATCTCTGAAGTTGGCTATTGAGATCTCGCGTGCCGTGCGTGCGCCCATTGAATCGCTTTTTGAGTTTGAATGACGGATGAAGCTGCGTGAGATTTGGTAAAATAACTAGGAATCCGGTGGGAAACGCGGTTATTTTCTGCACGCAATTTCATGCCTGATGTGCTATACTAAGAAAAAACATTGTACAGAGTGGGAAGAATTTTGGGGGAGGAATTTATGTCCGAATCAGTGATCGTCGTCGATTTTGGCGGCCAGTACAATCAGTTGATCGCGCGGCGCGTGCGCGAGTGCCATGTGTACAGCGAAATCGTTCCTTATACGAAAGCGTTGGATGTTATAAAAGCGAAGCGACCGCGGGGAATTATCTTTACAGGCGGACCCAACAGCGCCTATGAAGATGGGGCTCCTGCCATCAGCACAGAGGTGTTTGATTTGGGCATCCCTGTACTGGGTATCTGCTACGGCGCCCAGCTTATGATGCATCTGTTGGGCGGCCATGTGTGTAAAGCACCTGTGCGTGAATACGGCAAAACAGAGGTGTTTGTCGATCCTGCGTCCAAGCTCTTCGCGGATATTTCATCCAGCACAGTATGCTGGATGAGCCACACGGATTATATCGAATCGGTTGCTCCGGGCTTTGTTATCTCTGCACACAGTGCAAATTGCCCGGCCGCGGCGATGGAGCAGCCGGAAAAGCGTCTGTATGCGCTGCAGTTTCATCCCGAGGTCCTGCACACGCAGGAGGGTACAAAGATGCTCTCGAATTTCATTTATAATGTGTGCGGCTGTACGGGCGATTGGAAGATGGATTCTTTCGTGGAACAGTCCATTCGCATGTTGCGGGAAAAAATCGGAGACGGGCGCGTGCTGTGTGCACTTTCGGGCGGCGTGGATTCTTCTGTTGCGGCCGTCATGCTGGCAAAAGCTGTGGGCAAGCAGCTTACCTGTGTGTTCGTGGATCACGGCCTCATGAGAAAAAATGAAAGTGAGGAAGTGTGCGCGGTGTTCGGCCCGGAGGGACCGTACGATTTGAACTTTGTGTGTGTAAACGCGCGGCAGCGTTTTTATGACAAGCTGGCGGGCGTGGAGGAACCGGAGCAAAAACGAAAGATCATCGGCGAAGAGTTCATCCGCGTATTTGAAGAGGAAGCGAAAAAAATCGGAACAGTGGATTTTCTGGTACAGGGAACAATCTACCCGGATGTGGTGGAAAGCGGCCTGGGCGGTGAATCCACGGTCATCAAGAGCCACCATAACGTAGGCGGTCTGCCGGACTATGTGGACTTCAAAGAGATTATCGAACCGCTGCGCGACCTGTTCAAGGACGAAGTGCGCAACGCGGGCCGCGAGCTGGGAATCCCGGAGCATTTGGTCAGCCGCCAGCCTTTCCCCGGACCAGGCCTTGCCATCCGCATCATCGGCGCGGTGACGCCGGAGAAAATCGCAATTTTGCAGGATGCGGACGCCATTTACCGCGAGGAAGTCGCAAAGGCAGGCGTGGCGCAGGGCCTTGGCCAGTATTTTGCGGCACTGACAAACATGCGCAGCGTTGGCGTGATGGGCGACGAACGTACCTATGACTATGCTGTTGCGCTGCGTGCTGTTACTACGGCAGATTTTATGACGGCAGAAGCCGCGCACTTGCCCTGGGAGGTCATCGACACGGTTACCAGCCGGATCGTGAACGAGGTGCCGCACATCAATCGTGTGCTGTACGACTGTACGGGAAAGCCGCCCGCGACGGTGGAATTCGAGTGAGAAAAGGCCGCAAAGAGCGCAGAAAAGCCCTTTGCGGCCTTTTGGCTGCAGCGCTTGGGCCAAAAGGTGCTTTTCTTCCGGGCAGGTTGCGGAAAAGCGTCGAATCGTGGTAAAATAAAAAAATATTGCCGGAGGAGGCTTCTATCCATGAAGCAGGACATGATCGTGATTCTGGACCTGGGCAGCGAGGAAAACCCGCGTCTTGCCCGGGAGATTCGCGCGTTGGGAGTGTACAGTGAGATCTATCCCCACGATATTACACTGGCGGAGTTGAATGCGCTGCCCAATGTAAAGGGGATTATTCTGAACGGCGGCCCCAACCATGTGGTGGACGGTGTGGAGATCGACGCGTGCAGCGATATCTATGGCTGCGGCCTGCCGCTTTTACAGCCTGGCCACAAAGGCGGCGCGCCGTGGCCCACGGATGCGGCGCAGCGGAAAGCCGTCCTGTCCGAATTTGTATTCGATGCCTGCGGTGCGCAGCCCAACTGGAACATGGAGAACTTCATTGCAGACCAGGTCGAGCTGATCCGCCGACAGGTGGGAGATAAAAAAGTGCTTCTGGCATTGTCCGGCGGCGTGGATTCCTCGGTCGTGGCGGCGTTGCTCATCAAGGCCATCGGCAAGCAGCTGGTGTGCGTGCATGTAAACCATGGTCTGCTGCGCAAAGGAGAACCGGAGCAGGTTGTGGAGGTGTTCCGCAACCAGATGGACGCCAACCTCATTTATGTGGACGCGGTGGACCGCTTCCTGAATAAACTGTCGGGCGTTGCCGAGCCGGAGCAGAAGCGCAAGATTATCGGCGCGGAGTTTATCCGTGTGTTTGAAGAAGAAGCACGCAAGCTGGACGGCATCCATTTCCTGGCGCAGGGCACGATTTATCCGGATATCATTGAGAGCGGAACGAAAACAGTGAAAGCTGTTAAGTCGCACCACAATGTGGGAGGCCTGCCGGAGGATTTGGATTTCGCGCTGGTGGAACCGCTGAAAATGTTGTTTAAGGATGAGGTGCGTGCCTGTGGTAAGGCGTTGGGCCTGCCCGACAGCATGGTATACCGTCAGCCGTTCCCCGGCCCGGGCCTTGGCGTGCGGTGTCTGGGCGCAATCACCCGCGACAGGCTGGAGGCTGTGCGGGAATCCGACGCGATCCTGCGGGAAGAATTTGCAAAGGCGGGCCTGGAGGGCAAGGTGTGGCAGTATTTCACGGTAGTGCCCGATTTCAAGTCAGTGGGTGTGCATGAGGGAGTGCGTACCTTCGACTGGCCGGTCATTCTGCGTGCGGTAAATACCGTGGATGCAATGACCGCCACGGTGGAGGATGTGCCGTTTGCGTTGCTGCAGAAAATCACACAGCGCATCACATCCGAAGTGAAAGGTGTGAACCGTGTCCTTTACGACCTGACACCGAAGCCCTCCGGGACGATTGAGTGGGAATGAAAAATACAGGAGGCCGGTGGATGCCGGCCTCCTGTATTTTGCTCTTCTGCTCTTGTCAGTCGTGTATCTTCAAGCCATGGAGCATTTTGATAAAGCCGGGATCATCGTGGCTGACGATCTCGCTATGCCCCACATCTAACCCGGAGATTTCCTCCATGTCTTTCTGAGAGAGCTGGAAGTCCCAAATATCAAGATTCTGCTCTATGCGCTCCTTGTGAACGGACTTCGGGATAACGACTACTCCCCGCTGAACATTCCAACGCAGGGCCACTTGGGCGGCGGACTTGCCGTACTTGCTCCCAATCTTCGTTAAAACCGGGTGGGTAAAAATGCCGAACTTACCCTCGGCAAAAGGCCCCCAGGCTTCGGGAACGACACCGTACTCCTTCATTAGTGCCAAGGCATCCTCCTGCTGGAAGAAAGGGTGAAGCTCTACCTGGTCAACGGCGGGGATCACGTCTACTGTTTCGCACAGATCGGCTAGCCGGGAGGGATAGAAATTGCATACGCCGATGGCTCGGAGCTCCTTCTTTTGGTAGGCTTCCTCCATAGCACGGTAAGCCCCTACATAGTCGCCAAGGGGTTGGTGAATAAGATATAAATCCAAGTAATCCAAACTCAGGTTGTCCAGGGAACGCTGGATTGCCGCCTTCGCTCCTTCGTAGCTGGCATCCTGCACCCACAGCTTTGTGGTGACAAACAGTTCTTCACGGGGAACGCCGCATTTCTTCAGAGCGGCACCTACCGCCTGCTCGTTCATATAGGCGGCGGCGGTGTCGATTAGGCGATAACCGAAACTGATAGCGTCCAGAACCGCCTGCTCACACTGTGTAGGGCCGGGAATCTGAAAGACACCAAAACCCTCCGGGGGCATTTTTACGCCATTGTTCAGAGTGATATCATCCATTTGGGAGAACCTCCTTGAATTTTATGATGTCATGATAGCAAGAATTTTTGGGAAAGTACAATATTTATTTCCAAATATGCTATAATTAAAACAAATACTGAGAGGGGCCTATGATGGAACTTTATTTATTGGAGCAGCTTATAGCCTTTTCCCGGCAGGGCACGTTGTCTGGGGCGGCGGAGAAACTGCATATCTCCCAGCCTGCTTTAAGCCAATCCATGAAAAAACTGGAGGAAAGTCTTGGGGTATCTTTGTTTGAACGATCAAAGAACAAGATTGCTCTTAATGAGAATGGCATCATGGCTGTTCAGTTAGGAGAAAAATTGCTGGAGCAGAGTAGGGAGATGGAGGAGAGGCTGCGCCTTTTTGACCGAAGCCGCCGCACTCTCTCTGTGGGGGGCTGCGCCCCGGTGCCTCTCTGGGACTTGTTGCCGCTGCTCTCCAGGCTCTATCCTCAAATGAACGTTTCCACGGAGATGAAAAACTCAGATGAAGAATTGCTGGCTGGTCTGAATAAAGAGATGTACCAACTCATTGTTACCCATAGTCCCCCGGATATTGATCTGTATGGGCAACCATTCCGAACAGAGCGTCTGTTCCTTTCGGTCCCTCTGGAGCACCCTTTAGCGAACCGAAAGGCGCTTACCCCGGCGGACATTGATGGGCAAAATCTTCTCCTGTATACAGATATTGGCTTCTGGCACAGCTTCTGTCGGGAAAAGCTGCCGAATGCACATTTCCTTATGATGAACGAATGGGACGCGTTTGGAGAAGTGGCGGGAACAGGAGCGTTTCCCTCTTTTATTACGGACGCTCACATGGAGCGGGACGGCGTTCCTCAAAATCGAGTTGTAATTCCCATTATTGACGAACAGGCAGAGGCGACCTACTACTGTGTGTGCAGAGCGGAGAGCAGAGACAGATATCGACAAGTATTTCGTGCGTTGGAAAAAATGAAATGAAAAGTGCTGTTCCTTGCACCGGTCGGGCCTATTTAAATGCGGGCGGTCCTTTTCAGCCTAATTGTGGTATAATATATCCGGTTAGCGCATGCGAGCCACAGGCGAAGCATGAGTTTAGCGGCATAGATACCATGTTTCTTAGTGAACACGAGCGGTACGCGAAGTGAGAGCTTAGAAATATGGCATAATAACCTCAAAGCCGCCGCTTGCGCGGCTGCGCGTGTGCATGGCACACGCTTGTGTGCTAACGCACAGGACTTCGAGAACATTGAACCATGCAAAACCGCAGCAGGTGCGGTTTTGTTGGGGTCGCCTCGCGGCGTCATGGTATAATAACCTCAAAGTTGCCGCTTACGCGGCTGAGTGTGTGCGCTGCACACGCTCCTGTGCTGGCACACAGGGCTTTGAGAACATTGAACCATGCAAAACCGCAGCAGGTGCGGTTTTGTTGGGGCCGCTTTGCGGCGTCATGGTATAATAGAGTCGCAAACTACCAGAGAAAAGGTGATGTGCGCTGTCTACCGTTATCACACCTGATAACAAATTGATAACTATAGGCTGGATGATATGGATATATCAAATAATTATTTCCAAAGCAAAATTCGTTAGAATATGATACTCAGCAACGAGTGGGAGTGAAGATATTGGAATACAGAAGATTTGACAAAACCATCATAGTGCGGCTGGATAAGGGCGAGGAGATACTGGAGCAGGTAAAAGAGCTTGCCTTGAAGGAACGGATAAAGCTGGCCAGCGTTCAGGCGCTTGGTGCAGTCGACCGTTTTACTGTGGGTGTGTTCAAAACAGATGATAAGAAGTATCTTGCAAATGATTTCAGCGGCAGCTTTGAAATCGTTTCTCTGACCGGAACGATCAATACCATGGATGGAGCGTTTTATTGCCATTTGCACATGAGCGCGGGCAATGATAAGGGAGAGGTCTTTGGCGGACACCTGAACAGAGCGGTGGTGAGCGCCACCTGTGAAATGGTGGTCAATATCCTGGAGGGAACCGTGGACCGGTACTACGACGAACAGATCGGGCTGAATCTGCTTCGGTTTTAAGGCTGTATAGGGCAGCAGTTTTTTTACCGGAAGCAATGAAGCAAGCACATGGGAAAATCAAAACAAGCCCGAAGGACAGAGACCGCTGTTCTTCGGGCTTGTTTCAAATGCCGGCGTGCGGCGGCCCGAAAAGTGGAAAGAAGGGGAAGCGCATGAACGAAACCGAGATTATTCAACACCCGCAGATCGACGGGCTGCGGATTTTTTTTGACACAGTGGATTACCGCACGCCGCATGTTCATGAGGAATTCGAGCTGATCTGGTTGATGGAGGGAAGACTCTCCGTGCAGGCGGGGCCCTTCCGGCATGTGGCACAGTCCGGTGAGATGGTGCTGTTCGACCCGCAGCAGACTCATGAATTCCATAAGGTGGAGGAGAGCTGCACCTTTTTATGCCTGCAGGTTGCTCCCACGATGCTTGCGGGATGCTTTCCCGCCATACGGAACATCCGTACAGGCGGCGTGTGCCCCGGCATATATTTGTCTCCTGACGTTTTTGCGCAGGTGCAGCGCGGCCTGCTGAACGTGATGCGCGCATATCTGGAGCGCCCCGCGTGTTACGAGCTGTGCTGTGCCGGACACGTGCACCTGCTGATGTACCGCCTGCTGGCTGCGGCGCCGCATGTTCTGCTCACGGCAGAGGAAAATGCCGAACGCGAGCGGCGGAACGCGCGCCTGCTGCGGCTCATCCGTTTTGTGGACCAGAACTATATGCACAAGATACGCCTGTCGGATTTTGCCCGGGCCGAACGCCGTTCCATGAGCTATCTTTCGCATTTTGTAAAAGAGGCGCTGGGACAGAGCTTTCAGGAGTATGTGAATACGGTACGCTTTCACTGCGCGTGCAAGCTCATCGCCGCGGGACAGCGGCGAATGCTGGATGTATGCGTAGCGTCCGGTTTTTCCGATTACAGGTATTTTTCAGCGGCGTTTCAAAAGCGGCTGGGTATGACGCCGGAGGAGTACAGCCGCCAGCCCCAGAGCCCGGTGCTGGATGAAATGCAGGTACACCACAGCCTCCATTCACTGGAGCGGTTTTATTCCCGTGAAAAAAGCCTGGAACTGCTGGACCGTTTCGAGGCGAAATACGCTCCCGGCGTATAAGCCGCACGATGCGCAAACCGGTGCGGAAGGCATGCGGGCAGATATCAGGCCGGAAACGGATACCCGCCGGGGCGTTTGCCTCCGGCGGGTTTTGCTGTTTTGAATAAAGAAACACCTTTCCGTCTGGACAGAATGGCAAAAGTTCAAAAACAGCTAATTTGTCTAATTTAAAATGCGGAATCGTCAAAGAGAGCAGGGCGCCGCAGCGGTATACTGAAAGAGACAACAGGAGGTGTGTCTATGCTGTATATTGGTATCGACCTTGGCACTTCGGCCTGCAAGCTTCTTCTGGTAGATGAAAAAGGCTGTGTGCGGAATACCGTTTCCAAAGAATATCCGCTCTGCTTCCCACATCCGGGCTGGAGCGAGCAAGACCCCGGGGATTGGTGGACGGCGTGCCGGGAGGGCATGCCGGAGCTGTTGGCCGGCTTTGACGCGCGGGAGGTGCGCGGCATGGGCGTGGGCGGCCAGATGCACGGCCTTGTTGCGCTGGATGAAACGGACGCGGTGCTGCGCCCGGCCATTTTGTGGAACGACGGCCGTACCGCCGAAGAAACAGCCTGGCTGAACGATACGGTGGGGCGCCCGGTGCTCAGCGCGCGCACGGGAAACATCGCGTTTGCCGGCTTTACAGCGCCCAAGCTGCTCTGGATGAAAAAGCATGAGCCGGAGCTGTTCGCGCGTATTCGGAAAATCATGCTGCCTAAGGACTATCTTGTCTACTGCCTGACTGGTGTGCATGCTACGGATTACTCCGACGCATCCGGTATGCTGCTGCTGGATGTAGAGCACAAGTGCTGGAGCCGCGACATGCTGGCTTTGTGCGGCATTTCGGAAAGCCAGATGCCGCGCCTGTACGAAAGCTTTGCACCCGTGGGCACGCTGCTTCCGGAGACCGCTGCGGCATTGGGCCTGCCGCAGGGCGTGACGGTATGCGCGGGTGCGGGGGACAACGCGGCGGCGGCCGTGGGCACCGGGACGGTGAGCACAGGAGCGGCCCATGCGGACAGCAGGTGCAATATCTCTTTGGGCACTTCAGGCACCATTTTTATTTCCTCGGAAAAGTTTGGCGTGGACGCCACCAACGGCCTGCACGCTTTTGCCCATGCGGACGGCGGCTGGCATCTGATGGGCTGTATGCTCAGCGCAGCCAGCTGCAACAAATGGTGGCAGGATGCGATCATCGGCACGAATGACTACAAGGGCGAAGAAGCAAAGATCGCACCCGAAATGCTGGGCAGGAATCATGTGTATTTCCTGCCATACCTGATGGGCGAGCGCAGCCCTATCAACGACACCAACGCCCGCGCAATGTTTGTGGGAATGACGATGGACACCGCCCGTGCGGATATGACGCAGGCCATGCTGGAGGGCGTGGCGTTCGCCATACGGGATTCTTTTGAAGTAGCGAAAGGGCTGGGGCTTTCCGTTCCGCGCTCCAATATCTGCGGAGGCGGTTCGCGCTCCATGCTATGGAAACGCATTTTGGCCAATGTGCTGGGAATTCCGCTGGATGTGGTGAAAACCTCCGAAGGCCCGGGCTACGGAGCGGCATTGCTGGCGATGGTTGCCTGCGGAGAATATGAGACCGTGGCGCAGGCATGTTCCGCGCTGGTGCGCACAGTGGATACCGTGGAGCCGGACGCTTCCCTGACGGCGCTGTACGAGGAACGCTACCGACAGTTCCGACAGATCTATCCGGTATGCCGGGCGTTGTTTCCAAAGCTGCTGTAAACGGCGGCCCGGTATGCGTTTACAAAGACGAAGGAGAGAAGTGCGATGAAAATTTATTCTGTTACAGACGCGGCGTTCCGCCCGTACGGCAAAATACTGGAGGGTTACGACACCGCGCCTCTGTGTGCGGCCATGCGGTCCATCCCCATGCCGGAGCAGGGCACGGCCTACGAACCTTCCATCCCCGTACTGGAGGAATGTGCGCTGTACGGCGCGCTGCAAAATAACGCCTATGGAGGGATGCCCATACAGCTGGGCCTGTGCTGGGGCTACAACACAAGGCTGAACTGCCTGGAATACCACCGGGACAGCGAGGTGAATGTGGGCGCGCGGGATTTTATCCTGCTGCTGGGAAAGCAGGACGAGATCGAAAACGGGGTGCTGGACACCGGAAAAGTAAAGGCGTTCCGCGTGCCGGCGGGTATGGCCGTGGAGGTGTACGCCACCACGCTGCACTATGCGCCCTGCCATACAAATGCGGCGGAAGGCTTCTGCACGGCCGTTGTGCTGCCGCGCGGCACCAATACCGAAAAGCCGTCCGTTGTACAGCGCGGCGGGGAGGATGCTTTGCTGTGGGCGCGCAATAAATGGCTGCTGGCACACGCTGCGTCGGACGAAGCCGCGCAGGGCGCTTATGTGGGCCTTGCAGGAGAAAATATCGATATTTCGGACAGCCTGTGAGCTGGCCGGACAACAGAAAAGGAGAGATGGAGATGTTTGCAAATATTCCCGAAGTAAAGCTGGGCATCATTGCGGTGAGCCGCGGGTGCTTCCCTATGGCGCTGTCCGAGCGGCGCCGCGCAGCGATAAAGGCTGCCTATGGCGAGGGCCTGTACGAGTGCCCCGTCACAGTGGAAAATGAATTGGACGCCAGACGGGCCGTGGAGGATGTGCAGGCTGCGGGCGTGAATGCGCTGGTCGTGTTCCTGGGGAATTTCGGCCCGGAAACGCCGGAAACGCTGATTGCCGAATGGTTCAGCGGGCCTATTATGTATGCGGCCGCGGCCGAGGGCGACGGAGACCTGCACGACGGGCGCGGCGACGCCTACTGCGGTATGCTCAACTGCTCTTACAATCTGGGCCTGCGGGGAAAAACAGCGTATATTCCCGAATATCCCGTGGGTACGGCGCCGGAGCTGGCTGAAAAGGTGGCGGAATTTGTGCCAATCGCCCGGGCCATCCTGGGCCTGAGAGGGCTGAAGCTGATTACCTTCGGCCCGCGTCCCGATGATTTTCTGGCGTGCAACGGGCCGATCAAAGCGTTGTACGACCTGGGCGTGGCGGTGGAAGAAAACAGCGAGCTGGATTTACTGGTCGCCTACAACAAGCATGCGGACGACCCGCGCATTCCGGCCAAAATGGCCGAGATGCAGGCGGAGCTGGGCGGAAACAACAAGTATGCGGGTGTTCTGCCCCGTCTGGCCCAGTACGAGCTGACGCTGCTGGACTGGGCCGAGGCTCACAAAGGCGCGCGGCAGTATGTGGCGTTTGCCAACAAGTGCTGGCCCGCGTTCCAGACGGAGTTCAAATTTGTGCCCTGTTATGTAAACAGCCGCCTTGCGGCCATGGGAATTCCCGTTTCCTGCGAGGTGGATATTTACGGCGCGCTGTCCGAGTACATCGGCGTGTGCGTTTCCGGCGCGCCCACCACGCTGCTGGACATCAACAACACCGTGCCCGCATCCATTTACGACAAGGCCATCAGGGGCAGATACGATGTGCGCCTGCCCGAGACCTTCATGGGCTTCCATTGCGGCAACACCAGCTGTGCGATGCTGAAAGACCCGCACATGGGCTATCAGCTCATCATGAAACGCGATCTGGAGCCGGAGCTGCCGGAGCCGGACATCACACGCGGCACCATGGAAGGCAACATCAAGCCCGGCGATATCACGTTCTTCCGTCTGCAGTCCACCGCGGACACACAGCTGAAGGCATACGTCGCGCAGGGGCAGGTGCTGGACGTGGACTGCGAGAGCTTCGGCTCCATCGGAGCGTTTGCCATTCCGGAGATGGACCGCTTCTACCGCCATGTACTGATTGCAAAGCGTTACCCACACCACGGCGCGGTGGCGTTCGGGCACTGGGGCAAGGCGCTGTTTGAGGTGTTCAAGTATCTGGGCGTGACGGGCATTGCCTACAATCAGCCCAGGAGCCTGCCGTACCCCGGCGAGAATCCGTTTGTATAATATTTGCGGGTTTGTTTTGCGGCTGGACTGCCCGGATGCCGGTAAAGGAAAACTACGGCCGGGATGCGCCATCGCGCATCCCGGCCGTTCGATTGGAATTGTCGGAGATGAGAGGAAGTAGATTCATGGCGGAAATACAGCTTGAAAAAACAGCGCTGGGGCTGGAGCTTGGCTCTACGCGCATCAAAGCGGTGCTCATTGGGCCGGAGCATGCTGTGCTGGCCAGCGGTGCGCACGATTGGGAAAACCGTCTGGAGCACGGATACTGGACCTATGCCCTGGATGACGTATGGGCGGGCGTGCAGGATGCATTTGCCCGGCTGGCCCGGCAGGTTCAGGAGCGGTACGGCACGCCGCTGCATACCGTGGGCGCAATGGGTGTTTCCGGTATGATGCACGGATACCTGCCCTTTGCGCGGGACGGCGCGCAGCTTGCAGCCTTCCGCACCTGGCGCAACACGACAACAGAACGCGCCGCGGCGCTGCTGACGGAGCGGTTTGCGTTCAACGTTCCACAACGGTGGAGCGTTGCGCATCTGTACCAAGCTATATTGGACGGCGAGCCCCATGTGCGGGACATTGCATACTTGACCACGCTGGCGGGCTATGTGCACTGGCGGCTGACGGGGGAAAGGGTGCTGGGCGTGGGCGAAGCGTCGGGCATGTTCCCCATTGACAGCGTGGCATGCGGTTACGACGCGGGAATGGAAAAAACATTTGACGCGCTTCTGGCGCAGGAAGGTATGCCTTACCGCCTTGCAGATATTCTGCCCCGGGTGCTTTGCGCCGGCGCGGCCGCGGGCACGCTGACGGCGGAGGGCGCGTGTCTGCTGGATCCTACCGGCGTGCTGCGCCCCGGTGTGCCGCTGTGCCCTCCGGAGGGGGACGCGGGCACGGGCATGGCCGCCACCAACAGCGTGGGCGTGCGCACGGGCAATGTTTCGGCGGGCACCAGCGTGTTTGCCATGGCGGTGCTGGAACGCCCGCTCGCCAGGGTGTATCCGGAGATCGATATGGTCACCACCCCCACGGGGCGACCGGTGGCGATGGTACACTGTAACACCTGCACATCTGATCTGGACGCATGGGTGCGCGTGCTGGGCGAAATGGCCGGAGCCGCCGGTGCGAAGCTGGAAAAGCCGCGTCTTTACGACCTGTTCTATCAAAAGGCGCTGGAAGGCGAAGCGGATTGCGGCGGCCTTGTGAGCTACAACTATTACTCCGGCGAACCGGTGACAGGTGTGGAGAGCGGACGGCCGCTGTTTATGCGCCGTCCGGATGCACGCTTCACACTGGCCAATTTTGCCCGTGTGCAGCTTTACGCGGCAATGGCAACGCTGAAGCTGGGCATGGATATCCTGGTGGTGGAGGAAGGCGTGCGGCTGGATACGCTGCTGGGCCACGGCGGGCTGTTCAAGACTCCGGTGGCGGGGCAGAAGCTGCTGGCGGGCGCGCTGGGCGTGCCTGTGGCCGTGATGGAAACAGCGGGAGAGGGCGGCCCTTGGGGGATGGCGCTTCTGGCGGCTTACTGCGTGCGCCGGGCCGAAGGCCAAACGCTGGAAGAATATCTGGCTGACACGGTGTTCCGGGGAGCGCAGGGCAGCGTGCAGCAGCCGGACGCTGCCGATACGGCGGGTTTCGCGCGCTTTCTGACGGATTACAAAAGCGGGCTGGCGGTGGAAAAAGCCGCCGCGGCCGCGCTGCGCTAAGGGAGGGGAGGCCATATGCTGGAAGAACTGCGCAAAGTGGTATATGAGGCCAATCTGGAGCTGCCTCGCCGGGGCCTTGTCACATACACATGGGGGAATGTGTCTGGTATTGACCGGAGCAAGGGCCTGATGGTCATCAAGCCGTCGGGGGTGGAATATTCTGCGCTGCGCCCGGAAGACCTCGTGGTGCTGGATATGAATGGAAACAGCGTGGAAGGGGCGCTCCATCCGTCATCGGACGCAAAAACGCATCTGGAGCTGTATCGGGCATTCCCTGAGATCGGAGGCGTGGTGCATACTCACAGCGTCCATGCGGTGGCCTGGGCACAGGCCGGACGGGATATCCCGTGCTACGGCACAACACATGCGGACTATTTCTACGGGCCGGTGCCCTGCGCGCGCGCTCTCACGGGCGCGGAGGTGGAAGAAGATTACGAGAAAAATACCGGAACGGTCATCGTTGAGACATTCCGTGCGAGGGACATTGATCCGGTCCATGTGCCCGGTGTCATCTGCCGCAGCCATGGGCCTTTCGCATGGGGCAAAGACGCGGCTCAGGCTGTATATCATGCCGCGGTGCTGGAGGAAGTGGCGAAAATGGCGCTTCTGACGGTTCAGATCGACCCGGGCGCGGCTCCTGCGCCCCAATATGTGCAGGACAAGCACTTCCTGCGAAAGCACGGCCCGGGCGCATATTACGGGCAGGCCCGCGGATAGAGCCGCACGGCCCGCGCAGAGCGCCGCCGCTGAACCATAAAACAAAACCGCTCCCTGCAGCCCATTCAATGGGCGTGCGGCGGGAGCGGTTTTCCATTTGCAAGTCAACCGAAGCGCGTGCGGATGGCCTGCAGGGAGGCAGGATCTTCCACCCAGTTTTCCACATAGCCGCAGCTGCAGCACACATAGCGGATGACCGGTATCTTGCCGAAGTTTTCAAAGTTGGAAGTATAAATATTGTTCCCGCTGGCGCAGCGGCCGCGGCGGTCCGGTATACGGACGATGTCCGAACCGCCGCATTTGGAGCAGCGACGGCTGTTTTTCATCTCAATACTCCTTGCTCTCGTAAAATTTCACAGACACGAAAAAGGAGGCGGCGCACAGCAGCACCAGAATAAGGCCGCCCACCGTGGCGATCATCGGCCAGGGAAGGCTCTCAACAAAAGCTGCGGCTCCGTCACCGAGCCAGCTGAAGCCCCAGACGATGAGCAGAAAGGGGAGGATAAAGCACAGTGTCATGGCAACGCGGGCCTTTTCTGCACCCAGCTTAAAAAACAACGGCAGCATGAACACGGTGACAAGCATGTATACGACGATGACGCCGCCGGTGCTGGCCGCAATCTCAAGAAAGCCGTTGCGGTAGGTAAAACTGTCCAGCACGCCGCACAGGACAGATGCGATAACGCCCGTACCCAGCAGGGCGCCGTAAAAAAGCAGATATTTCGCGCCCACGATGGCCCGGGGCGTGACGGGCAGTGTCAGCGCGTAGGAATCCCAGCTGGATGCTTCGTCCACGCTGAAGCTGGAAATGAGCATCATCACCACGCTCATTGTCAGCATCGGGGAAAGAAAAGAGAAGTTTTTCATCAGGCCCACGGAGATGGCCAAATACAGCACAGTCATCAGCGCGAGCTGCTTGAGAAAATAAGTGCGAAGAGAATACATGTCTTTCAGCATCAGTCCGGTCATGCGTCGTACGCTCCTTTGGCAAAAAAAGTCATGATATCGTCAATGGTGGCCTGTTCCGTCAGTATGCCGGGGTACAGGCGGGCCACTTCGGGCCGGTTGTCCACCAGCAGCTCGGCGTCGAATTTGCTGTCGCGCCGGCCCAATATATGCGCGCCGTCCAGGGCCGCGGCGCGCGCTTTTTCGCATTTCACCACGCCGTACTGCTCCAGGATATCGTCCTTTGTTTTGCTGAACACGATCTTTCCCGCGTGGATGAACGTGATATAGTCCGCCACTTTTTCCAGGTCGCTGGTGATGTGGCTGGAGAGCAGGATGCTGTGCTCCTCATCCTGAATGAATTCCAGGAACAGATCCAGCATTTCGCTGCGCACTACGGGGTCCAGCCCGCTGGTGGCCTCGTCCAGCACCAGCAGTTTGGGATGGTGCGCCAGCGCCGTGGTGAGCGCCAGCTTGGCGCGCATGCCCTTTGAGAATTCCTTAAACGGTTTTTCCATGGGCAGAGCGAACCGCTTGCAGTACGACGCGAACGACTCTTTGTCCCATCGGCTGTGCAGGCGGCTCATCACGGCCGAGATATCCTTCGCGCGCATGCCCTCGTAGAAAAAGCTGCCGTCCAGCACAACGCCGATATCCTGCCCGATGGCGCGGCGGTCCGTGACAGGGTCGCGCCCCAGTACCGAGATGGAGCCTCCATCCGTGTGCAGCAGGCCCAGAATGGATTTGATTGTAGTGGTTTTGCCCGCGCCGTTCTCGCCGATAAAGCCCATGATAGAGCCGCCCGGTACGGTAAACGAGACGTCCCGCAGGGAGAAATCCCTGTAATGCTTGCAAAGCCCGCGCACTTCGATCGCGCTGTTCATATTCTAATTTCCCTCCAATAAAAGTTCCAGCATCTGGCGCAGCTCCTGCGGCGATACGCCGCTGCGCGACGCGGTGTCCACAGCCTGCTGTAAGGCAGCCTCCACCCGCCGCAGCGCTTCTTCGCGCAGGAATTCTGCGTTCTTTGAGGCCACGAAGCTCCCCTTTCCCGCAACGGTTTCGATAAAGCCGTCGCGCTCCAGGTCTTCGTAGGCGCGTTTCGTGGTGATCACACTGATGCGCAGTTCCTTGGCCAGCGTGCGCATACTGGGCAGGGCGTCCCCCGCCGTGAGCGCGCCGGAAAGGATCTGGCTTTTGATCTGCACTGTGATCTGCTCGTAAATGGGCTTACCACTGGCATTGCTGATGATGATATCCATGAGGCACCTCGAAATATTGTATATATACTGTATATACAATATATACTTGTATACACACGCTGTCAATAGGAAAAACAGGATTTTTATAAAAATGGCCGCGGCCGATCCGGCATATTTTTATATGCATCCGTCCACTTTGCGTCCCACACCGTAATTTTAGGGCCGTGGGCCGGAGCACTCCGCTGGTCTGGCTTTGCAAAGCTGTAAAAAGCGGGGCGGCCGAAGCCGCCCCGCAAAGGATGAGAAAAGAGGATGAAGAAGAAAGCCGGTCAGGCGCCGCCTGAAGAAGAACTGCCGCCGGCCTCTTTTTCGCTGAAATGCAATTCCATCGTGCCCAGTACGGCGCGGAAAATGTCCGCGCTGCGGCCGTTCTCTTCATCCGTAAGGAAATGCAGCTCCACCACATAGCCGTCCAGTTCATAAAACATATACTGGGGATACCAGGGCTTGTCCGCGTCATCGGGCCAGGTCTTCATATGCAGGATGCGCAGCGCATTGCCGTTCAGCTCCGTGTCTTCGGTGGAAAGCAGGCCGTATCCCTCGGGGTAAAAGCTGTTGTCCGCATACGGCTCCGTCATGGCGTCTGTGAACGGAGACGCACCGGAGGTGGCGGGCCACAGGTTCAGAACTTCGGCAACCTTGATACCGTCCCGCGTAAAGGTTGTGTAATTGTCGTACTCCCAGTCCGTGGGCGCGCTGAGGATGACGAGGGCTTTTTCACCGGCGCCGCCGTCCGGATGCATGACAGGCAGGGATATGAAGCGGCGCGTCCAGCCGGAGGTATCCACAGAGGGGGATTCGCTGCTCGGGGACGAGCTGGAAGACGCGGGCGCGGAGGAAGCGCCGCCCGCTGTGGATAACGCGCCGGAGGATGCAGCGCTGCCGGAAGAAGACGGCGGCAGGGAAGCGCCGCCCGTGGAAGAAACGGGAGCTTTACCGCAGGCGGCGAGGAAAAACGCCAGCGTCAGACAAAATGCAAAGGCTGTTATTTTTTTCATTGTAGTCCTCCTTTGCCGTCCGGCAGGGACGGCGCGTTTTCAATGTAAATGCTGCGGGAGGGGAACGCGAAAGAGGCGCCCTCCCCGGCCATGATGTCCATGATGCGCAGATTGACGTCCTCTTTTACCGCGCGGTATTCCACGATGTCGGTGGTTTTGGTGTAGAACTGCACGGCAATGTCGATGCTGCTGTCTGCGAATTCGGAAAGGCGTACCTGCACGGTCTCGCTGTGTACGCCGGGGTGGTTTTCCAGCATGGCGCGCACCCGGTTCGTTACGGCTTCCACGGTTCGCTTGGGCGTTCCGTAGGTCAGGCCCAGCGTAAACTGCGCCAGCCGCATTTTCATACGTGTCCAGTTGGTGATGGGCTCTCCGCACAGCTTGGAGTTGGGCACAACGGTGAGGGCATTGGCCAGCGTGCGGATCTTTGTGCTGCGGAAGGTGATGTCCTCCACCGAACCCTCCAGAGATGCGGTGCTGATCCAGTCTCCCAGTTCAAAGGGCTTTTCAAAAATAATGACAAGGCCGCCGAAAAAGTTGCTGGCGGAGTCCTGGGCCGCCAGCGCAAACGTCAGGCCGCCCAGGCCCAGCCCGGCAATGAGGCTGTTGACATTGTAGCCCATCTCGGTGACGACGAGTACTCCTGCGAACAGCAGGATCACAGCCTTGTAAATGCGTTCCAGAAACCGGATGACGGTATCGCCCGCGCCCAGGTCAAAGCGGCTGCGCGTGCCCACAAGCGCCAGCTCTACACATTTGGAAGCCCCCAGCAGTCCCCAGGCCAGCAGCACGATGAAAGCGATACGCACGGCGTGATTCTGCGCGGTGCGCCATGCGTCGGTGTGGATGAAATCAAAGGGCAGCAGCCGCACGCCGATGTACAGGCCGATGAGCGCAATGAACAGAGCGCACGGCCGGATGAAGCTTTGCAGCAGCGTGGAAAGATAGGGACGTTCAATTTTTTGCGCGGCTCGGGTAAGGCGCGGGCCGACCACATGCTTGAACACACGGCTGGCGATGAAAAAACCGGCGAACCACGCGGCGCAGATAAGGCACTGCACCAGCGTGTTGCTGTTTTGAGAAATATTTTCAATGGTCTCCACAGTTTCGGTCAAAAACAGTACCTCCTTTTGCGGCTCCGCGCGCGGATGTGCCGAACGCAAAACCAACCGTTTGAGTAGATAATACATAGTATAACATATTTGCCGGGAAATTTGTGGCCATTCTATTGCAATCGCGCGAAAATGCGCTATAATATGGTACAGAAAGTCTGTTTCAGGGCGGGGTGAGATTCCCCACCGGCGGTGAAAGCCCGCGACCGGTATATGCGCAGCATGTACCGCTGATTTGGTGAAATTCCAAAGCCGACGGTGTGCGTGCCGTGTTTTTGCGCGGTGTGTCGAGTCCGGATGAAAGAAACGGCGGCAGTGCCAGATGTTTCGCCCTTTTGCGTTTCGCAGAAGGGCGTTTTTGTTTTGGCGGCGGCCCGGACACCCACGAGCAGGCCTCGAAATTTTATTTTGGAGGTTTTATCCATGCGCAATGTTTCCGCCAATACCCGCAAGCTCACCACGCTGGCCATGCTGGCCGCGCTGGCCATCGTCCTGGTGGCGCTCATCCATTTCCCGCTGGTACCTGCCGCGCCTTTCCTTGAATATGACCCCGCGGACATCCCCATTTTCATCGGAACCTTTTTGTTCGGCCCGGCCGCGGGGCTGGCGCTCACAGCCGTGGTATGCGTGATCCAGGGCGTAACGGTCAGCGCGGCCAGCGGCCCCATCGGCATCATCATGCATTTTCTGGCCACGGGCACGTTTGTGCTTCTGGCAGGCAATTTGTACCGGGCGCATCGTACGCGCAAGGCCGCGCTGCTGGGCCTTGCCGCGGGCACGCTGGCCATGACGGCCGTGATGTGTGTGTGCAACCTGGTGTTCACACCGCTGTTTATGGGTTCGCCTGTGGGCGAGGTGGTGAAGCTGCTGCTGCCGGCCATCATCCCGTTCAACCTGGCCAAGGCGGCCATCAACAGCGTCATTACGTATCTTGTGTATAAGCCCATCAGCCGTCTGGTGTTCGGCGAAAAAGAACCGGCCGCCTCTTGACAGGCGCATGGTGTTCTGCTATACTGTTATACACAAATGAATAAACCTTATCAAGAGCGACTGAGGGAACAGGCCCTGTGACGTCCGGCAACCTGCTGTAACAGCAAGGTGCCAAATCCTGCGGGTAACACCGAAAGATAAGCTGATGCAAAGGCCCGGTGTTGTCTGCCGGGCCTTTTTTACGCGCTTTTGCAGGAAACAAGAAAGGAAAACAAAAATGGCAAGAAAACTTTTTACCTCCGAATCCGTCACCGAGGGACATCCCGATAAGATCTGCGACCAGATCTCCGACGCCATTCTGGACGCGCTGCTGGAAAAAGACCCGAACAGCCGTGTGGCCTGTGAGGTGACTGCCAGTACGGGCCTTGTGCATATCATGGGTGAGATCACCACGGAAGGATATGTGGATTTCCAGAAGATTGTGCGCGACGTTGTGCGGGACATCGGTTATACCCGCGCCAAATACGGCTTTGACGCGGACACATGCGCCGTGCTTTCCAATGTCGACGAGCAGAGCCCCGATATCGCCATGGGCGTGAACCCGGGCGGCGCGGGCGACCAGGGCATGATGTTCGGCTACGCCTGCCGCGAGACGCCGGAGCTGATGCCGCTGCCCATTTCGCTGGCGCACAAGCTGGCAAAGCGGTTGACGGACGTGCGCAAGAACGGTACGCTGGACTATCTGCGCCCGGACGGCAAGAGCCAGGTGACTGTGGAATACGAGGGCAACAGGCCCGTGCGTGTGGACGCTGTGGTCATTTCCACTCAGCACGCTCCGGAGGTGGAGATGGAGGCGCTGCGCAAAGATATTCTGGAGCATGTGATCCGCCCTGTCGTTCCCGCCGAGCTGCTGGACGAACAGACGAAATACTATGTCAACCCCACGGGCCGTTTTGTTGTGGGCGGGCCGCAGGGCGATTCGGGCCTGACGGGCCGCAAGATCATCGTGGACACCTACGGCGGATATGGCCGCCACGGCGGCGGTGCGTTCAGCGGCAAGGACCCCACGAAGGTGGACCGAAGCGCGGCTTATGCCGCGCGCTGGGTAGCCAAAAATGTGGTGGCCGCGGGGCTGGCCGAGCAGTGTGAGGTGCAGCTTGCCTACGCCATCGGAGTGGCCGAGCCGGTGAGCATCCGCGTGGACACCTTCGGCACAGGCGCGGCGGATGAGGCTGCCATCGAAGCCGCGGTGGAACAGGTGTTTGATCTGCGGCCGGCGTCCATCATCGAGCAGCTGGGCCTGCGCAGGCCTATTTACCGTCAGCTTGCGGCCTACGGCCATATGGGACGTGAGGAGCTGGGCGTTGCATGGGAGCAGACGGATAAAGCGGGGGCCCTGCGTGCGGCCATGGGCCTGTAAACGGAAAATGCATCGTTTTCCACGGCGCAGCGCATAAAATGCTGAGGAAATAAAAAAGAAGGAGCCGGAGGGCAGAAAGGGCGCGCGCCGCTTTTTTTGCCTTCCGGTTTGTGTTATACTATAAAAAATAGCCACGGCCTATTTTTGGGGGCCATGCAGGCCGTCCCTGGCCTGCGGCCATTAAGATGAGCTTTTTATGGCTTTGCTGTGCAAAGCTATAAAATAGTTCCGCCACGCCGCTGCAGCGGTGTCGGGAGCAATGAATGCATCCGCCGGCGGAGCCGTGACAACGATGAAAAAGGGAGAAAACACCGTGCGTTATGATATCGTGATGGTGACCTACAACAGCATGAAATGGCTGCGCGCATGTGTGGCCGCGCTGGCCGCCGTGCAGTATCCGCTGGAGGAGCTGCACCTTGTTTTCGCCGACAACGGCTCCACCGACGGCACATTGGAGGAGCTGCGGCGCATGGCAGGGGAATACCCGGCTTTCGGCGGCTTTACCGTGGCGGAAAACGGCGCGAACCTTGGGTTCGGCGCGGCATGCAACCGCGGCGCGGCAAAAGGGAGCGCGCCGCTGCTGTTTTTTTTGAATTTGGACACCGAAGTCTGGCCCGACGTATTCCTCCGCCTGGACGAGGCCGCCGTGCGCGCGCCGCAGGAAACGGCGGCGTTTGAGTGCCGTCAGCTTCCCTATGAAACAGGGCATCACATCGATCCCGTAACGTTGGAGACAAGCTGGGCCAGCGGCGCGGCGCTGGCCGTCCGGCGCGCCGCTTTTACGTCTGTCGGCGGTTTTGACGAACATCTGTTCATGTACTGCGAGGATGTGGACCTCTCCTGGCGGCTGCGCGCCGGAGGATACCGGCTGCAATACGTGCCCGCAGCGCGCGTCACCCATTATTCCTATGAGAACGGCGGCCCCAAATTGGGAGAATATGCGGGCAGCTTCTACGGCAATCTGCTGCTGCGTTATAAGTTCGGCTCCTGGCGGGATATCTGGCGCGGGCATAAAATGTATTTGGGCGCGCTTCGCCGTCCGCTGCATTTCAACGGTGTGCGCCGCGTTCTGGCAAAAAATTATCTGCGTCATTTTATAAAGCTGTGGCCTTTCCTGTTCTGGCGTTTTTCTCACCGTGCCGAATACGGCGCGCGTCCGGCACGCTTCGAAGGCGGCTTTTCACCGGACAGAGGCCTGTGGAAATTTACGCCGCCGCAGGAAACGCCGCTCATTTCTGTCATTGTGCGCACCTGCGGCAGGCCGCAGACACTGAAGCGCACGCTGGAGAGCCTGCGCTGGCAGACATACCGCAGTTTTGAGATCATCGTCGCGGAGGACGGCCCGCCTGCGGCACGGGAAATGGTGGAGCGGGATTTTGCGGAGCTGCCCATACGCTATCTGAACGATGGCCGGTTCCACGGCCGTGCAGCCAACGGCAACCGGGGGCTTGCGGCGGCGCGGGGAGCGCTGTGCAACTTTCTGGACGATGACGATTTCTTTTATCCCGATCACCTGGAACTGCTGGCGGGTGTGCTGTGCGCGCACCCGGAAGCGGACCTCGTGCTGGGCAGCGCCATGGCGATGTTCGTGGCGAAGGACGGAACCGTCACGGAGGTACGCCCCATGGTATTCGACCGCATCGACCGTTTTACCATGTGTCAAAACTGCCGCATTCCTATACAGACCGTGCTGTTCCGCCGCAGTCTGTTCGAGCGGTACGGCGGCCTCATCGAAACGCTGGAAGCCCATGAGGATTGGGGGATGTGGCTGAAATATCTGGAGCACGGGCGCCGCATCACCCCCCATGCGCCGGACGTGCGCCGGGCCACCAGCCTTTTCGTGCAGCCCGCGGCCCAAAGCGATGCGGCCGCGCGCATGGAGGCATACCGCAAAAGCGACGCGGATTTTTACAGTGATGCTTCGCTGTGCTTCAACGTCACGCTGGCGGATATGCGCCGCTATTATGATGACATGATCGCGGACATGCGCTGCCTGGAGGCGCGCGGTGAGCTGCATGAATTTTTGGAGCAGCAGGCAAAGCGCGGTGAATAAACCGCCCGCGCCGCACAGTCCGGCCCTGTTTTTCATATGCTGGGAGTAGTGTCAGGGAAAACGGAGGTGCATGAAATGCTGAGCGGAGTGATGCTGATCATCGTGACGATGTTCGCGGTGCTGGGCGCGTATTATTTGTCGGACCTTCTGACGAACTGCCTGTTCCGCCGCAGAAAAGCGGCGGAAGCGTTGGTGGTGCTTCGGGCGGACACAAGCGAGCAGATGTGGGCCGGCGTGCTGGATGCACGCGCGGCTTTGCCGGACACCGCGGTGGTGGTGCTGTGCCCGCAGGAGGACGCTTTCACGCCGCCGGGAGCGGGAATGCGGGGTGTGGCCTTCGCTACGCCGGACACACTGGCGCAAGTGGTGCAGGCTCAGCTCAAGGTGCAGGAATAACGCACCGCGCAGCTCCGGCATGAAGCAGAGAAGAGCGCGGTGCATCAAAGAAAACAAAGAGGAAAAAGAAATACCCGGGAAAAAGCCGGCAGCCGAAAAGCCGGATGCATTTGCGGAGCAAAGTACAAGCCACACGGCGAATGCCGCCCCGGGCCGTCTTGTACGGCGAACAGGGCCGGAAGCGCTGTCCGCAGGCAGCATGGCGGAGAAGCCCGGCTTTTTCGACAGGCGAAAGAATAAAAGGGAGACGCGCATGGCGCAGGAACAGGAATGGCAGACCCTTTCGGGCACAGTTGAAAATATCGTATACTGCAACGAGGAAAACGGCTACACGGTGCTGGAATTTTCCAGCGGGGGAGACCTTTACACCGCGGTGGGCGAGCTTTCGGATGTGAATGTGGGAGAAGACGTGACGCTGCACGGCCGCTTTGTCACACACCCCAGCTTCGGCGAACAATTCCGCGTGGAGGCGTGTGAGGTGCGCATGCCGGAGAGCGCAACGGCAATCCGGCGCTACCTTGCCAGCGGCGCGCTGCCGTACATCGGCAAAGCACTGGCAGGGCGTATCGTGGATGTTTTCGGCGCGGATGCGCTGGAGGTCATCGCCAGCGATCCCATGGCGCTGACGAAGATTAAGGGCATCACGCCGGAAAAGGCTCTGGCGGCTTCCAACGAATTCAAGCGTATCTTCGGCGTGCGGGAGGCCATCGGATATCTGGCGCGATATAACCTGCCGGCCTCCGCCGCTGTCGCGCTGTTCCGCCAGTACGGGCCTGATACGGTCGAGGTCGTCTCCCACAATCCGTACGTGCTGTGCGGGTATCCCGCTTATCAGGATTTCGGCGTGGCGGACGCCATTGCCCAGAGCATGAGCCTTGAGTATGACGCGCGGGAGCGCGTGTGCGCAGGGCTTTTGTTCGTGCTGCGCCACAATCTGCAGAACGGCCACGCCTGCCTGCCGCAGGACAAGCTGTGCGGCGCGGCCTCCGGTTTTTTGGGCGTGGAGCCGGAGACTGTGGCTTCCACGCTGGCCTTCATGCTGGAAAACAACGATTTATGCGCCGTGGAATACCGGGAAAAAGCATGGGTATACCTGCCTGAATATATGCGGGCGGAGCTTTCCGTGGCCCGCCACCTTCGCTGGCTGATCAAGTATCCCTGCGCCGGGGGCGAGCACGCGGAAAAGACCATCGCCCGCATCGAAGCGGCGCAGGGCATCACCTATGCGCCTTTGCAGCGGGAGGCAATCGCAGCGGCGCTTGGCGCCAATGCTCTGGTGCTCACAGGCGGGCCGGGCACAGGTAAAACGACGGCCGTAAACGGCATGCTGGCCGCGTTTGAGCAGAATGGGGACCGTGTGGCCCTGGCCGCGCCTACAGGCCGTGCTGCGAAACGCCTGTCGGAGCTGACAGGCCGCAAGGCAAAGACCATCCATCGCCTTTTGGAGGTGGATTATACGAACAATGACACCGTGCGCTTTATCCACAACGAAAAAAACCTGCTGAAATGCGACGTTGTGGTGATTGACGAGATGAGCATGGTGGATGTGATGCTGTTTGAGAGCCTGCTGCTGGCGCTCAAGCCGCAATGCAAGATCATTATGGTGGGAGACGAGGACCAGCTGCCCAGCGTGGGCGCCGGCAACGTGCTGGGCGGCGTTATCGCCTCCGGCGTAGTGCCTACGATCCGTCTGCGGGATATCTTCCGCCAGGCGGCCGAGAGCATGATCGTCTCCAACGCGCACCGCATCGTCACAGGACAGCTGCCCGGCAAGGGCTCGCGGGACAGTGATTTTTTCATGCTGGAATCCGACGGCGAAGCCTGCCAGCAGCTGGTGTGCGACCTTGTGTGCCGCCGCCTGCCTCAGAGCTATGGATTCGACCCGTTCGAAGACATTCAGGTGCTGTGTCCGTCTAAAATTGGCCCGCTGGGCACGGTTGCACTGAACGCGGCGCTGCAGCAGCGGCTGAACCCGCCCGCACCGGGCCGCCCGCAGCTAAATATCCGCGACAAGATCCTGCGTGTGGGCGATAAGGTAATGCAGGTGCGCAACAATTACGACATTCCGTATACCCGGCCCGACGGCGGCGAGGAGGGCGCGGGCGCGTTTAACGGCGACATGGGCGTGATCGTCGATGTGGACGTGCGCGGCGGCAGTGTGACGGTGCGCAGCGAGGACAGGCTGCTGGTATACACCGCCGAGCATGTGCGGGAGCTGGAGCCGGCCTATGCCGTCACCATCCACAAAAGCCAGGGCAGCGAATTCCCGGCTGTCATCATTCCGGTGATGGACGTGCCGCCCAAGCTGTGCTACCGCAATCTTCTGTATACAGGCGTCACACGTGCAAAAACGCTTTGTATCCTTGCGGGCCATAGCGCGGAGGTGGCGCAGATGGTGCGCAGCGTGCGGAGGAACAAACGGTTTTCCTGTCTGGCCGATCTGATCCGGGACGAAACGCTGTGAACAGGGGGGATAGCTCTTTGAAAAAATCAAAGCGGCTGTTTGAGCTGTGCGCGGATATTCTGTTCCCGCGCCGCTGCCCTTTCTGCGATGCGGTTTTGGGCTTTTCCGGTCCATGTGCCGTATGCGGGCCGGCGCTGGCGTGCATACGCCGTCCTCTAAGGCAGCCGGTACCGAAGCAGGGGCACGCGCTGGAGCATCTGGATGCGGCGTATGCGCCGTATTTCTATGAGCCGCCTGTGCGGGACGCGGTTCTGCGGCTGAAATTTGAAAAGCGCACCGATCTTGCACGCCCGTTGGCATTGCTGCAGGCAGAGGCGTTGAAAGCGGCGGGGTGTCTGGGGAATGTGGATGTATTGGTCCCGGTGCCTTCCGGCAGAGGGGAACGGCGGAGCCGCGGCTATGACGTGCCGTTGATGCTGGCGCGCGCGCTGGGCCGGGAGCTGGGGCTGCCTGTGATGCAGGCGCTTTGCAAAATACGGGAAACGCCCCGGCAGATGGCTCTTTCCGGTGGGGAGCGCCGGAAAAATTTGAAGAATGCATTTTCAGCCCGGCCGGATGCGCCGCTGGAGGGAAAGCGGATTTTGCTGGTGGATGATGTGCTCACCACAGGCTCCACGCTGAACGAATGTGCAAAAGCTCTGCGCGCGGCAGGCGCGGCGGAATGCCGGGGCGTATGCGCGGCGGCGACGCGCTGAGGCCGAAAAGGCAAAAAAGGTCGAGCGCGGGCCGGAGGCGGTGTGGTATCCTATGCCTGCCTGGCAGATGCAGGCCGCGGGCGGAGGTGCGCTTAAGGCGAAGCAAGCGTCTGGCGGCAGGACGGAAGCCTCGGTGTCGGGAGGGAACGGCATGACGCAGCAGATCGAAGCGGTACAGCGCATGCAGGATTATATCGAACAGCATCTGGCTGGGGAGATCACTCCGGCGGACCTGGCCCGGGCCGCGCTGTTTTCGCCCTGGTATGCGTACCGGCTGTTCCGGCGGCACACAGGGCTGACGCCGGCGGATTATATCCGTCGGCTGCGTCTGTCCCGCTCCGCATTGCGCCTGCGGGACGAAGGCTGCCGCATTACAGACGTGGCGTTCGAGCTGGGGTTCGGCAGCGTGGACGGTTATCAGCGGGCGTTTTTTCGCGCGTTCGGCTGCAACCCGGGCGAATACGCGGCAAAGCCTGTTCCGCTGTGCCTTTTTGTTCCCTACGGGGTAAGATACCGGGAATTGCGAAAGGAGCCGAAAAAAATGGAAAATGTGAAAACGGTGTTTGTACAGCGTGTGGAAAAGCCCGCTCGGAAGGTCATTTTGAAGCGCGGAGTAAAGGCGCGGGATTATTTCGCCTACTGTGAAGAGGTCGGCTGCGATGTTTGGGGCACGCTCACCAGTATGAAGTCCCTTTGCGGAGAGCCGGTGTGCCTGTGGCTGACGCCGGAGCAGCGCGCTCCGGGTACGTCCGAATATGTACAGGGTGTGGAGACCGCAGAGGATTATGACGGTCCCGTGCCCGAGGGCTTTGATGTGATTCGCCTGCCGGCGGCGGAATATTTGATGTTTCAAGGCGAGCCGTTTGCAGAGGCGGATTATTGCGAGGCCATTGGGCAGGTGCGCGGCGCCATCGAGAAGTACGACCCCGCCTGTCTGGGCTATGTGTGGGACGGCGCGAACCCACGCATACAATTGGAGCCTGTGGGTGACCGGGGCTATATTGAGCTGCTGCCCGTGCGGCCCGCAGAGCGCTGAGCCATACCGAGGAAAATAAAAAAGCGCGTTGTACAAATAGTCAAACGACGCTTTTTTTCATGCTCTGCACAGGCTCACTTGAACAGGTGGATGTCTCCGCTTTGGTTGAGCTGCACCAGAACCGTGGCGATGATGGGCAGGCCGAACAGCCCTACAAAACCGAACAGATAGGTGCCGACAAACATGCACACAAGCGTTACCAGCGGATACAGGCCGATCTGCTTGCCTACCACGCGCGGCTCCAGCATCTGGCGCACTACGGTGATGATGGCATATAAAATAAGAAGCCCGATGCCCAGCGGGAAGTTGCCCAGAATCAGCATGGCCGCCGCCCACGGGATGAGCACCGTGCCGGTGCCGAGCACAGGCAGGATGTCCACAATGGCGGTGAGCAGCGCGATGAGCAGGGCGTAGTCCACCCGCAACAGAGAAAAACCGATGAGAAGCTCCACAAAGGTGATGCTCAGCAAAATGGCGTAGGCCCGTCCGAATTTGAAAATAACGTCCACGCCCTTTTCCTTCACCTTGAACAGCATGTCCCGTGCTTTTTGGGGCAGCTGACGCGCCAGGAAAGAGGTGATGGCATAATAATCCGAAACGAAGAAAAACGACGCGACGATGGTGATGATGAACTTAACGAGGAACGACGGCACGGAACCGGCCACATTCGTTACCGCGCTCAGAGCGCCTGTGGAGATGGCGGTGACCATTGAGGACAGCGAGGACGACAGGCTGTTGCCGGCGCTTTCCACAAAATCCGTCAGCGTGGGGTTCAGGGCCATCACCCAGTTTTCCAGTGTGTCCTGCAGCGAATTCAGCGCCGGGGCCACAACCGTGTCGTACACCTGCGGCAGCGCGTAGAAAATATCGCGGCAGAAAATCACAAGCCGCGTACCCAGCACCGTGATGAGAGCGGCCGCCAGAACATAAAACGCAATGAGCAGCAAAACCGAAACGGGCTTGCGCCCAAGCTTTGTTTTTTGTGTCACCCAGTTGATAACGGGCTTCAGGATAAAGGCGATAAGAAACGCTACCAGAAAGGGCATCAGGAACGGCAGCGCATATTTCAGCACGGCGTAGGCCAGCCCGAGGATGATGCAGTAAAACAGGACCCTGATGATAAAGGCCCGCATCTTTTCGATTTGCAAGCGCCCACCTCCATGTCCGGCTGCGCAGCGCGTGCCGGTGATTGGGCACCGTGAAAAATATACAGCACCCATAATACTTTATTATACCCCTATCCGTGCGGAAAATATAGGATATCCGCAAAAGTTTACGTTTTTTTCAAAAAGTGCGCAAAAAGCTCATGCAGCGGGAATATCCTCCACAAGTACCACGGCGGCTTCCCGTACCGCACCGCTGTGCAGGTACTGCACCGTCACCGTGTCCCCGGGCGAGTGCCCGGACAGAGCGGTCTTTACGTCGGTCATCGTTTCAATGGCAAGCCCGTCGATGGAGAGAAGGTAATCGCCGTTCGTCAGGCCCGTTTTGCCGCCGTTGTTCACATATACGCCCAGCCGTCCGGTGCCTGCGAAAATCGCAGAGCGGTAGGATGTCAGCTCCACCAGCTCCATGCCCAGCGACGGCCTGCCGCTGACATAGCCCTGGGTGATGAGCTGCTCGATGACGGGACGCGCTGTGTCGATGGGAATGGCGAAGCCAAGGCCCTCCACGTCCGAGCCGGAGGATTTGGAGTTCACCACGCCCACCAGACGCGCCTGCGCGTCGAACAGTCCGCCGCCGGAGTTGCCGGGGTTGACGGCTGCGTTGGTCTGCAGCAGCGTCATATGCTCTCCGTCAATGCTGATCACCCGGTCCTTGGCGCTGATGATACCGTCCGTTACCGTGCCGCCCAAACGGCCCAGCGGGTTACCGATGGCAACCACGGGCTGGCCCACCACAAGGTCTGCCGAGGTGCCCAGTGTGGCGGGAATGAGCCCCTGTGCCTGTACGCGGATAACAGCGAGGTCGGTCTTGGCGTCGGTGGCCACCAAAGCGGCATCCAGGGTGGTGCCGTCATGCAGGCGCACCGCAATGCTGTTTGCACCGCTGATAACGTGGTCGTTTGTGACGATATAGCCGTCGGCAGAGATGATCACACCGCTGCCTGCGCCTGTGGCAACATATTGGTTGAAATAGCTGCCGGTCTGCACGGATTCCGTTGTGATCTCAACCACGGAATCGCTGGCCGCCGCGGCAACACTGGCCGCATCCAGGCGCGCGCCCCCGGTCACGGACGCGTTTCCGGACGGCGCCTGATACACCACGACGTTCTGCGGTTCGGGCATGGTACGGCTGTTGGCGTATACAGTGCCGAAATAGGCCGCTGCGCCGCACAGAGCCACCAGCACAAGCCCGTACAAAAACGGGTGGCGCTTTCTCTGCCTTGCGGGGACCATGTCGATCACGGGCCCGCTGCCGCCCGGCGCAGCGAACGGCTCGTCCGCACGCCGGTTTCCCTGCGAATGATACCCCTGTCCGTCCGGCCCCTGCGGGCCGTAAGAATAAACGCTCATACTTCATCGCTCCTGTTGTGGATGGAGCGTGCTCCGCCATACCGGAGGTGAAAAGACGTGCCGCCCCAACGTATGCTATTATGATACCCGCTGCGCACAAAGAAGAAAAGAGACAAAAAGTAAATTTTGTCAAAACACGGACGCACAGGCAAACAAATGCGGCCGGAGACAGAAAACGCCGTGCAACGGGCAGAATGCCGCCGCACGGCGTTTGGAGTATAGGATTCAACCAACACGATACAGGTCCCGCCGTGCGGTGACGGTAAGCCCGCTGCTGTCGGTGACGGCGGCCACAAGCTCCGCCTCCCTCTGCGGTGCGGCGTAGACCTCTTCCGGGAAGGAAAGATAGTAGGTGATGCCGGAAAGGATCTCTTCCGCCTGTTCATCGGCGGTTCCGGCGCCGCCGGAGACAAGCTGAAAATCAGCCGAAAGATCCATCTCCTGCCGCTGTACCGCCTCGCCGTCGATCACCAGCTCGATTACCGCATGCGCGGGAACGGCGGAGTTCTCGCGGTAAGCGCGATTTACCGAAAGCTCAAAATCCCCGCCCAGCGTCATTCCGGCGGTACCGTCCGTCCTGCGCCCGGAGTGCTGTGCTTTAAATTCCGTGGGCGTCACCGAAACCGTCGTCTGGTAGCCCGAGACAAAATCGTATTCCCGGAACAGCTCCTCCGTTTGGGCCTCCCCATCCAGCGTGAAGCTGACGGATACCGCAAAGTCCTGGTATTCCATTTCCAGGGGAACGGCCAACTCCGCACAAAACGCATTGCCCGCCAGCAGCGTCCCGGCGGCTGTCTGAGGCACACCGCTCTCCGGCGTAAGAGTGAACACGGCGGAAAGACCGTCGCGGTAGTTTTTGGGTGTGGCCGTAACCGTCAACGGTACGCGGCGTTCTGTACCGGGGACACCGTAGTCCCAATCAAAACCAGCCACGATGCTGGCCTGCTGGCGCAGGCTCTCTTCTATGCTGGACTGGATGGATGAGATACGCATATCGATGCTGCCTTCGATGCCGGCCACGTTTGCGCCGATGTCGTCCACACGGCTGGAAAGCTCCCGCATGCGGCCCCCGTAATACACACCGAGGTACACCAGCGCCGCACCCACGCAGGCGAGCGCGGCGGCAAGGCCCGCAAGAAGGATGCGCTGGCGGTGGGCCGCATGGGCCTGCGCCGCATTTTGCGCGTCCAGCAGGGCTTTTACGCTTTCCAGCGCCACACCGTCCTGTCCGGCGGTATTTTCCGTTCCGGACTCTTTTCCTGTCAGCAGTTCGTCGCAGCTTACGCCCAGCGCGCGGGCCAGCTCCTGCAGATTATCCAGCCCGGGCAGAGAAGCGCCGCTCTCCCATTTGCCGATGGCCTGACGGGAGACGCCCACCTGTTCGGCCAAAGCCTCCTGGGAAAGGCCTGCCGCCCGGCGCAGCGCAAGAATGCGTTCGTTGATCGTCATAGTTGTGTCCTCCTGAGGAAAAGTGAGGCGGGAACAGGCCCGCCCTCCGATTTCATCCTAACAAAAGCGCGGGCGCGGGGCCACCAACTGGGTGTTCCATTTCGGCAACCGGCGGTTGCAGGTTGTTATTTTCCCGCGTGGAATCCTATGGAACAGGATACCATAAACCCGCATAAAATCAAGGTTTGTTTTGTATGGCGTGGAATCCCGTTCCATGCGCTGGTACTCCATAAAGGGAAAAAATAAGGGAAAACTTTTGCCCCCGCCGAAGCCCGTGGAAGGGTCAAAGCGGGGGCCTTTGACATTGTACAGGAAAGGGCCTATAGTGGTATAAAAATGAAGGGGAAGTGCTCATCTCAAATGGAACGTATTCTTTTAACATTCGGAATCATTTTATCTACAGGAGGCACAATACTGACCTTATGGTCTGCCCTAAGGCTAAGCAAGAAACAATGTGAAGAAATGCGGACGGCCCAAGCATTGGACGAAGGGAAAATGCAAAAAGCATTGTATAATAGACCGTCAGTAATAGGGGGGCTCGCTCTAATTATAGTTGGTGCTTGTCTTCAAATTTGGGGAACATGGCTATAAAAGAACACTAGGGTAGAGGCTTTCAAGCCGAACAGAAGGAGGCACTTCTGCCGGCCTCGTGCGGCCTTTGGGGTATGATGGGGCCGGAGGATATCCGGCCCTCTGTATTAAACGATGCGTTCCCAGCCGCCAGGCTCGGCCCACGGCTTTCCTGACAAGCTGTTCTCGACAAATTCCCCGAAAGCCTCCGCAGGATCTACGGGAACGGTTACCGGGTGCATGGGTTCGCCGCCGTCTCTTATGACAGGGTATCCACTCGAGCTAAAGGCGGCGGGGTCTGCCTGCCGGGCTTCGGCAAAAAATTCATCAAAGCCGATAATTTTACCCTCTTGAATTGGAAAGTTTCTTTCCCGCAGCTCTCGCATAAATGTTTTCTTTGCAGATTTGCTGGTGAATTTGATTTCAGACATTGCCATCATTGCCGCGCTCTGAAATTCAAATTCCCTTTGCATCCCGTCTAGTTTTTCGGCGGCGGCTTGTTCAGCCGCTTCGGCTTTCGCCTTGTACTCGGCATCCAGCCCGGCGAGACGGTCGGCTGTCTCGTGGTATTTGCCTTTTGCTTCTTCCAGCTCGGCGGTCAGTGTGGCAAGCTGTTGCTTGTGGCGCTCAATGTCTGCGCCGTGTATGGCCATAAGCTGGTTTACTTGGTCATCGGTAATATCTGGTATAATGCTTTTTAGTTCGTCTCTTTTCACTGTATAACCTCCCTGTTGAAAATTCCCTGTGTGTAAATCGGCGCTGGACGGCATGGGGTCGCCTTGAGGGAGGGAGGGGGGAGGCCCCCCACCCTTGCCCGCCGCCGCTCCGTCACTCCGGGATAACACTGTCAATATTCATCATTTTAAACAACTCGGCAAAGCCCTCCGCAGCGTGCCCGGCCTCGGCACTTGCGGTCGTGAGTGTCTCGTCAAAGGCTCTGCGCAGTTCTACCAAGTCGTTAAAAAGGACTTGCTGCGGGCAGTCGTTGACCGTGATTTCATTTGCCTTTGCAGCGGAGGCGATGGCGCGATAAGTAAGCGCGTTATAGCCGTACTTGGTCAGCAGGCCGTCAACTTCTTCTCTGGTCAGGTTCGTGCGTCCGTTTACGGCGTTAATTATCGCGCTGCAATCTCTGTCGGGTACGGCATACAGCTGCGCCCGCGCTTCTTCGGTCATGGTGTCCAGCACAGCAGCGGCCCGACTGCGCAGCTCTGCGCATGTCTGGTCAAAGGCTTCTTTGGCATCGTTCCCGTACAGGTGGCCCGGCTCGGGGATTCTGTCGCCGCCCTTGGAGGACTTCATAAAGGCAACGCGGGAGGCTTCGCACGCGGCTGCATACTGGGCTACAAAATCGTCGAGTACGGCTTTCAATTCTTTGTTTGCGGTGTAATTGTTCATGTTTTTTCTTTCCTTTCTCTTGTTGATATATCAGCACCCGGCACAGGGCCGGGAATACTGCTTTTTAGCTGCTAAGCTCCGGGTATCGCTGCAACACTTCTTCGCGGCTGCATCCGCGTATGCGCATGACATCGGATATAAAAGCATTTGTTGTGCCGCGTTCCGCATAGGCTTCTATACGCTCGGCAAGTCGTTCCTCTACGCTGCCGCGCTCTTTCCATGCGCTGAAGCCTGTACCGTGGTATGAGCTGCCAGAGAGGATGTTCTCCCGGTACGCTTCCAGCTTGCGCTGGATCCGTGGAAAGCGCATTGCACGAATTGCTTTTGATTCTGTTTGCCGGACACGTTCGCGCGATATGCCCAACTGCACGGCCAGACTTTCCAGCGTGCGGCCCTCGTAGAACCGGCCACGCAGTACAGTGGCCTGCCGTTCATCCAGCAAGGCCAGGGCTTCATTTGTGGGCGCTTCGTTCATGCCTTACGCCCTCGTTTCCCGGCGTTCACTCTCCGTTTTTTCTCGCTTCGCCGCCAGCGCTGGAACTCTGCCCACTCTGCTTTTAAATCAGCATCCGCATCTTTGAAATAGACCATGCGCAATTGCATTTCACGCGCTGCCGTTTTCATATAGGCACGCCGGGCACGCGTTTGGCCGCTGGCGATACCGCCGAGCCGTGAAAGCTCCTTGTGCCTCTCCGGCTGCATCTGGTTAAATGTGATAAGGTTTTCATCATTCATTGCGCTGCCCTCCCGTCTGGTGTATAATAATCTCAAGGTTTGGGGCCGTCCGGGAGGGCGGCTTTTTTTGTTGGCTATAGGGCTCCGGCTTTCCAAGCTGTAAGCAACCCGTGTACCGTTGCCCCCGGTGGCGTTTCATGGCCCGGTGGCGTCGCTGCGTCATAGGCGGCGCGAAATTCGGGGTTATCGTGGAAAAGCTTCAGCAGCTCCAAAAACTCTATTTTTTCCATGATGGGCAGTTTTTGGAAACGGTCAAATAGTTCTTGCATGACGATATTCATATCAGCCCGCCCCCTTTCTGCTGAGGTCTGTAAAGCGCCGCAGTGCCTTGGTGTCGGCATTTAAGCTATCGAGCACATAGCCCAAGCCGTCAACCCATACCGTGGGAGAGTATTCGCCAGAAGCCATAACCTCTTGAATGGCGCGGGCCGCGTTTGTGCCCCTTTCAATTTGATTAACAAGAATGCTCAAAGCTTCGGTATCCATCACCGCCGCGCCCCCTTTCGGTCGGACAGCAGGCCCACAGCAGAGAATACAGCGCCCAGCACAAAGCCCAGGGCTACGGCTCCGAGATAAGTAATCATTGCAAATCCTCCATTTTTCTGGTAAAATGCAGGTGAAACGGGGCTCCTTTCCGCTTCACCTTTGCGCCTGTCCGTGTTAGTAGCACGGACGGGCGCTTTCTTTTTCGCTGCGCTTGCGTACCCATTCGCGCAGGCCGTCGCGGTAAACAACCGTCCGCGTGCCGATTTTGAACGACGGAAATTCTGCCGAGTGCGCCAGCTCATACGCTTTCTTGGGGCTTATGCCCAGCTCGGCGGCGGCTTCGGATACGCTCATTGTTAGACGTTCCACTCGGTCGGTCATGGCTGCGGCCCCTCCTGCAAGGCTAAAAGTCTGTTGTATTCAGCTTCTAAGTGTTCAAGCTTTTCCCGGTGTTTCTGTTCAAGGCGGTCGAAAGCCTCTTGCCTTATAGCACTTTCGGCCCTCATGTGCTGCAGCTTCTCGCGCAGCATTTCAATTTGCTGGGCGCTGTCCTGCAGAAAAATATCAATCTCTTCCATGCTCGTTCCCGGCCTCCTGTTCTTTTTCTTCATCGGCGTCAGGGGTTGCAACCAGATTGCAGACCTACACGCCCTAGCGGCGTTCATCCAGATAGGCGCTGTTTACCGCGTCCAGCACCGTGCGCAGGCTCTTGAACGAGTGCAGGCATGGCAGCATGCGTGCAATCGCCGCCCGCGTCTCCGTGGCCTTGTGCGTGCGAAAATGCTCCGCACGGGCTTTATCCATGTCCGCATGATACATGTTAAGTACCGCACCGATCTGCTCCGGCGTGAGGCCCAGCGCCTCCAATGGCTGTCGTTTCATCTTCGTTGTTCTCCTGTTCGCAATCGCATTTTTCATCCGGGTCTAAATTTGCCCCGCACCGTGGGCACGTTGTGTAATAGGTCATTGCGGAATCCCTCCCCGCTGGTGAGGCATGAATAAGCACCCAACCGTACCGGATGTTTCATCCAAAATAACCACTAAAGGGCATATTTTATTTTGCATTTTTGTTGCATCCTCCTGTTTTCTTACTTGTTCATGTTATGTGCTCGACCGTTACAAAGGCGCAAATACTCAAGTGAAGCGAAAAATGGCTTTGTACTGCAGATTTCTTCATTTGGCAGGATGCACAAATGAAAGCTTCTCATTTGAGGGTTTCAACCTTTCATTTGAGGGTGTTGCCAAGTGAAAAAAACATAGTATTTATAAGGGTTTATAGCTTCATTTGAGGGTTTTAGTGTCTCTGACCGGCACAACGCTAAAATGGGGTTTCTGTATCCGGCGGCAATTCTTAAAATTCGTTGCATGAGGTAAGGCCGACATGCCATGTTTTGGCCTTTGTGCTGCCTGTCTGGTAATAGTGAATCTCTCGCCTTTTCTTCAATTCATCCTTTGCACGGCGCAGCACGTCCGCGCTATAACCCTCCGCACGCGCTTTGTCTGAAAGGTATTTGGATGGGACAGAGCCGCCCGCTTCGTCCAATTCATGCAATATCCATTCCTTACAATCTTCCCGCTTGGAATTGCCTTTGAAATCCGCTGCCGCCTGCATGAAATCGCGGTCGCGTTTCCACGTTGTGCCCTCTTTGATGATTTGCCCGTCTGCATCGATGCTAAACAGCAGCGTTTCATGTAGCGGCGCATAGTTGTTCTTTTCGTTGGAAAGATACCGCGCGCCCTGTTCCTCGGTGTAGCCGGCCATAATCACAGAGCGGGAAACGTCCCATAAATCGGCACTGTCTGCTATGCGGTCGCGGCCTGACGCGCCTTTCCGCTTGTTCGTGTGGCTTACAATAAGGGATGTTGTATTACATTCCTCGCCCAATGTGATAAGCGGGGCGGTACAGTCTCGCATTGCGTTGCGGCTCCCCATGTTGATGAGCGGCGGCACAAAGCCTTGTACAGGGTCAAACACACATAAAGCAGGCCGGAAGTACCGTATTGCTGCCGCCATTTCCTCCGAACCGAATTTAAAGGCACGCAGCACGCCAGTTGTATCGCCTAGAAAGTCCGGAGCGATGATGTTCTGCATATTGGCCCCGGCAATGCGCAGCTTCTTTTTAAGCTTTTGCCGTATGCTGTCCTCTGTGGTCATAAAGGCCACGCGCAGCGGCTCCCGAGTATATCCGGGCGGGTCGAGCACGCAAGGCCGCCCGGCGCTAAGGTTGGCAACAATATTCACCCATAAAGACGTTTTGCCTACGCCGCCATCCGCTGCCAATAATGTGATTTGGCCTTGCGGTATCCATCCGGGAACGAGCCACGCCGCTTCCTGTTCTTCAAATTCGTCAAGTGTTTTGAATCTGGAAATAATGATGCTCTTATCCGGCGCCGCCCGTGCCCGTCCGAAAACGTCCCTGTCTGCAGGGGCTATCAGCTTGTCTGCGCGCCTCAATTCAAGCGCTTCACCATGAGCCGCGTTGAACTCATCAAGGCTCTTTCCCAGCGCTCCGGCCCGGTCTGCAAGCATCAAACGCCGCGCGGCTGCTATTGCATCCGGAGCGGCGTAAGCCAGGGCGAAAGAATCCATTGACAGCACGTTTTCCGCCGTCAGCCCCCGCAGATACTTTTCATAGTTTTCATCGGTCACAGCTCCGCCTCCGCGCCGCCGTCCTCCATGAAGTGGCACATCAAGTACGCAGCTTCCAAGTTAAGCTCCCCGCTTTGCTTTGCGGCCTTGCCAATCTCCAACACCTTGTAGCCCTCGCGGTTATACAGCCGGGTTATTAGCTCCTTGCTGCTCTGGCCCACCAGATCGGCGGCGTGCAGCTGCTCTTTCGTCAGGACAATTCTGTCCTCCGTGGTTTTGCCTGTGCGGGTGTCCTGGATTTTCACGGGGAATGCCCGCAGCGTGATTTTCATTGTCGTTTTCATGTGTTAATCCTCCAGTTGTACCAATTTGGTATTACTTCTCGTAGCACATCAGATTCTTGGTTAGTCCTCCTTTGGTAAAAGTTCGCTTACTTCCACGCCCAAACCGTGAGCAATGTGCAGCACAGAATTACGGCTGCATGACTTCCCGCCGCGTGCAGCGGTAATCGTCACACGGGATACACACGCCTTTTCAGCAAGTTCATTTACCGTGATTTCCTGCCGGGCCATTTCCGCAATTAGCTTTACTCGGTCGATTCTCATTTTGTTCACCTCCTTGCACAAGCAAAAACTTGCTTTATCGTCACTATATCACAATCAAATACTTGTGTCAATAATTTTTTGCAAGTTTTTGCTTGTGCTAAAGTCTGCTTTGTGATATGATACAAATGAGGTGAAAAGGATGCCTATAGGAGAAAAGATTAAAGCTGCAAGGATCGCTGCACGCATGACACAAGCCGACCTCGCAAAAATTCTCGGTGTCGCGTATCAAAATATAGGGCAGTGGGAAAGCGGAAAGCGGAATCCCAAACTGGACACAATTATTAAAATAGCCGAAGCACTAGGCGTTCGCATAGAAGATTTAATGGGTTTGGAGACTTTCGACACTGGCGCAGAATTTGAGGAACGGTGGAAAGAAGTGACAAGAAATACCAACGGCGAAAGCTTGACGGTAATACACACTACAGACCCCCGTAAATTCATAAATTATGCGCTTGACCAGATGACAAAGGAGGGGCAAAACAAAGTTGCTGAACGAGCTGCGGAGGTGCTAGAAGTTCCCAGATACAGAAAGGGTGCACCAAAGGATTAACACATCCGGCGTAGCCCCGCCAGCGCCCGGACAAGCGCGTTTCCCCTCAAGGCGATAAAAGATACCACCCCACCCGCAAAGCGGCTGGAATCGCGTTGTAGAGGCCTGTAACGCAGCGCCTTTCAGTTCCGCAACAGTTGCGGAACTGTGGTAGAAGTCCGAAATTCGGACGGCTACGCTTGGGTTTGCTCGTCCGAAATTCGGACGCCCTGCACGGCGCCAGTTGCGACAAATTGTCGCAACTTGAAAGACGCCCTTTAGTTCGCTTGTCGCAAATTGCGATAAGCTCATCATGGGGAGTTGTCCGAAATTCGGACAGCTTCGGAGCGGAGCCGTCGCAAATTGCAAAGGGCGGCACCGTTGTCCACAATGTGGACAACGGGCTCCCCGCTTTGCTATCCGACTACGTTCTCAAAAATGAGAAAATGAAAAAACGCCCCGAGCCGAAGCCCAGGGCGCAGAAATAAAATAAACCGCCGATGCTGCTAACACCGACGGCTTATATAGAACAGCTTACACAGGAAGGTGCAATCTGCCCAACAGCTTGATTATACACCTCTTTGTGTGGGCTTGTCAAAGTGTATCACAAGGAGGTTTTTATTTTGGCAGGAAAAGCGGCAAGAGGCGCGGGCACCATCCGAAAAAAGACGGTGACGCGCAGCGGGAAAACCTATACTTATTGGGAGGCCCGCGTTACCACTGGCCGAGACCCCGGCACCGGCAAACAAGTGCAAATATCCATCACCGGGAAAACGCAAAAGGAAGTGCGGGAGAAGATGCAGGCGGCTGCGGTGGCCGTGGACAGCGGCACCTATATACAGCCGGAGCGCATGACGGTGAGCGAATGGCTTGACATCTGGACGGCTGAATATTTGGGCGGCGTGAAGCCTAATACAGCACGTATATACCGCAACAACGTGAAAAGGCACATTAAGCCCGCTTTGGGCGCTGTGCGCCTACCGGAGCTGCGCCCACACATGATACAGGCTTTTATCAACCGGCTGGAGCTTGCCCCGGCATCCGTGCGGCTGGCTTACAAAGTGCTGTATCAGGCATTGAAAAAGGCCGTCGCGCTGCACTACATCCCGCAGAATCCCGCCGAGGGCTGCACGTTGCCCCGGCTTGAACAGGCGGAGATACACCCGCTTGACGATGAGCAGACCACGGCACTGCTGAATGCAGCACAGGGAACCGAAGTGGAGCAGCTTATTAAAACGGCCCTGTTCACCGGCTGCCGCCTTTCCGAGCTGCTGGGGCTTACATGGGATTGTGTGGGCCGTGATACTATCACCATCAGCAAGCAGCTTGCCCAGCCCGAGCAGCGGGCAGACGGCCCTTTTATCTCTCCCAAGAACGGCAAGAGCCGCACGCTCACGCCCGCGCCCTTGGTGCTGGATGCGCTCAAGGCGCAAAAGCGCATGCAGACTGCGGCCAGAATCAAAGCGGGGCCGCTTTGGGATAATTCCTACAATCTGGTATTCACCACGGAGACGGGCGCGCCGTTCGACCAATGGCGGGCAGAAGCGGCCTTTAAATCTGTTCTTGCTGCTGCCGAACTGCACGGCATCCGCTTTCACGACCTCCGGCACACCTATGCCGTGAATGCTATCCGGGCCGGGGATGATATCAAAACGGTGCAAGGCAACCTTGGGCACGCCTCTGCGGCGTTCACGCTGGACAGGTACGGCCACTTCACCGAGCGGATGAAGCAGGACAGCGCCGCACGCATGGAGGGCTTTATAAGGGGCGTTTTGAATCTGTAAAGGGAAAACTTAAGGGAAAACACGCCCGCAAAGAGCATGAAAAGCCGCCTGAACCCTGTATTTTCAGGGGTTGGGCGGCTTCTTTACTATACAACCGGCGGTTGCCATGGCCTTATTGTAGCATGTTGAGACGAAGTTTGTCAGGTGATTTGAAAAAGAACGTATAAAGCCTGCCGGGGGATGTGGTATAATATGTCCGGTTGGTGAATGCGAGCCGCAGGCGAAGCATGAACTTAGCGGCATAGATACCATATTTCTTAGTGAACACGAGCGGTACGCGAAGTGTGAGCTTAGAAATATGGTATAATAATCCTCAAGCCCGCCGCTTGCGCGGCTGCACGTGTGCAAGGCACACGCCCCTGTGCTGGCGCACAGAGCTTTGAGGACATTGAACCATGTAAAGCCGCGGTTTGCGTGCGGAAACGGGGAGACGTTATGAGCAAAAACGGAAAGATCATCATCATCGGCGGCGGCGCGTCCGGCCTTGCAGCTGCGCTGGCGGCTGCAAAGGAGTGCGGAGGACAGTGCGTGACGGTTTTGGAACGCTTGGACCGTGTGGGGAAAAAGCTGCTGGCCACGGGCAACGGCCGCTGCAACCTGACGAACCGAAACGCCGCGCCGGAACATTATCACAGTGCGGATACGGCCCGTTTGGCGGATATATTGGAGCGAACCCCTCCGGACGCAGTGCTGGACTTTTTTGGGGAGATGGGCCTTTTGTGTGATACCCAGGCCGACGGAAGAGTATATCCCTACTGCTATCAGGCATCCATGGTGCTGGATGTACTGCGTGCGGCACTGGAGCGTGCAGGCGTGGATGTGGCGTGCAGCTGCGAGGTGGCGGAGGTGGAAAAAGGGCCCGGCGGTTTTTCGGTGCGTACGCGGGACGGCCGGGCCTTTTCGGCCGCGCGTGTGGTTTTGGCTGCGGGCGGTCAGGCCGGGCCGCAGTTCGGCACGGATGGTTCCGCTTTTGCTTTGGCGCGCATGCTGGGCCACAGTGTGGCGGAGCCGTATCCATGCCTTGTTCCGCTGCGGTGCGCAGGGTTTCCCGTCGGATTGAAAGGAGTGCGGGCCAACTGTGCGCTTTCGCTGTACCTGGATGGCCGGTGCGCCGGAACCGAACGGGGAGAAGTACAGTTCGCAGAATACGGCCTCTCCGGAATCCCGGCCATGCAGCTTTCGTGCCTGCTTGGCCCGGGCGTGAAGAAGGCGGGGACAAGCGTGGATTTTTTTCCGGAGATGGCGTTTCCTGTCCTGCGCGGGATGCTGGAGCAGCGCTGCGCGTCGGGCATGTTTGCTTCGCTGGAGACGCTTCTGCTGGGGCTCGTGGCCAAAAAGCTGGGGCATGCGATACTGAAAAGCTGCGGCCTGCAGCCGCTTTCGCGCGCGCCGGGCAGCCTTTCCCGCAGGGAAGTGAACGCTCTGGCCAGTGCGCTTAAAAACTGGCGCTTTGCCGTAGAGGGCACGCTGCCTTGGACGCAGGCGCAGGTGACGGGCGGCGGTGTGCCGCTGGCCGAGGTGAAGACGGAAGGCTGTGCCTCCCTCAGGTGCCCGGGCCTGTATCTTTCGGGCGAGGTGCTGGACGCGGCGGGGGACTGCGGAGGCTTTAACCTGCAATGGGCCTGGGCAACGGGAATCGCAGCAGGCCGGGCCGCGGCGCGGGGGCTGTAAAAAAACAAAACACACGGGGCTGACGGAAACAGCCCCGTGTGTTTTGTTTCGGTCATTGATTCGGTTTGCCCGTCATGCGGCTACCGTCCGGCGCATCCAGTTCCAGCACAAGGCCGCTGAACGCGGGCACCGGAAATGTCAGCACGTGGCCTTCTCGAGCGGCCCGCGAGCGCACCGCAGGCGTTTCCTCCGGCAGAGCGCCGCCAAAGCGCTGCCACTCCGTGTGCAGAAGCACCCGGGCACGGCAGGCGAAGGGCATGTGCAGGCGGTAACTGGGCGCGGGCGTATCGCCGAAATTGAATGCTGCGGCCACGGTGTGCGTGCCGCCTCTGCGCAGGAACGCATACAGGCAGGTCCCGTCGGCTTGGCAGTCCAACCATTGAAAATGTGCGGGATCATACTCGCCCTGCCAAAAGGCGTCGTTGGAAAGATACAGGCGGTTCAGCTCTTCCGTAAAATGGCGGAACGCATCGTGGATGGGGTATTGCAGCAGCATCCAATCCAGTTCCCGGGCTTCGTCCCATTCGCGCATGTGGCCAAGCTCGCTGCCCATAAAGTTCAGCTTTTTACCCGGATGCGCCATCATATACAGGTACAGCGCCCGCGCCTGCGGAAATTTTTGTTCGTAATCTCCGTACATTTTCTGCACGATGGCTGCTTTGCCGTGGACCACCTCGTCGTGGGAGAGGGGGAGAAGATACTGTTCCTGCGGAAAGTATGCCATGGAAAACGTCAGCTTGTGGTACTGTGCCCGGCGCTCCTCCGGCGTTTTTTTGAAGTAGTCCAGCGTGTCGTTCATCCAGCCCAGGTCCCACTTGTAGTCGAAGCCCAGCCCGCCGTATTCCACAGGAGCAGTCACCTTGGGGAAATTGGTGGAATCCTCTGCGATGAGCATCGCTGTGGGATGCAGACGCCGCAGGCCGGCATTCATTGTCTGCAAAAATGAAACGGCATTCCCGTTCACACCGCGGGCGGGGTCGCCCTGCCAGTAGATCATGCGGCTGATGGCGTCCATGCGCAGGCCGTCGAAGTGGAACTCCTCCAGCCAGTAGTGTGCGGCAGACTGCAAAAAGCTGCACACCTCTCCGCGGGAGTGCATGAAATTACAGCTGCCCCATTCGCTGACGCCCACATCCGAATGGGGATATTCATACAGAGCTGTGCCGTCATAATTGGCCAGTGCGTATGCATCCAGTGCAAAATGCACGGGTACGAAATCCAGAAGCACGCCTATGCCCGCGGCGTGGCATTTGTCGATGAGCTCCTTGAGCTGGTCGGGCGTGCCGTAGCGGCTCGTGGGCGCGAAAAAGCCGGTGTTCTGGTACCCCCAGGAGCAGTCCGCCGGGTGCTCGCTCAGGGGCATGAATTCAATATAGTTATAGCCGTTTTCTTTTACGTGGGCAATCAGCTTGTCCGCGATTTCATCATAGCGGTACCATCCGTTTTCGCGGGCCTCGTCTTTTTTCCAGGAGCCGAAATGCATCTCATAAATATTGACGGGCGCATCGAAAGCGCGGCTGCGCGCCGCCATCCAGGCTTCGTCTGTGAAACGGTACCCGCCCAAAGGCCAGAGCGCGGAGGCGCTGCCCGGACGAAGTTCCATCCAAAAGCCATAGGGGTCGCAATGGTCCGCCTCACCGCCCGCAGCGGGACGGATTTTGTATTTATACAGCATGCCGGGCTTTGCGCCCTGTATACGGCAGGAAAATATGCCGCCCTGTCCCTCCCGGGCCATGGGCATACCCTGCCAGCCGTTGAATTCTCCAATCAACTCCACAGCCTGTGCGCCGGGCGCATAGGTGCGGAAGGTTACGCAGTCTCCCTCAAAATGCGCGCCGAAAAAACGGTGCGCGTCGAATGTACGGCCGGTGTAAAAATCGTGCAGGTCCATTTCTGGCGGCCTCCCCATGATGCTTTTTTGTTCTTTCATTATAGGCGGTGAAGGAACGGGAAGTCAATCGACAATGCAGGGAGGTTGTCGGGTATAAGGCGCGTCAAATAAAAAGTTCGTAAACGCCCAGCGCCACAATGAGCGCCGCCGAGCATACTCCCGCATACCTGCCCAGATGCCCGCCGCCGAACCGCCTGCCCACAGCGGCGCCGCCCGCAAGAAGTATCAGGCTGCACACGAACGTGCATGCTGTTGTTTTGACAATGGAAAGCCCTGTGATGCGCGCACCCACGCCAAACCCCATATTGTTCACCATCAGTGCGGCGGCAAGAGCGGCACTTTCCCGCAGGCCCAGCCGCGTTCCGGCGTCCGCAGGCGGCTGTTCCGGCGCTCCTATTCCGCCCTGCGCCTCGCGGTACAGCATCCACAGGCCCATCAGGACCAGCAGCATGCAGCCCAATGCATTTGCCGTGTCCGGCGGGATCAGCCGTGCCAGCCCTCCGCCCAGCAGCATTGCAGCCGCTGTACCGAGACTGGTAAGGCATGCGATGAGAAGGTTGCCGCCCGCTCCGATGCGCATACCACGCAGCCCGTAAGCAATGCCGATGGGGAAATTATCAATATTGGCTGAAAGCGCGAAAAGACACGCAGAAATCCACTGTGCCATGCATAACGCCTCCTTTCCGGGAAAAAGCCCCTGTCATCAGTATATGGCCGGGCCGGGATTTGGTGCGCGGTGGGAGGCAGGAAGCTTAGGTATGTGGTATAATAACCTCAAACCCGCCGCTGTCGCGGCCGTGCGCGTGCTTTGCACGCGCGGATGCGCTTTCGCGCATGGGTTTGAGAACATTGAACCATGCAAAACCGCAGCGGGTGCGGTTTTGTTGAGGCCGCTTCGCGGCGTCATGGTATAATAACCTCAAAGGTGCCGCTTGCACGGCCGCGCGTGTGCAAGGCACACGCCCCTGTGCCGGCGCACAGGGCTTTGAGAACATTGAACCATGCAAAACCGCAGCAGGTGCGGTTTTGTTGAGGCCGCTTCGCGGCAGAAGGAAGGGAAAGACGAAATGATCATCAGCGCGAGCCGCCGCACGGATATTCCAGCGTGCTACGGACAGTGGATGATGGCGCGCCTGAGGGCGGGAGAGGTGCTTGTGCCGAACCCGTATAACGCGTCGCGTATCAGCCGCGTGGCCCTTTCGCCAGGCAATGTGGACTGCATCGTTTTTTGGACGAAAAACGCCGCGCCCATGCTGCCGCTGCTGGATGAGCTCGACGCACTTGGATACAAATACTATTTTGAATATACAGTAACGGGCTACGGCTCCGCACTGGAGCCGGGCCTGCCTGAAAAAGAGCGCACGGTGGATACGTTTCTTCGTCTGTCCGAGCGCCTCGGCCCGGAGGGCGTGGACTGGCGGTTCGACCCGGTGCTTCTTACTTCCTCCATCACTCCCGCGTGGCAGTTAGAGCGTTTCGGTGCGCTGTGCTGTGCGCTGCACGGAGCCACCCGGCGGTGTGTTTTCAGCTTTGCGGACCCATATCCGGGCATTCGTCCGTCCATCGCCCCGTTGGAGGAAACGCAGATGCGCTTGCTGGCGAAAGGGTTTGCAGACATTGCGGGAGAGTATGGGCTGCCGCTGTACACCTGTGCCGAGGCTGTGGAGCTTTCCGAATACGGCATCCGGCACGCGGCGTGCATCGACAGCGCGAAAGTGGAGCGTATCGCAGGGTATCCAATCCGGGTGGAAAGGGATCCCGGCCAGCGCCCGGCCTGCGGCTGTGCGGCGTCCGTGGATGTCGGCGTATACAATACCTGTCCCAACGGCTGCACCTACTGTTATGCCACCACACGCCCGGCGCTGCTGCGGCGCGCCCGCGCCGTCCATGCACCGGACGCGCCGATGCTCACCGGATGGCCGCGGGGCGGCGAACAGATCACAGACCGCACGGGCCCTTCGCTGCGTGCGGAACAGACGTCGTTGTTTGACAACCTTTAAAAGTCAAAAAGGAAGGAGACCCGGAGATGGGTCTCCTTCCTTTGAGGGGGCCGCCAAAGCCGCAGCCCTATGAGAATACTAAACGCTTTGTACGGCGCTGCCGCTCATTGTTTTCCTCGGTTCTCCTTTCCGGCGCACAAGGGGGAAGCTTGAGCGCTTCGCACACAAATCACCCCTTTTGTGCTGCAAGGTGTTTGCCCGGCCGGCGTAGGTCCGGGCGGGCAAACGATTTTTATTCTTTTTCAAGTGGACAGACAGCTTGCCGAAAAAGCTGCGCTTTTGCGCCGGGCTGCCGGCGAACAGGGCTTTCGGCCCGTTCGCCGCACACGGTGGCCCTCGGCGGTCGTTTCACTCTACACGCCTCGGCACTGGCCCTGCGGGGCATCGCGGGGTTACTTCAAATGAAAAAGGGGCGTCTGCGCGCTAAGAGCCGCGCTTTCAGCGGGGTGGTCCGCAAGGGAGGCTTCGTGCCGCTCCGATACGCGCCTGCGGGCGCGGTCACCACCCCTTTTTTGCGGCATTCGCCGCGTGGCCTGCACTTTGCTGCGCAAAGATGCATGGCTTTGCCACCGCCAGCTTTTTTTTCGGACGTTTCTTTTCCTTCTTTGCCTTTTTCGACCGTCTGAAAAATCATTTCTTTTCAACCGCCACCCAGATTTCGCAGGTGTAGTTGGGGTCGTCCACATCTGCCGAGGGATACGCCTCAAAATCCGTTCCGCCGCAGGGCTGATATTCACTGGCCGGGAAAAATTCGCTGCATACCTTTTGGTAAAGGTTTTGAAGTGCCTCCGGCATTCGCCCGGTGCAGGGAAATACAACATAAGTGTGGGCCGGAATGTCTTCTACGGTCAATCCCGCATCCGTGACGGGTGCTCCGTTGTAAGGCGCGCCGATGGCGTAGGGGAATTCCGCATCCGCGGCATCCCGTCCGAAACTGGCACCCACGATTCGGTCGCCAAAGATATTGGGTTCCGGGATATAGCGGCACAGCGCCTCAATGGTTCCGTCGGTGGTGCATTCGCGCCAAAATGGGGAGATCACCGCCTCCGTCAATTCGGCCCGGCTGGGAATTTGCTTTTTTCGGCAGATGAGCCGGAAGGCTTCCACTGTTTCGATTCTGTAATCCATTGTGCTTCCTCCATCTAAAGTAAGTTTCACGGAAAGAGGGGAAAAAGCTTTGAGCGCCGCGCCATGCTTTGCCTGTGAGGGAGGCACGCCGTGAAAGCGGGTAAAGGCACGGCTGAAACTCTCCGGCGTATCATAGCCATATTTCAAAGCCGCGTCGATTACCCGAATGTCCGACGATGCAAGTTCGCTGCCGGCCAGAGTGAGCCGCCGCATTCGAATATAGTCTCCCAGCGTAAAGCCGCACAGGATGCTGAACACCCGCTGAAAATGAAAGCTGGACGAGTAGGCCTGCTTCGCTGCTTCTTCATAGTCAACGGATTCCATCAAATGGGCTTCCACGTAGTCCAGCGCCCGCTGTATCCCGGTGATCCAATTCATTGCGCCATCCCTTTCCGCGTGATTCCATGATAAAGGAATCCGCGCTCCCGTTCCTGACATTCTGTGCTGTCCGCTGTCACGCGGAGGGGGAGCGGCGGAAGAATTTTATTTCAGCCAGCCGCAGCGGGCCATGTCTACGCGGCCGTCCGGCAGGAAAACCACGCCTTCTTCCTCCAGCAGTGCGCGCTGTATGCCCTCGCCGCCAAAGGCAAGGCCGCCGCACAGGCCGCCGTCTTTAAATACCACGCGGTGGCACGGGATGCCGCCCGGCTCGGGGCTGCGGTGCATCGCGAAGCCGACGCCCCGCGCGCCGCGCGGATTCCCGGCAAGAAACGCCACCTGCCCGTAAGAGGCCACGCAGCCCCGTGGGATCTGCCGTACGACCTCATAAATGCGTTTTGTGAATTCAGACGCCATGCTCCCCGCTCCCTTTCTGCCCCGCGCGCGCCACGCGCACCTGGACCTCCGTCAAATACTCGTCCACCCGCGCGGTGTCGTGGGCGTCGATGTGGTAAAGTTCCATCACAGGCCCGTCCTGCCGCAGGCCCTGTGCGGCCAGACGGGGCCACAGCGCGGCGCATACGTCCGCAAGCTGGCTGTACGGACCGCGGTAAAAAACGCTGGCGTAAGCGCCCGCGGGCAGCGCGCCGTCCGCTTCCCGCCTGCGGCAGCCCAGGTAGAACACGCTGCAAAAATGGTTGTAGATCCCCCGGGCGCGCTGCGATTCGTCCAGCACCGCGCCCATGCACTGGGTACCCAGCGCACGAATGACCTCCTCGTGGCGGTGGGCAAGTTTTTTCAGTGCGAAGTCGATCTCGCGCTCCAGGATAACGTCCTCCTGCAATTGCAGACAGGGACGTTCCGGCAGCTCCAGCAGGCGCAGCAGGCCCGGTTCCTGCCCGTCATACCGCTCCAAACGCGCCCGGCGCGCATCCACGGCGGCACGCGCGTCCCGCAGGGCGGCAATGCGCGCCCGGATGGCAGCGTCCTGCTCGTCCAGCATGTCCAGTGTGGAGGCCACTGTACGTTCCCCGAAATAACGGCGCATGTGCTCTACGGGCATGTCCAGCTCCCGCAGGGCGCGGATTACGTTCAGGTTACAGATATCGTCGATGCTGTACAGGCGGTAGCCCGCCTCGCTGCGATGGGGATGCAGCAGGCCCTGTTCCTCATAATAACGCAGCGTGTCCGTGCAAAGGCCGTACAGCCGCGCCACCTCGGTGATCTTGTAATATTCCTTCATCCAATTCCTCCCGGCGGTGTAAAAGGCTTTGTAAAAAGTATACCGTCCATGGGCGGAGAATACAAGCGAAAAAGATGCTTGACCTTAGGACGATACGAGGGTTTATAATGGCTTTGCAAACATTGGAAGGAGATTTGATACCCATGAGACCCGCAAAGGAAACCCTGACACGCTATGCTGTGCTGCTGCTGGGAGCGGCCATCCTCAGCTTCGGCTTGTTCAATGTCCACAGCCAGAGCGGCGTTACCGAGGGCGGTGTGCTGGGCACCACGCTGCTGCTGCATCACTGGTTCGGCATTTCGCCGGGCGTTAGTGAATTTGTCATTGACGTCATCTGCTACGCGCTTGGCTTTCGTTTTTTGGGCAAGGCGTTTTTCAAATATGCCATCGCGGCGAGCGCGGGCTTCGCCTGCTTTTATATGCTGTGGGAGCGTGTCGGCCCGGTTTTGCCAGACCTTTCCGGCCAACCGCTGATTGCCGCGCTGCTGGGCGGAGTGTTCGTGGGCGTTGGCGTGGGCCTTGTTGTACGTGCGGGCGGCGCGTCCGGCGGCGACGATGTGCTGGCGCTGCTGCTGAACAAGTTTACGAAGCTGACGCTCTCCAAATCCTATTTTATGACAGACGCCATTGTGCTGGCGCTGTCGCTGACGTACATTCCGGCAGGGCGCATCGTATTCTCATTCATTACGGTGACGCTGTCCTCGTTCCTCATCGAGCGCATCCAGCGTATCGGCGCGCCGTGCGCGGCGGCGGAGCAGGGAGCATAGGGCGAAAAACAAAAAACGGGCGCGGCCTTTTGACCGCGTCCATTTTTGGCTGAGGACAATGGTGCGTCAACCCTGCCGACGCCGCTCCAGTGCGCGCAAATGGGATTTCTGCTCTGCATTGACCTGATGAGATTCACAAATTTTCCGGATGGTCCTGCGGTAAGTAAATTCGTCCAGCCGCGCGGCTTGCAGCCAGGGCAGCGTCTCGTCGGGAAATGCGGCATAGCACATGGAGGCAGCCCATGCAACAGCCATTTTTACATAGTATTCGTCGCTGTGTACTTCCTCCAGCAGAGCAAGCACGCGGGGCAGATGCTGCGCGTCGATGTAATAAAACAGCAGCATCACCACGGCGAAACGCACGGCAAAGGGGCGGGGGTCCTCAAAATAAGGCTGCAAAAATTCCCACACCGGCTCCGGATGCGTGCGGGCCAGCTTCAGTCCGCTGCAAAAGCTGTCGCACACCGACCAATTATCTATTTTCGGCACGAAAGCAGCGGTGCGGGCCAGAACCTCCTGCGGCGGCGCGCAGATAGCACCAATGACCATTCCCTGCAGCATGACTTCTTCAAACGAGCCGTCTCCTGCGGTATCCAGATAGGCGGCCCAATCCCCCTTGGCAATGCGGCGCGCAAGGCGGCGCAGCAGGGGAAGGCGCACGCCCAGCACGTTTTCCGTGCCGGGCAAAAGCCTGCGGGAAAAAACGGCGTATTCCGGTTCGGCCAGGCGGACAAGTTCAGCCTTTATGTCGATCTCCACACAAATCACCCCTGTCCATTCTACCAAAATCCGGCGGGATATGCTACAATATGTGCAGAGACGCGCCACACGGGCGCGTGACAGAAGCACACAGCGCCGGGCCGCGCAGGGCGACGGCGGAAAGGACGATGGAATGCTGAAGATCGGGAGCCATATTTCTTCCTCCAAGGGCTATGCCGCCATGGGACGGCAGGCGCGCAAATTGGGAGCGAACACATTTGCATTTTTCACGCGCAACCCACGGGGCGGAAGCGTAAAAGCGCTGGATGAGGCCGATGTGGCGGAATTTTTGGACAAAGCGGCGGAAAACGGCGTGGAAGGCCCCATCGTGGCCCATGCGCCTTATACGATGAACGCCTGTGCGGCGGACCCGGGCCTGCGGGAATTTGCGCAGAACATGATGCGGGACGATCTTGCGCGCTTGGAGCATACGCCCGGCAACTACTACAATTTTCATCCGGGCAGCCATGTACAGCAGGGCGTGCAGACGGGCGTGGCGCTCATTACGGCACAGCTCAACAGCGTGCTGCTGCCCGAGCAGCGCACCATGGTGCTGCTGGAGACCATGGCGGGCAAGGGCAGCGAGGTAGGGCGCACCTTTGAGGAGCTGCGTTCAATTCTGGACGGCGTTGCGCTTGACGAAAAAATGGGCGTGTGTCTGGACACCTGCCATGTGTGGGACGGCGGCTACGACATTGTCAACGATCTGGACGGCGTTCTGACACAGTTTGACAAAACGGTGGGGCTTTCCCGCCTGCGTGCGGTGCACATCAACGACAGTATGAATCCGCTGGGCGCGCATAAGGACAGACATGCAAAGATCGGCGAGGGACACATCGGCTTCGAGGCTTTCCGGCGCATCATCAACCATCCCGCGCTGCGTGAACTGCCTTTTATTTTAGAGACGCCAAACGACGACGCCGGTTGGGCGCGGGAAATCGCCATGCTGCGCGAAGCGTACGAGGGATAGACGTTATGGCAAAAAGCAGAGGCCGCTTGAAAAAGCGGCCTCTGCTTTTTGCGGAAGAGGATTCACCTGTGCTTGAGCGGCCGGAGCAGATCATGGTAGATCTTGTGGTCTTCCTCCGTAAAAACATTAAAAACGACCAGGAGCCCGGGAGAGGCATTTAAATATTCTTTTACGGTTTTGACTGCGATTTCCGCTGCTTCCCGGCGGGGAAAATGAAATTCTCCGGTAGAGATGCAGCAAAATGCGATGGAGCGCAGCCCGTGCTTTTCCGCCAGCGCAAGACAGGAACGGTAACAGGACGCCAGTAAATCGCGGTCCTTCTGCGAGGGGGCTCCCGCCACAGCCGGCCCGACCGTATGCAGGACATAACGGCAAGGCAGGTTGTAAGCCCTTGTTATTTTCGCCTGTCCGGCAGGCTCCGGGCGGCCCTGCGCTTTTATTATGGAAGCGCAGGCGAGCCGAAGCTGAACACCGGAAAACGTATGGATCGCATTGTCAATGCATTGGTGGCAGGGGTGATAACAGCCTGTCAGCCCGCTGTTTGCGGCGTTCACGATCCCATCAGTCTGCAGGGTGGTGATATCGCCCCGCCACAGGTACAGGCCTTTCTGCATCGGCGTCAGCGAATGAAAGGCGGTGACTCCCTTGCAGGCGGTTATTTTTTGCAGCAAGCTGTCCTGCAGCGCTAAGAAATCCCCGCCGGCCGGCCTCGGTGCCCGTACATTGACGAGCGAGCGGAACAGCCGCCACTGCGCTTCCGCATCCGGCGGGAAAGCGGCTGCCTGCGCCAGGTACTGGGGCGATTCGGCCAGAAGCATTTTATTCAATTGCAATAGGCTTTCCAGCTCATTCATAGGACTCCTCCGGCGCGAGAAGCGCCTGCAGCAGCATGCCCGCGTCGCCGTCGATGCAGATGGACTGCCGTTGGATCGCCCCGGGGCAAACAGCCTGCCCGCTGTTCAAACAGGCATATACTGCGTTTGGATTTTGCGCGGTCATCTGCCAAAAAGGATATTTGATGATGCCCGGGGTGTTGTATCCGACGCCGATCTCCCAAAGGAGAATGTGCATGCCATCGTGGCGGTGCAGAAAATCCGCATACCGGCCAGCGGCTTTCCGCCAGCCTTCGTCTTCGGCAAAACGGTCGTCCGAACGCAGGTTCACCGCCATGGGCTTTCCGCATTTCGGGCACCGCGGGATCAGCGCGGTGGGGATGCGCATGTTTTTTTGTTCTTCCACCATGCGCAGGATAAGGGCCCGGTTATCATAGGTCTGCCGGTGACACGGCTCGCAGCACTGGAGCAAACCGTAATCGCCCTGTGTGTAAAACAGCCGTTTTTTATCAAAACCCGCTTTCTGAAAACAGTGGTCCACATTGGTCGTGAGTACAAAATAATCTTTTTCGGATATGAGCCGGTACAGCGAATCGTAAACGGGCCTTGGGGCATCTTCATAACGGTTGACCTGGATATACCGGCTCCAGTACGCCCAGTGCTCTTCCGGAGTGGGATAAGCATAAAAGCCGCCGGAATACATATCATGAAAACCGTACTTTGCTTCAAAATCACTGAAATACCGGTGAAAGCGTTCCCCGGAATATGTAAATCCCGCAGAGGCGGAAAGCCCCGCACCCGCACCGATGAGAACGGCGTCGGCCGTTTCAAGCGCCTGCTTCAGCCGTTCCGTTTTCGAAAAAACGTCTTTTTCTGTCCGGGTACGTGCCCTAAGCATTGTCTCTGCCTTCCCTCCGCGCCGGAGCCGCTGTTTTTCTTTGCCATTCATACTGCACCTCAAGTTTTTTTCGTGACGGCCTGTACGGGACACTGCTCGAAGCAATTTCCGCAATGCAGGCAGTGCTCCTGTGCGATGTGATAGGGTGTTCCCGGTGCAACGCATTGCTGCGGACAGATCTGAACGCATTTCCCGCAGCCGATGCACTCCCCGGTAATCTCGTAACCTTTTGGCGTGTGTTTTCCCTTTCCAAGCGTATACGTCTCCCGGAAAATGGGCTTCACACCCAAATGGAAATACTCGATCCGCATATCCCGGACAACAAAGACGATTCCGATTTCCCGCGTGGCGCCCGGATACACATTGGAAAGATAAGGCTGTTCCTGAAAAATAAGGTCGATACAGCGTTTTTGTTCCGCTTCTGGTACAGGAACGGCCTTTGCGGATACACGGATCATCTCTTTATACCGGGTATACGCCAGTATCTGTACTTGTCCGTCGTGAAGAAGTTCACGGCAAAATTCTTTTCCGCGCGCAGTGAAAAAATAAAGCGCGTCCGAAGTATAATGGATGGCGCTGATACAGCGCGCCTGCGGTGTTCCGTCCAGGCCGACGGTGGAAAAATTCAGCACCCCGACACACTGCAGCTTTTTCAAACAGGTCTGTGCATCCATAAGCCCACCTCATTCTACGACCAGGCTGCGGTCGGCCCTTCGGGGCTTGTCCTGCGGATAAGCTCCCGCATGGTACCCCAAAAGCACGAAGCAGCGTGCAACATATCCGTCCGGGATCCGCCATTCCTTCAAAAGCGCGGCCCCCGGTTCGTTGTCGAAGGTTTCTTCGCCGCGTGCGATCAGACAGGAGGCAAGCCCCAGTTCCGTGGCGGCCAGAGCCATGTTTTCGGCACAGCAGAAGGCGTCCGCAACGCTGTACAGAAAATTCTTCGGCCCGAAAACCGCGCAGACCGTGGGGGCGCCGTAAAATCCGCTTCGGATCGAGGGGTCGTCGATGATGCTGGGCTGTTCTGATGATACGTAAGAGCCGGCCAGGCTGTTTCGGTTGAATTTAGCGATATTCAGCCTCCCGATTTTTTCGCAAAGCGCGCGGTTTCGCACTGCGACGATGATCGCGCGCTGTCCGCCGCCGGCATTGGGCGCGCAAAGCCCCGCCTGAATGATTTTTTCCAAATCGCCGCGTTCGATTTGCCGGTCCTGATATTTTCGGATGGAACGCCGGCGTTTTACCAGATCGAAAAATTCCATGCTTACACCTCTTTCCAGCATTGCGGGTCAGCCGCATAAAAGTTTCCGTCCTTGCCGCTTGCCACTGCGGGGCAGCCGCGGCAGTAAGGCAGCAGTTCGCATTTTGCGCACTTTTCGAATTTGCTGTAATCCCGATAGGCCTCCATCCGGCAGATCCACACGTTTGCGATCCGGTCCGAAAAAACATTTCCCACCTTGCTGTTCTGGACCCGGCGGCAGGCATAGATATCTCCGGTCGGAAGAATGGTCATATGGCAGTTGCCGCAGTTGCAGCCGCCGTATATCATGCCGTCCTGCGCATCCTCCGGGATTTTGAATATCCCTTTTTCATATTCGTAAAGCGTCCAAAGATGGTCTTTTTTGTTGAAGCAGGTCTTGCAGCCTTCGGCCTCGTATTTCTGATATTTCTGATAACAGATATCCAAAAGCTGCCGGTAGTCCTGCGGTGTCATGCCGGTGTCCTTTTCGCCGCTGGTAGGGCAGTAGCGGGCGAAAGCGTACACATCTGCGCCCGCTTTCACCACCGTGTCGATGATATCGGGCACTTCGCTGATATTGGCGCCGGAAACGGTGGTCATGACCACCGAACGGATGCCCGCCCGGTTGATGCACCCGATCTTTTCCAGCGTACAGTCAAAAGAGCCCGGCTTGCGGAACCAGTCGTGTGTTTCCCGCATGCCGTCCAGAGAAAGTTGGTACTTCCGGCAGCCGTATCCCTTCAGACGCATGCAGACCTCGTCGGTCAGGTGGAACGGATTGCCCAGGATGGCAAAAGAAATGTCGTGCTCCTTCAAAAGTGCCAGCAGCCGCCAAAAGTCCGGGTGAAGGATAGGGTCGCCGCCGGTGATGTAAAAGTACGGCAGCCTGCCGTATACCTCGCAGAAGTCCATACAGTTGTAAAAGGTTTCCTGAATTTGCTCCCAGGTCATGGCATCCAGGTGCTTGCAGTTGTTTTCCGAGAAAATGTAGCAGTGTTTGCACCGTTGGTCGCATTCGTCCGTTATGTGCCATTGAAAGGCAAAATATTCTTTCATCTTGATCTCTCCGTTCCATCGGCGAATTCTATTGCTCCGGCCGGGGCCGGTTATACTTTCAGGAACCCGGCCGAAACCCGGCCGGGAAAACAGGGAAGTTATTTGTCCCCGGCGCCGCAGGCCGAACCGCAGGCCGCGGGCTTTTCTTCGGGCTTGTCCCCGGCGCCGCAGGCTGAACCGCAGGCCGCGGGCTTTTCTTCGGGCTTGTCCCCGGCGCCGCAGGCTGAACCGCAGGCCGAGGCGGCAGCCTCCCCATTTTTTTGTGCCCAGCCAAACAGATTGGATAGTGCCATGATCGTTACCTCCGTCTTTTTTATTTGAGGGATGTTGTTTGTCCCTCTGACTGTATTGTAAAAGCCGGCGGCAAAGAAAAAAAGTACGCACTTTTTTATTACATAGTTACCTTTTGGTGACCTTCGCTTGCGGTGAAAGCACCTTTGTATTATAATTTGAATGCAATATTCATATTTAAAGCATTGGAAAGGAGCACTCCCTGATGTTGACAAAGGAAGAAATGCCGGCCTGTCCGGTCGCGACCACCGTGCAGCTGATCGGCAGCAAATGGAAGCTGCTGATCATGCGGAATCTGCTGCAGCGGCCGTGGCGTTTCAATGAACTGCGGAAAAATTTGGAGGGCATCAGCCAGAAAGTGCTCACCGACAGCCTTCGCTCTATGGAAGAGGACGGCATCATTACCCGAACGGTTTATCCCGAAGTTCCGCCCCGCGTGGAGTATGCCTTGAGTGCGTTGGGAGAATCCATGCGGCCTATCATGGACGCGATGGAAGTGTGGGGAAACAACTACAAAAACCAGGGATGAGAAAAAGCCCGGATACCCGCCTTTGCAGGTGGGACATCCGGGCTTTTCCTTTTCTATAAAACTGCCGCGAGGGGAAAGGCTGTGCGCCGAAAGGAGTTGACAAATCAAACTGTAACTGATAGTATAACAATTAAACTGAGATAACAAAAGTTACAGTTGTCCGGCGGCAATGGCCGTGCGGAGCACTTATAGCGGAATTAAAAAGGAGCGGAAAGATGACAAGCGAATTCGGCATCGCGGTACACGCGATGGTATTTCTGCATCACAAGGGGGATATGGTATCCAGCGAGGTGCTGGCGGAGAATATTTGTACAAACCCGGCCCGGGTGCGCAAGGTGATGGCCCAGCTCAAGCGGGCGGGGCTGGTGGAAACGCACGAGGGCGCTGTGGGGGGTTACCGCTTTGCGGGCTCGGCGGATACCGTGACCCTGTGCGACATTGCGCAGGCGGTAGGTGCTGCGTTCGTTTCGGCATCGTGGCGCAGCGGCGACGTGGATAAGCCCTGTCTTGTGGCAAGCGGCATGGGCGCATTGATGGACGAAGTGTACACAGGCCTGGACGCGCTGTGCAAGGAACGTCTGCAAAGCGTCACGGTAGCCGCGCTGGAGGCGCGGCTGTTCGACGGCAAGCCGCTGGCCGGGCCGTGCGGCCGGGCAAAAAAAGAAAAAGCTGCCGCGGCGCACGGCGGGGCGAAGTAAAAGGCTCCCGCAGGCGGTTTTCATTCCGGTGTCTTTTTTAGAGGGCTGCCGGGAAAGGATTTTATTGAAAAACAATAAAAAATGGCCGGAGGCTATTTTTTAGGCCATGAGGGCCGTCCCCGGCCCGCGGCCATCAAGATGAACCTTTTTATTGCGGAATTTTTTAAATATAACAAAAAGGAGACTTCTATGGGTTTTACTCTTGAAACAGGCGTTTCCGCCGCAGCGGTATTTTTGCAGGGCATCCTCAGCTTCTTTTCCCCGTGCGTGCTGCCTCTGGTACCACTGTACATCGGGTATCTGGCGGGCGGCGCGAAAAGTGTGGACGCCGACGGCACAGTGCGCTACAAACGCGGCCGTGTAATGCGCAATACGGTGTTTTTTGTGCTGGGCGTCAGCTTTACCTTTTTTGCGCTGGGGCTGGGGTTTACGGCGCTGGGCCGCTTTTTCTCCGATAACCGCGCGCTGTTTGCGCGCATCGGCGGCGTGCTGATCATTCTGTTCGGCCTGTACCAGCTGGGCGTGTTCCGTTCCCGCGCGCTCAGCACCGAACGTCGCCTGCCCATCCGTCTTGACCGTCTCTCAATGAATCCCGCGGTGGCGTTTCTTTTCGGCTTCACGTTCAGTTTTGCGTGGACGCCGTGCGTCGGCCCGGCACTGGGCAGCGTGCTCATCATGGCAACGTCGGCTGGCTCTTCCGCACAGGGCTTTTTGCTCATCGGCGTATATACGCTGGGGTTCGTGCTGCCGTTCCTGGCGGTAGGGCTTTTCACGGGCTCGCTGCTGGATTTTTTCAAAAAACACCAGAAAGCGGTGCGTTATACCGTCAAGGCGGGCGGTGTGCTGATGATCCTGATGGGCGTAATGATGCTGACAGGCTGGATGAACGGCTTTACCAGCTATCTCTCCGGCTTGGGCGGCGCTGGGACGTCGGCGTCTTCCGCCGCCCCTTCGTCTTCCGTGCCGTCAGACAGCGCGGCGGGACAGGGAGGCGATGCATCGTCCGGGCCGGATAATGCGTCGGCGTCTTCCGGCTCTGCAGCCAGCTCGGAGCAGCCGGAGATCCCCGCACCGGATTTCACGCTGACGGACCAGTTCGGCAAGACGCACACGCTTTCGGATTATCAGGGCCAGGTCGTATTCCTGAACTTCTGGGCGACCTGGTGCGGCCCCTGCCAGCGGGAGATGCCGGACATCCAGGCGATGTATGAGGATCTGGGGCTGAACGAGGAAGACGTGGTCGTTCTGGCCGTGGCGAACCCAAAGTCCGATCAATATCCGTATAATCAGGATGTAAGCGAAGACGAGGTGAAGCGGTTTCTGGAGGAAAACGGCTATACCTATCCCGTGGCGATGGATACCACGGGCGAGGTGTTCGCGGCATACGGTGTGCGGGCCTTTCCCACAACGTTTATGATCGACCGGGAGGGCAATGTGTTTGGTTACGTGGAAAGCACATTGACGCGGGACATCATGGACAGCATCGTTCAGAAGACGTTGGACGGCAGACGCGCGGGCTGACGGAGCCGGCGGGAAATAAGCAGGCGCCCCGGCGGGAAAATGCCCGGGGCGCCTTGCTTGATTTCATCTGGTTGGTGGGCCGGGAACGGATGTCCCGCAGGAAAGGCTTACAGAGAGGCCATCTGTGCCGCAATATCATCCTCGCAGGCCCGCATGGCCTGCAGCGTGCTGTCCAGAAGCCTGTCCAGCTCCCAGCCAAGGCGTTCCGCGCCCTGGCGGATGACGTCGCGGGAGCAGCCCGCGGCGAATTTTTTGTCTTTGAATTTTTTCTTCAGGCTGGAAAGCTCCATATCCTGCACGCTCTTCGAGGGGCGCATCAGCGCGGCCGCGCCGACAAGGCCCGTCAGCTCGTCCGCGGCAAATAACACTTTTTCCATTTCCAGCACGGGCTCCACATCGCTGCACAGGCCGTAGCCGTGGCTGCAAACCGCGTGTACGAACGCATCGTCCGCGCCAATCTCAGCCAACAGCTCGGGCGCTTTTTTGCAGTGCTGTTCCGGCCACTGCTCAAAATCCACGTCGTGCAGCAGGCCGACCAGCGCCCAGAAATCCGCTTCGTCGCCGTGCCCCAGCTCGTTCGCATACCAGCGCATGACGCCCTCCACCGTGAAAGCATGCTGCAAATGGAACGGTTCTTTGTTGTATTTTTTTAAAAGTGCAAGCGCTTCTTCACGCGTCATGGAAAAGACCCCTTTTCAAAAAATTTGGAAATTGGCTTTATTGTAGCAGATACTGCGCAAAAACAAAAGAGGGGAACTGAACAAAACGCGCCGCAGAGAGGACGGCCTTGCGTCCTACGCCGCAGCGCGCAGAGGAGAGATCACGGCATTTTGTGCTCGCAGTACACACAGCGCGGCACACCGTGAGCGTCGGGGACGTACAGGGGCACAAGCTCTTCTTCGGCAACCGTGATACAGCGGGGGTTCCGGCACGGCGCACCCGTTGCCTCGGCGGCGCGCTGTGCGGAAAGAGCCTGCTCGGCCAGCGGGCCGGAGGGCGCCAGGCCCAGCAGCGTCAGGATCAGTGCCATACGCACATACACGCCGTTCTGCGCCTGCTCAAAATAGGCGGCGCGAGGGTCGTCGTCAACCGCCAGCGCGATCTCATTTACGCGGGGCAGCGGGTGCAGCACCGCCATGTCTGCTTTGCCCAGCACCATTTTGGGCATATCCAGCACATAACTGCCTTTCAGGCGTTCATATTCGCCGGCGTCGGTAAAACGCTCCTTTTGGATGCGCGTCATATACAGGATGTCCAAGTCCGCCATGGCTTCCTCCAGTCCCGTCACCTCGGCATAGGGGATGTGCGCGGGCTTGACAACGTTTTCGATAAGGTGGCCGGGCACGCGCAGCTCCTCGGGACTGATGAACACGAATTCATTGCCCTCGTAACGGGCCAGCGCATTCACCAGCGAGTGCACGGTGCGCCCGTATTTCAAATCGCCGCAGAAGCCGATCTTCAGGTGGGACAGGCGGCCCCGGCGCGTCAGGATGGTGAGCAGGTCCGTCAGTGTCTGGGTGGGATGCTGGTGGCCGCCGTCGCCCGCGTTGATGACGGGGATGCGCGAAAAGCGTGCCGCGCGCATGGGCGCGCCCTCCAAGGGATGGCGCATGGCGGCAATGTCCGCGTAGCAGGAGACGATACGAATGGTATCGGCCACGCTTTCGCCCTTGGAAACGCTGGATACGTTGGCACTGGGGAAGCCCAGCACGCTGCCGCCCAGATTGAGCATCGCGGCTTCAAACGAAAGACGGGTGCGGGTGCTTGGCTCGTAAAACAGAGTGGCAAGCTTTTTGCCTTTGCAGCTTTCCGAGTAGGCTCCCGGCTCACGGCGGATATCTTCGCCCAGCCGCAGAAGCCTGTCCAGCTCTTCCACGGTAAAGTCCAGCGGGTCGATCAAATGGCGCATATACATTCCCTCCAAGAATCCCTTGCGGGCACGGCAGCCGCGCCCGGCTTGCTGCAGGCCGCGCGGTGACACGCCATGCTTCCCGGCCTGCACCTCGCATTCACCGGGCAGACATGTTTGCCGTGCAGCGGCAATTTCTTGGACATTATACCGCGCCGGGCGGCGGTTGTAAAGGGCGTTTCTTATTTTAAAACACGCCGCAGCATGCGCTCCTTTTCCTTTGTATAGGGCTGGTAACGCACGGGAAGATCGAGCCGGTTTGATTTTTTGACAATGCTTTTGTAATGTGTGAACGTATCGAAGCTGAGCTTGCCGTGGTAACTGCCCATGCCGCTTTCACCCACGCCTCCAAAGCCCATGTCGCTGGTGGCAAGGTGGATGATGGTGTCGTTGATGCATCCGCCGCCGAAGCTGCAGTCCCGCAGCACGCGGCGCTCTGCGGCTTTGTCGGTGGTAAACAGGTACAGTGCCAGGGGCTTCGGCCGCGCGTTCACGAACGCCACGGCCTCATCCAGGCTTTCATAGGCCAGCACGGGAAGGACGGGCCCGAAAATTTCCTCGCTCATCACCGGGCTGTCGGGTGAAACGTCCGCCAGCACCGTGGGCGCGATCTGCAGCGTTTCGGCGCTGCCCGTGCCGCCGCATACCACGCGTCCGCTGTCCATCAGGCCCATCAGGCGGTGGAAATGCTTTTCGTTCACGATGCGTCCGTAATCCGGGCAGGCCAGCGGGTCGCTGCCGTAAAAGGCGGCAATCTCCCCGGCCAGAAGCGCCAGCAGCCCGTCATGAACGTCCCTGTGCACGAGCACATAATCCGGCGCGACGCAGGTCTGCCCGGCGTTCAGGTATTTGCCGAAGGCGAGGCGCTTTGCCGCCAGGGGGAGGTCTGCGGTTTGGTCAATGATGCACGGGCTTTTGCCGCCCAGCTCCAGCGTCACGGGCGTGAGCCAGCGCGCGGCCTTTTCCATCACCAGCCTGCCAACGGCCACACTGCCCGTGAAAAAGATATAGTCGAATTTCTGTTCCAGCAGGGCTTCGTTTTCCGCGCGTCCGCCCTCCACGACGGCGATATGGTCCGGCGCGAAGCAGCTTTCCACAAGCTCCTTCAAAACGCGGCTGGTGGCCGGCGCGTACGCGCTGGGCTTGAGCACCGCGCAGTTGCCCGCCGCGATCGCGCCGACCAACGGGTCCAGCGAGAGCATGAACGGATAATTCCACGGGCTCATCACCAGCGCCACGCCCAGCGGCTCGGGCACGACGAAGCTGCGGGCGGGGAACTGCGCCAGCGGGGTTTTGGCGCGCCTGGCACGCATCAGGCGGTTCAGATGCTTTTCCATATAGGTCAGCTCGCTCAGTACAAGGCCTGTCTCGCACATATAGCTCTCAAAGGGAGATTTGTGCAGGTCCTCCTTCAGGGCGGCGCAGATATCGGCCTCCCGGGCCGTTACCGCCTGCCTCAGCGCGGCCAGCGCGCGGCGGCGGAAAGCGGCGTCTTTTGTCGCGCCTGTATTGAAAAAAGCCCTCTGGGCGGATACCAGCTCTTCAATCTGCATGCCTTGGCCCTCCTGTGGTTTATAGTGGTATGGGTTGTTGCTGTCAGTATAGCATGTTATAATGCACTCGTAAACATTGTGTTTGCAGGAGCGGCGCCGCGGCTTTCCGAAAACGAACGCGCACTGCCGTGCGGCCGGCGCCTGCGGAATACTTGTAAAACAGAGGAAAGGCGGGAATGATATGTTTACATTGCCCGAATACTGCGCGCCGGATTTTTCCGCGCCGCTTTTACAAAATGCGCCCAGCGTGCGCACGGCACCGGCCCCTGCGGACGGCGCCGCGCCTGCGGGCTATCATGCCACAGGCATGTATCCGGAATATTATAAAGTGGACGGCGTGTGGCGTCTTGCTGAAAAAAGCCGTATGGACTGCGTGCCTGTTCTGGCCCCGGACGGGGAACTGCGCATTGTGGAGTTCCGCAATCTTGTGCAGGGCGACAGCGTGGTGCTGGGCCGCACGGACGATGGCAGCGAGGGCATTCTGATGCATACGGAGGGCTTTTCCGCGGGCGGCAAAAGCGCCGAAGCGTTCGCGTTCCGCACCGGGCGTAGCCGGGAAACGGCTTTCACGCGGGATTATGACGCACTGGCCGGGCTGCTGCGCCATGAAAAAGAGCACGGCAATGTGGTATGGGTGCTCGGTCCGGCATGCAGCTTCGACGCGTCGGCCAAGGCGGCCATGCAGGCGCTCATCGAAAATGGCTATGCCCACGGCCTGCTGGCGGGCAACGCTCTTGCCACGCACGACCTGGAGGGTTCGCTGCTGCACACGGCGCTGGGGCAGGATATCTACACGCAGGAGAGCCGCCCCAACGGCCATTACCACCACATCGACGTCATCAACGCCGCGCGGGCTGCAGGCTCCATTCCGGCGTTCATCGAACAGAACGGCATCCGGGACGGCATTATGCATGCCTGCGTGGCGCACGGCGTGCCCTATGTGCTGGCCGGTTCCATCCGCGACGACGGCCCGTTGCCCGGCGTATACGGCGACGTGTACGCAGCGCAGAACGCCATGCGGGAGCTGGTGCAGCAGGCCACCACCGTCATCTGTGTGGCCACCCAGCTGCATACCATTGCCACGGGCAATATGACGCCTTCCTACTGTGTGCGCGGCGGCCGGGTACGGCCGGTATACCTGTACTGTGTGGATATCTCCGAGTTCGTCACCAACAAACTGCGGGACAGGGGCAGCCTTTCCAGCGTGCCCATCGTGGCCAATGCACAGGACTTTTTGTGCCGCGTGGCCGCAGGGCTCGGCTTGCCGGTTGCGGAAAAATATGATAAAATAAACCGTTAAGGGTGGTGTTGCTCCAATGAGTCAGAAATTTACGCCGCTTGCGCAGTCCCGCGCGAGCTATTATTGTAAAGGCAGCCCGGTGCATTTTGTTATGGTGGAGCTGTTCCGCATGGAAGGCACGGGCGCCACGGTCGTGACGCTTACGTTCAAAAACCTGTTCTCCCGCCCGCTGGTCTCGTTCACAGCGTATTTCCGCTGCAAGAACAAATACGGCGAAGTGGTGGTGGAGGACTCCTTTACCTATGATAACGTGTATGCCGGGGAAGGCGAGTGCTTCGGCTTCGACGATGCGGTGTTTGTCAGCGACGAGCCTTTGGGCAGCGTGGAGGTACGCCTGGGCTCCGTCACCTACGACGACGGAGCGCCTCATGATCTGCGCCGCTGCCCGGCTGTGGCGCTGCCTGCGCTGCGGCCCCTGCCCCAGCGCGAACGCGCGGCCGTGTGCCGCGCGTTGGGCACGCAGGATGCGGACTATTACCCCGAGGAGGCTGCCGACGGCTGGCGCTGCACCTGCGGCGCGTTCAATTACAACGCGGGCCGCGGCATCCGTTATTGCAGCGAGTGCGGCGTGGAAAAGGTGCTGATGCAGGCGGCCGTGCGCGATGCGCAGAGCGGCGCGGCGCCGGCACGCCCCCAGTTTGGTGCGGATATGCAGTTTTTGCCCGTGCAGGACGAAGCGCCCGCCGGCGGCTCCGGCGGGCAGCGGGGCGGCGGCGTGCAGTATGCTGTGCAAAAGCCCCGGATGCCGCGCGCGCTGCGCGGCGTACCGGAGCAGGAAATGGAACGGCCCGCCGTTCCGGCCATGGGCGGCGCACCGCAGGCCTGCGTTTCCATCATGAAGGATTCCACGGCGGATTTTATCCTGCGGTATATGCCCTTTGTCACCATGGCCGCGGCCGCGGTGTTCACGATGGGGGCGGTGCTGGTGTCGCAGTATCTGCTGTGATGCGGGAACGCCCAAAACAAAAGCAGCGTTGCGCCGGGCGGCCCAGACGGGCCGCCCTGTGCGCGGTTACAGCATATGGCTATAGGGCTGTTTTATAGCTCTGTACGGCAAAGCGATCACAAATATGAAGCTCCAAGGAGGCACAAACCGAATGGCAAGAAAACCTGCCGCCTATACCAATGAAAGCATCACATCCCTGAAGGGCGCCGACCGGGTGCGCAAGCGTCCCGGCGTTATTTTTGGCTCCGACGGCGTGGACGGCTGCGCCCATTCCATTTTCGAGATATTGTCCAACGCCATCGATGAGGCGCGTGAGGGCTACGGCAACCGCATCCTCATCACCAAGTTTAAGGACGGCTCGGTAGAGGTGGAGGACTTCGGCCGCGGCATGCCCGTGGATTACAATAAAAACGAGCAGCGCTACAACTGGGAGCTGCTGTTCTGCGAGATGTACGCGGGCGGCAAATACTCCGCCGGCGCGGACAATTACGAATATTCCCTGGGCCTGAACGGTCTGGGCCTGTGCGCCACGCAGTATGCGTCCGAATGGATGACGGCGGATATTTACCGGGACGGTTTCCATTATCACCTGGATTTCCGCAAGGGGGAAAACACGGGAGGGCTGAAAAAAGAGCCTGCCACCCGCAAAAAAACGGGCTCCGCCATCCGTTGGAAGCCGGATGCCGAAGTGTTCACCGATATCAACGTGCCCAGTGAATATTATAAGGACGTCATCAAGCGCCAGGCCGTTGTCAACGCGGGCGTCACCTTTGTGTTCACCGACGAGAGCGGCGAGAAAAAGGAAGTAACGGAATACTGCTACGAAAACGGCATCAAGGACTATGTGGAGGAAGTGGCCGACCTTCAAAGCCTGACCCCCGTGGTGTTCTGCCAGTCCACCGCCGAAGGGCGCGACAGGGAGGACAGGCCGGACTATAAGGTCAAAATGAGCGCCGCGTTCTGTTTTTCCAATAAAAATCAGCTTTTGGAATATTATCACAACTCCAGCTGGCTGGAGCACGGCGGCAGCCCGGACCGCGCCGTGAAGCTGGCTTTCGTCAACCAGATCGACGCATTTTTAAAGGCGAAAAACCTGTACAAAAAAGGCGAGAGCAAGATCACCTTCACCGACGTGCAGGACTGCCTGATTTTCGTCTCCAGTTCGTTCTCCACGCAGACGAGCTACGAGAACCAGACGAAAAAAGCCATCACCAACAAGTTCATTCAGCAGGCCATGACGGAGTTCCTCAAGCACAACCTGGAAGTGTACTTCATCGAAAAGCCTGACGAGGCGATGAAGCTGGCCCAGCAGGTGCTGGTGAACAAGCAGAGCCGCGAGCATGCGGACAAGGTGCGCCAGGGCGCGAAAAAGACGCTCTCTGCCCAGATAGACATCGCCAACCGCGTGCAGAAATTTGTGGACTGCCGCTCCAAGGACCTTGCCCGCCGTGAGATATATATTGTGGAGGGCGATTCGGCCATGGGCGCCGTCAAAACCAGCCGGGATTCGGAATTCCAGGCCATCATGCCCGTGCGCGGAAAGATCCTCAACTGCCTGAAGGCGGATTACGACCGGATTTTCAAAAGCGATATCATCACGGACCTCATCAAGGTGCTGGGCTGCGGTGTGGAACTGGGCGGCAAGGGCAAAAAGGATCTCTCCAGCTTTGACATCGCCAACCTGCGCTGGAGCAAGGTCATCATCTGTACCGACGCCGATGTGGACGGCTACCAGATCCGCACGCTGATCCTGACGATGATCTACCGTCTTGTTCCTTCACTCATCGAGGAAGGCTATGTGTATATCGCGGAATCGCCCCTGTATGAGATCGAGAGCAAGGGCAAGACGTACTTTGCTTATACCGAACCGGAAAAGGCTGAATTTTTGAAACGCATCGGCGGTGCAAAGTATACCATCCAGCGTTCCAAGGGCCTTGGCGAAAACGACGCAGAGATGATGTGGCTGACGACGATGAACCCCGAGACGCGCCGCCTCATCAAGGTAACGCCGGAGGATGCAAAGCGCACGGGAGAAGTGTTTGACCTGCTGTTGGGCGACAACCTGGCGGGCCGCAAGGAGCATATCGCCAACCATGGCTACGAATATCTGGATGAGCTGGACGTGTCCTGACGGATGCGTCCTTCCCGGACGGACGCTGAACAAGCCGCGTCCGCGGCCTGCCCCAAGGGCCATACGTTGGACCCGTTCGGCGGCCGCACAATTCTTGAGATGTGAGGAAAACAGATGGCAAAGAAAAAACAGCCGAAAAAAACAGCCGCGCGCCCGCAGTTGGGCGACAGCGTAGAGATACTGGACGCGGGCAGCGTACTGGAAGAACCCATCACCCAGACGCTGGAAACCAACTATATGCCCTACGCCATGAGCGTCATCGTCTCCCGCGCGCTGCCGGAGATCGACGGCTTTAAGCCGGCCCACCGCAAGGTGCTGTACACGATGTATGACATGGGCCTTTTGAAGGGTAACCGCACAAAGTCCGCCAACATCGTGGGCAGCACCATGCACCTGAACCCCCACGGTGACCAGGCTATTTACGATACCATGGTGCGCCTGGCACGGGGAAACGAAAGCCTGCTGGTGCCCTTCGTTTCCGGCAAGGGCAACTTCGGCAAAGCGTACAGCCGGGATATGGCATACGCCGCCTCGCGTTATACCGAGGCGAAGCTGGAGGAGGTGTGCAACGAGCTGTTCCGCGACATCGACAAGGATACCGTCGATTTTGTGGACAACTACGACGCCACCACGCAGGAGCCCACGCTGCTGCCCGTCACGTTCCCGACGATCCTGGCCAACAACACACTGGGCATCGCCGTGGGTATGGCGTCCAGCATCTGCTCATTCAACCTGGCGGAGCTGTGCGAGACCACCATTGCCCTGCTTAAGAACCCGGATCATGACATCCGCTCCACCCTGCCCGCACCGGATTTCGTGGGCGGCGGCTATATCCTGTACAATGAGGAGGATATCGGCAGGATCTATGAGACGGGCCGGGGCGGCGTGCGCGTGCGCGCCCGATATGAGTACCAGAAAGACGGCAATATGATCGAGGTGACCCAGATCCCGCCCACGACCACGATCGAGGCCATTATGGACAAGATCGCCGAGCTCGTAAAATCCGGCCGCGTAAAAGAGATCAGCGACATGCGCGACGAGACGGATCTCAACGGCCTCAAGCTGACCATTGACCTCAAGCGCGGGCAGGACGCGGACAAGGTGATGCAGAAGCTGTTCCGCATGACGCCGCTGGAGGACAGTTTCCCATGCAATTTCAATATCCTCATCTCGGGCATGCCGCGTGTGATGGGCGTGCGCGAGATATTGGGCGAGTGGGCCGCATTCCGCACCGAGTGCGTGCGCCGCCGTACGTATTACGATCTGCAGGGCAAGGAAAAGCGCCTGCATCTGCTCAAGGGCCTGGAGGCCATTCTGCTGGATATCGACAAGGCTGTGCGCATTGTGCGCGAGACCGAAGAGGAAGCCGAGGTGGTGCCCAACCTGATGATCGGCTTCGGCATCGACAAGGTGCAGGCAGAGTATGTGGCTGAGATCAAGCTGCGCCACCTGAACCGCGAATACATCCTCAGGCGTACACAGGAAACGACGGACCTGGAAGCGGACATCGCCCGGCTGAAGGATATCCTGAACAGCCCGGCAAAAATCAAAAGGGTCATCATCGACGAACTGGCGGCGGTCGCCAAGCAATACGGCGAGCCGCGCCGCAGCGAGATCCTGTACGAGGCGGAGCTGCCCGAGGATGAGGACGAGGACGAAGGCATGCCGGATTATCCCGTTACCGTGTTCTATACCCGCGAAGGATATTTTAAAAAGATCACGCCGCAGTCCCTGCGGATGTCCGGTGAGCAAAAGCTCAAGGAGGGCGACGAGATCACCGTCCAGATGGAAACGAAGAACAACGCCGAGCTGTTGTTCTTCACCAGCAAATGCCAGGTGTACAAGTGCCGCGTGGGCGATTTTGACGACGGCAAGGCCAGCGTGATGGGCGACTATATCGCCGCGCGGCTGGGCATGGAGGAGGGCGAAACGCCCGTGTATATGGCCCTTACAACGGATTACAAAGGCCATATGTTCTTCCTGTTTGCCAACGGCAAAGCGGCAAAGGTGCCCATGGAAAGCTACGCCACCAAGCAGAACCGGCGCAAGCTGCTCAATGCCTTCAGCGACAAATCGCCGCTGGTGTACGCGGCACACCTGCACGAGGAATGCGAGCTTGCCATTTACACCAGCGCAGGCCGCATGCTGCTGGTGAATTCGGCCCAGGTGCCCGCGAAGCAGACAAAGAATACCGCAGGTGTGAACGTTGTTACGCTGAAAAAGAACCAGTCCATCATCCATGTGCGCCGCGCAGCCAATCTGGAATTGACGGACCCGCACCGCTACCGCGTGCGTACGCTGCCCGCGGCAGGTGCTATCCTGCGCGGCGAGGACACCGCCGAGCAGATGCAGCTGCTGTAAGGGCCCGGAAAACGGAATCGAAAACGCCGCCGCGGCTCCCGTTCAGCGGAGCCGCGGCGGCTTTTTTGATACGAAGGAATGGTGGCGGAATAAAGGTCATGCGGCCTTGGAGCCCGGCTTGCCGGAAAGCTGCATCTCGTCATTCAGCGCCTGCGCCACGCGCTGCACGCAATCGGAGGAGAACGGGTCGCTCAGCCCCACTTTCTTAAGTGTTTCCAGGTATTCCACGTTGATGGTATATTGCGTCAGCTTATCATAGATCTGCATGGCTTTGTCCCGGTTTTCCAGCGCGTCCGCCCAGAGTTCCAGCGCGGACACGGCGGAGGTGGCATAGCTGACATAGTAGAACGGCGTTTCGAAATGATGGTGGATATCCACCCACTCGTAAACCAGAGGATAACCCATGTAGTCCTGATAGATCTGGGCATGCAGAAGGTTCATCTCGTCCAGCGGCATGTCCGGGTCCTCAAACACGGCCTGCTGGAATTCGTCCTCGGCACAGCCCTGAAGTACGGAATCCACCAGGTTCATCAGTTGTGCGTACTCGATATAGGAGGCGTCCTCGCCGTACATATCCTCGTAGGTGTCGAACATCAGCACTTCCAGACCCTGGGAGTGGATCTCCGCCAGATCCAGATTGTTGCCGTCGTTCCAGAGCGTCTCTCCCATGAGGTAGAAGTTGTAATAGTGGCCGAACTCGTGGAACAGTGTACCCGGGTCGGTATAATAATCGGTATTCACAAACATATACGGCGCGGCGTAACGGTTCAGCAGCGTGGTGTAGCCCGCAGCCATTTTGTTTGCGCCGCCGCCGAAGCTGTACAGGTTGTGTTCCAGCATGTAGGTCAGCGCGTCGCTCATGGCGGCGGGATATCCACCGTTCTTCAGCGCCTGTTCCAGCACAGGGATGCCGTCGTCAAAGGTAACGTCCGTGCGGGCCTGTGCCGCGGCAATATCGCTGTAATAGCGGTTGTAGATCGCGTCGCTGATGGGGGCCAGGTACTCCTTGACCTTTTCGCTGAACGCGGCCGCATCCTCTTTGGTGAAATCGCGGCCCAGGAGGTCATAGGCGTAATCGGTGTAGCTGTCATAACCCAGCTTTTTGGCGATCTCCACGCGCAGCTGCACCAGTTCACGGTAGATCTGTCCCAGCTCTGCGTTGCGCTTTTCATAGATCGCATAGTACAGCGCGATATCGGATTCCTGCGTCAGATCCAGATCGTTCAGCGTCACGGCTTCTCCGTCGCGCTCGGCCGTATATTCGGTGGCGGACAGCTTCTGATACTCGCTCACAAGGGCCTGTTCCCGTATGCTCAGCTCTTCTATCTCAGGAGAATTGAGCTTGCTGTTCACCTCGTAACGCTCCACGAAGCCGTCGCCCCAGCGCGCACGGGCGGCCTTGCCGTAGCCGGATTCCAGGATCGCGCCCGTCAGTTCGTTCATGCGGTTGTCCAGACGGGTGTATGCTTCGTCCAGAGCCAGCTCCTCGGCTTCGTAATATTCGTCCGTAAGGTCGATATTGTAGCGGATGCCGGCGATGGCGCTCATGGTGTCCAGCTCGCTGATATCCGCCAGAATGTCGTCGTAGAGGGCCAATGTTTCTTCTTCCTTGTCTCCGGCGGAGACCTGCTCCAGCGCTGTGTCGATCTTCGCGTTCAGCGCGTCCAGGTCGGGACGTGTGTACTCCAGCGTACTGAAATCCACATCGGCATGCACAACGGGCGGGCGTTCCTCGGCCTGCGTCTGGAACAGGTTCGGCCCGCAGGCGGAAAACAGCAGGCAGGCGGCCAGCACGGCGGCGGCCGCGCGGCCGGCTTTACGGCGGTGAATCATATGATCTCTCCTTGCTCGTTTTTTAGAAAGCGGCGGGACGCCCCGGAGGTGCGCCGCGCGCATGGCCGGTGCGCCCATACAGGCGCACCGGCGGCTGTTAATAGCATACCACAAAACGCGGGGAAAAGCCGCTCTTTTTTGCAAATTTGCCCCGCGGCCGGGCGCCGGGCGCGCCAAAGGATGGGATAAAACACGAAAGGCCTCGCAAACCCGCGCGCCGCGCGAGAAATATGCTTGCTTTTTGCCGCGGGCTATGGTATAGTTATTTACGCGAATGAACTGGAGGTTTCAAAATGGGTGTTTTAGAGATTATCAGCGGTGTTTTGCTGATTTTGTGCAGCATTGCCATCATCGTGATGGTTCTGTTCCAGGAATCCAAGGGCAACGGCCTGTCCGGTGCGATCGCCGGCGGTGAGATGATGGGCAACGAAGGGCGCTCGCGTTCCTCCAATGCCATGCTTGCCAAATACACCAAGTATGCGGCCATCGTGTTCTTTGTGCTCGCTATCCTGGTGGGCGTCATCAGCATCTATCTGAAATAAGCCAGAAAAAAGCCCGCCAGCTTTTGGCGGGCTTTTTTGCTATATATCTCCGAAGACCGGGGAAAAGTATTGTTATGTGTGTGGAGTAAGGAGCATATTATGGGAATCAAAGCAAAAATACTGAAAGAGCTGCAAAAGAAGCCGCGCCGCCTGAAAGAGCTGAAGGCGAAGCTGGGCAACGACAAAAAAGTGGCCCGCGCCGTGGACGAGCTGGTGGAGCGGAACAAGGTGGTGTGCCGCAAGGGCGTGTACGCCGTGCCGGACCCGAAAACAGGGAACGCCGTGGAGTGTACGCTGGTGAAGCTGGCGGGCAAGTTTGGCTTCGCGCGGCCTGTGCAGCCCGACGGGCAGGATATCTTCATTCCGGGCAAATACCTGATGGGAGCCATGCCCGGCGACACGCTGCTGGTGTCGCTGTTCGAGCATCCGCGCGTAGAGGGCTCGTCCGAGGGCGAGGTGCTGGCCGTGGTGAAGGAAAACAACCGCTTTACCGGAACGGTGGAGACCATTGAGGGCAGGCTGGCGCTGGTGCCGGACGCGTGTCCGCACTGCCCCATCTATATCAAAAAGAGCGCCGACGGCGGCGCGCGCGACGGTGAAAAGGCTGCGGTGGAGATTCTGGAGCGCGGCGATTCCCACGAGGACCACCGGGCGGGCGTAGCCATGCGCTTCGGCAGCGCCGAGGAGGCCAAGCAGTGCGCAAAGGCACTGCTGTATGGCGCGGGGCTCTCGCGCCATTTCCCGCTCAAGGCAAAGGCTGAAGCGAAAAAATACGAGGGCGCGGCCGTGGGGGAAAAAGAGGCGGCGGGCCGCAGGGATTACCGCGGCATGCCTGTCTTCACCATAGATTCCGCCGAGACGAAAGACATCGACGACGCCATTTCCCTGGAAAAGACCGATACGGGATACCGGCTGGGCGTACACATCGCGGACGTGAGCCATTATGTGCGCCCCGGCAGCGCGCTGGACGCCGAGGCGTTTGCGCGGGGCACATCGGTATATTATGCGGACAGCGTCATTCCCATGCTGCCGCGCCAGCTCTCCAACGGCATCTGCAGCCTGAACGAGGGCGCGGACCGGCTGGCATTCTCCTGTATGATGGAGCTGGACGCCGCGGGCCGTGTAGTGGATTACGCGTTCGTGAAATCCGTCATCCGTTCCCGCGTGAAAGGTGTGTACAAAGAGGTGAACGCCATTTTTGACGGCACGGCGGACAACGCGTTGCGCCAGCGTTACGCCGCCGTGGCGCAGGAGCTGTCGCTGATGCGCGAGCTGTACCACAAGCTGGCCAAGCTGCGCGCAGCCCGGGGCGCGATGGATATTGAGAGCGGCGAGGCAAAGCTGGTGCTGGACGAGGCGGGCCGCTGTGTGGACGTGGTGAAGCGCGAACGCGGCGAGGCGGAGCAGATGATCGAGGAATTTATGCTGCTGGCCAATTCCTCGGCGGCGGCGCTGGCGCGGCGGCTGAAGCTGCTGTTCGTGTACCGTGTGCACGAAGCGCCGGACCCAGAGCGGATCGAAAAGCTGAAGCAGACGCTGACGGCGGCGGGTGTGGACTTCCATTTTGCGGGCGATACGCCCACCACGCTGGAGCTTGCGAAGCTGTTGGCCGATACCCGGGGCACCAATCTGGAGCGCCCGGTGCACACAAGTGTGCTGCGCAGCATGGCCAAGGCAAAGTACGAGCCGCAGCCCAAGGGCCACTTCGGCCTTGCGCTGGCAGATTACGCCCACTTCACCTCGCCCATCCGGCGCTATCCGGACCTTGCCATCCACCGTATCCTTTCCGACGTTTGCGCGGGTATGGACGACGGCGCGGTGCAGAAAAAATATGCGCAGTTCGCGGCCGAAGCATCGGTGCAGTCCTCCGAGCGCGAGGTGCTGGCCATGACGGTGGAGCGCGATGTGGAGGACTGCTACAAGGCCGAATACATGCGCCGCTTCGAGGGAGAGGAATTCGACGGCGTGATCTCGTCGATCACGCAGTTCGGCCTGTATGTGGAGCTGCCCAATACCGTAGAAGGCCTTGTGCGCGCGCAGGCGCTTTCAGAAAACGCGCTTACGCTCACCGAGGGCGTGGCGCTGCGGGATATTCTGTCCGGCCGGGAATGGCGGCTGGGCGGCGTCATGCGCGTGCGTGTGGCGGGCGTGGATGTCTCTCAGGGCAATGTGGATTTCGTTCCGGCACAGGAACAGTAGCGGAAGGAGCCGGTGCTTCCGGCCCGGCGGGCCCCGGCGGGCGTGCGGCAGACAGCCGTACCCGCCGGGGCTTTTGCGCGCCCGGGAAAAGCGCTGCCGCGGCGGCTGCTCCCCGGACGCATCCGGGTGTCATACTGGGGGCCTTGTCCGCATATGCTGTGGCGAGGTGAAAAAAATGATCCTGGTACAGACCATCGGAGTGTTCGCGGCGCTGATGAGCGTGATCGGCGTAGTGCTGGCAGCATCCAAGGCAAAGCGGCCGCTGTTGCGGGCGCTGGGCAGCGCGGTGTGCGGGGCCGCATCTCTGGGCGCGGTGAATTTGCTGGCAGGGTACACGGGCGTTTCCATCGCGCTTAATTACGCCACGGCGTTTGTAGCCGTGGTGCTGGGCGCGCCGGGCGTGGTCACCATGCTGCTGCTGCGTGTGCTGTTGCTTTTTTAACGTCCGTCGGCTACAATATTCCCCAAAGGCGGCGCATGCCGCGCCGCGGAGGGAGGAATAAAATTGACGCTGCACTTTGAATGGTTTGGGTTTGACGACGCAGCGCGCATGGCGCTGGCCCATGGGCTGCGCAAAGAGGTATTCGTGGACGAGCAGGGCTTTTCGCTGGAGGCGGACAGGGACGAGCAGGACAAGAACGCCCTGCATGTATTGGGCCTGGACGAAACAGGGGCCGCGCGCTGTACGGCGCGTGTGTTTGCGGACGCGCCGGGCGTGTGGCATGCGGGGCGCATTGCCGTACAGCGGGGCCTGCGCGGGCAGGGCGTGGGCCGGCTGCTTCTGGCGGCCGTGGCGGATAAGGCGCGGGCGCAGGGGGCGCGCACGCTGGAGCTGGGCGCACAGTACGACAAGCAGGGCTTTTACGAGGCCGTTGGCTTTGCGCCGTACGGTGAACCGTATCTGGACGAAGGGTATCCCCACGTTCCTATGCGTATGGCGCTGTAAAAGCACAGAACGGCAGACGATGACTCCCGGCGGCGGGAAAAGGCGCAGGCGAAGAAGCCTGTGCCCCCGCCGCCGGGAGCTTTTTTGCGCACGGCGCCCCTGGATGGTTTAGCGGTCCGGATTCAGAACACGAAGCAAACGAACGGAGCGGAAGCTGCTGCCGTTCCGCTGGGCTGAGTGGTCCTCCTTTTTTGCAGCACGGTAACATGCCGGATACAAAAAGGCGACAAGTTTGAAACAAACGCGCGCTAATCTGGAAAAAAGGGCAGGAGCCAGCCTGCCCAAAGGGGAGGAATGGGAATGCAGACCGTTTATGATCGGGAGGTGACGCTCCATTCGCGGAACGTGCAGGGCCGGAATGCTCTGACGGAGCGCGCCGGGCGTGCCGCCGTCTTTTACAAACCGGCTCATGCGCGCAAAACACAGCCCGGCGCATGGCGGCGGCTTGCCGCTGTGGCGCTGTGCTGCGGGGCGCTGCTGTGTGCGTTCCGTCTGTATGGAAGGGCACGCAGCCGGTTCGGAGTGCAGCTCCCGGTCAGGACGGTCCTGCAAAACCCGGAGCTGCCCAACGGCTGCGAGGCCGCCAGCTTGGCGGCTCTTTTGAAATATAAGGGCGTGCCCGCCGACAAGCTGGATCTTGCCTATGGTTATATCCCGCGCGGCGATATCGAAGAAACCACGGACGGCCGCACCGGGCCTGACCCAGAGCTGGCCTATGCGGGCGACCCAGCCGCGGGCCTGGGCTTTTACTGCTTCGCACAGCCGGTGGCACAGGGGGCGAACGCCTATCTGGCGGCGCAGGGCTCGGCTCTGCGTGCGGCGGATATAACAGGCGTTACCGGACAGGGGCTTTTGCAGTATCTGCGCGGCGGAGACCCTGTGATCGTGTGGATCACAAAAGACCTTTCCGCACCGCGCACGGGAGGCTGCACCTGGCTGCTGGCGGATACGGGCGAGACCTACGCGCCTTATGTCAATCTGCACTGCGTCGTGCTTGCGGGGTGGGACGGGGATACCTGCACCATCGCAGACCCGCTGCAGGGCAGGCGCAGAGTGGACGCGGCTGCGTTTCTGCAATGCTTCAGACAAATGGGCAGCCGCGCCGTCGTGGTGCATTGACCAAAGCGGGGAAACGCGGAGCGCGAAGGAGCCTCTGCGGAAGAAAGCGCCTTTGTGGGATGACGGCTTTGGCGCCGGCGCACGCAAAACGCTTGGCGGCCCTTTGTGGGCCGGCAAGCGTTTTTTGCACCAAAACACTTGCGCTTTTTTGTGTGTTCATGATAGAATGAATCGCTTACAAATTTTCGGCAAAAGGAGGCGGCATCTTTTCATGACACGAAACAGCATCCGGCGTACCCAGTGCTGGCACAATACCCGGTTTCCCCGCAGGCCGCCCCCGGCCGCATCCTTCTGAACGCACGGCCACCCGCATGCAGCCGCCCGCGCCTCGTGCGCAGGCTTTGTTTTGCTGTGTGCCTTTATAAAATTTAGAAGGATGTTTTACATATGACATGGTTTATTCTTTCCCTGATTGCGATTCTGTTCTGGAGCGGTTCGGACCTGTTCTCCAAGCTGGGCTCCAGGCCCGACGATAAATACAGCCATTGGAAGATGGTCATGGCTGTGGGCGTTGTAATGGGCGCGCACGCCTTCTTTCTCATCGCCACGGGCACGCCGTTCAGCATTTCGGATATCGTCACCTATCTGCCCGCCTCGGCTATGTATATCCTGTCCATGATCCTGGGTTATGCGGGCCTGCGGTACATTGAGCTTTCCATTTCCTCGCCCATCTGCAATTCCTCGGGCGCGGTAGCGGCCCTTTTGTGCTTTTTCATTCTGAAGGAAACGATGTCCGGCCTGCAGTTCTTCGCGGTGGCGCTGGTATGCGTGGGCGTATTCGCGCTTTCCTATATCGAAAAGAAGCAGGATGATGCGCTGCGCCGCCGGGAGGGCGATACGCCCGACAAAAAGCATACCCGCAGCTTTCTGGCTATTCTGTTCCCTATCCTGTACTGCATCATCGACGGCCTGGGCACCTTTGCGGATGCGCTCCTGCTGGATACCGTCATTGCCGAGGAGCAGGCGAACATCGCCTATGAGCTGACGTTTCTGATGATGGCCGTTTTTGCGTTTGTGTATGTGGTGATCGTCAAAAAGCAGAAGATCAGCCTTCCGGCGGAAAAGCCCAAGCTGGCCGCCGCCCTGTGCGAGACCGCGGGCCAGTTCGCTTATGTGTTCGCCATCGGCGCAAACGCCATCGTGGCCGCGCCCATGATCTCTTCCTACTGTATCATGTCTCTGGTGTGGAGCCGCATTTTCCTCAAGGAAAAGCTGTCGAAGGCGCAGTACGCCGTTATTGCGGTGGCTGCCGTGGGCATCGCGATCCTGGGCATGGAATGACGAAACTGTAAACTTTTTGCAACAAAACGGCAGCGCCGCGCGTCTATATGACGTGCGGCGCTTTTGTTGTGCGCCGGGGAAAAAGCCTCCCCGCGCGGCATACCGGCGCGCCGCCGCCCATTACAACTTTCTAACAAGTCTGAGAGATAATGGGGATCGGAAAAAAAGGAGTGTCGCTTTATGGCGAAAATATTGATCGCGGAGGACGAGCGCCCCATCAGTGAGCTTGTCAAACGCAACCTTATGCTGGTGGGCCACACAGCGGCGCAGGCTTTCGACGGCCCTTGTGCGCTGGAGATGGCCGGGGCCGAGCGGTTCGACCTTGTGCTGCTGGATGTGATGCTGCCGGGCTGCTCCGGCTTTGAAGTAAAGGAACAGCTGGACCCGGCGCTGCCCGTCATTTTCGTTACGGCGAAGAACAACCTTTCCAGCCGTTTGCAGGGGCTGGGCCTTGGCGCCGACGATTATATCGTGAAGCCCTTTGAGATATTGGAGCTGCTGGCCCGCGTGGAGGCCGTGCTGCGCCGCGTGCACGCCGGGGCCGAGGTGTTCGACCTGGGCGACTGCCATGTGGAGTTCGGCACGCACCGTGTGTTCGTTGCCGGGCACGAGGTGGCGCTTACGCCGCAGGAATTTATGCTGCTGGGCGTTTTGGTGCGCAACCGGAATCTGGCGCTTTCCCGGGAAAAGCTGCTGCAATTGGCCTGGGGCTACGATTATGAGGGAGACACCCGAACCGTGGACGTACATATTCAGAAGCTGCGCAAAAAGCTGGGCTTTGAAGATCGTATCCAGACGGTGTACAAGCTCGGTTACCGGCTGAGCACAAAGGAATAGGGAGCGCGCCGGGCGCTCCCGAAAATGGAGGCGCGGCGCTTGCGGAACAAAATGGAAAAGGGACGCGGGAGCGTCCGGCTGAAATTCTGGCAAAAGACCTATCTGCTCACACTGGCGCTGTTTCTGCTTGCACTGGGCGGCGGCACAACGGCCATTGCGTCCGTCAGTCAGCAGCGTGCGTTTGAAGCCGAATGCGGCAAGCTGTTGGCGCAGCAGCATTCCGTGGCGCAGAGCCTTGCCGCGGACGCCGCCGCAGTGCAGGCGCGCAGGCCGGAGGCGCTGCCGCGTCTGGCGCAGAACTACGCCGGGCAGCTGAAACGCTCCGGCGTTTTTCTGCGTGTGGCGCAGGCGGGCGACGTATGGGCGGATGAGCTGCCGCAGCCGGATTCCGCGTTGCCTGAGGTGCCGCCCGAGGGACAGCGCGTGCATACGGTACTGCTGTCCGGCGGGCGGCATGTGCTGTATATCTCCGCCGTGCTGCCCGCCCCGCCGGAGGATGTAGCCGTCACATGCGCGTTTGACATGGAGGCCTTTTTTGTACAGTGGGCGCAGACGCGCCGGGCATTTTTGCTGGCAGGCGCGGCGGTGTCCGCTGTTTTGGCGGCTGCGCTGTACGTTGTGCTGCGGGGGCTTTCCCGCCCCATGGAGCGGCTGGCCCGGGTGGCCGGGCGGCTGGCGGACGGCGATTACACGGCCCGCAGCCCGGAGCGCACGCGGGACGAGGTGGGCCAGCTTGCCCATGCGCTGAATGAGATGGCGGCCCGTGTGGAATGGAACGTGGCCGAGCTGCGTGAAACGGCCCGGCGCAAGCAGCAGCTTGTGGACAACGTAGCGCATGAGCTGCGCACCCCGCTCACGGCTGTGGGCGGCTATGCTGAATACATCCAGCGGGCCGAGCTGTCCGAGGAGGAAAAATATGAGGCTGCGCAGTACATCGTGGAGGAGGCAAACCGCCTTGCCGTGATGAGCGAGCGCCTTTTGCAAATGGCGGCCCTGCGGGGCGAACAGGCGGCGCGGGAGCCTGTGGACGTGCCCGCTCTGCTGGAAAAGGCGGCACGCACCGTCGCACCCAAAGCCGCTGCCCGGGGCGTGGCGCTGGAGCCGGTGCAGGCGGACGCCTGTACGGTGCAGGGAGAAGCGGCGCTGCTGGAAAGCCTGATGGTGAACCTGGCGGACAATGCTGTAAAGGCATGCGGGCCGGGCGGCAGTGTGCGCCTTTGCGCACGGCGGGAGACGGGCCGCCTGATGCTCACGGTGCAGGATACGGGCCGCGGCATGGACGCGGAGACGCTGGCGCACATCGGCGAACCGTTTTACAGGCCGGACAAGGCCCGCAGCCGGGAACAGGGCGGCGCGGGGCTGGGCCTTGCGCTGTGCTTCCAGATCGCGCAGAGCCATGGCGCGGCGCTGTCCTTTACCTCCGCGCCGGGCGCGGGCACCACGGCCGCCGTAATATTTACAGCTTGATGACATCTTGAAGAAAATGCCGCAACAGTTTCATGGGATACTGGGAGCATCGAAAGGAGGTTGCTTGCGATGAAGAAAAGCAACAGAACGGTGCGGAAGATGCGGAGCGCTTGGACGGGATTTGCGGCGGCGTGCCTGGCGGCGGCGCTTACGATGAGCGCTTTGGTGTCCTGTGCGCCGCAGGAGAGCCGGCCCGTTGTGACCAGCGACGACCTGACGCCGCCCAGCGCCGCGCAGGAGGCCATTGCGCAGGATATTGGCGGTGGTAAAAATTATGAGTATTATTGGGCGGCAGAACATATTGAGGAAGAACTGGAAGCGGTACGGGAATCAACAGAACAGAGTGTGAAGCATTGGAAAGAGATTGCAGATACAGGCAATTATTACGGAAGAGAAGTCAGTGGTGATGAAAAAGAAGAGTTGAAAAATTCCTTTGATGAGATGTTAAATGAAATACCACTGCTTCAGGAAGAAAAGAGAAAAATGCTGGAAAGTGAGTTGGCGCTCGATCCGGTTGTATCGGCACAGGAGGCAGCAAACGCGGCGGGAGCGGTATTTGAAAAAATTTATGGAATTGAACTGTCGCAGGATATTTTGACGTTGTCTTGTGTGGAAATAAATACAAACATTAATCCCGGCGAAGAAGTGATACGCTCAGTATGGAATGTAAGTAGAGAAGAAGCCGCAGACGGTGTCTTGTTCAGTACCAATGCAGTAGGCTGTACGTTGGATGCTACAACCGGTGAGTTCATCAGTGTAGACTATACTCCCAGCAATGATGAACTAACTGAAATGTGGGCGACGGAGTTGCCGTCATGCTTTGTGAAAAAGACTAGTATTGAGACTACAGATAGCTATGGCTATTGGAATGAGACCGAAGCGAGTTATGCAGAGGTAGCGGAGAAGTTAAAGCAGCAAACGAGAGAACAGCTTTCCGGCAGTATGTTGATTGGTGGTGCAGCAGTGACAGATGTTCGTGTGGAACTTCTCGGAAAGATGGAAGATAGCGGAGAAAATCAAATAAGTTTACTGGTCGAAGGAGACAATGGGAAAACATATCAGCTCTATAGAAACTACTCTATGCAAGCATATGTAAATTATGGTTTTGAAGGGTATCCATTACGCGCATATTGGTTCAGAAACAATACTTATTTGAATGGAAAATAACTTTACAGGGCCGCGGCCCGCAAAGCTATTCTTCAAAAGCACACTGGTCAAAATTTAAGGTAAAATTAAGAGGAACATGATACAATTTCGACACACTTGTGTGTTAAACTATCAAAAAATGGCGAAAAAGGGCGGGTGTGCGTGCAGACGGAGTACAGAAATATCAACCAGGGAGGCCGTGCGCGCCGTCCCGCACGGCATGCGGCGAACGTGCGTGTCCCGCCCCAAAGCGGGGGACAAAGAGCGGCCCGCGTGCGGCAGCCGGGGCCTTACGGATATCCGGCCGCGCCCGGCCCGCGCACCGTGCGCGGCGCACGTGCGGCGGCGCGCCGCCGCCAGAAGCGCCGCAGGCGGCTTGTCACACTGGGGCTTGCCTGCCTGACGCTGGCCATCGTGCTGCTGGCCGTGCTGCGCCAGACGTCCGCTGCCCAGCCCGCCGGGACGGAGGGCGGCGCCGCCGGGCAGAGCGCCGCTCTGCCCACGGCCGCGGCGCCCCATGAGGGCCCGCCCTATACCATTGCCATCGACGCGGGCCACGGCGGCACCGACATCGGCGCGGAAGGCGTTATCAACGAGATCCAGCTCACAGAAGCAACGATCGGATATCTGGAGGGTTGGCTCACCCAGGACGAGAATTATACGCCCGTGCGCACCCACGCGGCGGATACATTTTCCAAAAACACCGAGCGCGCGGCCGCGGCAAACAGCGCGGGCGCTTCACTGCTGCTCTCCGTGCACGGCAATTCAGACCCTTATTCCTCTGATTCCTATGGCCTGGAATGCTATCCGCAGCCGCCGGGGCGCACCCATCATGAGGATTCGCTGCGCCTTGCGCATCTCATTGCCGATAAATTCGGCGCGGCGGGCCAGCGCCTGCGCGGCAACGCGGGCGTGCGTTACATCTACTATGCGGGCGACGATGAAAGCGGCTACGAAAAGCAGGTGGTGGAGGAGAGCGACAGCACCGTTTACTCCGAGCAGACCTTTGGCCTTTTGGAAAAAACAGATTGTCCCGCCGTACTGGTGGAGCAGTGCTTTGTTACCAGCGAGGCCGATGTGGCTGCCTGGGGAACGGACGACGGCTGCAGGCGCGCAGCCCGGCTGTATTACGAAGCCATTTGTGAATATTTCGGCACCGAGCCGCTGCCCGAGACATGATGCAAAAAAGCCCCGCTGCGAACAGCGGGGCGTTTTGCCCAAACGACTAAACCGTAAGCCGGGTTCTGTATTAAACGACGATCTATCTCGACTGCATGTTGCCATGCAGCTCCAGCCGCCTCCGGGAACGCGCAGGGCACGCATAGTTCCCATATGGGCGTTGCTCCTGGTAGGGTTTACAGAGCCGCGCAAGTCACCAAGCGCGCTGGTGCGCTCTTACCGCACCTTTCCACCTTTTCCCGCGCAAAACGCGGGTAGTCTATTTCTGTTGCACTATCCCTGGGGTCACCCCCGGCTGCCGTTAGCAGTTACCATTCCCTTGTGGAGCCCGGACTTTCCTCAGAGCGCGTGAAACGCCCCGCCGCCGTATGTTTTACTCGTTTGGGCATCTTAGTATAGCACACATTTTGCAGCATTTGCAACACCGGCGCACAAACTGCAATTTTCTCTTGAAAAAATGCCATTTAATGGGTATAATTTTATGTATGGGAATTTATAAATATCCGCGCCTTGGGCGCGGGCAACAGGAAAAGGGGAAAGATTATGTTTAAAAACGATTATCTGGCGCGCGTGTATGACGAAGTAAGCGGGCGCAGCGCGGGCGAAACCGAATTTTTGCAGGCTGTGCGCGAGGTGCTGGAGAGCCTGGAGGCTTATGTGGAAAAGCATCCCGAATTGGAACAGCAAGGCATTCTGGAGCGTATGGTGGAGCCGGAACGCTTCATTCAGTTCCGTGTTTCCTGGGTGGACGACGCGGGCAAGGTGCATGTGAACCGTGGCTACCGCGTGCAGTTCAACTCCGCCATCGGCCCGTACAAGGGCGGCCTGCGCCTGCATCCTTCCGTCACGGCGTCCGTCATTAAGTTCCTGGGCTTTGAGCAGGTGTTCAAAAACAGCCTTACGGGCCTGCCCATGGGCGGCGGCAAGGGCGGCAGCGATTTTGACCCGAAAGGCAGATCCGACGCAGAGATCATGCGTTTCTGCCAGAGTTTTATGACGGAGCTTTCCAAGCATATCGGCCAGTTTACCGACGTGCCCGCCGGAGACATCGGCGTGGGCGCGCGGGAGATCGGTTATATGTTCGGCCAGTACAAACGCCTGCGCAACGAAGTGACGGGCGTGCTGACGGGCAAGGGCCTTTCCTACGGCGGCAGCCTGGTGCGTCCGGAGGCCACCGGCTACGGCCTGTGTTACTTTACCGAGGAAGCCCTCAACTGCATGAAAAACGACAGCTTTAAGGGCAAAACGGTGGTGATCTCCGGCAGCGGCAATGTGGCCATCTACGCCACGGAGAAAGCCACCCAGCTGGGCGGCAAGGTCGTGGCTTTGTCCGATTCCACGGGTTATGTCTACGACAAAAACGGCATCGACCTGGATGTGGTGAAGGAGATCAAGCTGGCTCGCCGTGCCCGCATCTCCGAGTATGTTAAGGCGGTGCCCGCCGCCGAGTATCACGAAGGCTGTAGCGGCATCTGGAGCATCCCCTGCGATATCGCGCTGCCCTGCGCCACGCAGAATGAGATCGACGAGGCCAGCGCCAAGCTGCTTGCCGCAAACGGCTGCAAGGTAGTGTGCGAGGGCGCGAACATGCCCTCCACGCCGGAGGCGATCAACGTGTATCTGGAAAACGGCATGCTCTACGGCCCGGCCAAGGCCGCCAACGCGGGCGGCGTGGCCACCAGCGGCCTGGAGATGAGCCAGAACTCTCTGCGCCTGTCCTGGACATTCGAGGAAGTGGACGAGCGTTTGCAGAATATCATGAAGAATATTTTCCACAATGCTTATGACGCCTCCAAGGCATGCGGTGCGGAAGGAAACCTGATGGTGGGCGCCAACGTGGCGGGCTTTATCAAGGTGGCCGACGCCATGCTCGCCGAGGGTATTGCGTATTAAGCATCAACCGTACAAAACCGGGCAGGGGCCGCGCAGAGCGGCCCCTGTTTTTTGCCTGCCGGGACGGCGGGGCATCCATGGGAAAGGAGCGGAGCGCATGACGCTGGAATTTACGGTGGAGCAAAAGGAAAACGGTATGCTGCTGCGGGACTTTCTGCGCAAACGCGGTGTTTCGGCAGCGCTGGCCAAGGGCGTGAAGGCCTCGGACGGCTTTTTCCGGGACGGCGCGCCCGTACACACGGATATGCGCCTTTCAGCGGGCCAGCGGATTTCCTTTGCGCTGCCTCCGGAGCCTCCTACGGAGGTGCTGCCCCAGGCGCTGCCGCTGGATATCCTGTATGAGGATGCCCATGCAATGGTGCTGAACAAGCCCGCGGGACAAACGGTACATCCCACCCGGGGGTATGCGGACGGCACGCTGGCCAATGCTTTCCGCGGCCGGATGGCCGCGCGGGGCAGCGCGGCCGTGTTCCGTCCGGTGAACCGGCTGGACAGGGGAACCTCCGGCCTTGTGCTGTGCGCGATGAACGCCTATGCCGCGCCGCTGCTGGCCGCCGCGGTGCAAAAAGTGTACTATGCCGTGGCCGAGGGGCTGGTGGACGGGGAGGAGGGCGCCATCGACGCGCCCATTGCGCTGGCGCACGGGTCCATCATTCAGCGGTGCGTGTGCGGCCGGGGGCAGCCCAGCCGCACGGAATACCGGGTGCTGGCACGGGGCGGAGGGCATACACTGCTGCGGGTGGTGCCCGTTACGGGGCGCACACATCAGATCCGTGTGCATTTCGCGTCCCGGGGGCATCCGCTGGCGGGCGACGGCATGTACGGCGGATGTCCGGAGCACATGGCGCGCCCGGCGCTGCACTGCGGCGCGGTATCGTTTGGCCTGCCGGGGGAGAATGCGGCGCACACAGTGCACGCGCCGCTGCCCGAAGACATGCGTGCGCTGCTGGCGGCGTGCGGCATCCGGGCGGAAGATTTCGGCATTTGACCCCTTCCGTGTGTTGATACAAATGTGAAAAAAGGTATGCGTCGCCGCGCTGGAAAGGGATTAAACTTGCATCGTGGGCAAAATAGTGTATAATAATAAAGTTCGGACCTCCGCTCTGACCGGCGCTCCTGTGCCGGGGATGCAGATGGAACCGGACATTTGCCTGTTTCTGCACCGCGCTTTGCGCGGCTGGCATATCCCCACGGAGACCCGGAAAGGAGGGGGCGTATGGCTGCAAGGAAACGCTGGCGCAGGTATATCCCGGACGACGAGATATCCGTGCGCGCTTTCCTGCATTTGATCGGCCGCCTGTTTTATTATGTCGGCCTTCATTCGGAATATTTTCTGCTGAACTTCGGCCGCGGCGCACGCGCCGCCGTACTGGCGCTCTGGCACGGCGTGTGCTGGATGCTGGCGCTGGGCGCCAATATTCTGCGGCCGTTTTTTGCCGCTGTATGGGAGGATCTGCGCGCCCCCTGGCGGCAGATGCGCAGCGGGCTGCGCAACATCCGCCAGGTAGTGCGTGAAGAACGGGAGGCCGGCGGCTCGCCGGCGGGCAAAGGACTTGCCTATTTCTTCCGCGGCGTTTTGGCGTACAAGCACCTGCTCCTGCGCGGTCTGGCGTATCTGCTGCCTGCGGCCGCGCTGGGCGTGCTGCTCGTTACCGTGGACGGTGTTCTGTCCTCTACTTTTGCACTGCGGGTGGAATTCCGCGGCGAATTCGTGGGCTTCATTGCCAACGAAAGCGTTTATGATGCGGCGCACGCGGATATTCTGGACCGCATCCAGAATGTGGACACGGGCGAGGACTGGAAAGCGCGCCCGGAATATACGCTCACCATTGTGGATCAGGCGGCGCTGTATTCCCAAGGCGAACTGACGGACCGCATCATCGAGACATCATCTGCTGAATTCCGCGAGGCGACAGGCGTCTATGTCAATACGGAGTTCATCGGCGTTACGGCGGATTCCGCCGCGTTGACACAGGCGCTGGAGGCTCTGAAAGAGCCTCTTTACGAAGGACATGAGAACGACGACAGCTGGCGCGTGGAGTTCCAGCAAAAGGTGGAACTTAAGCCGGGCCTGTATTTCACCAGCACCATCGTCACACTGGACGATCTGCTGGCGCGCCTGCATGGAACGGCTCCGGTGGAGCTTTCCGACGGCAATATCCTGGTGGGCTGGGATATGCTGGGCGTGCAGGCGGTGCAGAATGTGACCCGCACCGTTGAAACTGCGGCCGAGCCGCAGGTCATCAATGACCCCGAGCTGGAGTGGGGCCGCGAAGTGGTGGAGCAGGAGGCTTCACCGGGCCTGGAGGAAGTAAACGAGGACGTCGTTTATATCGACGGCCAGGAGGTGCAGCGCATTCAGACGCGTGAGCCGACCGTGCTGGTGGAGGCGGTGCCGAAGATCACGCGGTACGGCACGTATAACCCATACGGCGGCACTGCGGGAGACCCGGCGACAGGTGAATTCACCTGGCCGGTACCGGATTATAAGGGCATCAGCCGCTGGGCCTCACGCTATCACCGCGGTGCGGATATCACGGCGCGTTACGGTACGACCATTGTTGCGGCGGATAACGGCGTGGTGGAAGTTGCGACAGACGCGCGCGGCACGGCATGGTGGACGTACGGGAAATTTGTCAAGATCGACCATGGCAACGGCTTTGCCACTGTGTATGCGCACTGCTCCGAGCTTCTGGTGCAGCAGGGTGAATATGTAGTGAAGGGCCAGCCTATCGCGCGCGTGGGTTCCACAGGGTATTCCACGGGCAACCACTGCCATTTTGAGATTCAGGTGAATGGCCAGTGGACAGATACCCGAAGGTATGTCATGCCCTAAGGATGCACCACGCAATTCACCGGCGTGCTTCCCGCTTAGGCGGCGTAGGCGCGCGGAGAATTGACCGAGTGCCGTTCGTGGACACACAAGGCCGGGCGCACAGCGCCCGGCCTTTACATTGGTGACAAAAAATTGACGAATCATGCCGTTTTTGTTGCAAAAAGCCCGGCAAATGGATATAATAAGTGCGGTTGTGACAGAGCCTTTCCGCACGTTCAGTTAATTTGTGCCAAATCCTGTCGAATATGCATTTATGCTTTTAATCTGCGCAAAATTAGTGTATACTAAAAGAGTTACCATGCGCTCTATGCGCGGCCTTTCGGCCCGATCCTATAAAGAACGCTCAAAGGAGAGTACGTCTATTGGAAAAGTTTGTCATTCACGGCGGTAAACCGCTGGTGGGCGAAGTCGAGATCAGCGGCGCGAAAAATGCGGCGGTCGCCATCCTGCCGGCCACCATTCTTGCAGGCGGTAAATGTGTGATCGAAAACCTGCCCAATATCAGCGACGTCAGCGCCTCTGTGGACATCCTCAGCGCTATGGGCGCGCATGTGCGCGTCATCAACAAGCACACGCTGGAGATCGACACCGCCCATATCACCGCCACCAGTGTGCCCAACGAGCTTTCGCGCCAGATGCGCGCCTCTTATTATTTTCTGGGCGCGCTGCTGGGCCGTTTCGGCAAAGCCACCGTGGCCATGCCCGGCGGCTGTAATCTCGGCCCGCGCCCCATCGACCAGCACCTCAAGGCGTTTGTGGCCCTCGGCGCGAAGGACTCGGTGGAATACGGTATGATCAGTGTGGAGTCCGACAGCCTGCGCGGCGAGGACGTGTTTTTCGATACCGTTTCGGTGGGCGCCACCATCAACGCCATGCTGGCGGCTGTGATGGCCGAGGGCCAGACCGTGCTGGAAAACGTGGCCAAAGAGCCCCACATTGTTGACGTTGCCAACTTTTTGAATATGATGGGCGCGGACGTGCGCGGCGCGGGCACCGACGTCATCAAGATCCGAGGCGTCAAGCAGATGCACGGCTGCACCTATTCCATCATCCCGGACCAGATCGAAGCGGGCAGCTACATGGTCGCCGCCACGATCACAGGCGGCAACGTACTCATCAAAAATGTCATCCCCAAGCATCTGGAACCTATCACCAGCAAGCTGGAAAAGGCGGGCGCCACCATTGAGGAGTTCGACGATTCCCTGCGGGTGTACCGCACGGGCGACCTGGAGCCGCTGAATATCAAAACAATGCCGCATCCCGGTTTCCCCACCGATATGCAGCCGCTGATGACCGTGCTGCTCACATTGGCAAAGGGGACGTCCATCATCACCGAAGGGATTTGGGAAAACCGTTTTCGTTATGTGGATGAGCTGACCCGTATGGGCGCGAACATCCAGGTGGACGGGCGCGTGGCTGTGATTGAGGGCGTGCAGGAGCTGCTGCCGGCCCCCATGCGCGCGGCGGACCTGCGCGCGGGCGCGGCACTCGTGGTTGCGGCGCTGGCGGCGGACGGCGTTTCCGAAGTGGACGAGATCTGCCACATCGAACGCGGCTACGAGGATATCGTGGAAAAGCTGCGGGGGCTTGGCGCGGACATCAAGCGGGTGGAAAAGCCCGCGGGCGTGCTGCGGCAGGCTGCGCTGTAAGCTTACAAAAAGCAGAACGGAAGGAGCGTTTCGGCTCCTTCCGTTTTTGAATGTTAAAAGGGAGGCTGCGCATGGCGCGTTTTACCACGCTGTATTCCGGTTCCTCGGGCAATAGCGCCCTGGTGGAGGAAAACGGCCGTTACTTACTGGTGGATATGGGCAAGAGCTGCCGCATGACGCAGAACGCGCTGAAAGGGTTGGGGCTGCCGCTGGCGGACCTGGGCGGCATCCTTGTCACCCACGAGCATTCGGACCATGTGAGCGGTCTTGCCATCTTTTTAAAATATCACCCTGTGCCGGTGTACGGCAGCGCGGCCACGCTGGATTATCTGGCTTGCCGGGGCCTTGTGCCGCCGGGCGCGGAATTGATAGACATCGACGGCCGCACCGAGGACGTGTGCGGTTTTGCGGTGCAGAGCTTTGAAACGAGCCACGACTCTGTGGCCTGCCGGGGTTACCGCATCACCACGCCTTTGGGCCGGGTGGCAGGCGTCGCAACAGACCTTGGCTATGTGAGCGACGAGGTGCTGGCGAACCTCTTGCTGGCGGATGTGGTGGCGCTGGAAGCCAATTATGATTATAATATGCTCATGACGGGGCCGTATCCATATTATCTGAAAACGCGCATTGCGTCCCAGCGCGGGCATCTGTGCAATGAGGAGAACGCGGCCACGCTGGTGCGTCTGCTGGAAAACGGATGTGAAAGGTTCGCGCTGTGCCATATCAGCCAGGAGAACAATACCCCGGAGCTTGCGCTGGAAAGCGTGCGCGCCGCGCTGTTGGGCGCGGGCATTGTGCCAGGGCGGGACTGCGTTGTGAATGCGGCGCGCCGCCACGAGGTATCGCCCATCATTGAATTTTAAGCGTTTAAGCGCGCCGTGCGGCGGCCGCCGGATAACAGGAGGGAAGCATTGTGCAGACCATTACGCTCATCGCGCTGGGGAAGCTGAACGCGGATTATTACGCAAAGGCCGCCGCCGAATATGCAAAGCGTCTTTCGGCCTATTGCAGGCTGAACATCGTGGAGTTGCCGGAGGAGCCCATTGCGGAAAAAAACGCTTCACCCGCCGTCATCGGCAAGGCGCTGGAAAAAGAGGCGCGCGCCATTCTGGCTGCCGTGCCCAAGGGCAGCGGCCTGGCGGCGCTGTGCGTCGAAGGAAAACAAAAAACCAGCGAGGAGTTGGCCGCGTATCTGGACGAGCGCGCGGGCAGCGGCGCGGGGGACGTGGCGTTCGTGATCGGCTCGTCCCACGGGCTTGCGGACAGCGTAAAGCAGACGGCGTCTCTGCGGCTTTCCATGAGCAAAATGACATTCCCGCGCCAGCTTGCGCGGGTGATGCTGCTGGAGCAGCTTTACCGCGCGTTTTCCATCAACCACGGCGGAAAATACCACAAGTGACCCAAAAGCGCCCCGCGCACGGCCGGACGGACACCGGACCGATGTGCGGGGCGCTTTTTGTGGCTGCCTCTCCGGGCGTTAATCCGGACGGCGCTCCCGGTAGGCGAGCGCTTCATCGGGCGCTTTCATTTTGCCGATGCAGAACAGCAGGACGGCAACGCCCAGCAGGGCGAGGATGCATTTTCCAAAGGTTTTCATAGAGGGCTTCATCCTTTCGTTTTGAAGTGGAGCAAAGAGGCGTCACGCCTCCACAAGGCGGTAATAGGTACGCGCGGTAATGCGGTATACCACCACATACGCGGCGGCGAAAATGAGAAATGTGACGGCCGTGCAGCCGAAGAACAAAAGCCGGTTCACCATTCCGAACACAAGAAGCATGTTGCAGATGATCTCAAAGGCGAACACCATATGCAGCGCAGCCATGAGCAGCGGCAGGAAAAACACCAGCAATATCTGTTTGTTGATGGCGCGTTTGACCTCTTTCCGGCTCATGCCCACCTGCTGCATAATGCGGAACCGGTCGTGATCCTCATAGCCCTCGCTGATTTGTTTGTAGTAGATGATCAGCACCGTGGCCATCAGGAACAGGCACCCCAGGAAGATGCCAAGGAACAGGAAGCTGCCGTACATGGCGTTCCACTCGGTATATAGCTCGGAGCGGGCATAAATGCCGCAGATACCGTTAAGCCGCGTCCATAGATCCTCCTGCAATGCGGCGATCTGCTCCGGCGTGGCGTCCACGTCGAAGGCGGCGCTGTAAGCGAACTGTTCCTGCGTTCCGCCCATGGCACGGTACAGGGAAGTGGCTTCTTCATCCGGAACAACGAGGATAAGGCCGGTTATGGCGGTGTAGTTGCCGGAGCCGATATAAGGGCTCTCGTCCAGCCGCTGTGCGATATGAACAGCCTGCCCGCCGAGAGTAACAGTATCCGAAAGCACAAAGTTTCCCGTGGGATAGGCAAGGGCTTCGCCGGAAGCGAGCTGGAAGTTTGTGCCGAAAGTAGAATTATAGTCTAAAAGAGGGACAAGTGAGACCGCAACAACCTCTCCGGAACTCACCGAAGCAGGCGCGTCTTCGTAGGAACCGTCGACAGAAATCACATTAAGGCTACGGCTGCGGCCGGCGATGGGATTTTTGATTTCCAGGCCCAGCGCCCGGGTGCTTTGTGCAAAAGCATCCTGAACCGCCGGCGCATTTTCCGCTGCGGTAGAATTGCTGCAAATTTCTCTGGGGTACATGCTTGTCACCATGTCATTGCGCCCCATGTACAGGCTTACGGTAGTAGAGATCGTGACGAGCACCATCGTAGAAAGGATGCAGATGGCCGCAAGGCCGGCGGCGTTCTGCTTCATGCGGTACATCATGCCAGAGACGGCAATGAAGTTGTTGGGCCTGTAATAGAAATTCCTGCGGCGCCGCAGGGCTTTCAGCAGAGCAATGCTGCCGGCGGTGAACAGGCAGAACGTACCCAGAATGACGAGGAATACAGCGACAAAAAACAGCAAAAGCGCATTCAGCGGGCTTTTGAAATATACGGCGATAAAATAGCCGCCTGCCAGCGCGGCCAGGCCTACAAAAGTGAGAAGCCAGGAGGTTTTTGGCTCTTTTTCGCCTTTCTGCCCGCCGTGGAGCAGCTCCACCGGGTTGGCAAGGCGGATGTGCACCATGTTGTACAGCAGTGTCGCGCCGTAGATGCACGCGAACAGCACCACAGTGGTGACGAGCGACGGCACCGAGACGGAGAACGCCAGCGGCGTTGCGAAATCCAGCAGATACAGCAGCGCCATGAACAGCAGCTTTGAGAATAATACGCCGAACAGAAGCCCCAGCGCCAGACACGCAATTGCGGTGAACAGTGTTTCAAAAAACAAAACCAGCGCAACGTGCCGCTTTTCCATGCCCAGTACACAGTAAAGGCCGAGTTCCTTTTTGCGCCGCTTGATGAGAAAGCTGTTGGTGTAGAACATCAGCGCAATGCAGAAAACAGCAATAATGCCCGTGCCCAGAAAAAAGATGGTCATGGCGATGGCGGCGCCGGGCACCTCCATCAGCCCCTCGTTCATGGCGATGGACTGCATGATATAGTACGTCATGATGCATACGATACTGGTGAGCATATAGGGAAAGTAGGTGCTTTTGTTTTTGCCAAGGTTCGTCAGCGCCAGTTTGGGGTAAAGCGCGTTAGCCACGGTCCGCCCCTCCCGTCGTCAGCATGGTGAGCGTATCGCCGATCTTGGCGAACATCTCGTCGCTTGTCATATTGCCGCGGTAAAGCTGATGGAACACCACGCCGTCCTTGATGAACAGCACACGGCCCGCATGGCTGGCCGCCCGCGTGGAGTGCGTCACCATCAATATGGTCTGGCCGCCGCGGTTGATCTCGCCGAACATGCGCAGCAGCTTTGTGGTCGCCTTGGAATCCAGCGCGCCTGTAGGCTCGTCCGCCAGCACAATCTCCGGCTTTGTGATAAGCGCGCGGGCCACGGCTGCGCGCTGTTTCTGCCCGCCGGAGACTTCGTAAGGGTACTTGTCCAGCAGAGCTTCAATGCCGAGCTGCCGCGCGATGGGCGCAAGGCGGGCGGCCATTTCAGCGTGGCCCTTGTGCGAGAGCACAAGCGGAAGAAAGATATTGTCCCGCAGGCTGAACGTATCCAGCAGGTTGAAATCCTGGAACACGAAGCCCAGATGCTCACGCCGGAACTGGGACATTTTGCTGTCCTTGATTTTGGTGATATCCCCGCCCGAAAGACGCACCGCGCCGCTGGTGGGCTTGTCCAGCGCGGCAAGGATGTTCAGCAGAGTGGTTTTTCCGCTGCCGCTCTCGCCCATGATGGCGACGTATTCGCCCTCCTCTACGGTGAAATTTACGTCCCGCAGGGCCTCTACCTGTACTGCGCCGAAGCGCGCGGTATATACCTTTTGTAAGTGTTCAACTTCAAGCAATGGCATAAAGCAGCCTCCTCAAAAAATAGCGCCGGCTGTCCGCCCGCGCCGTTCCGGATCTCCGGTGTGCTTTCATTATAGTATCCTGTCCGCCACGCCTGCCATAACATACGCTTACGATTGGCGCGTTCCGGCTTACAAAACCGTAAGGAACGCACCTGCGGCAGCAGACAAAAACAGCGCGCGCCAGACGCTGAACGCCTGCCGTGCGCCGAAGCGATTATTCCACCACCAGCGTGCCGCGGGCAAAGCAGATGCACACCGCCGTCCCTTTTCCCGGCTCGGAGCGGATGGAGATCGTGTGCCCCAGCTTTTGCAGCACCTCATGGCACAGATACAGGCCCAGCCCTGTACTGCGCTGGCCGCCGCGCCCGTTGTAGCCGGTAAAGCCGCGCTCAAAAATACGGGGCAGGTCCTCTGCGCGGATGCCAAGGCCCGTGTCCTCGACGACCAGCGTATCGGGCGAGTCCTTGGCCAGATACACACGCACCGTGCCGCGCGGCGTGTACTTGGCCGCGTTGGTAAGGATCTGTTCCAGCACAAAGGAGAACCATTTTTTATCCGTGAGGACCGTGCCCGGCAGGGAGCTGATCTGCAGCGTTGTGCTTTTCTGATGGATGAACAGAGTGGACACCTTTTTCACGCTCTCCCGCACAAGGGCCTCCAAAGGGACCTCCTGCGGCGAGAGATCTGCATGGATAGAACCGATGCGCAGATAGCCCAGCACCATGTCCACATACTGTTCGGCCTTGAACAGCTCCTGGGCAAAGGCGCTGCGGCCAGGGATATCCGGGCTTTCCTGCAGCAGAAGGCGCATGGCCGCCAGCGGGGTTTTGATCTGGTGGGACCAAAGCGTATAATATTCCGTCGCATCGGCTTCGCGGTGGGCGGCGTCTGCCGCGGCAGAAAGACGGTTGCGCTCCAGAGCGGCAATGATATCGCCATAGTCTTTCTCCAAAATATCCCGGGGTGCAGGCAGCGCTGCCAGCTTGGTGGCGCACTGGGCACGCAGCATGCGCAGCGCGGCATGCCGGCGGTAATACCGGGCAAAGCCGGAAAAAAAGAACACGGCTCCCACAGCGCCTACAAGGCAGCATGTGTATAGGGGCAGCTCCAGCGGCGCGCGGTACAGAATGGTCACCACGAACAGCGTGGCGCCGCCCAGCGCCACCAGCAGGAACGCCCGGAGCATACGGCGGCAGTAGCTGAAAAATACAGGCAGAAGCTCCCGTGCGCCCATCATGTCTCATCCACCAGGTAACCCAGGCCCTTCTGTGTGCGGATGAGTCCCTCCAGGCCGATTTCCGCCAGATGGGCACGCAGGCGCGCCACGTTAACCGTGAGGGTATTGTCGTCGATGAAGCTGTCGCTTTCCCACAGGGCCTGCATGATGTCCTCCCTGGGAACCGTGCGGCCCCGGCGCTCGAACAGAAGCTGCAAAATGCGGAACTCGTTTTTCGTCAGCTCCAGCTTTTGGCTGTTGTAGTGCAGCGAGGCGTCTTTTAGATCCAGCACCGCACCGCGGCAGGCCAGTGCATTTACACCGGCGCCGAAATCGTATGTGCGGCGCAGAAGCGCCTCGATTTTGGCAATGGCCACGTTCAGGTCAAAGGGCTTGGCCAGGAAATCGTCTCCGCCCATGTTCAGCGCCATCACAAGGTTCATGTTGTCGCTGGCGGAGGAGATGAACAGCACGGGCGTTTTGCTGATTTTGCGGATCTCGCCGCACCAGTGATAGCCGTCGTAAAAGGGAAGCGAAATGTCCAGCAGAACAAGGTGGGGCGCTTGCTGAACAAACGTTTCCAGAACGTGTTGGAAATCTGTTACATGAGATGCTTCATAGCCCCATTTTGCAAGCTGGCGCTCCAGCACCTCGGTAATGGTGGGGTCGTCCTCCACAAGCAGTATTTTATACATCTGTCGCTCTCCTTCCCGCCCTGCGGGGCGCCGTGCATTGCGGTATGCCTGAAAAATACGTCGTTCTTGTAACGCGGCAGAAGGGCCTGATTCCTCAATTTTGGAAAAAAGAATATCCATTTCTTGAAAATGGGCAATGCTGTGATAAAATAACTATGAATGAAAACCGCTTCTGAGAAAAGGGATGTGAAAGTTTGAAAGCACTGTTCCGCTATTTTGACGGTTACCGCAGGCAGCTCGTTCTGGGGCCTTTGTTCAAGCTGACGGAGGCCGTTCTGGAACTGTTTGTGCCGCTGCTGATGGCAAATATCATCGACGTGGGCATTAAAAACGGTAACGTGAAATACGTCGTTACGCACGGCCTGTTTATGCTTGGGCTGGGTGCGGTGGGCCTTGCCTGCGCGCTGACGTGCCAGTATTTTGCGGCTGTGTGCGCACAGGGCTTCGGCCGCAGCCTGCGCAAAGACCTGTTCCGCCATGTGTTCAGCCTGTCCCAGGCCGAGTATGGCTCTGTGGGCACGAACTCGCTCATTACGCGCCTCACCAGCGACGTGAATCAGGTGCAGACGGGTGTGAACATGTTTATCCGCCTGGCCATCCGCGCGCCGTTCCTTACCGTCGGCTCCATTGTGATGGCCTTTACCATCAACTGGAAGATCGCGCTGGTGTTTCTGCTTTCTACACCGCTCATCGTGTTCGTGCTGTACCGCGTTATGAGCCGCAGCCTGCCTGAATACACCCGTATCCAGCGCCAGCAGGACGTTATCTCCCGCCTTGCGGGTGAAAACCTGGAGGGAGCGCGGGTCATTCGTGCCTTTTCAAAGCAGGACAGCGAGATTGAACAGTTCCAGCAGGCGGGAGACACGCTGTCGGACATTACCATCCGCGTGGGCAAGCTCTCGGCGGCGCTCAACCCCATCACTTCGGTTATCGCAAACCTTGCCATTGTGGCCATCGTCTGGTTCGGGGGCCTGTTTGCGCAGGACGGAGGCATCGAGCAGGGCCAGATCATCGCCATGGTGAACTATATGACGCAGACGCTGCTGGCGCTCATCGTTCTGGCGAACATCATCGTTATCCTCACGAAGGCGCTGGCCAGCGCGAAGCGCGTAAGCGAAGTGCTGGCACAGGAAAGCTCTATGCCGGAGCCGCGCCAAAGCGCCGCGGAGAAGCCCGGTGCGCCGCGCATTGAGTTTGAAAGCGTGCGTTTCGCTTATCCGGACGCGGGCGAGGACGCCGTGGAGGGCGTCAGCTTTTCCATACAGCCGGGCCAGACGCTGGGAATCATCGGCGGCACGGGCTGCGGCAAAACAACTTTGGTGCGTCTGCTGACGCGGGACTACGACGTGACGGGCGGCGCGGTGCGCGTGGACGGCACGGATGTGCGGGAATATACCTCCCGGCGGCTGCACGCCAAGATCGGTCTTGTGCCGCAGGCGGCGCAGCTGTTCAGCGGCACGGTGCGCAGCAATTTGCAGCTGGGCGCGGAAAACGCGCCGGACAGCGCGCTGTGGAAGGCTCTGGAGGTGGCCCAGGGCTCCGATTTTGTACGCGGCAAGCCCGACGGCCTGGATACTCCCGTAGAGGAAGGCGGCAAAAACCTCTCCGGCGGCCAGAAGCAGCGCCTGACCATCGCGCGGGCACTGGCGAAGCAGCCGGATATCCTGGTTTTGGATGATTCCGCCTCGGCTCTGGACTACGCCACCGATGCGGCGCTGCGCCGCGCGCTGCGGGCGCAGACGGAAAATATGACGGTCGTGATGATCTCTCAGCGGGCGTCCACCATCAAAAACGCGGACCGCATCCTTGTGCTGGACGACGGGCGGCAGTGCGGTTTCGGCACCCATGAGGCGCTTTTGGAAAGCTGCGGGGTTTACCGAGAAATTTGCCGTTCGCAGGGCATTGTAACAGAGGAGGTGGGCGCATGAAACGGAGAACCGTTAAACGCATCCTCACCTACGTGCGGCCCTACCGCGCGGCGTTTGCGGCATCTTGCGCCAGCGCGCTGCTGTATGTGCTTTTTACCCTGCTTGGGCCGGTGTTCACAGGGCGCGCCATCGACAACATCCTCGGCCCGGGGCAGGTGGACCTGCGCGGCGTACTGTACTATCTGGCGCTGCTGGGAATTTCGGTGCTGCTGGCCGCAGCCAGCCAGTGGGTAATGAATGTCTGCACCCGCAAGATTTCCAGCAGGGCGTCCAATGATATGCGCGGCGAAGCATTCCGCGTGCTGAACCGCACGCCGCTGAAGTACATCGACGGCCACACGCACGGCGACATCATCAGCCGAATGGTCAACGATGCGGATCTTGTAGCCGAGGGGCTTCTGCAGGGCCTGACACAGCTTTTGCCGGGAGTGGCTACCATTCTGGGCACGCTTGTGGTGATGGCTGTGCTGAATCCTGTCATCGCGCTGGTCGTGGTTTTGGTGACGCCGGTGTCCATTGCTTTTGCGGGCTTCGTTGCCAGGCGCACAACAGGCTTTTTCAAGGCGCAGAGCGCTGCGCAGGGCCGTCTGTCGGGTTTTGTCAACGAGATGGTTGCCGGGCAGAGCGTCGTAAAGGCCTTTGGCTACGAGGACCGCTGTTTCGCACAGTTCGACGCCATCAGCGATGAGCTGTACGACACGGGCCTGAAAAGCGTGTTTTATTCTTCTGTGACGAATCCGGGCACGCGCTTTGTCAATGCCATCGTCTACGCGGCGGTAGGTGTTATCGGCGCGATCTCGGCCATTGGAGGTTCCATTACGGTGGGCCAGCTGAGCTGCTTTTTGACGTATGCGAACCAGTACACCAAGCCCTTCAACGAGGTGACGGGCGTGCTGACGCAGCTTCAGACGGCTGTGGCCAGCGCCGAGCGCCTGTTCGCCGTTATCGACGAGCCGACCGAACGCCCGGATGCGCCGGACGCCCTTGCCCCCACGGCCTGCGGGGGCCGTGTGACGGCCAGCCATGTGGACTTTGCCTATGTTCCGGCGGTGCCGCTCATTGAGGATTTCAACTTGGATGTGATGCCGGGCCAGCGCATCGCCATCGTGGGGCCGACGGGATGCGGCAAGACGACGCTCATCAACCTGCTCATGCGCTTTTACGAGGTGGACCGGGGTGAGATCGCCGTGGACGGGAACAGCATTGCCAAACTGCGGCGCAGTGCGCTGCGGGGCATGTACGGCATGGTGCTGCAGGAGACCTGGCTCAAATGCGCTACCGTGCGCGAGAATATCGCCTACGGCAAGCCGGACGCCACGGACGAGGAGGTAAAGGCCGCGGCGAAAGCCGCTTATGCCCACGGCTTTATCAAGCGTCTGCCGCAGGGATATGATACCGTCATTGCACCGGGCGGCGGAAACCTTTCGGCGGGGCAGAAGCAGCTTTTGTGCATCGCGCGTATCATGCTGTGCCAGCCGCAGATGCTCATACTGGACGAAGCAACATCCAGCATCGACACCCGCACCGAAATGCTGGTGCAGCAGGCGTTTGAAAAGCTGATGCAGGGACGCACCAGCTTTGTGGTGGCGCACCGGCTGTCCACGATCCAGTCTGCGGACCGTATCCTTGTGATGAATGCCGGGCATATCATCGAACAGGGAACGCATGCCGAGCTGCTGGCGAAGCAGGGCTTTTACGCAAACCTGTACAACAGCCAGTTCGCCGTGGAATAACGGACGGCAGAGGATGAAACGAAAAAACAGGCGGCCCGGAAAATGCTCCGGGCCGCCTGTTTTGCTGGTGTTATTTTCCCCGCGTGCGGAAGCTGCGCCACAGCCGCGCGGCAAGCCCCGCAACCACGAGCACAGCTGCCGCTCCCTCCCAAAAGCCGCGCCAGAATCCATCCGGCGCACCGAACCATGCCAGCACAAGGCTGGCGCAGAAGGCCAGCGCGCCCAGGGGCAGGCCCCAGGTGAGCAGGGAAGTGACACGATCCTCGATGCCGTTCATGCCGGACGCCCCTTTCAGAATTTTCGCATATAATAAAACCGAAGCGCCTTGGTGGTGACGGCCGTGAACAAAGCCGCGCCCAGCAGCGTCATGCATACCGTGGCGCTCCAGTAGCCCGCGGCCAGCGCCGCAAGCACGAGCCCGGGCACAACGACCCAGAACGCCTGCCGTCCGGCCTTCTGCCATAAAAGGGCTTCGCGCTCGTCGGTGGCCTTCGTATACATCTTATGCAGCAGCACGTCGTCACGAAGCATTTTTGTAAGGCGGATGCAAATAAAAGCGGCGGAGATGCCCAGCGCGGAAAGCGCGCCGGTGAGCAGGTCGGCATAATAAGGAAACCGAGCGCCCGGCACACCGCCCCGGTGGCCCCAAAAGTGCGCGCAGAACACCGCTGCGGCGCACAGAAGGATAAAGACGCGCAGCAGCCGAAGGCGTATGCGCACTGTTCTCCGGAACTGCTCCAGGGTGATCTGTTCCATCATCATTCATTCCTCCCCATCCAGGTCGCTGAAGTCGAACACATCCTCAATCGCAAGCCCAAAATACCGCGCCAGCTTGTGGGCAAGAGGCAGAGATGCGGTGTATTTGCCCACCTCGATGGAGGTAATGGTCTGGCGCGTCACACCCACGGCCTGGGCAAGCTCCTCCTGCGACAGCCTGCGCGCACGGCGCAGTTCCGGGATTTTCGTCTTCATGGGACATGTTCTCCTTTGTATAGCAGGCTTTGCACTTTTAGTATAGTTTGCTTTGCAAAAAAATGTCAAGTAAGCTTTGCAAAAAACAATGTCATATTCAAGGCGCTTTTCTTTTGGAAAGAAGGTGCTATAATGATGTCTGCAAGCGGCGGGCATGGCCCGCCAGAGAGGGGAGAACAGTATGCTGCATGCCATTGCCGCATTTCTGCGGCGTGAAGGCGAAACATTGGAACGCGCCCCGGCGCACGAGATGCTGCGTGTGGGGCTGTGCCTGGCTTTTACCGGCGGCTTTCTGGACGCATATACCTATCTTCTGCGGGGAGGAGTGTTCGCCAACGCGCAGACAGGCAATATGGTGCTGATGGCCCTGTACGCCGCCCGGCGGGACGGGCGGGCCTTTTATTATCTTCTGCCCATAGCGGCGTTTTTGGCAGGGGTAATCGTCACGGAATGGCTCAAGGCGCGCCTGACGAACGCGCAGCATATCGCTTGGCAGCACGTGGTGCTGCTGGCGGAGGCAATACTGGTTTTTGCGGTGGGATTCGTGCCGCGGAGCGCGCCGGACGCTGTGGTGAATGTGACGGTTTCGTTCATCTGCTCTCTGCAGGTGAACAGTTTCCGGCGCACGAGGGGCTTGCCTTATGCCACAACGATGTGCACGGGCAATTTGCGCAGCGCAGGCGAGCATGTGTTCGCCTGGGCACACGGCGACGAAACGGCGGGCCGTGCGGCGCTTCGGTACTGTGCGGTCATCCTCGTGTTCTGTGCAGGAGCCTGGGCGGGCGCGGTGCTGGCCGGCGCCTGGGGCGTACACGCCGTGTGGGCGTGCAGCGCCGCGCTGCTGGCGGCTTTCGGGCTGATGCTGGCGGGAAGATGACGAAAGCTGAAAACAGAAAGGCCCGCGCCTGTATCCCGCCCGGCGGCGTGAACCGTTCGGCAGGGTACAGGCGCGGGCCTGTTTTCATGTTGTGCGGAAAACGCGTAAAAATGCAGCAGCTCTTACAGCTTAAAATCATCCGGGCTGAAGGTGGGGAGCTGTGGCCTGCGGCGCGGCACGCGGCGCAGAGGGTCATAAGAAAAGGCACGGCAGTGGTCAAAAGGCTGCACTGCGCCGCGCCGGGTACAGCGCAGCAAACCATCGGCAGCACGGACCACGTGGGAACAGTATTCACAGGCCGGGGGGATATCCCTGCCGAACAGCGGTTTTGTAAACATGGGAGTGAATTCCTTTCCTGGAGCTTGGCCGCGCTGCGGAAGGGGCGCATTTGTGCGGCCTGCATTGATTATACCCCTTTTCAGCGGCGGCGTAAATACCGGGGCACGGGTAAGGCGCCGCAGGCCAGCGCGGCCATGGCGAATAATATCAGCATTACATCCGGCGGCATGCGCACGGCCAGAAGAGGGCTGGCGTCCCACTGAGCGCCCACGGACAACGCCATGGGAAACAGCTTTGCCAAAAGCCCGAACAGCAGCAGCGAGAGCGGCAAATGCAGCAGACGGGACAGCAGCAGCGGCAGCAGCGGTATACGGGGGGCAAGCAGCGCACGCACCTGCAGAAAGACGGAAGCGCCCATTACACTGAGTGCGGCGCAGCACAGCTGTGTGCGCCAGGCGGATGCAGTCTCGCAGGCGGCGCGGCACGCGCTGGTGACCTCCAGAGGCAGCGTGGCCCAAAAGCGGACGGACGCATCTGCGCCTGTGGGGACAGCAATGGCGGCAAAAAAAGAGAACAGCGTTACATAGCCGCACAGCATCACGATGGCGTTGACCGAGTCCCGTACGGCGGGAACAAAACCCGTGTGAGACGGAACGGCGTCCGGCTGTGTTTTTTGCGGGACGGAACAGCGGCCGGCGGGCATGCCTTTGCCCGTTTGCGCTGCGCAGGCCACGGCGGCCCGGAAACGGCCCGCCATGCTGCCGCGTTTGCGCAGGCGAACAAAAAGTGCGGCGGCCAGCCCGCAGACAAGTGACGCCCCCAGCTGTGCGCCTAAAAGCAGCCAGCCCGCGCCCGCGCTGCCCAACATCAGCGCGCCTACGCTGCTGACGACGAACCCCGGTCCGGAGCCAATGGTACATACCAGCAGCAGCGCGGCCTCAGCGGCAGTTAACTCGCCTGTGCGGTACAGAACATCCACCGCCTTTGCGCCGCCGGCAAAGCCCCCCAGCACGCCGCACAGCATGGCTGTGGGGGCCTTTGGGCTGTGCAGGCCAAGCAAACGGGTATAGGGCCGCAGCAGCAGGCCGAGCGCGTTTGCGGCACGGCTCTCCAGCAGCAGACGGGAAAGCACCAGAAAGGGAAACAGCGCGGGGATGACCGTCTCGTAGCATACGCTCAGCCCGCGCAGTACGCCGCCCGCCGCCGCCCCCGGGCGAAGGAACACGCTGGCTGCGGCAAACAACAGCGCGCCAGTCCACACAAGCTCGGCCAGAGCGCGTTTTATTTTAAGAATATTCATAAACCGTCCCTCCACCCTGATATATATGATTGAACCGGAATCAAATAGTAGGGAGGGCGGCTGATGCGCAGGAAAAAGAAGCCGGGCGAGCGCTACTCTTTTCGCCGCGCGATGGGATTTGGAACGCAGACGGTGCAGACCGTGCTGTACGGGCGGCCGGTGCTGCATGTGGATTGCGGCGGCGCGCTGGAAATCGAAAACTGCCGGAGCATCCTGCAGTACGATGCCGAAAAACTCAAGCTGGACATGGGCGAGCTGAGCGTTACGATCGAAGGAAACGAGCTGGTGGTGGACACTTACCAAAAAACGCTCATCACGGTGCGAGGGCAGGTGTTTTCCATCCATTTTGGTTACGGAGGAGTGCAGGGCGGTTGATGAACAGGTTGGCGCGGTACGCGATGGGAAGCGTGAATTTTGAGGTAACAGGCGGGCGCGGCGAGCGCTTTTTAAACGACTGCGTGAACGCGGGCGTCCCGGTCGAACATATCCGCCCCACACAAACGGGCTATCTGGCCACAGTGCCTCTGCGGGATTACAAGCGCATGCACAAATATGCGCGCCGGAACCGGTGCCGCCTGCGCGTGCGGGAGAAATACGGCGCATACTTCGCGCTGTTCACATACCGTCACCGTTGGGGGATACTGGCGGGCCTTGTGCTGTGCGTCCTGCTGCTGTGCATGTGCCGCAACCTTATCTGGAACATCTGCTTTTACAATTTTACGCCGGAGCAGGAAGCATCCGCCCGCGCGCAGCTGTTTGAAAAGGGAATCTATGAAGGTGCGTTTCAAAACAATGAGAAGCTGGTGCGCGCGGCGGGCGAATTGTTTGTGGGGTCGGAAGAATACGGCTGGGTCGCGCTGAATTTTGTGCAGGGCCGTCTGGTGGTGGAAAAAACACAGCGGGAGAAGGTGCCGGAGCCCATCGGCACGGAGGTCACCAACGTAGTGGCGAAGAGCGACGGCATCATACGGCGGCTGGAGCTGGTGGACGGCTATCCCCGCGTGGTGCCGGGCCAGTATGTGGCCCAGGGCCAGGTGCTTGTCAGCGGTATGACGCTGAGCCAGTATGAACGTCCGCTTTATTCCCATGCTCAGGCCGAGGTGCTGGCGGAGGTGGAAAAAAGCTATGTATATACCCAGCCGCTGCATGTGGAGCCTGTACTGCCCCAAGCCGTGAGCAAAAGCTATTACAAGCTGTACCTTCCCTGGGGTGAACTTTCGCTTTATGCACAGCTTGATGTGCCGGAAAACGCGTCCCAGCGCGTGCTGCGCCGCCCGGCAGCCCCTTTCGGATTCCATCTGCCTGCGCTTGTGGAGGAAACGCAGGTGCGGCAGGCCGCAGCCGTGCCCTTTGATTTGACGCCCGGGCTGGCGGAGGATATCGCGCGCTCACGCATTCTGGACGCCATCCGGGCGGAATTTGGCGACTATGAGCTGCTGGAAGAAACGCCGTCTGCTGAGGAAGCAGACGGTGCGGTGACCTTGACGCTGCGGGTGCGCATGCTGGCGGATATCGGGAAAATGGTGCCCTATGAGGGGGAGGCCATGGAGCCGGACAGCACGATTGGTGCAGATTCATAGGAAAAATTCAGAAAAATTTGTAGAACTTATGTACAAAATCCTCTTTTAAATTTTGATAAATATGCTATAATAGTCTCAAAGCCACCGCTGCGCGGTCGCGGGCATGTGCAGACATGCCCGGATGCGCTGGCGCGCATGGGCTTTGTGGCTGTTGAAACGCGCAAAACAACGGCATGGCGTTGTTTTGTTGCAGCCGCTTTGCGGCGTCGCGTTATAATAGTCTCAAAGCTACCGCTGCGCGGTCGCGGGCATGCGCAGACATGCCCGGATGCGCTGGCGCGCATGAGGCTTTGCGCCTGTTGAAACGCGCAAAGGCGTTTGCGGGCATGCGGTTTGGGGAATGCTGAAATATGCTGCAAAAACTTGCAGCGTACAATAAAAAATAAGAGGTGTTGGAATGGCGGAAACAGTGCTTGAAGTGGATTCAGTGGATACGGCACTTGCCATTTTTGGAAATTGCGATGAGAACATCCGTCTGTTGGAGCAGGCCTTTGGCGTAACGGCCATATGCCGCGGCACCGAGGTGAAGCTGACAGGCGGAGAAGAGGATGTGGAGCGTGCCCGCAGGGCGTTGGACGCCATGCTGATGCTGCGGGCAGGCGGTACGCCGCTGGAAGAACAGACGGTGCGTTACTGCATCTCGCTGGCCGGCAGCGGGGATGAAGCGCGCGTGAAGGACCTGACAGGAGATTTTATTGCCATCACAGCCAAGGGCCGTCCGGTGCGGCCAAAGACGTTGGGCCAGAAAGCGTATATCGGCGCCATTGTCAAAAATGCCGTGACCTTCGGCGTGGGGCCGGCAGGCACGGGCAAGACGTATCTGGCCGTAGCCATGGCCGTGAAGGCCTTCAAGGCACGGGAGGTGAGCCGCATCATTCTCACGCGGCCCGCTGTGGAAGCCGGTGAGAAGCTGGGCTTTTTGCCCGGAGACCTGCAGAATAAGGTGGACCCGTACCTGCGCCCGCTGTATGACGCTCTGTTCGATATGCTGGGCGCAGAAAATTATCAGAAGCTGCTGGAAAAGCAGCTCATCGAGGTGGCTCCGCTGGCCTATATGCGCGGGCGTACGCTGGATGATGCCTTCATCATCCTTGACGAAGCGCAGAATACCAGTCCCGAACAGATGAAAATGTTCCTCACACGCATGGGCGCCGGCTCCAAGGTCGTGGTGACGGGCGACATTACGCAGATCGACTTGCCGGATAAGGCACGCTCCGGCCTTGTGGACGCGCTGGGCGTTCTGAAAAACGTTGAGGGCATCGCCATGATCCATTTTTCCGAAAAGGACGTTGTGCGCCACAGGCTGGTGCAGGAGATCATACGCGCCTACGACAAAGCGCAGGCTGCGAGAAACAGAAAGTAAAGGATGTGTTTTTGATGTCTCATAAAGTATATATCACCAACAAGCAGAACACGGTGAAGGTGCCGTCCGGGCTGCGCATCCTCATCCGCCGCTCGTGCCACGCGGTGCTGGAGGCTGAGCATTTCGAGGGCCCTGCCGAGATCAGCGTCACTTTTGTGGACAACGCCGAGATCCAGCAGCTGAACAAGCAGTACCGGGATAAGGACCAGGCCACCGATGTGCTCAGTTTTCCGTTGGGGCAGGACGGCAAGTACGACATCAATCAGGAGACGGGCGCCGCGATGCTGGGGGATATCGTCATCTCGATGGAACGGGCCATGGAGCAGGCCAATATATACGGCCATTCCCTCCAGCGGGAGGTCGCGTTCCTGACGGTGCATTCCATGTTCCACCTGTTGGGTTACGACCACGAAGCAGGCGGCCTGGAGGCCGTGCGTATGCGCGAAAAGGAGGAGGCGGCGCTCATCCAGCTGGGCCTGCCGCGCACGGTTTCGTACAGCCAGGTGGACTGAGATGAAGCCGCGCTTCGTGGACAGCTTTCTGTACGCCGCCCAGGGCATCCGCACCGCGGTGCGCGAGGAGCGCAATATGCGGTTCCACCTGTGCGCCGCGTTTTACGTTTATCTTTTTTCGCTGTTTTACGGCTTTGGCAAAACAGAGTACATTCTCATCACGCTCATGGTATGCGGGGTTTTGGCGCTGGAGCTTGTCAACTCCAGCCTGGAGCGCACGGTGGAGCGCCCTGCGCCGGACCGGTACATGACTGCGGGCGTGGTGAAAGACATGGCCGCGGGCGCGGTGCTGGTATTCAGCATCGGGTGCGCGGTGTGCGGCGCTGTCCTGTTCTGGGATGTCGCGGCGTTCCGGCGCATGTTCGCTTTCTTTGCGGCAAGGCCGCTGCTGGCGGTGCTGCTGGCCGCGTCTCTTGCCGTGGCGTGGCAGTTCATTTTTGGAAAACGGAAGGAAGGCAAATAATTGCAGCAGGAACAGACAAAATCGATCTTCGTGGCCATCGTGGGCCGCCCCAATGTGGGGAAATCGTCTCTTTTGAACAGAATGGTGGGGGAAAAGGTGGCCATCGTCACCGCAAAACCCCAGACGACACGAACGCGCATCACGGGTATATTGACGCGCGGTGCGGTGCAGTATGTATTTCTGGACACGCCGGGCATCCACCGCCCACGCACCAGGCTGGGCGAGCGCATGGCAAAAGCAACGGCGGATTCCGTGGCCGAGGTGGACGCGGTGGTAATGCTGTTTGAACCGTACGGCGAGCTGACGGAAGCCGAGCAGGCGCTGGTGGAGGACATCCGCGTGAAAAAAGTGCCTGCGCTGGCGGCGGTGAACAAGACGGATACGCTGAAAAAAGAAACAGACCTTGCCGTGCGCATGCAGTTTCTGGAAGAGCTGGGCGTGTTCCGGGGCGTGCTGCCGCTGTGCGTGTCAGAGGACAGGGGCTGTACGGAACTGCTGGACGCACTGCTGCCTTTCGCGGTGGAAAGCCCTCACTATTTCCCGGACGACGCCTACACCGACATGCCGGAAAAGGCTCTCGTGGCGGAGGTGCTGCGGGAAAAGATGCTGCTGAACCTGCGGGACGAGATTCCCCACGGCACGGCTGTGACCGTGGAACGCTTCAAGGAACGCGGAGACAAGGATATCATCGACATCGACGTAAACATCTACTGCGAAAAAAAGAGCCATAAGGGTATGATCATCGGTAAGGGCGGGCAGATGCTCAAGAAAATCGCGTCCGAGGCGCGTGTGGAGTGCGAGGAGTTTCTGGGCGCACGGGTGAACCTGCAGTGCTGGGTAAAGATCAAGGACGACTGGCGCGACAACGATTTTCTGTTAAACAATTTCGGCTTTCAAAAATAAGCGCAGGGCCGGGCAGGAGAAATAAATCCGCCGCGTTCCCTGTTTTTGGACAACATTTCCGCTTATATGCGCGCTACAATGGTGAATAGTACCTGTTAGCGGAGGTGTTCACCATGGAAACAAGCAACTACTGGAAACTGTTTGAAAGTACGGGCCAGGTAGAGGACTACCTTGCCTTTAAGCAGCACGGCACGCAGGAGGAGACACAAAATGCGGACGACGACAATGGGCCTGGTGCTGCGGGCGACAAAGACTGGCGAAGCTGACCGCGCTTTGCTGCTGCTGACGCCGGATGGCCTTGTCAGTGCCATGGCAAAGGGGGCACTGCGCCTGAAAAGCAGGCTGTTCAGCGGTACGGGGCTGTTTTGCTACAGTGAATTCACGCTGTTCGAGGGCAAAACCATGTTTGTTGTGGACGAGGCGGAGGTACGCCAGGTGTTCTGGGGCATCCACGAAAGCGTGGAGCATATGGCGCTCGCCATGTATTTCGCAGAGCTTGCGTCCACGCTCTCGCCCACGGGGCAGGAGGCCGAGGCGCAGCTGCGGCTTCTGCTCAACAGCCTTTACCTGCTGAGTGAAGGAAGGCGCGCTCCGCGTTTGGTAAAGGCCGTGTACGAGCTGCGCGCCATGACGCTGGCGGGCTTTATGCCGGACCTGGTGGCCTGCGCGGATTGTGTGAAATACGAGGGCGGCGCGTTCTGCTTCGATGCACGGAAGGGCCGCCTGTACTGCGGCGAATGCGCCGCGAAGCGCGAGCTGGAATGCAATTTGGACCCGGCGGCGCTGGCGGCCATGCGGCACATCGTGTTCAGCGGGGATGACAAGCTGTTTTCTTTTTCATTGGCGGAGCACAGCACGCAGCTGCTGGGCGCGGTGACGGGGCGGTGGGCGCTTTATTGTGTGGACAGGCCGCTGCGTTCGCTGGATTTTTTAAATACCGTTCTGGATTAAAGCGTGCGTGCGGCATACATAGATAGACCGTCACCCGGCGCGGGCAAGGCTTGTCTGCGCCGCAATATTTGTTTAGAGTTGGCACGCCCGGCTCCGCGTAACGCCTTTGCGGTCCGATGCGGCGGGCGCAACAGCGGGGTGCTCCCGAAGCGGCTTTGCAGCCGCGGCACGGGAACGTTTCGGATGCTCCGGCGGCACGGCCGCCGGGAAAGGAACCAAGAGGAGAATATGGACGAAAAATACTTAGAGGCACTGGAATTCGACAAGATACGCGCACGCGCGGCCGACGGCATCGTCTGTCCGGAGGCACGGGGCATGCTGTTGGGGCAGCCCGCATGGGAAACGCCTGACGAGGTGCGTGCGGCGCTGGAGCAGACAGACGCCATGACGACGCTGCTGATCAAAAACGGTTCGCCCCGTTTTTCCTCGGTGGAGAATGTGCGGGGTATCGTGCAGAGAGCGGAAAAGGGCGGCGTGCTCTCCATGGCGGAGCTGCTTACGGTGGCGGACACACTGCGCAACTTCCGTGAGCTGGTGAAATGGTACGGCCTGACGGAGCACGACGTGTTGCCGGTAGACGATTTGTTCTATGCCATGACGCCCCAGCCGACGCTGGAAAAGACGATAAAGGATTCGATTTTGTCCGAAAATGAAATGGCCGACACGGCCAGCGACACGCTGTATGATATCCGCCGCAAGATCCACGCGGCGGAAAATTCCATCCGCGATAAGCTGGACGCCATTACAAAATCACAGTCGGCGTCAAGATATTTGCAGGACGCCGTGGTTTCGCTGCGCAACGGGCGCTTTGTCGTGCCCGTGAAAGCGGAGCACCGCGGCGAGGTGGGCGGCGTCATCCACGACGTTTCTTCCAGCGGTTCCACGTTGTTTGTGGAGCCTACGGCCGTGGTGGAGGCCAATGCCAAGATCCTGCAGCTGCGCAATTTGGAACAGGCTGAGATCGAACGCATTCTGGCAGCATTTTCCGCTCAGACTGCGGCACTGGAGCCGATGTTTACGTTTGGCTACAGAGCGATGCTGGAGTTGGATGTGCTGCTGGCCAAGGCCAGGCTGGCGCTGGACCAAAAGGCCATGAAACCGCAGGTGAACGACGACCATGCGTTCAGTCTTGTGCGTGCGCGCCACCCGCTCATCGATCCGGCTGTGGTCGTTCCGGTAGACATCGCATTGGGCGGCGCTTGCGACACGATGGTCATCACCGGCCCCAACACGGGCGGCAAGACGGTTACGCTTAAAACGGCTGGCCTTTTGTGTGCGATGGCGCAGCACGGCTATCTGATCCCGGCACACGAAAGCAGCTCTGTCTGTGTGTTCGGCGAGATACTGGTGGACATCGGTGACGAGCAGAGCATCGAACAGAGTTTGTCCACATTTTCAGGGCACATCAAAAACATCACAGGAATCCTGAAACTGGCGGGGCCTCAGACGCTGGTGCTTATGGACGAGCTGGGCGCGGGGACCGACCCGGCTGAAGGCGCGGCGCTGGCGGTATCCGTCATCGAGGCGCTGCGCGGTCTTGGAGCGAAGATCATGGCCACCACGCACTATTCAGAGCTGAAAATTTTTGCGCTGGATACGCCGGGCGTGCAAAACGCCTCCTGCGAATTCAATGTGGAAACGCTGCGCCCAACCTACCGCCTTTCCGTGGGCGTACCGGGAAAATCCAACGCGTTCCTCATCAGCCAGAAGCTTGGCCTTGCGCCGGAGATCATTGAGAACGCCCGGGCGCATCTGTCCAACGAGGACCAGCAGTTTGACAATATCCTCAACCAGCTTGAGGATCTGAAGGTGGAGCTGAAGGCGCAGCAGGACGAGGTGGAGCGCCTGAAGCACACGGCCTCTCATGCACTGGAGCAGGCCGAGGAAAAACGTGCTGCGCTTATCCGGCAGGGCGAGGAAGAACTGGCCGCTGCGCGGGAGAAGGCCCACGGTATGGTGCAGGACGTGCAGAACACAGCCTACGGCCTGATGGATGAGCTGCGCAAGCTGGAAAAAGACAAGCAGCTCAGCGCGTCCCAGCGCGCGGCCCGTGCGCGGGAGATCGCGAAAAAGGAAACGGAAAAGCTGTTCGGCAAAACGGACGTGGTGCATGCGCCTCAGCGTACTTTCAAGCCGCTGGACAGCGTAAAACTGGGGCAGGAGGTGCTGATCGCCGAGCTGGACAAGCCCGGTATCGTGACGGCTCTGCCGGACCGTGACGGCATGGTGGAGGTGCGCGCGGGTATTATCAAGACAAAAGTGCCGCTCAACGGCCTGTGCGCGCCGCACAAGCAGCAGCCCGCGCCGCAGAAAAAGTATCAGCCGCGCCGTGCGCCGGCCTCCGCGTCAAGCGGGGATAAGGTAACACGTACGCCCAGCATGGAAATCAACCTGATCGGCATGACGGTAGAAGAAGCTCTGCATGAGGCGGACAAATTTATCGACAACGGCGTGATGAACGGACAAACGACGCTGTACCTCATTCACGGCAAAGGGACGGGCGCGCTGCGCAAAGGCATTCATGAGCATCTGCGCCGTCATAAAAATGTGCGCAGCTTCCGCCTTGGCGTTTACGGCGAGGGCGAAGCGGGCGTTACGGTAGTAGAGCTGAAATAGGGGACGGCACGGGGAAGCCTGCCGCCTGACGGGGGATTCGCGCCGCGAAAAACAGAAAAGCTCCGGTTCCGGGGAGCGCGTAAAACAGCAAAAGGCCGTGTATCGCATTGGATACACGGCCTTTTGTATATGCCGGGTCCGGGGCAGGCACGCCCCGACAAGAGCATGAAGCAAATTTGACGCCATGACAGAATCGTTCTCCTGCCCTTGGACGCTGAATGAGAGGCTAAAGGTATGATTCTGTCGGAGCTTTATATGCTGCCGGTAAACTGGGATTTCATGCGAAAAAGAATATTCTTACGTTGCAAATAGCTTATCGATTTCCTTTCTATCGCAATCTAAAATCCATTGGTTAAAATTATGATAAATAGGCCACAGTGCTTCTTTGCGTTCTGCAACTAAATCTGCGCCCCTATCATCGTAAATATGATACAAATACACTTCTTCTGTATTTGCAAAATAAACGCTTGAAACCAAGGATGAAATACCGCCCAGGTCGGCTTTAATGATTTCTCTTAGCAGCAGCTCTGGCGAAAAATCAATCTTACACAGATCCCAATAGAGCTGCAATACCATATACTGTTCGTCTCCGTCATTTATCTGTTGCTCCCTTTGTTCGTGGGGCAAAGAAACCAGATTCTGAAGCACACTCAAATCCAATCCGTTTCCATACCCCGGCCCATCTTCGTTGGGATGGGTATCTATCCGTAACAAGTTCGGAGGTTGTGGAAGAGAGCTATATATAGCTTTTGCCCGTTGTAGTGACGCACCGATATATTGGGAATTTACAACCGTATCACGAAGAAGTGAAGCGTCTGAATATACAGGTGTTTCACCTCCTATTTCAAAGCGAATGGCAACGGGGCATTTATAAAACACGGGATGCTCCAGCGTTGGGTTCCCTATTCTAATAAGAAGATTATCAAACCTTTCTGGCAGCATAGAATATCGCTCCTTCCGTAGAGTGCGCCTTCTCATCAGATTTAAGGCAACACCGCACAATTCACGGCTGAAGCCTTAAGCGCCGCCTCGCTTGCAGATTTTCCGGCAACTGTCACAAAAATGCCCGCGAATACACAAAGTATTCGCTGCGCTTTTTGTTTAACCTGCCAAAAAATCTGCCGGCGCGATTCGACTCTTAGAATTGTGCGGTGTTGCCTTAAATTTATTGATTATCCATATTGTAGCATAACTGCATGGCTAATCAACAACAAACTTTCAGGGCTTGCCGGGAGTTTTTTTATAAATCTTTTACGCACTGTCCATTCCGGCAGGATGCGCCGCGTCTTCGGAAACCATGCTTTGGGCGTGATTCTGTCATTTGCCGGCTGCCTAATTCGCCTTGCGGCCGGCGTCATCCGGCTTCGTGCCCGCCGCCGCTTTCAACCGCTCCAGCAGCGCGGCATAGCGCGGCTCCTGCTTCAGTGCGTGCAGCGGTTCAGAGCTCTCCAGTACGAACAGCGCGTTTTTACGCAGAAAATCATCCGATACATCCATGATGCCGGAGGAGGAGAGCCGGTCGAAAAACAGCGGCGAATATTCCTGCGCGCGGCAGCCCGTAACAGCGCTTTCCGCGTAGGCTTCGGCGGCGTCCAGCGCAGCCGGCGTCTTGCCCGCCAGAGCCAGCAATTCGGCGCGTGCCAGCTCATAGTTTCCGTGCATGCCGGGCGCGTTTTCACCATGAAACAAAACGTCCAGACGGCAGGCTGCGTCCAACAGTGCGAGGGCCTTCTCCGTATCCCCGCGCGCACGTGCCTCGGCGGACAGGCTGTATAAGCACAGTCCCGCGTCCCGCACATATCCCCAAAGGCAGGTCTGGTGCAGCTTTTCCGCTTCCTCCGCTTGTCCCATCTGTCTCAGGATGGATGCTTTCAGCATGCGGGCGTCGTAATCGGGCTGAGGGAGTTTTTCTACGGCGTCCAGCGCACGACCGGCTTCTCCATTCATCATATACAGGCCGGACAGCGTGTAGAATGCGGCCTCACGGGTCTCGGTGTCCGTGCTGTGCGTGCTGTCCTCAAACAGGCGGATGGAGCGTTCCAATTGCTTTTGTACGAACGCTTCGTCTTTCAGGGCCGCCATATAGCGCATATACAGCGATGCGATGCGGAATTTGAGCGCGGTGTCGCCTGGATGGGAAAGCAGAATATCTTCACAATAGGCGCAGGCTTCTTCGGCGCGGCCGCTTTCAAACAGGACGCGTCCTTTTTCCCAGATGGCTTTCAGTTCTTCCTCGGAAAGAAGAGGCCGAAAATCCAGCAGTGTGTCGGGTGTGGTGCCCAACGCCCGCGCCAGAGGGCACAGCAGCAGAATATCCGGGTAGGCACTGGCCGTCTCCCATTTGGACACCGCCGCGGCGGTAACGCCCACGGCCTCGGCAAGCTGTTCCTGCGTCAGTCCCTTTTGTCTGCGCAGTGTTTGGATGGTTTTTCCGGTTGGCATTTCCATTTCGGCAAATTCCTTTCGTTTCTTTTGGGCCCGGTTCCATCGTAACATACGAGCGCCGCGTATACAATGGAGCTGATGTTGAACGCAGATGCGGTTTTTTTGAATTGAATTCAAGCTGCGGACGGTGCGGGGCAGAGAAAACGCACTCCAACCTCCGGCATATGTTTCGGAAGGCGGAGCGCGCTGTGAAATAAAGAAAAATGTGCTTCAGGAAAGTGTGGCAGACAGCCCGGCGGCATGCTTGGCGCGCTGGGAACGGCGCAGTCTCTGCTTGACGCGGCTCACAAGGAACACGAACAGGCACATCAGCGCGGGAGTGGCGGCGGCAAATACGCCCAGCAGCGTCCACGCACGCCCTGAAAGAGGGGAAAGGCCGAACAGCGGCCCCAGCAGGACGCATGCGCCGATGAAGCCCACGCCCATGGCGGCCACGATGGCAAAGCGCCATCTGGACAGAGGCCAGCACAAAAACAGCAGCACCATAAATCCTGCCGTGCCTGCCAGCAGTGTGCACACAGTGGAGATCTGCTCCATGGGAAGGCCCATCCCGGAGCCGATCCACATCACAGCCAGCAGGTTCACCACATTGACCAGCCCGCCGGGCAGTGCGTTCAGCAGCACGCTGCGCATAAAGCTGCCGCGTACACGCCCATAGGATGGCTCGAATGTCAGCAGGAACGAAGGAACGCCGATAAGCAGCCCGCTGAGCAGACTGATCTGCGCGGGCACCAGCGGATAGGGCATGGCCGCAAACAGAAGAACCAACGAAACAACGAATGAGAAGATGTTTTTTACAAGGAACAGTGTCGCCGAACGTTCGATATTGTTGATGACACGCCGCCCCTCTTTGACGATCTGCGGCATGGCAGAAAAATTGGAGCTCAGCAGCACCAGCTGGGCCACATGCTGCGCAGCCTCGCTGCCTGCCGCCATGGCGATGCTGCAATCCGCATCTTTTAAAGCCAGCACGTCGTTTACCCCGTCGCCGATCATGGCCACGGTGCGGCCCGTGTCCTTCAGCGCGCAGATGAGCGCGCGCTTTTGCTGCGGCGTCACACGGCCGAACACGGCATGCGCCTGCGCCGCACCGCGAAGGTCCGCGTCTTCAGGTACGCGGGACATATCCAGATAATGTTCCGCGCCCTCCACGCCCGCCCGGCGCGCAACTTCGGCCACGGATACCGCGTTATCGCCGGAGATGACCTTTACATCCACGCCCTGTGCCTTGAAATAGGCCAGTGTTGCAGGTGCATCCGCACGGATTTTATCCGAAAGCACCACAAAGCCCAACGCCTGCGGATCGTGCTGCAGCGTACCGCCCTCCAGCACGCCGTGTCCGCGCGCCAGCACCAGCACGCGCCGTCCTGCCGCCAGCTGCGGCTCTACCGTACCCCGGAAGGCGGCATACCCGCCGCCCAGCACGATCTCCGGTGCGCCGAGGATGTATTCGTCTCCGTCTTTCAGCACCAGAGCACCCCACTTGCGCTCGGAGCTGAAGGGGACGGCGGCTTTGGGTTGCCAGCCGCCGCCCAAAGCGCCGAAGCGTGCCCGCAGAGCCTGCGCCGTGGCGTTGTCCTCGCCCGCGGCGGCGGTAAAGCTGCCCAGCAGCTCTGCCAGTGCGCCGCCCTCCATGCCCGGTACGGGGATGGTTTCCAGCACTTCCATGCAGCCCTCGGTGATGGTGCCTGTTTTGTCCAGACACAGCGTGTCCACCCGGGCCAGATTCTCGATGCAGGAAAGCTCGTGAACCAGCGTTTTGCTGCGCGCCAGGCTGATGACGCTCACGGCCAGCGCTACGCTCACCAGAAGGTAAAGCCCCTCGGGGATCATGCCGATGATGGCGGCCACGGTGGAACTCATGGCGTACTCCAGCCCTGTGTGAAGAAAGAAATACTGCTTTGCAAACATGATGACGAATACGGGGATGATGGCAATGCTGATGAAACGCAGCAGCCTGTCCAATGCGCGCATCATCTCCGAGCGGTGACGTTTGCGGCGCCGGGCCTCGCCGGTGATGCGCGCGGCATAACAGTCGGTGCCGACCTTATCCAGCCGTGCCGCGCACGCGCCGGTCACCACAAAACTGCCCGAGAGCAGCGTGTCCCCGGGGCGTTTTTGCACAAGCTCTGCCTCGCCTGTCAGCAGCGCTTCGTTTACCTCCAGCGTCCCGTCCGCAACAACGGCGTCCGCGCACACCTGGCTGCCCGGGCGCAGCAGCACAATGTCGTCCAGTACCAGCTCGTCTGTGGGGACGGTGCGCGTTCGGCCGCCGCGGACCACACAAGCCGTGCTGCCCGAGAGCAGTGTCACCTTGTCCAGCGTGCGTTTGACGCGCAGCTCCTGCACAATGCCGATGAACACATTGGCGGCCACAATGCCCAAAAACATCATGTCGCGGTATGCGCCAACAGCGAACAGGCAGGCGGCCAGCGCCACGAACACAAAATTGAAAAAGGTAAATACGTTGTCCCGCACGATCTGCCATTCTGTTTTGGAGAGGCTGTCCTGCGCGGCGTTGTTCCATCCGGCGGCCCGGCGCTGGGCCGCCTGTTCCTCTGTAAGCCCTGTTTCCGGTGTGGGGCAAAGCCGTTCCACAGGGCGGCGTTCAGAGCGTTTGCGGTTTTGCTTCATGGTCGTATGCTTCCTTTTTCCGCGCGGCGCTCCGCGCTGTATTTGGAACGTGAAAAATGTCCTTTGCTTATCATTACGAGGCAGAAACGGCCCATGCTACAAGCCCGCATACAAAACCTGCGACGCGCGCCCCTTTGGTTTGACATGTTTTTCGCTCCGGGTGTACTACACTCGGAGAAGAGGGGGCGGCGGCATGCGCGGTGTGATCTATGTGGATATTCTGTTTTTTGTCAATGCCCTCATCGGATATTTTCTGCTGCGGGGCGCGGCGCTGCTGGCCGGGCGCATCGCCGCCGATTGGCGCATCTTTCTGGGGGCGGCCGCCGCGGGCCTTTCTTCGCTGCTGCTGCTTTTGCCTCCTCTGCCGCAATGGCTCATGTGGGGGGCAAAAATCGGCAGCGCGGTGCTCATCGTATTCGCCAGCTTCCCGGTGCACAATGTGCGCGGCTTCCTGAAATGCTGCTTCTGGTATGTGTTTCTGAACATTGCGCTTTCAGGCGCGGTATTTGCGGCTACATACTATGGTGCGGCGCAGAATGTCAGCACCAATAACCTGTCGGTGTATTTCAATGTTTCCCCTTTGCTGCTTATCGGGTGCATTGCCGGCGTATATCTGGCCGTACAGCTTTGCGCATGGGCATTCGGCCGGCCGCAGCAGGTGCGGACCATACCGTTCACCGCCCGGTTCGAGGATGGCTGCGTGCAGGGGCTGGCGCTGGTGGACACGGGGTTTTCGGTCCGCGACCCCATCACGGGAACGCCCGCGTTTCTGCTCAGCTTTCCCGCGGTGCGCGGCGCGCTGCCGCCTGGGCTGCTGCGGGCGCTGGCGCTTTATTTCGACGACGGCGCCATGGAGACGGGAGGCATGCCGCTGCGGCTCATCCCCACCAAAACGGCGGCGGGCACCCGTGCCCTGCCTGCGGTGCGCGTACGTGAACTGGTGTTGGAGGCAGACGGCGCGCCCCGCCGCTATACGGGCGTGTGTGCGGTGTTCACGCCGGAGCCTCTGGCGGACGGCGGCTTCTGCGCCATCGTACCCGCGGAGGGAGGGGTTTGCGGAGCCTGACGCAGCCGCCGGGCGAACAAAGACGCAGCTTCCGGCCGCACAGGGCGCCGCGCCGCCTGCAGACCATACAAAGGAGAAGAAAAATGCCACTGCTTGCATCACTGCGCACGGGGCTGGCGGCCCTGTGCAGGAAATTCATCATCTGCATCCGCCTGCCGGACTACGCTTATTATATCAACGGGCCGGAAACGCTGCCTCCGCCGCTGAGCAAAGAAGAGGAAAAGGTCGTTTTTGCCGGCCTGGAGGCCGGAAACCCCGACTGCCGCGATGTACTTATCGTTCACAATTTGCGGCTGGTGGTCTACATCGCAAAAAAATTCGAGAGCAAAACGGCCTCTGTGGAGGACATGATCTCCATCGGTACCATCGGGCTCATCAAGGCGGTGAATACTTTCGTCCCGTCGAAAAACATCAAGCTGGCCACTTATGCCAGCCGGTGTATCGAAAACGAGATCCTGATGTACCTGCGCAAGAGCAGCAACAAGCGGCAGGAGAGCAGCATCGACGAACCCCTGAACACCGACTGCGACGGCAACGAGCTGCTGCTTTCGGATGTTCTGGGGACAGATGGGAACCAGGTGGGAGCTGATTTGGAGCAGGCGGCGGAAAAAAATATGCTGCTGGAGGCGGTGGGCCGCCTTTCCGCACGGGAGAGGCAGATCATGGAGCTGCGCTTCGGCCTTTCGGGCGGGGCGGAGCATACGCAGAAGGAAGTGGCGGATATGATCGGCATTTCCCAAAGCTACATTTCAAGGCTGGAAAAGCGCATCATCAAACGGCTGAAAGGCGATTTGGAACGCATTTCCTGAACAGAACAAACGTAAAACGGCGGGCCGGGTAATTTTCCCAGCCCGCCGTTTGGATTGTACGCCGCCGCAGGGCCAATACTCCGGGCAAGACGTTTTGCTTGGAGGAGAGGATACTTTGTATTATCACAAGGTGGAGATCTGCGGCGTGAATACCGCAAAGCTGCCGGTCCTGAAGGAAAAGGAGAAAATGGAACTCATCGTCAAAGCGCAGGCGGGCGACAAGGAAGCCCGCCAGAAGATGATCAACGGGAATCTGCGGCTGGTGCTGAGCGTTGTGCAGAAATTCACAGGCCGGGGGGAGAATCTGGACGATCTGTTTCAGGTGGGCTGCATCGGACTCATCAAGGCCATCGACAATTTCAACCCAGGGCTGGGCCTTCGCTTTTCCACCTACGGCCAGCCCATGATCATCGGCGAGATACGCCGTTTTCTGCGGGACAACAACGCCATGCGCGTCAGCCGTTCGGTGCGGGATGTGGCGTACAAGGCCATGCAGGCACGGGAGCTGCTGCAAAAGAAGCTGGGGCGGGAGCCTAACGTGCGGGAGATATCCGAGGCGGTGGGCCTGCCGCAGGCGACTGTTACGCTGGCGCTGGAGAGTGTGGTGGAGCCGGTTTCCCTGTATGAGCCTGTATACAGCGACGGCGGCGACACCATCTATGTGATGGATCAGGTGGGCGAGACAGGCTGTGAGGAAAATTGGATCTCCTCCATCCAGTTCCGCGACACCGTCAGCAAGCTGTCGGACCGGGAGAAAAAAATCATGTCCCTGCGCTACCTGGCCGGTAAAACGCAGGTAGAGGTTGCGGGGGAGATCGGTATCAGCCAGGCGCAGGTGAGCCGTCTGGAAAAAAACGCGCTGGAGCGCATCAAAAAACAGCTGTGACACCGCATGAAAAACGCGCCCCGGGACAAAATGTTCCGGGGCGCGTCCCAGACTGTTGAAAAAGCCAGAAAGGTAAAAGAAACGTCCGGGGAAAAAGCTTGAAAAAGGGGTGGTGAACCCCTTTTTCATTTAAAATAACCCCGCGCCGTGCGCGGCGAACGGGGCCGCAGGCCCTGTTCGTAGGCAGCTTGGCGAAAAAGCTGGGCTTTTCCGCCAAGCTGACGCGCCCCGGGACAAAATGTTCCGGGGCGCGTTTTGGGTTTGTTTGCGTCGGCAATGCGGCTATTCCGCGGCAACCGTGGCAGCCTGTTTCTGCCTGCTCAGTTTTTTTTCGCTTTCCACGCCGTAGCTCAGCAGCGCGCGCTGCAGCGTACGCACATTTTTGAAGTGGATCCCAGTGATATCCGCGTCGAAAGCGGCGGACGCATTGGCGGTGTTGTCGTCAATGAAAATGGATTCCGCTGCCGAAAGACCGTATTTGGCCAGAAGCGCATGGTAGATGCGCAGGTCGGGCTTGGTCAGCTTTACCTCACAGGAAGCAACTCCGCCGTCGAACAGCTGCCAGAATTTGCGCTGTTGCAGCATTTCCAGCACGTCCCAGGAAATATTAGAAAGGTAAAACACGCCGTATCCGCGCTTTTTCAACCGCTTGATGAGCTGCACGGTGTCGTCCTTGGTGCGCAGCATATCGTACCAGTCGTCCAGAATAACGCCCACCTCAAAGGAACGGCGCAGAGCCGCGCCCTTTTCGCGCATGATGCGGTCGCCTTCCTCGCGGGTGAGCAGGCCGGCGTCCATCTGCAGCCATTCCTCGCTGCCGAAGGTAATGTCGTAGAGCTGGTCCTCCACACGTTCGTTCATGAAATGGTCGACGAGGAATTCGCGAGGGTCAAAATCCACCACGACGCCGCCCAGATCAAAAATAATATTTTTATACAAAACGTTCACCTGTCCTGTGCGGGGGAACGCGTTCCCTGGATTCCTGCGCGCCTCGTCCGGGCGCCCGCCGCCGCGCGCGTGGACGGCGGGACCCAAAAAGCGGCTTTCGGCAGCTTTTTCACTATTATACAACATTTTTTGCGGTATAGAAAGGGCTTCGTTCGGAATAGGTATGGAATGCCGGCGTGTAGCCGGAGAAGGGAGGTTGTCGTTATGACAGTATATGAGCTGTGCGAACGGGACGTTGTAAATGTTACCACAGGCCAGAACCTTGGTAAAGTGGATGATATTTCCTTCGAGCCGGAGACGGCCAGCATCACGGGCGTTATCCTGTACGGGCGGCTAAAGCTGTTCGGCCTGCTGGGCCGGGAGGAGGACACGGCCATCCCGTGGGGAGACATCGAAAAAATCGGGACGGATGTTCTTTTGGTGCGCACGGCGGTATCCGCGCCGCCCAGAAGCAGAAAAAAATTGTTTGGAGTGAAATAAAATGGGTTGACAAGGTGTTTTATAATAATGAAGTGGAAAACGTAAAGTTTTTGAAAAGCGGAAGCTTGGCATTTGAAAATCGGGAGGACGTTTGACGTGCAACAGATCGGACCCGGTGCGCAGCCCACGCGTTTTGCGAAGCTGCGCGCCTCTTTCTGGCTGAGCGCCGTATGGTCGGTGCTGGTGCCAACTGTTTTTTTTGTTACGATGGAGTGGATCCACCGCGGTACGCTGGGCGGCGATTTCTGGAGTGCCCGCGTGCAGCCGCATCCCTGGGGCTTTATTTTTGAGTGGCTGTTTTTGGTGCTGCTGTATGTGTTCATCAGCCAGCTTTCGGGCCTGCACTGGCTGGCCACGCTGCTTACGGGCATCATCAGCAACGTGCCGGGGACCGTCACCTATTTTAAGCTGGAGATGCGCGGCGAGCCGTTTCTGCCTTGGGATATCACCCAGGTAGGGGACTTTGCCGGCGTGGCCGGCAAGGTGGAGCTGGACATACAGCCCACGATGCTGTGGACGCTTGCAATTTTCCTTGAGCTTTTGGCAGCGAGCTGCTTTTTGCGTATGCCCTATAGAAAAGAGACGCGCTGGCGCTGGCGCATCGGCAGCGCGGCGGTTTCGGGCTTTTTGTGGTGTCTGCTGGTGTTCGGCGTATACCTGAACGCCTCCATGTGTGAATTTTTCGGCATTTATTCCGATATGTGGATGCAGGACCGTTATTACAAAAACTACGGCGTCATCACGGGGTTCATGACGAATCTGCAGGTGCTGGACATCGAAGCGCCGGAGAACTACTCTGAAAAATCGGTTCTGGAGCTGGCCGCCCGCGTGGAAGAGACGGCCGAAACGGCGAAGCCGCTGTATAAGGAATCCTACGCGGCCACGGCGGACGCGCCCGAGCAGCGGCCCAATATCATCTTTGTGATGAACGAATCGTTTTGGGATGCCTCCCGCCTGGAGGGCATATCCTATGACCGGGAGCTGACGCCCAATCTGACGGCGCTGAAAAACGAGGCGGCCTACGGCTACTGCTATACACCGTCTTTCGGCGGCGGAACCTGTGATGTGGAATTTGAGGCGCTGACGGGTTTTTCAGTGGAGCATCTGCCTGCGGGCAGCAAGCCCTATCAGCAGCATGTCACCCATGATATGTTTTCTCTGCCGCAGTATCTGCGGGCGCAGGGCTACGATACGCTGGCCGTGCACGGATACTACCGCAAGTTCTGGAGCCGCAACACTGCGTACCCATACCTCGGCTTTAACGAGTTCATCGCCGCCGAGGATTTTGTGAACCCGCACACCCGCCGCGGCTTTATCTCGGACGCAGCCATGACGCAGCGCATTATTGAGGAATACGAAGCGCGGGACGGCGGCGCACCGCTTTTCATCCATGCGGTGACGATGCAAAACCACACGACCTACGACGCAAGCCGTTACGCGGCGGACGAACTGGTGAAGATCACGGAGCATCCCGGTCTTTCCACGCAGACGCTTTCCCAATTGCAGGATTTTGCAACGGGCGTGTATGAGGCGGACGCGGCTCTGGGCGCTCTGGTGGATTATTTCCGCAATGTGGACGAGCCCACCATCATCGTGTTTTGGGGCGACCATTTCAACCCCGTGGGCAAGGGCTACGAGCTGTTTGAAAAGACGGGCTATATCGAAAAGGGAGATACCGGCAGCCCGGACCTGCACCGCACGGACCTGCTGATCTGGAGCAACTACGGCGGCGCCTCCATCGACCTGGGCACCATCGCGGCCTATGATATCTCGCCTGTAATGATGGACCTGTACGGCCTGGAAAAGCCGCTGCTGTTCGAGTATCTGACAGACAGCCTTTCGGTGATGCGTGCGCGCACCCGCGGTGTTACCGTGGAGACGGACGGCTCCTTCAGCGAGGAAATGACCGAGGCGCAGCGGCAGTGCTATGACGGCCACTGGCTGCTGCAGTATGACCTGATGTTCGGCAAGCCGTACCTGGAAGATTACACGCCGCAGGAATGAACGGCAAAAAAACGCGCTGTACAGCGAAAAACACTTGTAATCCGAGCGCGGGTATGGTATACTGATTCGGCAATACGCACGCATGTCTTTGGCGTCCGGTGCCTTCGGGTGGCGCGCCATGCAGGACATGCGGAGGAAAAAACAAATTTTAGGAGGACACAATTATGGCAGTAGTATCTATGAAACAGCTTCTTGAAGCCGGCGTGCATTTCGGTCATCAGACCCGCCGCTGGAACCCCAAAATGGCGAAGTATATCTTCACCGAGCGCAACGGCATTTATATCATCGACCTGCAGAAGACTGTGAAAAAGCTGGATGAGGCTTACAGCTTTGTGCGCGACACGGCCACCGCCGGCGGCAGCATTCTGTTCGTGGGCACCAAAAAGCAGGCGCAGGATTCCGTGCGTGAGGAAGCCACCCGCTGCGGCATGCACTATGTCAACGCGCGTTGGCTGGGCGGCATGCTGACGAACTTCCGCACCATCCGCCGCCGTATCGACCGCATGGAGCAGATCAATAAAATGCGCGAGGACGGCACTTTCGACATGCTCCCCAAGAAGGAAGTTGCGAAGCTGGAGCTGGAGCTGGAGAAGCTTGAAAAATTCCTGGGCGGCGTGAAGACGATGGATAAGCTGCCCGCCGCCATGTTCATTGTGGACCCGCGCAAGGAGCGTATCGCTGTTGCCGAGGCCCGCAAGCTGAACATCCCCATCGTGGCCATTGTCGACACCAACTGCGATCCGGACGAGATCGACTACGTCATTCCGGGCAACGACGACGCCATCCGCGCTGTAAAGCTGATCGCGGGCGCAATGGCGGACGCTGTGCTGGAGGGCCGTCAGGGCGAGCAGATGGACGAGGCCGAGGCTGAAGAAGAAGTCGCGGCTGCTGAATAATCGAACAGGGGGAAAAGAAAAATGGCATTTACCGCTTTAGATGTTAAGAAGCTGCGCGAACAGACCGGCTGCGGCATGATGGACTGCAAAAAGGCGCTCACCGAGTCTGACGGCGATTTTGACAAGGCTGTCGAGTATCTGCGCGAAAAGGGTCTTGCCGCCGCCGCGAAAAAGGCAGGCCGCATTGCCGCCGAGGGCATGGTCTACGCTGCGGCCGACGTGGCAAACAAGGTGGGCGTTGTCATCGAAGTGAACGCCGAGACCGACTTTGTTGCGAAAAACGACAGTTTCCAGACCTTTGTAAAAGAAGTTGCAGACGTTGTCATGGCGCAGAATCCCGCCGACGTGGAGGCTCTGATGGCCTGCAAGCTGGGCGAGCAGACGGTAGAAGCCGCGCTGCAGGAAAAGATTCTTGTCATCGGCGAGAACATTAAGATCCGTCGCTTCGCGCGCTTCGAGGGCGTTTGTTCCGCTTATGTGCACGGCGGCGGTACGCACGGCGTGCTGGTCCAGTTCGACACCGACGATGCGACAGCTGCGAAAGCTGAGTTCACGGCGTTCGGCAAAGACATTGCCATGCAGATCGCCGCGGCCAATCCCGGTTATCTGTGCGAGGCCGAGGTGCCCGCGTCTGTGGTCGAGAAAGAGAAGGAGATCCTGCTGGCGCAGATCAGCAACGACCCGAAGCTGGCCGGAAAGCCCGAGCCTGTGAAGGTGAAGATGGTCGAAGGCAAAATCGGCAAGTTCTACAAAGAGAACTGCTTGGTGGATCAGGCATATGTCAAGGAGCCGGATATTTCTGTCTCCAAGTATGTTGAGAACACCGCTAAAGAGCTGGGCGCGGACATCGAGATTGTCAAGTTTGTGCGTTTTGAGAAGGGCGAAGGCCTGGAGAAGCGCGCCGACGATTTTGCGGCCGAAGTTGCCAGCATGATGAAATAAGCGTATCGCTCGGATACAGGCCGCCCGCACGGAAGTGTGGGCGGTTTTTTGACGCCAGGCCTGTGCGCCCAATATTTAACAGATTCGTCATTGCTTTTTTGCATTTAATATGTTAAAGTATTAAAGCAATATCGGGAATGATATAAAAACGGAACCATCAAAAAGGACGAGGTGCATCATGGCAGAAAAAAATACCCGCAGAGACAAAGACATGGATGTGCTGTTCAAAGCGATCCTTTCTTTGGAAACGCTGGATGAATGCTACGATTTCTTCGAGGACCTCTGTACGATGAAAGAACTGGCGGATATGGTGCAGCGCGTGGAGGCGGCCAAGATGCTGCTGAGCGGCAATACATACGAGCAGATCGTCAAAAATGTCGAGATCAGCACAGCGACCATCAGCCGGATTAATCGTTGTATCCAATATGGAAGCGGCGGTTACGAGAAAATTCTGAATCGTGCAGAAAAAGCCAGCAAAATCAAGGGTTGAGTTTTTTCGCGGAAGTAAAATAGTGTAGGGATAGTGTATGAGTTGCATACATTATCCCTACACTATTTTTGCACCGCATTCTTACGCTCTATTTTATATGATGTATATTTTTATAATACAAATGGGCGTTTGATTTTCAGGCCATATCTTTGCAAGCCTTGGAAAGCATTTTGACATTTTCCAACGGAGTATCTGCACCCAAATCACACCCGGGGGCAAGAATGTGAGAATGCCCGTTTGCAATTTTTATCCGTTCGCATGCCTCTTTGTAAACTTCGCTGGGCGTACCGGTAAGGAGCGTGCCGGCTGGTTTGATATTTCCCATCATAACCATTTTTTCGCCTGCTGCCTCTACAGCCTTTTCGAAGTCCACAAGATAATCTACCGAAAATACGTTCACTCCACATTCGCGTAATGCTGCAACGCGGTTTCCGGATGCGCCGCAAACATGGGCGTAAAAATACTTATAAAAGGGGAGTTTTTCTTTTAGCTTTTTTAATGATGGAACAACCCATTCTTCGAACATTTCTTGGCTGATCAAACTGCCGCTTCCAACCGGTTCTGCGGGGAAAGCTATATCACACCCGTTCTCGTGCAATAATGTGAACATTTCAGCACTGACGCATACCGTAAAATCCAGCAGTTCATGCACAATTTCCGGCTCCTCCAGCATGAGCATGATAAAGTCACTTGTTCCGACCATGACGGCTGCCATAGTGAATGGCCCTGCTACATCCCCGAATATATATTTTTGATTTCCCACCAGGGCCTTGACATGCCGTGTCTGATTTATCATTTTTTGAACAAAATCATTAGCAAGAAGGGTATCACGAATTGTTTCTCTATTGAGTTGCGGAATCTCGTTTATTGGATCTTTAAAAACAGAGCCGGTATCGATTGCACCTCCAATTTTATCAATACTGATTGGGCAGCCAAATGCGTTGAGACATGCAGTGAAAACTCCAGAAACTGCGCTGATCATATCGCTGTCAATTTTGTTGAGATAATCTACAACAGATGAAGCCCCGCTGTCCGGCCTGCTATATAGCTCCCGATATGTCACCCCCTCTGTTTTAGCAATCCATGCTCCGCCATCGACTACGGTAAAAGGAGTGCGGTCTACAGCTTGGTGCTTAATAACTGCGTCAATTCTTTCTTTGGGTGTCATCGTTTCCATGGACAGTTCCTCCCATAATTGTTTTGTTTTACATAACATATTGGGCTTGTTATGTGTTTCATGCCTGTATCATACAATTGTTTCAATTCGAAGTATTGTACTATGATTTAATTTTTGGGAATATTTTGTTTTTTACTTAAAAAATTCCAAACCGTTTGAAAAGCGTGTGCAGATAGCCCAAAAGCTCTGTTCCTTTTTTAGCCAAGAAATTTCACGTTCAGTGTATACGCTTTTAGCGAGATCGTTTATTTCGTAACTACCCATGTACTTGATGGCGCACCCATCGACTTTGTGGTTCTCCGCCATTGCTGCAAAGTGCTTTCCACCATCGTGCGGTTTGTGCGCAGGGGTGTATATAAGATTGCCTCGAACTGTTATAGCGCCGGCTTTTAATACATACGTCTGCATCGGGGCATTTTCTTTGAGGACCTCTTTTTGGCTTTCGAGGTTGAGGCTTAGTTTATAGAGGGTATCCGTGGTGTGGGTACGACAAAGCCTTATCGCTTACTTGTTATTCGCACTCAGGCATTTTATGAGCACTGTTTTCTCCTTTCCGTTATTTGAATTAATATTTGTGAGAATATATTGTAGTATAGGAATTATCAACTCCGGCACTGTGAGGTGTGATATGGTTAGGAATAATGTATCGATCTGTCCTGTGTGCGGGGAGAATTTAAAGCCATACGATAAGATTTTGCGTATTGCATGTACGAAAGGGCGAAAAATACTATGGAAATGGGGGCTGTAAGAAAATTTTAAAGCATTCCAGAGAGCAAATGAACGATGCGCGAGAACGATGTGCGGGGCCGTAAACCGGCCCCGCGTTTTGCGCCGGAAACCGAGACCGGAAAAGCGTGACGGTGAAATTGGCCTTCTCGGTTCCGTTTGCCGTGTGCATTCTTGTGCAAAAAAGAGAGTGAATATACGTCTACGGCGGACAACTTTGCCCGGATGTACGGGAGCGACGGAGCTTTTTTCTGTTTTTTTATGCAATATCACACAATTGAACGCTTTAGCAAAGAAAAGTATGTAAAAATAGTGTATTGAATTTTGTGCATCTTCCGCGTTAAAATAGATTCAATTCCTATCAAAGGCTTTGTTGGAAGCTTTGTGTATGGAAAGTTTGAAACATTGGAGGAAGAAAGTATGAAAAAGTTTCTGAGCGCAGCGCTGGCCCTCTGCCTCGCCTTTTCGCTGGCGGCGTGCGGCGGTTCCGGCTCCAGCACACCGGCGTCCACCGCGCCGTCCGGCGGCACGGCGGGTTCCGGCGCGGCCATTAAGATCGGCGGTATCGGCCCTGTTACAGGCAGCACCGCGGTTTACGGCAATGCCGTGAAGAACGGCGCGGAGATCGCCATTGCCGAGATCAACGCGCTGGGCGGCCAGCAGTATGAGATGAAATTCGAGGATGACGAGAACGATGCCGAGAAGGCGATCAACGCGTACAACAGCCTGAAGGACTGGGGCATGCAGATCCTGATGGGCACCGTCACCAGCAATCCCTGCATCGCCGTTGCGGCCGAGACGGCAAACGACAATATGTTCCAGCTGACGCCGTCTGGCTCCGCTGAAGGCTGCATCGCAAACGACAATGCGTTCCGCGTTTGCTTCTCCGACCCGGAGCAGGGCACGCTTTCCGCCGATTATATCGTTGAGAACAGCCTTGCGGCAAAGGTCGCCGTCATCTATGACAGCTCTGACCCGTATTCCTCCGGCATTCACGATGCGTTCGTGACCGAGGCGCAGGAAAAGGGCCTGGAGATCGTTTCCGACGAGGCGTTTACCGCCGACAGCAATAAGGACTTCACAGTCCAGATTCAGAAGGCCCAGTCTGCAGGCGCAGAGCTGGTGTTCCTGCCCATTTACTACACCGAGGCGTCCCTGATTCTGACGCAGGCCGACAAGATCGGCTATGAGCCGGTATTTTTCGGCTGCGACGGTCTGGACGGTCTGGTGTCTGTGGAGAACTTCGACACGAGTCTGGCCGAGGATGTCATGCTGATGACTCCGTTTACCGCTTCGGCTACCGATGACAAAACGGCCGCGTTTGTAAAGGCTTATAACGAAGCCTACGGCGAGGACCCCAATCAGTTCGCGGCCGATGCCTATGACGCCATTTACGCCATCCACGCGGCTGTGGAGAAGGCCGGCGTTACAGCCGACATGGATGCGTCCGCCATTTGCGACGCCCTGAAGGCCGCTTTTACTGAGATTACACTGGAAGGCTTGACCGGCAAGGGCATTACCTGGGACGCCAGCGGCGCGCCTGCCAAGAGCCCGCTTGTCTACATCATCAAGGACGGCGTTTACACCGCGGCATAATTTCTGTTACAAAAAGGCCAAGAAGGCTGCCGGCTTTTACCGGCAGCCTTCTTTCCAATCGACATCTTTTCGGTGGAAAACAGCGTGCGAGGCCGTTTTTTGTGGTTTTCAATTGCCGGGCGGCACCCGGTATGGTATACTTATAAAGTCTGGTACCTGTGGAGCGATCCTCTCTTGGACGCCGGCGGCACGGCGTTTTATGGGAAACAAAAAAGGGGCGAAACACATGCAATTTTTATCTTACCTTGTGAACGGCATCAGCCTGGGCAGTATTTATGCGGTCATTGCCCTGGGCTATACGATGGTGTACGGCATTGCCCGTATGCTGAATTTCGCGCATGGCGACGTCATCATGGTGGGCGGCTACGTTGCTTTTGTAATGATGACGTCGCTGGGCCTGCCCGCGCTGGCGGCAATCTGCGCGGCGGTGGTGGTTTGCACGCTGCTGGGCGTTGCCATCGAACGCGTGGCCTATAAGCCGCTGCGGGAGGCGCCCAGCCTCGCCGTGCTCATTACGGCCATCGGCATGAGCTATCTGCTGCAGAACCTGGCGCTGCTCATCTGGGGCTCTGCGCCGAAATCCTTCACGTCGGTCGTGTCCATCGAACCGCTCCGTCTCTTCGGCGGGCAGCTCGTCGTCACGGGCGAGACACTGGTCACTATTGTTACATCCGCAGTCATCATGGTGGCGCTCACGTTGTTTGTCAACAAGACGAAAGTGGGGCACGCCATGCAGGCCGTATCCGAGGACAAAGGCGCCGCACAGCTTATGGGCATCAATGTGAACGCCACCATTTCGCTCACCTTTGCCATCGGCAGTGCTTTGGCGGCCGTCGCGGGCGTGCTGCTGTGTTCGGCCTATCCCACGCTGATGCCAACGACGGGCGCAATGCCCGGCATCAAGGCTTTTGTGGCTGCGGTGTTCGGCGGCATCGGTTCCATCCCCGGCGCGATGCTGGGCGGCGTGCTGCTGGGCATCATCGAGAGCCTGAGCAAAGCGTATATTTCGTCCCAGATGGCGGACGCCATCGTGTTCGGCGTGCTCATCATCGTACTGCTTGTCCGCCCTGCGGGCATACTGGGCAAGCAGACGCGAGAGAAAGTGTAGGTGGGCGCAATGAAAATGAAAACTTTGAGCCGCAGCTTCCGGCGCGACCTTGTGACCTATGGAATGGTCGTTGTGATGTTTTTGGCCATCCAGCTGCTTTCAGGCATAGGCATGCTCACAAATTCCCTGTCGGGGCAGCTCGTTCCGATCTGCGCATATATCATTATGGCAATTTCCCTCAACCTCACCGTGGGCATCCTGGGCGAGCTGAGCCTGGGGCATGCGGGCTTTATGAGCGTGGGCGGTTTTGTGGGGGCGTTTGTCTCCGTGTGTGTTGGGGACGCCGTGCCGGGCTGGCTCTGCTTTGCGCTGGCGTTGCTGGCGGGGACCGCGGCCGCAGCCTTGTTCGGTTTTTTGATCGGCATTCCTGTATTGCGCCTGCAGGGGGACTATCTTGCCATCGTAACGCTGGCCTTTGGTGAGATCATCAAAAACCTGCTCAATTCCTTCTATGTCGGCAGAGATGCGTCCGGCTTCCATGTTTCGCTGAAGGACGCGCTTTCGCTGAACCTGGACGAGACAGGCGATGTGATCATCAACGGCGCACAGGGCATCACCGGCATGCCGCGAAGCGCCACCTTCGGGCTGGGCTTTGTACTTATTCTCATCACGCTCTTCATCGTTCTGAACCTCATCAATTCCCGCACGGGCCGTGCGATCATGTCCATCCGGGACAACCGCATCGCAGCGGAATCCGTGGGCGTCAATGTCACGCGGTATAAGCTCATCGCGTTTACCATTTCCGCAGCGCTGGCCGGTTTGGCGGGCGCGCTGTATGCGCATAATTTCTCCTCGCTGGTGGCGAAAAAGTTTGATTACAACACTTCCATTCTGATTCTGGTGTTTGTCGTTGTGGGCGGTATGGGCAACATCCGTGGTTCCATCATTGCGGCTGCGCTGCTCACCATCCTGCCGGAGCTGCTGCGCGGCTTCAGCGATTACCGCATGCTGGTGTATGCTGTCGTGCTCATTGTGATGATGCTGTTCAACCAGAGCCCGCAGCTTGTGGCCTGGCGCCGCAGGCTGGCCGCCAGGCTGCCGCTGCCGCGCAAGAAGGCTGCGGCGGGCGAGAAGGAGGTGTGATGCATGGCTTTGCTGGAAGTAACGAACCTTGGCATCGCATTCGGCGGCCTGCAGGCCGTGGAAAAATTTGCGCTTTCCATTGAAAAGGGCCATCTGTACGGCCTTATCGGTCCCAACGGTGCGGGCAAAACAACGGTGTTCAACATGCTCACCGGTGTGTACCAGCCCACGGAAGGCGATATCGTGCTGGACGGAAAAAGCATCGTTGGTCTCAAGCCGGCTGTCATCAATAAGGCGGGCATCGCGCGCACGTTTCAGAATATCCGTCTGTTCAAGGATATGACGGTGCTGGACAACGTGAAGGTGGGCCTGCATAACCAGGTGAAATACACCACGGCCACGGGAATTCTGCGTCTGCCCTCCTATTTTGTGAAGGAGCGGGCCATGAATGAAAAGGCAATGGAGCTGCTGAAGATCTTCGATTTGGACGGAGAAGCGGGGCAGCCGGCCTCCAGCCTGCCCTACGGAAAGCAGCGCAAGCTGGAGATCGCCAGAGCGTTGGCAACGAATCCCAAGCTGCTGCTGCTGGACGAGCCTGCGGCTGGTATGAACCCCAATGAGACTGCCGAACTGATGGAGACCGTCCGTTTTGTGCGGGATAAATTCGACATCGCGGTTCTGCTCATCGAACACGACATGAGCTTTGTTATGGGCCTGTGTGAGCATATCACGGTATTGGATTACGGCCGTATCATCGCGGAGGGCGACCCCGAGACCGTCCGCAGCGACCCAAAGGTTATTGCGGCATATTTGGGAGGTGAGGCGTAATGGGCGTGATGCTTTCGGTCAAGGACCTTGTTGTAAATTACGGCGCCATCAACGCCATCAAGGGCATTTCATTCGATGTGAACGAGGGCGAGATCGTCACGCTGATCGGCGCAAACGGTGCGGGCAAAACGACCACGCTCCATGCTGTTTCCCGGCTGCTCAAGCCCAAACAGGGGGAGATATCCTTTTGCGGCCAGCCCATCAGCAGCATGGAAGCGCATAAAATCATCCAGTTGGGCCTGACACAGGTGCCGGAGGGGCGGCGCGTGTTTTCGCAGCTGACGGTGCAGCAGAATCTGGCGCTGGGGGCGTACACCCGAAAGGACGGCGCGGATGCCGTTGCGGCGGATTATGAGATGGTGTTTCAGCGCCTGCCGCGTCTGAAGGAGCGCCGCAGGCAGATTGCCGGAACGCTTTCCGGCGGTGAGCAGCAGATGCTGGCCATTGGCCGCGCGCTGATGTGCAAACCCAAGATGCTGCTGCTGGACGAGCCCTCCATGGGCCTGTCTCCGTTGTTGGTGCAGGAGATATTCAGCATCATCCACGATGTGAATCAATCCGGCGTGACTATTCTGCTGGTGGAGCAGAACGCCAAGATGGCGCTGGAGATCGCGAACCGGGCCTATGTCCTGGAGACAGGTTCCATCGTCATGTCCGGCGACGCGCATGAACTGGCCAATAACGACCAGGTGCGCAAAGCGTATCTGGGCGGTTGAAACAGCAAAACAGAAAGGAGCGCGTCCCTGTCGGGGACACGCCCTTTTCTTTTTTGCACGCCGCCAGGGGAGGCAGTAAGCCTGTGCGGCATGCCTCAGCAGCTTTCCCGGGAAGGGTAATAAAGGTTGTTGGAGATGAACTCCAGCTTGTCGCGGAGCGTGTGCTCCAGCTCGTTGACTGTGGTGACCATGTTCATGACGGTCTCGTTCACATCCAGGATCTGATTCAGCGAAACGTCTTCCATGGCGAGCACCTTTTGCAGTTTTTCGCCCTCTGCGTTCAGAATATGGCTCAAAGCCGTTTCCTCCAGCGCAATGGACTCGATGAGATCGGTAATGGCCTGGCTCATGGAGATGGGGTTCGGGGACGTTGTGATGGTGGGCATTGACATTGCGGTTTCCTCCCTTATCTGCGGTTGATTTCCATATCTGCCGTATGGTTATTATCAGTATATGAGAAACCGCCGAAACTGTGAAAACCCCGCCTTGCGGCGGGGTTTTCTGCTTAGAAGTAGCTCACTTTGATTTGTTTGCCCATCTTTTCCAGATATTCGGAAAGCTCCTGTACCAGGCGTATTTTGATGCCGAAGGTAATCGGCAGATCCGGGTTCTGGTGCGCCGGATTGATGGCCTTGCCGATAAAAAAATTGATGTCCGTGGCATACTCGAACAAAAGCTGGGCGATTTGCGAGGCTCCGTCCGTCTGCACGCTCCACAGGTTGGTAAGGTCGGTGCCTTCCACAAAGGCCTTGGCGTATTCCACCACTCGGCTCATGGTGATGACGCCCTCTGTCACAAGATCCACGCCTTTCATATGGCCCACGGGAGGAATGGCGGGGTCGGTGCCGTAATCCAGAGAGGTGACGATGGTTTCGTGCAGATAGTCTGCCGCAATCTGGGAGGTGGTGCCGCCGCAGACGATTTTTTTGCCTTCCTTCGAGAAGAAAAGCGTCATCATTTTCGTTGCGTCGCGCGGGTCTGCGGGCGGGCCCATCAGCAGATTGACAGGCGTGCGTTCCCGGATGCGCACGGCGGCCACGGTGGTATCGTCGCCGGGCTCGCCTTCATACAGGCGGTTGCACTCGTCCACGATCATGGACGCGATCATCTTGGCCGAGAGCGTGTCGTCGTACAGACGCTCGGCGTATTCGATGATATTCTCGCGCTGCCAGCCGAAATTCATCGTCTTGCCTACGCCTGCATAGATGGCGCCGTCGCTCATGGCGATGAACACATCATGCAGCTGCAGGGGAATGCGGCTTTCCAGTATGGTTTTGCCCTCGATGACGCGGCTGACGATGGGGTAATCCACGCTTTTGCCGTTCCGCAGCAGGATGACGTTGGGGTTATCGAACTGAATGATCTCGGCCGTGGTGTTGTCGGTAATGCGGATGATGGTGAATGTGGAATAGGCCACCTGCCGAACACTGCACACGGGCAAAGTTTTTGCAATGGTGTCCACACATTCCTCAATGGGCATGCCGTTTGCCATCATCGTGCAGATGATTTTGCTGGTGAGCGTAGAAAGGATGTTGGCCTTTACGCCGCTGCCCAGACCGTCCGCCAGCACCATTGTCAGAGATTTTTCATTGTTGCCGATGATTTCCACACGGTCTCCGCAAAGCTGCTCATTCACGTGGTTCAGGCTGATGTAGCCGGTGTCTGTCCAAAGGTTATTCATGGGTGCCTATGGCCCTCCTTTATTTTTGCAGGGCGTCCTTGAGCTGCGTCAGCGCGATCTTCGTCTCGGCGGTGGTTTCGCCCAGCAGGGAAGCGATCTCCTGCACCACGCGCATCTGCTTTTCAATCACTTCATTGGTGATGGCCACCGTCTTATTGCACAGCTCAGAGCGTTCGCTCTGGCGTTCCTCCTCGCTGGTGATATCGCGCATAATGCTGAACACGATGTGGTACTCGTGGTCGTAAACGATGGTTTCAGCCACATATTTTTTGTATTCGGCCAGATAGTGCTTTTTCTCCTTGATAGGCACTCCGCTGGTCATCACGCCCAGGTAATCGGCCGGGTTCAGCAGCCGCACGATGGGGGAACCCAGGATATCAGAAGGCGTTTTGAGGTTGAACAGCGCGCAGCCTGCTTTGTTGATCTGCTGTACGCACAGATTTTCATCCAGCACAAAAATGGCATTGGGCGTATTGTTGATGACATAGCCGGAGAATGTTTCGGCCTTTTCTTTCAGGAAAGGCAGGCACATGGAAAGATCGGCCTTGCCTTGATATACGGCAATGGCCTTTTCACGGCAGGTAGGATAACCGCAGCTGCCGCAGTTGAGCTCCTGCTCGGGGCTGGTTTTGCCCATCTTGGCCAGAATCTCTTTGATGGCTGCTTCTCCGGGTATCTTTTCGTGGGTGCCGATGTAGGGGATGTTCTTGAATGTATCGATGGGCATCGCCACACGGAACTCATCGTCCCCGGCAAAGGCGACCACCTTTACCTCGCCGCTGAGCAGAGGCTTGTGATGATGGCTGATGGCCGGGCCGTTGATGCATGCGCCCTCGCAGGCGTTCATTTCGATAAAGCAGTTCTTCAGCGCACCGGATTCGATCTCCTTGATGGCGGCGATGCAGTTCTGTACGCCGTCCACGGCCAGATAAGTGAAACCAGTGTTTTCGGTGTGCATGCTTTTGATGATGCCGCCCTTGATGGGGAAGAAGCGGCCGCGCTTTCCCTCATCCGGCTCGGTGGAATCGCCCGCGGGCACCACGCCGGCCTCGTTCATCCATGCCTCCAGCTCCTCGTAGGTGAGGGCAACGTCGCACTCGCCGTACAGCTCAGCCTCTTCCTTCTTGGAAATGCACGGGCCGATGAATACGGCACATGCGCCGGGATTTTCCTCCTTGATGACGCGGCAATGCGCCAGCATGGGGGAGAGCACGTCCGCCAGATACGGCAGCACGCTGGGATAGTATTTCTGAATGAGCGCGTTGACGCTGTGGCAGCACGAAGAAATGATCACGTCGTGCTTGCCGGAGGCGATCATCTTTTCGTATTCGGTTTTGACGATGGTTGCGCCGATGGCGGTCTCCTGTGCGTCGGCAAAGCCCAGCTTCAGCAGAGCGTCCTTCATCGCGGCGAAGTCCATCAGCGGAAATTCCGCGATAAACGAGGGCGCCACACTGGCGATGACCTTTTTGCCGGAGGCGATCATCTCTTTTACGCGGGGCACGTCGTCGCGGATCTGTTTTGCGTCCTGGGGACAGTTTACGAAGCAGCGGCCGCACAGGATGCATTCATCCGGGATGATATTCGCCTGCCCGTCGGCAAATTTGATGCTTTTCACCGGGCAGTTGCGGATGCATTTGTAGCAGTTTTTGCAGTTCGATTTTTTGAGCTGCAGGAATTTGTTCATTCCGGCTTCCTCCCAAGCTTCGCCAGCACCGAGCCGGCAAAAATATCATCGAAGTTATCACGGTTCAGCCCGGTAACGATCTCGTCATCCACCTTGATGGAGACGCCGTGGGTGCATTTGCCCAGGCAGAATGCGGCCGAGAGATCCACCGTATCCGTGAGCCCGTACTTTTCAAGCGCCGCCTTCATCAGGTTGATGATGTCGTAGGAGCCTTTGAGGTGACAGGAAGAACCGACACATACGCAGATTTTCATAAGTACATCCATCCTTAACAAGTTTGCGCCGTTAAAAACATAACAACTGCAATTGTTTATATTATAATATGAATGAACAGGCGAGGTCAATCCGCAAAAGAAGCTTTTGTGGGAATTGAGGGCGCTTTTCCGCGAAATACACCGCCCGGTGTGCAGCAGAACAGCCGCCGGGCTTCACAGAAGGCCCGGCGGCTGTTTAGGGGGAGTGCACGGTCCAGAATACGTCGGTGCAGTGGCGCGGCCTCGGCCGGGCAAACGGTGCGTCAACCGTTCTCCCGGCTTGACGTATTTGCGGAAATGCCGGCGAGCACCTGTTCCAGAAGCGGGCGGGAACAGGCCGCAAGCACTGCGCTGCCCGTGTCCTGCGGCAGAGGGGCTCCGTCCAGCGCACAGATACAGCCTCCGGCCTCAGCCAGAATGATGCGCGCCGCGTTATGGTCCCATGGACACGAACGCAGCGCCACAAACAGCTCTGCTTCACCCGCGGCCACGGCGCACAGCTCCAGTGCCACACACCCCATGCTGCGCACCCCGCGGACAGCTCCGGCAAGCTCTACAAGCCCAGCGCGCCGGGGGTGCTCCCGCAAAAAAGTGTGCAGAACGCCCGGTGTCGTGAGCAATGCGTCCCGCAGCACGCCGCAGTGCGAAACATGAATGGGCGCTTCATCGCGCAGTGCGCCGCCGCCGTGCCGGGCGGAGTACAGCGCGCCGCGTTCAACGTCCAGCACAAGGCCGAAGGCAGGTACACCGTCCTGGTAGCAGCCCACAGACACCGCATAGTTGCGGTGCTGGCTGACAAAATTTGTTGTACCGTCGATGGGGTCCAGATACCACACGCAGCCCGTACCGCCCGGGGGCGTGGCGGGATATTCCTCGCCTACGATGGCGTCGCCCGGAAAGGCGGACAGGATGCCGCTGCGCAGGAACTGTTCCGTCTCGCGGTCACAACGTGTTACAAGATCCTGATGCCCGGTTTTCTCCCAAACCGCGCCGGCCTCCGGGCGGGCCAGACGCAGACGCGCGCCCGCCGCCAGCACCAGCGCGCGGGCTGTATCAAAGCGGTCCATGTTCCTCCTCCTTTCCGCAACATCCTGCTTTTATCAAAGCATAACCGACATATTGTGTCAAGTGTGTTACCATATAGCCTCCATCCGGCCGTTACACGGCAGGGAAACGGGACTGTTGGCGCGCACATACTCTGCCACAAGCTCAGGCATTTCCACGCTGCCGCGCCACAATACGGGGCAGGTGCGCAGTGCGTCGTAGCCACCGGTGCCCGTGGCACGGTAATTGCTGGTACAAAGCCGCAGAGGCCCAGGCCCCAAGGGGGTGCCGTCAAGCCGGGAGAGCCGGGTCAGTCGGCGGCCCACAGGCTGCCGCAGATCAAACTGATAAGAGATCCCAGCGAAGAAATCGTAGTTGTAATGCTCCACCTTGGGGGAGAGAAAAGCATCGGACACCCGGGGCGTTCCGTTTTCCAGTGTGAAATAGGAGGCGCAGCGTTCCAGAAGCGCGCGCAGGATCTCTTCCGTAATCTCCAGCACCACCAGTGTGTTGGAGAACAAGTATGCCGCCGTAATGGCACGCATGGTTACGGACGCGGCAAGGCCTGCGGGTTCATTGCCGAGGCTGGTGCAGGAGATGTCGGCACCGGTGTGTGAAAGCTGGACTTGGTTGAACAATGCCGCCACAGCGCTGCCGTGCAGCGCTGCGCACAGCTTTTCCTCAGGGGGGATGGCCTGCTCCAGATGCCCCACAGGTTCGTCCAGCCAGCCCTGTGCGGCCTGCTCCAGAGGCAGGAGGCGGCGGTAAGGCTGTTCCCGGTGTATGCCGCCCACAGGCAGCAGGCGTGCGGAAAATTCTGCACCGCCGTCCCGTACCGCGGCTTCCACCTGCAGATAGCGCCCGGCATTGGCGGGGGGCTGCACGGCGAAGGTTCCGCCGATGCGCACGCTTTCTACGGGCATGTGCTGGTGGCCCGTAAGAAGCAGGTCAAAGTCAAGCTCGCGCGCGATCCTGCACGCAAGGTTTTCTCCGCTGCCGGACAGCACCGCGCCCGTGTGCAGATCCTCTTCAAAGCCGCCGTGATAGATACACACGCATATGTCACATATCGGGCGCAAACGGGCACAGGCAGCACGCGCGGCGTCAAAAGCCTCGGTGATGCGCAGCTTTTTCAGATTCTGGGGCTGCTCCCAGACGTTTACATAATCGGTGACAATGCCTGTGATGCCGATGCGCAGGCCGTTTTTCAGCGTGTGGACAGTCTCCGGAAGCAAAGGCAGCGCGCCGCCCAGATCTTGTACATTGGCGCACAGGCACACGCCGTCCATGGCGCACAGATATGCGCGCAGCGCGTCATAGCCGAAGTTGAAATCGTGGTTGCCAAGTGTGAAATAATCACAGCCCATGGCATTGAAGGCTTCGGCCACAGGATGATGGGGAAATTCGTCCGCGTGCGCCAGATAATACTGCACCAGCGGCGTGCCCTGCAAAGAGTCTCCGCCGTCCAGCACCAGCGTGTTTCCGTTCTTGTCGATTTGTGCGGCCAGGTTCAGCAGGCCGGAGCTTTCGCCGCATCCGGCGGCGTAGTTGACGGGGAAGATATGTCCGTGCGTATCGGACGTATAAATAATTTTAAAAGTACGTTCCATGTTCAGCCTCTCGCCAATTTTATGCGGATTTTTGTTGAGAGCCACTCCACGGCCAGCACCAAAACGATCAGCCCAGCAAGAATGGCGCCGGCTTCGCTCCAACGGTAGCTGTTCATTGCAAAGATAAGCGGCGCGCCGATGCCGCCAGCTCCCACAAGGCCCAGAACAGTAGCGTCGCGCAGGTTGATGTCAAAACGGTAGATGGCGGTGGAAGCGAAGTTGGGCATCAACTGAGGCAGGATGCCATAGCGGATCTTCTGCCAAGTGGTGCATCCGGCGGCGTCCAGAGATTCCAGCACGCGTACATCCAGGTCTTCTATGGCTTCAATATACATTTTGCTCACCATGCCCACAGAGCACAGCGACATCGTCAGCAGGCCCGCGAAAGCGCCCGGTCCCGTGACACGGATGAACATCAGCCCATAGATGAACGCGGGCACCGTGCGCACGGCCATAATGATGATGCGGCCGATAAAAGCAATGGGCTTCGGCGTCAGGTTGGACGCGGAGAGAAACGCCAGCGGAATGGAGATGACGGCGCCCACAACAGTGCCGAGAAATGCAATGCATACGGTCTCAAGAAGCAGATAGGGAACACCCTGCACCGTCAGATTGAACAGCAGGCCCGTGTCCGGATGAAAGATGCCGGAAAGGATGTTCAGAGCGATTTTGCCGCCGTTCTGCGTTGTACCGCTGGTTTCCACAGCTGTTGCGCTCCACACAATCAGAGCCGTAACGATAACCGCGACGGAAAGCTCAAAGACCCAGCGCTTCGGGCGCTGGGCATAGGCCTTTTCAATGCGTTCGTTCATGTCCTGCGCCTCCTTAAACCAGCCGTTTGCGCGCGGCGCGGCTGATGCTTTCGATGATGAATACTGTCACGAACAGCGCCAGCAGGATCATACCCACACTGGAATATTCGCGCCAGCCGATCTTTTCATTCAAAATCAGTCCAAGGCCGCCCGCCCCCACATAGCCCAGGATGGAGGCGTAGCGCACATTGCCCTCAAAGCAGAACAGGCAGTTGGAAAGGTAGGAGGGAAGCACCTGCGGCACGATAGAACTGATGAATGCGCGCACTTTGGTAGAACCCATGGCCTCCATGGCTTCAAACGCGCCCATGTCTACGGTCTCGATCTCCTCATACAAGATCTTGCCGATGTAGGCGAAGGTAAACACGGCAATGGCTGTGGTGCCGGCCAGCGTGCCCAGGCCGAACACATAGGTGGCAATAAGCGCCGTAACGAGCGTGGGCAGGGTGCGGATGATACTGAGGATCAAACGCATGACGCTGACGACCGCACGGTTGTGGATAATATTGGAGGAAGCCAGCATGGCGAACGGAACCACCAGCAGCGAGCCGATAACAGAGCCAAGCAGAGACATCTTGATGGTGTCGAACAGCGGCTGCCAGATCTGAGGCATATAACTCCATTGCGGCGGTATCATCTGTCCCAGAATGACGAAGAATTCCTTGATGCGCCGGGCCAGCAGAGACATGTCAAAGCCTGTCACCTTAACAGAGAGCACCGTGAGCGCCAAAAGCACAGCGGCGGCCAGTGGGGCGCGGGAGCGGGGCTTCGTCACGTTTTTTCCGTTGGGCAGTACAATGACTTTGGGCGGGAACACCTTGTCGTAAAGGTTCATGCCGTGGCCTCCTTCCGATCCTGATAAATGGCGTCCAGGACGGCGCCGTCCACCTCACCGGCCGGGCCGTCATATACCACGCGCCCTGCGCGAATGCCAATGACGCGGGTAGCATACTGCAGCGCCAGGTCCACATGGTGGATGTTGATGAGAATGGTGATCCTCATGTCCCGGTTGATGCGTTGGAAATCATCCATCACCTGTTTGGCGGTGACGGGGTCCAGCGAAGCCACAGGCTCGTCGGCCAGGATGATCTGTGGATTCTGCGCCAGTGTGCGGGCCAGCGCGACACGCTGCTGCTGGCCGCCGGAGAGCTGGTCTGCACGGACAAAGGCCTTGTCCAGAATGCCGACCTTGTCCAGCGCTTCCAGCGCGGCTGTCTTTTCCGCTTTGGTAAAGATGCCGAGAGCTGCACGCCACCAGGGAAGCTCCGGCACAAAGGCGGTGAGTACATTTTTGATGACTGTGGTGCGTGTGACCAGATTGAAGGATTGAAAGATCATGCCAATGCGGCGGCGGAACGCGCGCAGGCTTTTGCCGTGCAGCTGCATCACATCGGTGCCGTCCACCGTCAGTGTGCCGTTCGTGATGTCATGCATGCGGTTGATGGTGCGGATCAGCGTGGATTTGCCAGCGCCGGAAAGGCCGATGATGGCCACGAACTCGCCTTGTCCAATGGTCAGGTCAATGTCCTTCAGCGCCTCGAAGCCGTTGGGGTATTTTTTGTTTACATGTTTGAATTCAATCATCTTATAAACCTCACACTCTCAAAAAAAGGAGGGAGCGCACAGCTCTCCCTCCTTTTCTGCATTACACGTTGTCCGTCTGTTTCGGGGAAATCAGGCGGCGCTGTTCAGCTCCTGGATCATTTTCTGGGCGGCGCGCTCGGAATCATAGTCAGAGGCCTGCGCGGGCTGATAACCCTGGTGGCTGTAAATGGAAATGACAGCCTTGCCCTCCTCGGTGTTGCCGATGTTGATGAACGCCTGGGAGAGAGCGGCTTTAAAATCATCGTCCATGATGGGGGATGATTTGCTGACACTGATGGTGTCGTTGTAAATGGCGGGGGTCACGCCGATTACGGCAGTATCCTCCCAGATACTGTTCGTCATCGCATACTCGCTGGTCCATTTGTCGGCATAGTCGCGGCGGGCGTCAGCGTAGGTGCACAGCACGTCGATCTGGCCGGATGCCAGGCGGGCGAAGGCGCTGCCGTAAGAATCGGACTGTACGGCGTGGGGCAGCTCGGTGATATTTTTGTCGAACTGCTCCTGCAGCCAAAGGGAGGGATAGATGTAGCCCGCGGGGGAAGAGGAACCCATAACGCTCCAGTTTACGCCGCTCACATCCTCCCAGGTGAGATCCTCGCCGGCGTTGACCTTGGCGGCAAGCGCCTGTCCCTTTTCGGACGGGCCGGCGATCATCAGAGCGCGGTAGCTGGTGACCTGGTTCGTGGTAGCCTCGGTGGGGGCGTTGTCATTCCAGTCCTTGGCGCTGTCGGAATCAATGGACAGGCCGTCGCGGGTGGCTGTCAGCAGTACGTCGCATCCATCGTCGTACAATACATAGGTGCCGCCCGGAATCAGGCCAACGTCGGCAGTGCCGGCGGAAAGGGCCTCACCCACAGCCTCATAGCTGGTGCCCACAGTGATCTCCACCTCGCCCACGTCATAGCCCAGGCCGGCAAGCTCGGCAGTGAGCATTTCTTTCAGAGGCTCGGTGGCGGTGATGATCTCCTCCGGTTCGCGGGAGGGAACAAAGGCGATGCTGAGCTTTTCGATGGATTTGCTGCCCGCTTCACCGGAGACAACGGACGAAGGAGCAGTGCTGCCGGAAGCGACCGCAGAGGTGCCGCCGGATGTGCTGGACGAACTGCAGCCGGCCAGCAAGCCAGCGCACATCGCGCCTGCAAGGAGCAGGGAAACAGATTTTTTCATGTTAGGTCCTCCTGTGTTTTCTTGTTTGTGGCAGATATATTGTAAGGGACGACGCGCCCTTGCAACCGGAAAAGCGCTCATGCCGTATCGCCGATGCGGATGTGCGTGGGGACAACAACCGTGACCGCCTGCGTCCGCTTCTGGCTGATGCGCCCGAATAGGATCTCCAGCGCGTTTTCCCAGATATAGTCCGGAAACATTTCGATGCAGGTACCGGTGGGCCATTTGCTTTCCAGCGTCTGGATATCCTGATAAATGATGACGGCAACATCCTTGGGCACGCGCAGGCCCAGTTCACGGAAAGCCTCCAGCGCGCCTTCGGCCACCTCGTCACTGCCCAGCAGCATGGCCTCGGCCAGCCTGCCCTCGCGTGCGGCCTGCCGGGCAAGAGTATAGCCGCTTTCACGGCTGATGTCTCCCACATGGAACACAGTGGGATCATACAGGCCACGTTCCTCTAAAATACGGCGCAAACCGGACAGGCGGCGGCCGCCGATGCGCACGCCGCCGTGCTCGTACACGCCCCCGATATAACCGATGCCGCGGTATTGCTTTTTGTCCAGCAGGTAAGCTGCCATCTGCTTCAGGCCCTGGTCGAAATCCACCTGGATCTGGTCGAACTCGTAATTGTGCTGGTCGGAATTGACGAACACGATGGCGAAAGACAGAGAACGGAGAAAATCCATCTCCGGCGCGGTGAATGCGCCAAAAGCGATCACGCCGTCCACGGGCTGAGGTTGGCCGAACATCAGTCGGATAAAGGAAACGTCGTACTGATCCGTCATCATCTGCACCAGGCACGACAGAGAAGAAAGGCGGATGTTGGGCCTGTCCGGCCGGATGATGCGCCAATCAGCTACGCCGATGATGAGCTTTGTCTTTTCCGCCGCAGCCCTGCGCTGACGGGGAGAAACATAGCCCAGCGCATGGGCGGCCTGGAAGATGCGCATGCGCACCTCAGGCGTGACGGACATGTTGTCATCCCTGTTCAGCACCCGTGATACCGTTGTGGCAGAGACCTGTGCGCTCTGTGCAACGTCTTTGATGGTGGCCATGTGCAGTTCCCTCCTCTGGTTTTACAATTTAAGTATACCGGGCACGATGCCAAAGTCAACTATTTTTACTGATTTTTTACTAAAATAAAACAAAAAAGAACAGCGCGCTCTGAAGGAAACGCGCCGTCCGGCAGAGTCAGTTTTTTTTCAGCAGCCTTTGATAGGTACAGTCGATGGCAAACGCGCCCAGCGGCGCGGTGATTAGGATGGACAATACGGCCACTGTCAGCACGATATCACCGCAGGCAAGGCCCATGCCCAGCGGGATGGAGCCGATTGCGGCCTGTACGGTCGCCTTGGGACAGTAGGCCAACATACAGAATGCGCGCTCTCTGAGGGAAAGGCGGGTGCGCAGCAGGCACACCCATACGCCCAGCATTCGGAAGAGAAGTACCAGAAAGATGAGCAGCACCGCCTTTGTGCCGGCGCCCGCGGCATAGCGCAGGTCCACTGTGGCGCCCACCAGAACAAACAGCAGCAGCTCGGCGGCTACCCAAAGCTTTGCATATTTGGCCGAGAGCCGCGCGGCGACCTCACCCCGCTTCCGCTGAAGCGCCACACCGGCTGCCACCACCGCGATGAGACCGGAAAAGCCCATCCGGCCGCTGAGGCTATCCTCCAGCGTGACGAGCAGGAACGAAATGCTCAGCAGGATCAGCACCTTTGCGCTGTCCCGCAGACGAAGGCGGCGGAACACGGCCGCCAGCAGGGAACCGCATGCCGCACCCGCCAGAATGCCCAGCACAATGGAGAACGGGATCCGCGCAAGCGTGCCCGCCGAGATACCGCCGCCGTCCGCAAGCCCGGTGAAGGCCGTAAAAAGAACGATAACGAACACATCGTCCACCGAGGCGCCGGCCATGATCATTTGTGGGATGCCGGCGCGCGTACCTCTCCCTTCCTCCATTAGACGCAGCATTTTGGGAACGATCACAGCGGGCGACACCGCCGCCACGACGCTGCCCATGATGGCTGCGTCCAACACAGAGATGCCCAGCAGGCGCGGCGCAAGCAGCACCATTCCGGCGATCTCGAAGCAGGCAGGCACGAAGCAGAGCAGCACGGCGGGCCGTCCGGCCCGCTTCAGGTCGGCAAGCTCCAGGTTCAGGCCCGCGCGCGTTAGGATGATGATGAGCGCAATGCGGCGAAGATCGGCCGAGATGGCAAGGATGCTGCCATCCAGCACATCCAGCGCATGAGGACCGAGCAGGATTCCGGTGAGCAGCATGCCCAGCAGCGGCGGCAGTTTCAGCTTTTTACAGAGCCCGCCCAGCAGCATGCCGCACAGAAAGATCACGGCCAGACTGAATAACATAGTGTTCCTCCTTTTCGCAGAAACAAAAAAGCCGATGCTTCTGCGACGTAAATAAAATCGCAGAAGTCATCAGCTTGAAAAGCGGTTTTGGATAAAATCCAGGGGAGAACTTCATTCCCTGTAATGGATTATAACCTGGAGAAAAAGGCATGTCAAGAGGGAGGGGCTTTTCTGGCGTTTCCGTGTTCGCCGTGTTACAATGTGTTCAGAAAAAACAGCGTAGAGCTGCGCTGCAGATTGAAGGAGGAATGGATTTGAGATACAGGAGGAAGCTTTTCCGCTTGCGCGACCCTTACGACATAGAAGCTTCGCAGGATCTGTTTTTACAGGCTGTCCGGGAAAATTGTGCGTACCATTACGCGCATTGCGGAGAATACCGTGCGATTCTTGAGCATTTTCATTTCTCACCTGAAACGCTGCGTTGTGAAACGGATCTGGCCCGTCTGCCCGCCTTGCCCACCGCCTTTTTTAAAGGACGTGAGATTTATTCCATGCCGCGTGGGCGCCAGCTGGTCCGGGCAACGTCATCCGGCACAAAAGGACAGATGAGCCGGATCGGCTTTGACGCGGGAGGGCTGTTGTGCGGGCTGGAGATGGTGGTGCGCATCGCGCAGCGGCACAGCCTGTTTTCTGTGCGGCCCGCACATTATATTCTGCTGGGATACAAGCCGCACCGGGGCAACCAGACGGCCGTCACAAAAACTGCATTCGGAGCAACGCTTTTCACGCCGGCGCTAAGCCGTACCTACGCACTGCGCTATGGCCCGCAGGGGTATGAGCCGGATCTGGATGGCGTTGTTGCTGCGGTGCGGCGGCATGCGGATTCTGCGTTCCCGCTGCGGTTTATGGGGTTTCCGTCCTACACTTATTTTATGCTGCAGAAAATGGAGGAACAGGGAATGCGGCTGCGGCTGCACCGTGGGTCCAAGATCATGCTGGGCGGGGGATGGAAACAGTTTTACCGGCAGCAGGTAGACAAGCGCACGCTTTATGCGTTGGCGGAAAAAGTATTGGGCGTGGGACAAGAGAATATCGTTGAGTTTTTTGGGGCTGTGGAGCATCCGATCCTGTACTGCGCCTGTCCCAACCAGCATTTCCATGTGCCTGTATACAGCCGTGTGATAATCCGGGATGTGCGTACGCTTGCGCCCCTGCCGCACGGGAAGCCGGGCCTGGTGAATTTGATTACGCCGATGGTAGGCGCAACACCGGTCGTAAGCGTGCTTACAGACGATTTGGGGGTGCTGCATGACGGCGCCTCCTGTGGCTGTGGCATCGAAAGTCCTTATTTGGAGCTTTTGGGGCGTGTGGGCTTAAAGGAAATCAAGACCTGTGCGGCGGGTGCCGCGGAGCTGCTGGCGGGGGTGAACGGATGATACTGGCGAAGGGGAAGCTGTACGGCGAAGAAGAACGTGAAGTGCTGCTGGCACGGCTGGAAGATGAAATCAATGAGACACGTGTCCGCGCGCCGCTGCGCTCAGAAACGGTGATTGCAGCGCTGGACGCACTTGGGAGACATATCGAAAACGGACAGTTTGACGCACAGCTTGCTGCGCTGGGGCTTTCGCGCCGCACAGATGCGGTGCGTACAGCGACCGCCATGCTGCGGCGGGAAAATCTGGAATACCGTCTGCACATGGAACTGGGAATGCACCTGGGGAGTGAGTATCCGCTGACGCCGCCGAACGGGAGCGCACGGCGCATATGCCGCGCTGTGCCGCTGGGCACAGTGCTGCATATTGCCGCGGGCAATGCAGACGGCCTGCCGGTTCTGAGCCTTGCGGAAGGGCTGCTCACCGGTAATATTAATCTGCTCAAGCTGCCTCAGGCAGACGGCGGGCTTTCGGTTGAAGCGGTTCGCTGCATGCTGGAAATCGAACCGGAATTGGCGGATTATATCTATATCTTCGACACGCCTTCCAGTGATGTTGTTACGTTGCAAAGGCTGGCAGCCCTATGCGACGGCATCATTACGTGGGGAGGAGATGCGGCTATAGAGGCGGTGCGCCGTTTTGCACCTGTGGGAGCAAAATTGATCGAATGGGGGCACAGGCTGAGTTTTGCTTATATCTCCGGCTACGAGGATGAACAGCTGGAGCTGCGGGCCCTGGCGGAACATATCATTCAGACAAAGCAGCTGCTGTGCAGCTCCTGCCAGACAATTTTTCTGGATACAGAGGACATGGAACAGGTATATGCTTTTTGCGAGAAGTTTCTGCCATACTTAGAAGAAGCGTCACGGCGTTTCCCACAGGAAGGCATCGAGGAAACGGCGGAGCAGACGCTCCGGCGCTATCTGGATGAGATGGTGCAAGCCATACGGGGAAGAGCGGCGGACACACGCGTGTACAGAGGAGAATTTTGCCGCCTTGAAGCGTGTTTGGATGACAATCTGGTGCTGTCGGGATTGTTCGGGAATTGCCCGGTCAAGCGTCTGCCGGCGGCACGTATGCTGCCGGTGCTGCGCAGAGAAAAGGGCAGGCTGCAGACGGCGGGGTTAATTTGTGCGCCGGAGCGCCGTTTGGCGCTGGCACAGCGCCTTATGTGCTGCGGCCTTGTGCGCATTACGCGTGCGGGAGATATGTCTGAGAGTCTGTGCGGAGAAGCGCACGATGGGGAATATCCGCTGCGCCGGTATGTGCGCATTGTGGAGGTGGAGCCCTGAAACACAAAAGGAGACGCGCCACACAGCGCGTCTCCTTTTATGGAAAAATGGTATGGTCAAATACTCACAGCGCTCCCACAACGCGGTGGGGGACGTACAGCTCTTCCAGATAAGCAACGTCTTCAGCGCTCAAGCGGACGTCCAGCGCACCGGCCGCGTCATCCAGGTAGCGGGCCTTCGTGGCGCCGATGATGGGTGAGGCCACGCCGCGGGCAAACTGCCATGCAAGCGAGATTTGTGTCATCGTGGCGGCGTGCTTTTGGGCAAGCTCATGGACGCGCAACACAATGCCGTAGTCGCTCTCCCGGGTGCTGTCATATTTGGAAACGGCGGTTTTGTCCGTCCGGCTGCGCTTGGTGTCTGCGTCCCATTCCAAACGGGAGAGCCGCCCCGCCGCCAACGGGCTGTACGGGGTGCGGGCCACGTTCTGCTGCGTGCAAATGGGGATCAGCTCCCGCTCATCCTCGCGGTAGAGCAGGTTGTAGTGGTTTTGCATGGAAACGAATGGCGTCCAGCCGTTGTCCCGCGCTGCAAGCTGCATGTTGAAGAATTGATAGCCGTACATCGCGGAAGCGCCCAGCGCACGTACTTTTCCCGCCCGTACAAGGCTGTCCAGCGCCTCCATCGTCTCCTCGACGGGCGTGTCTGCGTCAAAGCGGTGGATGATGTACAGGTCCAGATAGTCTGTGCCCAGCCGCTGCAGCGTGCCGTCGATCTCGCGCAGGATGGCCTCCCGGGAGAGGTGCCCCTCGTTGAAGTAGACCTTGGAGGCGAGGATGACCTGGTCGCGGGGGACGTTGCTGCGGATGGCGCGGCCCAGGTATTCTTCGCTGGTACCCGCTGAGTAGGTGTTGGCAGTATCGAAGAAGTTGATGCCCAGCGAAAGCGCGTGCTTCACGATCTCTTCGCTTTCAGCAGGGTCCAGCGTCCAGGCGTGCATCCGGCTGGCCGGGTCGCCAAAACTCATGCAGCCTACGCAAAGGCGTGACACCGTGAGAGGTGAATTACCGAGCTTTACATATTCCATTGTATTTTCTCCTTTTTAACAATAGGGGGCTTCCTGTTGCACAGGCAGCTTCCGAGCCTTTACGCCGTTGTGGGCAGACATGCCCGCCCATAGCGGCCTTGCAGGAAAAAGCTTATCATATGGAGTTCGCTCCAAGTCAAGCGAAATCGGAAAAAACACATTTTTGCAGTACAGCCGGTCCGTTTTGCGGCGGGGCGGAAGGAGTGTCTGATGCAGGCAGCGTGAACCAGAATACAGTGCCGTGGGGGTTGTTGTCACGCACGCCGATCTGGCCGCCGTGGGCTTCCACGATGGAACGGCACAGGGAAAGCCCGAGGCCGAGCCCACGCCGTCCGTCGCCGCGCTTTGCCTGTGCGGTGTAAAACATTTCAAACAGCTTTTCTTTGGCTGCGTCCGGGATGCCGGGGCCGTCGTCAGCGACCTCCACGCGAACCGTTTCTCCGCTGCGCTGTGCGCTCACTGCAATGCTGCTGCCCGCAGGCGTATATTTTATGGCGTTGTCCGTTAGATTGATGAGCACCTGGACGATGAGCTGCGGGTCCATTTTGGCCATCAGAAGATCGTCGGGGACAGCGAGCGTGACGGTGTGCTCCGCGCTGCGGCGGTTTAAGTGGCGCAGCGCCTCCTGGGCTACTTCGTCGATGAGCTCCGGCTCCAGTGTGAGCTGCATGGTACCGTTTTCGATGCGCGTTACGGTGAGAAGATTTTCCACAAGGCTGATGAGCCACATGGCGTCGTCATAGATATCGGTATAGAGCTGCTGTTTTTTCTTCTCGTCCAACAGCTCCGGGCCGCCCATCAGGATGCTGGCGTTGCCGGAAATACTGGTGAGCGGGGTGCGCAGATCGTGGGAAACAGCGCGCAGCAGATTGGCGCGCAGCTGCTCCTGGCGGGCCTGGATGAACAGCCGGTTACGGGCCTCGGCAGCCTGCTGGCGCTCCAGAGCAAGAGCAAATTCATTCAGCATCGCCAAAAGCAGATTGCGGTCGTAAACGTCGAGCGGGCCTCCGAGGTCCATGGCGATACCCGCCACCGCGAACACCGTGTCCTGGCTGCGCACGGCAAGATAGAGGCACTTCGCGCCGGGCAATGTGTCCGTGCCGGCGCCGGCGTGCTTGTTGTTGCGGAATACCCACTCCGCCACGGCCTGTTCGCCGGGTGTGATATAGGGAGCGGTATCCGTGCCGGCGTCCGGGGTGGGAAAGACGGTTGGGCGGCCCAGCGTCTTTCCGTCGGCCAGGTACAGGCAGATGGTGCGCCCCAAAAGGCGCTGCATCTGCCGGGCCATTTGGCGGATGATGTCATCCTGCGTTTCGCTTTGCTGCAGCTTCTGGCTGGTCTCCAGCAGGACCTCGGTGCGGTAGGCCTTTAGGGAGGATTGCCGCGCCTGGCGCTGGGCGCGCACCGTCAGGGTGCTGGTGATGAATGATGCGGCGAACATGATCGCGAAGGTGACGGCATAGCCGGGATCGTTGAACTGGAGCGTGAAGCGCGGCACGGTGAAAAAGAAGTTGAACAGAAGCACGCTGAAAAATGAAGCAGCGGCACCGTAAATACGGCTGCCGGTGCAAACGGAAACAAACAGTACCCCAAGAATGAACACCGTAATGACATTGGCCTCACTGAGGCCAATTGCGGCGAAGCCGAGTGCCACCGCGGTGGAAAGGCCAAGCAGGCCGAGCGTCTTGAACGTATCTGCCGGCGTCAGCCGCTCGGGCGGCGCGCGGCGGTGTCTGCGGTAGGGCGGCAGATTATCCGGAATGATGTACACATCCACATTGGGGGCCAGCGCCGTCAATTGCTCCACCAGCGTGGGCCGCGGCAGAATGCCGCGTCTGTTGTTGGAACGTCCAATGACGATTTTGGAAACGCCGCTGGCGCGTGCGTATTCGGCAATTTGCGCGGCGACGTCCTCGCCGTAAATCGTGGCGATGCGTGCGCCGAGCTGTTCGGCCAGGCGCAGGTTGCCGCGCAGGCGGGCGAGGCTCTCGCCATTCAGCTCCCGGGTGCCGGGAACCTCAACAAACAGGGCGGTGAAACGGCCGTGAAATGCATCGGAAAGGCGCGCCGCTGTGCGGATGACACGGGCATTGGAGGGAGAGGATGACAGACAGATGAGGATATGTTCGCCGGTATAATAGCCGGCGCTGGCATCCTTGCCTTTTTCCGCGCGGCGGTTCACACGGTCGGCCGTGCGGCGCAGAGCAATCTCCCGCAGCGCCACAAGGTTCTCTCTGGTGAAAAAATGGTCCATGGCGCGGCGGGCCTGAAGCGGACGGTAAACTTTTCCCCTGTCCAGCCTGGCCAGAAGGTCATCGGGTTCGATGTCCACCAGCTCCACCTGATCGGCATTATCGAACACACTGTCCGGCACGCGTTCGCGCACTGTAATGCCTGTAACAGCGGCTACAATGTCGTTCAGGCTTTCCAAATGCTGAACATTCACGGTGGTGTACACATCAATGCCAAGCGCCAGCAATTCTTCGATATCCTGGCAGCGCTTTCGGTGCCGGCAGCCCTCCGCGTTGGTATGGGCAAGCTCGTCCACAAGAAGAAGGGCAGGGCGGCGTGCGATGGCAGCGTCCAGGTCAAATTCGCGCAGCGTCACATTTTTGTATTCCACGCACAGCGGAGGAAGCTGTTCCAGTCCCTCCAGCAGGGCGAGCGTATCCGGACGCGTGTGAGGCTCGATGTATCCGGCCACAACGTCGGTTCCCGCCGCGAGTGCCGCGTGTGCGGCTTCCAGCATGGCGTAGGTTTTTCCCACGCCCGCAGCATAGCCGAAGAATATCTTCAGTCTGCCGCGCACATGCGCCGCATCGGCCTCTTGCTGCTGGATCTGATGCAAAATCCGGTCGGGGTCCGGCCTTGTGTCCTGCATGAAAACGCCTCCTGTCGTGCGCTTGCTAAAATTGGAAATAAATAAACTCCGCAAACAAAAAGAGCTCCCGCACATTACGCGGCGGGAGTGAAAAGCATGTGCGCTCAACAAAACAGCAGCATGGGCAGCGCGAACAGGCATGCAAGGGCTGAAACGCCGCTTAGCAGAAGAACAGGTATGCCGATATAGCTGAAAAACCAGAATGCCGCAGTGTGTGTTTCAAGATATGCTGCGATGCTCCTGCGCAACGCGGCGAAAGAAACCGCCGCACGCCTCTTTTCTCTTTTGTCCGGGCGGGACCATTCTGCGGGACAACGTACAGCCTGTGTGTTCATCATTGTGAAAGCCTCCTGCAAAGGGGGAAAACACTTGTTCCCCTTTGCAGCTTCAGTGTATCACAACCGCTGTGAACGTGCCGTTAAGGTGCCGGAGGGCGCGCAAAAAAGCTGCAAAGCCAAAATAAAGGCTTTATTAAGACCGTATTCCGGACAATTTCAGTATAAGACGCGAAGGCTTTGCGTGCCGTTAAGAGTTTTTCGATACTGTTAATATTGCATAAGGACACAGAATAAAAGCCGCCGTGAAAGCTTCACAGCGGCTTTTGGCTATTGCACAGGATTCACTCAGAAAGGGGCATGCCCAGCTTTTCCGCGATTTCGTCCAGCTTCATTCCGGACTTCTGAGCCTGCTTTACAAGCTCCCGGATGCGCTCGGCCTTGCTTTTGCGGGGCTTTCGCTTTTTAGGGGAAAGCACTTCTTTTTTGCGCTCGGCCAGTTTTGCGGCCTTTTCCTGCACAGCGGCAATCTTCGCGTCAAATTCCGCGCACGCCGCGATTTTTTTCTCCTCCAGTCCGCGAATGTTTTCCTCCAGTTTGGAAATCTGCCCGTCGATATCGGCGGCGATCTGTTCAGGCGTCCTGCGGACACGTTTTTGTTCAGCCATCTATCAACAACTCCCAGCGGTAAATTTTTCTAATAACAATATAGCACAAGACGTTTGCGGGAACAAGGGCTTTTTTGACGAAGCCATACAAAATGTTACTTTATGCGGAACGAGCGCGGAGCGCGGAAATACACCAGCACCAGTGCGGCGGCAATGTACAAAACCGTGAATCCAAGCAGCACCGCCGTAAAAAAGCTGCCGCCCACCTCTATCTGCAGGCAGGCGAAGCAAAGCAGATACATGGCGGCATGGATGCCCGAAAACAGAGGGTTCTTGGTTTTCAGACTTTCGGAATAGGGCTGGAAGATGTAGTAAAGGCACAGGTGGTGCGCGGTGAACAAAAGCGAGAGCAAAAGAAGCGCGGCACAGAACAGGGCAAGATCCGCGGTGAAAATACCGGTGCCGCTGATGAGGCAGAAGCCGGCCGCCGCAAGGCACAGCGCGCCCGCTACAAGCCCGTTGTACAGGGCTACGCGGCGCAGGCGAATGCCGAAGCTGCGCAGGATGACCTTAGGCTTGCGGTACCAGGCATAGCGGAGCAGGTCTTTATCGCAGTTGTAAAACATGGCGCGGCAGGATTTATCCGCCACAGTGATGCTGTACATGATGAAAACAAAGGAGGGGAGCATAGCGGTCAGGTTCCGGCTCAGGGCTGCGGCAAGTTCCGGGCTGGAGATGCGCAGCGCCGCGGCCGCGGCAAAGGCCAGCGCCGCAGCGGCCAGGCGGTACCACACAGGGCGCAGCAGCTGCCGTCGGTGCCTCGCAAAGAACAGCGCGTTCAGGTAATCGTACCCTTTCAGGCGCTGGAGCTTTGCCAGCGCTTCCGAAGAAAGCGCGGCGTCGGCCTCCCGTACCTCCACCTCCTTGAACGAGGAGCCGGAGGCAGTTTTGAGCATGGAAGACAAAAGAAAGTTGAGGTCCAGCGAGCGCGGCAGCTTGCGTGCATAGCCGGGATATCCGGCGGCGATGTAATAAAGGCACAGCGCACCTGCCGCGGCAAAGGCCGATATGGATGCGGGATGCAGCAGAAATGCGGCCAGGCCCATGTGCCAATCAAGGCCCAGCAGCGGCGGCACGTATGCCCCCGCCAGCCCCACGGCGATGACGAGCCAGGCGTACCCGGTGCTGCGGACAAGCACACGCCCCGTGCGGTCGAACACAAACAGATGGAAGGCCTCGCTCATCATGCGGAAAGCCGCCAGCAGAACCCAGGCGGCCGCGCCCTGCCACAGCGGCGCGCCGAAAAGCCATGCAGCCAGCAGAAGGAAGGGAAGATAATAGGAGAAAAACGGCACATACCGCAGCGCAAGAGAAGCCTGAATATAGCTTCGGGCATCGGCGTGCAGATATTTGAGAAATGCGACCTTTTCCCGCGTTACATTGAAAATATGGCTGTCGCCAAAAGCGCCGAGGATACAGCTGAGGAAAAACAGCATGGACAGGAACAGAGAGAATTCCTGCCCTGCAAACTGCGGGCGGCTGCCGGCCAGCAGAATGACCGGCAAAAGCAGAAATGTAAGCAGATAAAGCGGTTTGCCGCACAGGTCGATGATCTGCCGGACGGCCACCGCCGCAGCGGAAAGCGCTTTTTTTGCACGGTAGCCCGCGTAGGCCGTCGGCGGCACAAGACGGCCAACCATCCAAAGACGGCTGAAATAATAAAGAAACGCGTTCACCCAAAGAGCGCCCCGCATTTTTATGATTTGTCCGACCATCTGTCTCATGCTTCGCCCTCGTCTTTCAGAAGCTCGATGAGTTGTGCCTCAAAATCTCCGCTGTGCAGCAGCGCGTGGTCCAGTTGGCTCAACATGCCCTCATGCAGCACGGTGATCTCATCGCAAAGGTCTGTGGCAAGCTGCAGAATATGTGTGGAAAATACGATAATATGCTCGTGCTTGATTTGGCGCAGAAGCTGTTTTATTTCCAGCGCGACCACTACGTCAAAGGAGGTGAGCGGTTCGTCCAGCAGAATAACGGGCGGCCGCGCGATGAGAAAGCACAGCATCTGCACCTTGTTTTTCATACCGTGGGAGTACCCCTTGATGAGCCGGTGCCGGTCCTCCGGAGCAATCTGCACCATGTCGAAATAATCATCGGCGGAGCGTCCATCCCGAATACGTGCAGCATTGACGTCCATATAAAAACGCACGAATTCATATCCGGTGAGAAAGTCCGGCAGAATGGGTGTCGCGAACACATAACCCACGTCGTCCGGAGCCAGGGCGCGGCGTGTGCCGTCGTCCAGCACAAGCTCTGCTGTGCCGCCGTCGGGCGGCACCTCGTCCGTCAGGCAGTTGAACAATGTGGTTTTGCCTGCGCCGTTGCGCCCCAGCAGGCCGTAGATCTTGCCTTGCTGGAACGTGAAGCCGCAGCCTCTAAGAACTTCCTTTTCTCCAAAGTGTTTTCGGATGCCTGTCAGTTTCAATTTCATTTATGCTTGTTCTCCTTTCGATCCTCCCGGCCACGGAAACGCGAAAAGGCACCGCCGGCACCCTGTCCGGAAAAGGGCGCGGCAATGCCTTGTCTCCGGGAAAAGCGCAGTGGGCGCAGGAGCGGTGCTGTCGCTGTTCTGCATGGTTTCCTCCAATGAACGGGTCAGATAGCGCCCTTATTATAGCAGACATCCACAAAATACTTCAAGAATTGTCGCAGGCAGCTTTGGGCATTTTCAGGCCGGAAAAACTGGTTTGTCCGGCGGGAGGAGCAGAGACTGCCGTTATCGTTCTGTTTCTCGCCCGCATGCAGGCGATTGCCCCAACAGCTCCCGGCTGAGCGCTTCGATCTGCGGCGCAAGCTGTGCGCGCCGGCGTTTTGTCAGGTGCAGAAACATCGGATAAGCCAGCGCCAGCACGGAGATGCCGGTGCAGCCGACGGCCACGCCCAGGGCGAAAACACCTGTCCACACCATGGTACAGCACATGCCCAGCCCGAGCATCAGCGTACCGCATACGCCGAGCGCGATGCCGGCAATGGTACCGGGCTGCTGGGCGCTTTTATCCAGGCGGCGCAGAAGCTCCATTTTATCCTCCTGGGGCGGCGTGTATTTTTGGAGGATGCGCCTGACCTCCTCCTGCTGCCGGGCGGAGTAGGTATAGGTGAAAATCTCCTTGTTTTCTTCCATAAACAGACACTCCTTTAGAAATGAATGGACGGCGGTGCAGCGGAAGCAGCCGCGTTCTGCCGCGCGGCCCGCCGGAGAAGGATATTTCCGCGTACGGCCATAAATGCGGCCATGCAGAATACAAGCGAGCACACACAGGCTCCGGTGACGGCGTTCATCGTCCGGCGCATGGCCGCGTCTCCGCCGAATTGGGCAAGCATGGCGGTCTGCAGGGTCAGTACGCTCATCAGCGCACCGGCCAGGCCCAGCATTTTTGCGGCCGCATGCACGGGGTCATGCATGCGGTGCGCTTTCACCGCGCTGGCTGCTGCGCTGCCGAAGCAGTAAAACGTATATGCGGCTGAGGCATAGATCAGCGTGCCGGGATAACGGTATGCGCGGTTCTGCCAGACCATTTGTGCGGCTATGGCCGTCATGGCCAGATTCAGGGCAAACATCAGCACACCGCAGCGCCGGTAGACACGCAGCCCGCGCATCTGCCGGACAGGAGCGGCAGACGGCCCGGCGGGCGGAGCGTTCCGCACGCCGCGAAGTACTGCAAAACGCATGGTGCTCAGAACGGTGTAATACACTGCCGCCGCACCGAACCAGGGTGAGCGGAACCGGATGCCCGCGTACAGCTTGCAGGCGGCGAAGCAAAGATTGACGCACAGCCCGGCGCGAAGGGAAACAAGCGCGCGCAGCGCGGCGTCGGCACGCCAGCGCCGCACCGGGGGCAGGCCGTAGACAGCGGTTTTTGCACGCCGGGCTGCAGGCACTGCACGGCAAATGGCCACGACCAGTGCATAGGCGGAAAAGGCATAGGCTGCGCGCGCGGCGGGAGCGTCCTCCCAGCCGTTGGAAAAGACGGTCCACAGGGAGGCCACGGCAGCAAAGGCAGCCAGCGCCGCCCAACCGCCGCCGGGGAAAAGCAGGCGGCGCAGCAAAGGCTCAGGGCGTTTCATTGGTTTCGGAGCGCAGCACCACGGAAAACGTGCTGCCTTTGCCCAGCGTGCTCTTCACCGCGATCTCTCCGCCCACGATATCCACCACACGGCGCACCAGCGCCAGCCCCAGTCCGTTGCCCTGCGTTGCGTGGGAGCTGTCGCCCTGATAAAATTTTTCAAAAATATGCCGTCCCGTTTCGGGACTCATGCCGCAGCCGGTGTCTGTGACGCACACCTCGGCCTGCGTGCCGGTATGCCGAAGGGAAACATGGATGCTGCCGCCTGCATCCGTGAATTTGACGGCGTTGGAGAACAGGTTGTTCCACACCAGCGTCAGCAGCTCGCGGTCCGTACGGACGGCCACGCCGTCCGGAATGTCCGCCTCAACAGCAAGCTCTTTTGCCTCCCATGCGTCCTCAAAGCCCAACAGGCATTCTCGAAGCTGCTCACCCAGATCGTAAGTCTCCGCCTGCGGGAAGATCTGCTGATTTTCCAGCTTGTTCAGTTTGAGAATATTGGCGATCAGGTCCGCCAGGCGGCGGGATGCATCTGTGACGGCCTTGGCATATTCGACGCGCTGCTCTTTCGGCAGGGCAGGGTCCTGCAACAGGGAACCGTAGTTCTGGATGACGGCCAACGGCGTTTTCAGCTCGTGTGAAACATTGGCGATGAAGTCTGTACGCAGCGTTTCCACGCCGGAAAGCTCCCGGGCCATCTGGTTGAAATCCTCAATGATGGCGTCGAAGGCGTCGGCACGCTCCGGGCCGTGAAGCGGCTCGATGCGCACGCTGAAATCGCCCTGGATGATGCGCTGGGTAGCGGCGCGGATGCGCCGCACCGGGCGCTCCACTGTCAGCCTGCGCCGGATGCCGTCGATGACGGTGAAAAGCGCGCTCAGAAGCAGGATATTGAGAAAAGTGAGCAGCGCGTTTTCCCGCAGGATATCCGGGTCGAGCCGCATGGAATCAAGAAACAGCAGGAAAGAGCAGGTGACCACGAATGCGATCAGTGCGAAAAAAATCAGGAATTTTGTTGCGGAAAACAGATACCGGGGAAGCCGCCCGGCTCCCGAGAAGCGATCCCGGTTCATTTCAGCACCGCCTTATAGCCCAGCCCGTGCACGGTGACGATCTCAAAATCCGGGCAGGCGGAAAATTTGTCCCGCAGCTTGGTGATATATACATCCACAGTGCGCGGGCCGGAGGATGTTTCCATTTCCCAGAATTCCTCCATAAGCTGTGCGCGGGTGAAGGTCTTTTTCGGGTAGGAGAGCAGCTTGTACAGCAGGTCGAATTCCCGTACGGTGAGCGGAACCTCCGCGCCGCTCAGATAGGCCGTGTGCTCGTCTGCGTCCAGCAAAAGGCTGCCTGCCGTAAGCCTTTTGCTGCTGGCGATTTTTGCCCTGCGCAGCAGCGCGCCGATCCGCAGCAAAAGCTCGTCCAGGTCCACGGGCTTTACCATGTAATCGTCGGCTCCGGCGGAAAAACCGCGCTGTTTAGCCGTGAGATCATCCCGGGCCGTCATAAACAGGATGGGCAGCTCCGTGTTCTGCTCCCGCACGGTACGGGCAAATTCAAAGCCGTCTGTCCCAGGCATCATGATGTCGGAAATGATAAGGTCGAACACAGTTTCATACAACGCGTCATAGGCTTCCTCCGCACAAAGGCAGCCCACCGCTTCGTATCCGTTCCGCCCCAGAAACGCGCAGACCGCACGGTTCAGCTCCCGGTCGTCCTCCACCACCAATATCTTGAACAAAACATTTCCCTCCTCAATTTTCTGCTGCTATTATAAAATGCGATTGTTAAAGTTTTGTTTGCGCGCGTTCCGTTTGAGAAAATGGCGAAAAAAGCGGGAGCGGCGTTTTGGCCGCGCCCGCCCCGTATGGTCAGCCCGCATCCTGAGCGGCGTCGAACTGGGCGCGGTACAGCTCGCTGTAATAGCCTCCCCGGCGCATCAGCTCGTCGTGGGTGCCGCATTCTGCTACCGTGCCCTCACGCAGCACGGCGATGACGTCCGCGTTTCGGATGGTGGACAGCCGGTGTGCGATGACAAAGCAGGTGCGTCCTTCCATCAGCCGAAGCATGGCGGCCTGGATACGGCGTTCGGTGCGGGTGTCCACATTGGAGGTCGCTTCGTCCAGAATGAGCATCGGCGCGTCCAGCAGCATGGCCCGTGCGATGGTGAGCAGCTGGCGCTGGCCCTTGGAGATGCTGTTGCCGCCGTCCCGCAGCACGGTGTCGTAGCCCTGGGGCAGCGCTTCTATAAAGCGGTCGATCTTGGCGGCCCGCGCTGCAGCGCGCACCTGCTCCAGCGTCACACCCTCCTTGCCGTAGGCAAGGTTTTCGTATACGGTGCCCGAAAACAGCCAGGTGTCCTGCAGCACCATGGAATAGGCGCGGCGCAGGCTGGCGCGGGTGAGGGAAAGGATCTCCTGTCCGTCCACGGTGATGGAACCGGAATCTGCATCGTAAAAGCGCATCAGCAGGTTGATGACAGTGGTTTTGCCCGCGCCCGTCGGCCCCACTATGGCAACCACCTGGCCGGGCTGTGCGGCCAGCGTGAAGCCGTCCAGCACCGGCGCGCCGCCGTAGCCGAAGCGCACGCCGCGCAGTGCCACTGCGCCGCGCACACCGGAAAGCTCCCGTGCGCCGGGAGCATCCGGGGCCTCCTCTGCTTCATCCAGCAGCTGGAACACGCGCTCGGCGGCAGCCAGCGCGGACTGCAGCTCGCTGATGATGTTGGCAAATTCGTTGATGGGACCGGAAAATTTGCGGGAATACAATACGAAAGAGGACACACTGCCCAGGCTGATGCCGCCCGCCATGTACAGCAGCGCGCCGAACAGGCTCACCAGTGCCAGAGACAAATTATTGATGAAGTTGACGCCCGGCCCAGTAGAACTGGAAAAGGCGTCCGCCTCATAGTTGGCGTCGCAGGCGAGGCGGTTCTTTTCCTCAAAACGGGAAAGAAACACCTCCTCCCGGCCATAGGCCTTGATGGTTTTCAGCCCGCCCGTCATTTCCTCGGCAAAGCCGTTCAAAGCGCCCAGACCGGCAGAGCGGCGGCGGTACAGCGGCCGCACCCGTTTGGAACGGTGTCGTGTAAACATCACGGAAATGGGAATGGTCACAACGAAAATAAGGATCAGCTGAGGAGAGATGGAGAGCATCATTCCAAAGGAACCGGCCACGGTGATGACGCTGGTGAGCATCTGTACCAGGTCGTTGGAAAGGGAGGCGTTGATGGTATCCACGTCGTAGGAGAGCACGCTCAATACGTCGCCGATGGCATGCGTATCGAAAAAGCGCACAGGCAGGCGCATCAAATGGTCATAGATGTCCTTGCGCATGCGGTAAACAACGTTGCGGCTCAGCCGCACCATCAGCGTGGCCAGCACATAGCTCAGCGCCGCTGCGGCAAAATAAAACACAAGCATCCGTTTTGCATAGTGGAAAACCGTGGTGAAGTCCACTCGGCCCGGCCCGGGGCGGATGGCGTCGATGGCGTAGCCCGAAAGCTTCGGGCCTGCCAAAGCAAGCAGATTGCCGGTAAGGCTGAGCGCCACTGCGGCGGCCAGCAGCCATTTGTAATGGTACAGATAGCGCCACAGGCGCCTGAGAATGGCTTTTGCTCCCGCGCGGGGCTTCTCGAAGGCCATGCTCGGCCCGCCGCCCATTCCTTTGCTGCGTGCCATTTATTCCCCCTCCCCCATTTGGACCTGCGCGATCTCGCGGTAGCTTTCGCAGGAGCGCAGCAGCTCGCTGTGCGTGCCGAGGCCTGCGGCGCGGCCGTCCTCCAGAACAAGGATACGGTCCGCGTTCTGGATGGAGCTGACGCGCTGGGCCACGATGATCTTTGTGGTATCCGCAAAGTCGCGCGCCAGCGCGCGGCGCAGCGCAGCGTCCGTCTTGTAGTCCAGCGCGCTGGAGCTGTCGTCCAACAGCAGGATCTCCGGGTCAGCCGCAAGGGCGCGGGCCAGCAGCACGCGCTGTTTCTGCCCGCCGCTCAGGTTGGCGCCTTTTGCGGCCAATTGAGCGGAAAAACCGCCCTTACGCTGTGCAATGAAATCCGCCTGCGCCGTGCGTGCCGCCGCAGCAGTCTGCTCCGGGGAAATTCCCCGCCCGAAGTCGATGTTTTCACCGATTTCATCCGCGTAGAGAAAGTCGTTCTGAAACACCACGCCGAACTTGCTGTGCAGCACCTCGGGCGGAATGGAACGAACGTCGCGTCCGTTCAGCCGTACCGCGCCGCTGTCTGGGTCGTAAAAACGCAGCAGCAGCCAGAGAATGGTGGTTTTTCCGCTGCCCGTCGGCCCAATGATGCCCAGCGTCTGGCCCCGTTTCAGAGAAAAGCTGACGTCTGAAAGCGTGTCTTTCACCTTGTCATAGGAAAAGGAGACATGGTCAAAGCGGAGGAACGCGTCCTCCTGCACCGGAGGAATGTTCTGGGGCGCAAGGTCCGCGGGCGCGGCCAGCACCTCGGCAATGCGCCGTCCGCTGGCCGCGCCCTTGGAGTACATAACAAACAGGCGGGAGACCATCATCAGCGCGTTGAGGATGATGGTGAAGTAGCTCAAAAATGCGATGATGGAGCCGGGCTGTGCAAGTCCTGCGTTTACGCGGTATGCGCCCAGCACGATGACCACCGTGAGCCCTGCATTGAGCAGAAGGTTCATAGCAGGGTTCGTTACGTTCATCAAAAAGCCGGCGCGCTGGTCGCAGTTCACCGCACGGGCGTTGGCTTCGTCAAAGCGGGCGCGCTCATAGTCTCCCTTGGACAGCGCGTGGATGACGCGGATGCCCGCCATGCTCTCCTGCGCGCGCCGTACCAGGGCGTCCAGTGCAAGCTGTGTACGGGTATAAAGCCGTATGCCCCGTGTGGAAACGAACCACACCACAAGCCCCAGCAGAGGCAGTGTTGCAATGAGCACCAGTGTGAGCACCGGCTCCAGCGAAAGCGTCAGCGCGATACCGCCCACCAGCAGGATGGGCGCACGCACACCCAGGCGCTGCATCCTGTCCACCATCTGGTGTACGTTGTAGGTATCGCTCGTCAGGCGGGAGATGAGGGAGGGCGTGGTGAATGCATCCTCCTGTGCGCAGGATAGCTGCATCACCCGTGCAAACAGGTCGTGCCGCAGCCGCCGCGTCACATCCCGGGAAGTGGAGCAAGCCAGTCGGTTGGCGATTACGTTGCCGCCCAGCGCCGCCGCTGCGCAGAGCACCATAAGCCCGCCCCAGAAAAGGATGCCGCCCAGCGCTCCGGCGGGAACAGCCTTATCCAAAATAATAGAGAGCATCCACGGCAAAAGAAGCTCGGCAACGGTGCCGAAAAACTTGATGAGCAGCCCCACGCTCATAATGCCCAGACGGGGGCGCAGATAATGCAGAACTGTTTTCATTGAATGTCCTCCGCGCGGCGGGCCAGGCGCTCCAGAAGTGACTCCAACCGGTCGCGTTCTTCCGAAGTCAGGTCATAAAACAGCTTTTCCCGCCAGGACCGGTATACGGCCCGTACGGCGGAAAGTGTTTCCTCGGCCTTCTGCGTGGGATAAACCTCCACCGCGCGGCGGTCGCTTTCACTGCGGCGCCGTAGGACGAAGCCGTTTTCCTCCAGCATGGCCAGCTGGCGCGTTACGTTGCTGCGGTTCACGTGCAGGCGCAGAGCCAGTTGATCCTGCGTAATGCCCGGCGCGGCGCAGATTTCCGGAATATAAGGCGCCTGCCAGCCGCTCAGCCCGCAGTCTGCAAGGTGAGCGTCCCGGTACAGTGCGGCACACCGGGAGATGGTATTGATGTTGCGCATCAAATGCTGCTTCATAAAAACCTCCTTCGCAGAAAACGCGCGGCAAAGGCGCAAAATGGTGAACTGCTGCGCGCGCATTCGTTGCGCACGCAACAATATGGGCCGAACGACGCCCCGCCGTCCGAATGGGGAAAGCGGGGCGTATGCTTATAACAATAACAGTATACAGAGTGGGCGAAAAAAATGCAACCGGGAAAAGCAGTTCACTCTGCCATAAGGGAAGCGATCAATGCATCACGCAGCGCGTCCAGTTGGGCCAGAGAATCGTCCTTCAGCGCGGACTTCAGCGTGACCACAGGCTCCAAGATCTCCATGCTCTTCATTTCTTCCAGAAGGGCGCGCATCTGCCGGGCGCAGGACGGTGCCCAGGAGCCGTTTTCCATCAGGGCAACGGTGCGGTTTTGCAGGTTGAGCGCCTTCATGTCGTGCAGCAGATTCAGCATGGCGGGGTAGACCCCATTGTTATAGGTGGGCGCGGCAAGGACCAGGTGGCTGCAGCGGAACACCTCGGCGATCATCGTGGAGACATGTGTGCTGGAAACATCATAGACGGCGATGTTTTTTACACCGGCCTCCGCCAAGCGGGAGGTAAGGATATTTACGGCATTTTCCGTATCGCCGTACATGGAACCGTAGAATACGGCCACGGAGCGTTCCTCCGGTGTATAGGTGCTCCAATGCCGGTATTTGTCCAGCAGCCTGTCCAACCCGGAGCGCCAAACGGGCCCGTGCAGCGGGCACACCATGCGGATCTCCACGCCCGAAAGCTTGTTCAGTGCGGCCTGGACCTGCGGGCCGTATTTGCCCACGATATTGCCGTAGTAGCGCCGCGTATCCGCCATCCAGCCGCACTCAAAGTCGATCTCGTCGTCGAACAGGTGGCCGTTCAGTGCGCCGAAGCTGCCGAAGGCGTCGGCGGAAAAAAGGATATGCTCGTGCTCTTCATAAGTCATCATCACTTCGGGCCAGTGGACCATCGGTGTAAACACAAAGCGCAGCGTATGCGCACCAAGGCTGAGCGTATCGTTTTCCACCACAGTGATGATGCGGCCCTCCAGGTCGAAGTCATAGAACTGGCGCATCAGAGTAAAGGTTTTGGCGTTTCCCACGACTTTCAGCTCGGGAAAGCGCAGCAGCAGTTCCTCAATGTTGGCGCAATGGTCCGGCTCCATATGGTTGACGACAAGATAGTCCAGATGCCGTCCGGCGAGCGTATGCATGATGTTTTCCAGAAACTGGCGCGAGATGGAGGCATCCACCGTGTCGATAAGCGCGGTTTTTTCATCCAGGATCAGATAGGAATTGTACGTGACCCCGCGTGGGATGGGGAACAGATTTTCAAAAAGGGAAAGGCGGCGGTCATTGCCGCCGACCCAGGTAACGGCGTCGCTGACAGCGCGTGTGCAGTACATGAGAGACAGCTCCTTTCTTGATAAAAACAGGCCCTCCGCACAGCGGCAGGCCGCCCCGCGGAGGGAGGAGGACCTGTATGCGGAGTGCTCTGCATGCAGGTTCGATCCGGGCGGCAGAGGTTAGCAAAAGCTAATAGAATCATAGCATATTTTGCCCCGAATTACAAGAAAATGCCTCTGCACATGCATGAAAAAGCGAACCGTGCTGCCGCGGCATACCGGTCAGTCCGACAGAGTGCGCCCGTCTGTGGAGATAACTGCTACACGCCAGGGAATGAATTTGCCGCTCTGCTGCAATGCGCGCTTGACGGCGTTTTCAATGCCGCCGCAGCAGGGAACCTCCATGCGCGCCACGGTCACGCTCTGGATATCGTTTTCACGCAGGATGGCGGTGAGCTTTTCCGCGTAGTCGCCCTCATCCAGCTTGGGGCATCCGATGAGCGTTACGCGGCCGCGGATGAAATCCTCGTGAAACGCACCGTAGGCGTACGCGGTGCAGTCCGCCGCGATGAGCAGTCGTGCGCCTTGAAAATAAGGCGCGTTCACCGGAGCAAGCTTGATTTGGACCGGCCACTGGGACAGCGCGCTGGCGGTACGGGGGACGGCGCTGTCCGCCGGGGCGGCTTCACGCCGGATGCTGCGGGCACCGCTGCCGGGGCATCCGCAGGGCTGCGGGGCGGCGTTCTGCGCTTTGGCGGCCATGACGGCCGCATGGTCATAGGCGGGAGCTTCGCGTTCTTCAAAGCGGATCGCGCCTGTGGGGCAGGCGGGCAGGCAGTCGCCCAGGCCGTCGCAGTAATCCTCGCGCAGCAGCCGCGCCTTGCCATCTATCATGCCGATGGCACCCTCATGGCAGGCGGCGGCACACAGGCCGCAGCCGTTGCATTTTTCTTCGTCAATGTGGATGATCCGTCTTTTCATGTCATTTTCCTCCCGGTTCATTTGCCGGCCGGGGCGCGTGGCTGCACACGCACGGCCTTTGCTGCTGTAAGCATACCGCGTCCACAAGAAACAGTATGTTGTTTTTACAACGAAATCCATATTTTTGCAGATACAAATAAAAAGCGCTCCGTGCACCGTGCGCAACAAAAAAGGCCGATGCTATTCCGCGCTTGTGGTGAAAAAACAAGAGCGGCGCGGTTCTCATTGCGTCGCTCTTGCTGGCTCTACGGTGCGCCAAGGGGATAGGGGAGCGCGCCTGTGACCGTTTGCTTTGGGAAAAATATTCTTCTCCGTTTTTGCAGCTCTGCTGCAAATAGGCTTCGGACCCTGCCAATATCGGCATAACCGTGCTCCCGATCGGTTCTCCGTTTTTTAAGAGGAGTGGCCTGTATCACTTTTTGGCAAAACGGTTCATAAAAAAATCTGTGAAAGCGGCGAGCGCTTCGGTCTGTGACACATATACATAGAGACTCTCGTCTTCCAACCAGTCGCAGGCATTGATACCGATGTAGCTTTTTCTGTCAGGGTAGATAATAAAGGCATCGGTGGGGTACTTGTTCCGATAGGCTTTCAGAATTTCAGAACGGCGGTAATAGGTAGGTGCACCGCACCCAGAGAGAGCCGGTACGGTGGGAAGCGCCACGATCGTCTGCTCTGCCTCATTCCAACCGACGATCAAATTCCCTACTTTTGTTTTACTGCCGTGGACAAACCCGTAATTGAACCGCGACACATCCTCTGTGTAGGCGAAAATCAGTTGATAGTCGGCTCCGTTTTCTACCGCTTGGTTGAACAGCAGACGCATTTTTTCGGCGTTTGCATTGCTCTTTTCCATGTCGATTTCAGGCCCCTTAAATAATTTGCTGAAAAAACCCATAACCATTCTCCTTGCTTGTAAAACAATTTTGTTTTATCACCACAGCGTTTCTGCTGTCATGAATAAAGGGGGACATACGCTTGGTGGACTGGCCAAGCCCTCCATAAGCTCTTGCCGCTGGAATCCTTGCATGGCTGTTCCAATCGCCAGCCGCACAGGCCAGAGGTTCTGGAAAGTGCGATACTTCCATGTGCGAATTTTCAGTCTCAGAGATATATAAAACTACAGCAGCCAAAACTGAAATAAATACAAATTCTATAATTTGTATTTATTTTGCTCAAAAAACTATCCGGATGTGCGGCATTAAAGCATACAATCCGGATAAATCTATGCGATGCATACCATCATCGGCAGAAGTTTTCTTTCTTTAAAGGCTCCAGGAAGTCCACGATGGCCTTGATTTGAAATGCGACTGTTTCATCAGCCGCTTCGGGAACAAACAGCGGCATTGTTTCCGGGATCGCTCTGCGGACAATCATGGCCATCAGGCTTATATTTGTAAACAAACCAACTCTCGCACAATCTGCCCCGATCCCAAAACACTCTAAAATATTGCCGAACAAACGGATCTGCTTTTCCCGAAAGGTCCGATAGGCTTCGTGCGACAAACGGCGAAAGAGCATTTGCTGCTCTTCAATGGTCAAAATCAGGATCCCATTTTTTTCACCGTAGCAGCAGGCGCAAAGAAATTGTGTGACAGCCTCTCGCCAACTCAAAGAGGGAGCATCCATCAATTTCTGTGCGTATACAAGAACCCTTGGCTGCTGGAGGTAAAGTGCCTCTATGATGAGGGACTCTTTTGTGGGAAAAAAAGAATAGAAGAATGTGCGAGAGATTCCTACCGCCTTGTAGATTTGTTCCACAGTCGTATGCTGTATTCCCTGTTTCGCCAGGAGCTCAAGGCCTTTGGTGAGCAGCGCCTCTCGCACTTGCGCCTTTTCCGCTTCAGAATAAGCGACCTTTGGCATTTTATCCTCCTAAAAATAAAAACAAATGCATAAACTTGTTTTTATTTTACCATATGCAATCGAAAAAAACAATTCAGAGTTTTTTGAAACAAAGAAGAAGCCGGAGCTAAAAGTAGAAGAGGCTCAGCCGATGCCGCCGCAAATGATGCTTAAAATGAATACCAACACGGCCAGCCCTACGTAAAGGTACCGCGCCGTGGGCAGGAACGCCCGGCACAGCGCTTTTTTGCGGCCCAGCACAAGCTCTTCTCCGATGCGTTTGCCGCCCAGCACCCAGTAGATGATGAACGCGCACAGCAGCGCTCCGAAGGGCACGACATAAATGGTGATGGCGTCCATCCATTTGCCCAGGTACGGCTCAAATTCAATAAACGCGCCCGCCGCAAAGGCCAACGCGCCCACCAGTACAACGGCGGCTTTGCGCGGCAGCTTTAGATGTGTCGTCACTGCCTCGGCGCACACCTCAAACATGTTGATGAGGCTGGTGATACCGGCAAAAATAACAGAGAGGAAGAACAGCACGGCAATGAAGCGCCCGCCCGGCATCTGTGCGAATACCTTGGGCAGCGTGATGAAAATAAGCGGAGGGCCTGACGCAGGGTCCATGCCGAAAGCGAACACCGCGGGAAGGATGGCAAAGCCGGCCAGCAGAGCCGCGCAGGTGTCCAGCAGCGCCGTCTGCATGGCGGCGCGGGGGATGTCCTCTTTCTTGGAGAGGTAGCTGCCGTAGATGATCATGCCCGAGCCGGTGATGGACAGAGAGAAAAACGCCTGTCCCATGGCCATGACCCATGTCATCGGGTCCAGCAGCTTTTCCCACTGGGGAATCAGCAGATAGCGGTAGCCCTCGGCAGCGCCGGGCAAAAAACCCACATAAACAGCCACAACGAGAAACAGCACGAAGAAAGCGGGCATGATGATGCGGTTCACCTTTTCAATTCCCTGCAGCACGCCGCGCGCCAGGACCAGCACCGTGACGAGCACCACCACGCCGTGCCACAGCAGGCTGCCGAACGGCCCGGTGATCTGCCCGAAATATTCCTCGGATCCCACGGCAAACAGTGAACCGGAGACGGCTCCCCAGCAGTAACGCACCACCCATCCCACAATGACGGCGTATCCGATGGCGATGCCCAGCGAACCCAGCAAAGGGATGGCGCCCAGCACGCCGCCGCCTTTTTTGCCGCGGCTGCGCAGCGCGTAAGCGTAGGAGCCGATGGGCCCCGTGCCCGTCAGACGGCCGAAGGCGAATTCGCCGGAAAGGCCCACCCATCCGAAAAGGGCAACAAAGCCGAAATAAATCAGCAGGAACGCCGCGCCGCCGTACTGGCCCACGCGGTAAGGGAACATCCAGATGTTGCCCATGCCCACGGCGGAGCCGACAGAGGCAAGGACGAAGCCGATGCGGTTTTTGAAATTGGCAGGTTGGTTCTGCTGCATGAGAAAGCGTTCCTTTCAGCCGCTGCGGAGCTGCGCCCTGCGGCAGTGTGATGTCATTCAGTATATCATAAAACAGGATGCTTCCCAAGCCTTTTTTGTGTTTTTACCGGCATGAGCGGTGTAAAAAAGGCCGCTGCATTTGCAGCGGCCCGTAAAAACCAAATGGGAAATCTTCAAAGCGCGTGGTTACGCAGGCTGTTTTTCCGCGCGGCGGCGTGCAGCCTTACGCTGGAAGAACTTGACGCATTCCACAATGGGGATCACACACACGGCCAGAGCCATGGCAACAGCATATTCCGGCGCGCTGATGTGCGTAAAGCCGAACGCGCCCGAAATGCCGGGCAGGTAGATGACGCCGGTCGTCAGCACAAGGCTGAGCAGCATGGCGCCCCACAGCACCTTGTTGTGAGAGCCGAGCGTGAACACGCTGCCGCGCTGGCTGCGCATGTTGAAGCTGTGGAAGATCTCGGCCATGCTCATGGTGAGAAAGGCCATCGTCACACCGTCGGGGCTGGCGGCGATCTCCCATACGCCGGATTCCATCCAGTGGCCGATAAAGTAGGCGGCCAGCGTTACGCAGGTGACCATAAAGCCCTGATACGCCACGTCTACGCCCAGCCCGCCGGAGAAGATACCGTCTGTGGACGGGCGCGGCTTGCGGTGCATCAAATCCGGCTCGCCCTTTTCAAGGCCCAGGGCCAGAGCGGGGAAGCAGTCGGTGATGAGGTTGATCCACAGCAGGTGCACGGGCTCCAGGATAACAAAGCCCATGAGCGTGGCAAAGAACACGCTCAGCACCTCGCTCATATTGGAGCCCAGCAGGAACTGGATGGCCTTGCGGATGTTGTCGTAAATGCGGCGCCCTTCCTCCACGGCGTTGACGATTGTGGCGAAGTTGTCGTCGGCCAGCACCATATCGGCCACGTTCTTTGTAACATCCGTGCCGGTGATGCCCATGCCGATGCCGATATCCGCGCTCTTGATGCTGGGCGCGTCGTTGACGCCGTCGCCCGTCATGGCTGTAACAAAGCCGTTTTTGCGCCATGCGTTGACGATGCGCACCTTGTGCTCGGGCTGCACGCGGGCATACACGCTGTAACGGCCGATCACTTCCGCAAACCGGTCGTCGGAGATGTCGTTCAGCTCCGCGCCTGTGATGGCTTCATCCGCTGTTTCGATGATGCCGAGCTGCTTGGCGATGGCGATGGCGGTATCCTTGTGGTCGCCTGTGATCATGATGGGACGGATGCCGGCTTGGCGGCACTCTGTAATGGCGTCCTTTACCTCGGGGCGGATCGGGTCGATCATGCCCGTCAGGCCCAGGAAGGTCAGGTCATGCTCCAGCGTGTCCGGCTCGAAATCCAGCGGAAGCTGGGGCCATTCGCGGCTGGCCGCGCACAGCACGCGCAGCGCTTTGTCGGCCATCTGCTTGTTCTGGCGCAGGATCTCGGCGCGGGCTTCCTCCGTCATGGGCAGTATCTTACCATCCTTGGCGTAAGAGGTACAGCGGCTGAGCACCACGTCGGGCGCGCCCTTTGTGTATTGGATATATGCGCCGTTGTTTTCGTGCACGGTGCTCATCATTTTGCGGCCGCTGTCAAAAGGAGCCTCGCCCACACGGGGCTGGGCCGCCTCCAGCGTGCCCTTGGGCAGGCCGACGCCGGTGGCGTAATTTACCAGCGCGCATTCGGTGGGCTCGCCCTCAGCGTCGCCGTTTTCGCCGGGCTTGGCGTCGCTGCACAAAGACATCGCGCGGGCCAGGGGATCTTCTTCACCCACGTGCTCCACAACCGTCATCTTGTTCTGCGTCAGCGTACCGGTTTTGTCCGAGCAGATGACCTGTGCGCAGCCCAGCGTCTCCACAGCCGTAAGGCGGCGGATGACGGCATTGCGCTTGGACATGTTCGTTACGCCGATGGAGAGTACGATGGTAACGACGGTGGCAAGGCCCTCGGGGATGGCCGCGACGGCAAGACTGACCGCTACCATGAACGTACTGATGATGACGTCGAGGTGGAAATCGCCCGCCTTGATAAGGCTGAAGGCGAAGATGAATACGCAGATGCCGAGCACCAGCCAGCTCAGGATCTTACTGAGCTGCGCCAGCTTTTTCTGCAGCGGAGTCTGTCCCTCTTCGGCCTGCGCCAGCGCGCCTGCAATCTTGCCCATCTCGGTGTCCATACCGGTGCCCGTGATGAGGACACGTCCGCGGCCGTATACTACGGTGCTGCCCATATAGGCCATGTTTTTGCGGTCGCCCAGGGGGACGTCCTTGCCGTCGTCGAGGCCCAGTGCGGAAACGACTTTGTTCACGGGTACGCTTTCGCCCGTGAGCGCGGCTTCCTCGATCTTCAGGCTGGCGCTCTCCAGAATGCGGCCGTCTGCGGGCACGGCGTCGCCGGCTTCCAGAACGACAACGTCGCCCGGCACCAGCTCCTCGCTTTTCAGCGAGACCTGTTTGCCGCCGCGGATCACCTTACTGGTGGCGGCCGTCATTTCCTGCAGCGCCTCAATGGCTTTTTCCGCCTTGCTCTCCTGATACACGCCGAGCACGGCGTTGATGAGCACGACGATAAGGATGATGAACACATCCGCAAAGCTTTCGCCCGAATAAGCCGCCGTTACACCGGACACTGCCGCCGCAACAAGCAGGATAATGATCATAGGGTCGCTCAGCTGCTGCAGAAAGCGCTGCAGCGTTGTGACCTTTTTTCCTTCGGCCAGCTTGTTGGGGCCTTTTTCGGCCAGCCGCCTGGCGGCTTCCGCGTCGGTAAGGCCGTCCGGGGTGCTCTTCAGTTCGGCAAGCGCCCGGCCGGCCTCGTCACAATAAAACTTCAACACACAACATCCTTTCTCGTTTCAAGGGTTTCCCAATTTGGTGTTTCTATGAAAAAACAGCAAGCTGTTTTTCATCCGCGGAACATGCGCCGAGCGCCCGGCATGGGGGAACAACGCAAAAAAGCCACGCACAATACCAGACCCCGGCAAAATGCAGGGGCGGCCTGTGGGGCATATCCCTGTCCGTCAAGAGGCCTGGATAAGAAAAAAGACCCACGTGCGGCTTGGCGCCACACATGAGTCTCGCTCTTACTTTTAAGCCAGGTCCGTGTGCGGGCCATGCTGTTGACTTAAAACCGCCCCGGCGGGGGCGTGAACTACTCCCTCATGGAGAAAAGAAAAAGTTTCCTTTGTTCAATATTATACACCAGCTTTCGCCGCTTGCAAGTCCCTGTTTGTAAAGGAAACGTTAACAAAAGACATTTTCCGCACGTTTTCCGCCGGAAAACTCAGGCTTCGTGCGCGGTGGGAAATATTTGAAATTGAACGCATGCAGTGTTATGATAGCATCAACGATCAAGGAGGCAAACATATGATCTATACAGTTACATTCAATCCGGCCATCGACTATGTGGTGCAGCTGGAGCACCTGACGCAAGGAACTGTGAACCGGACCGGCGATGAGGCGGTCTATTGCGGCGGCAAGGGGATCAACGTCTCCACGGTGCTGACGAACCTGGGCATAGAAAATGTGGCGCTGGGCTTTTTGGCGGGCTTCACAGGCGATGCCGTTGAAAACGCGCTGCAAAGAAAAGGGCTGCGCACGGATTTTATCCGTCTGCAAAACGGGATGACCCGCATCAATGTGAAAATTCGCGGCGCCTGCGAGACGGAGATCAACGGCAAAGGGCCGGACATAGGCCCGGCGGCGCTGGCGCTGCTGTACAAAAAGCTGGACGCCGTCACGGACGGCGATGACCTTGTTCTGGCGGGCAGTATTCCCGCGGGTATGCCGGGCGATATCTATGAGAAGATCATGGCCGCGCTGCAGGAAAAGAAGGTGCGCGTCACAGTGGATGCCACGGGGGATCTTCTGCTGAATGTTCTGAAGTACCGCCCGTTCCTTATCAAGCCAAACCAGCACGAGTTGGGCGAGCTGTTCGGCCGCACACTGAAAACCGGGGATGATATCCGTGCATGCGCCGCAAAGCTGCAGGACAAGGGCGCGCGCAACGTGCTCGTTTCTCTGGCGGGCGACGGTGCGATCCTGCTGGACGAAACGGGTCAGTTCCAGGAGATCGGCGTTCCGCGGGGCACGGTGCGCAATGCAGTGGGTGCGGGCGATTCCATGGTGGCGGGCTTTTTGGCCGGTTACCTCAAGCTGGGCACCTATTCCTACGCTCTGCGCATGGGCGCGGCCGCGGGCAGCGCGACGGCGTTTTCCGATGAGCTGGCCACAAAGGAAGAAATATTGAAGCTGCTGAATACCTTTTAAGCGGAATACCGGGAAAGGGAAGAGGAACATGTTGCTGCAAGGCGTAGGCGTCTCCCCTGGTGTCGGCATCGGCCGGGCCGTGGTTATTGCGGAGGGGAGCCTTGATTACACACAGGTCCATTTCGCGGGCGTGCAGCAGGAAAAAGCACGCCTGCGCACGGCCGTGCAGGCATTTGCACAGCGGACGCAGGCTATGGCGGACGCGCTGCGCGCGCGCCTGGACGGACAAGAGGCGGACATCCTCGCCAGTCAGATTCTGATGGCAAACGATCCGGCTCTGCTTGCGCAGACAGACAGCCGCATTGAAGCGGGCGAATGCGCGGAGGCCGCTTTGGACGCAGTGTGTGCGTCATACATCCAGCTGTTTGCCGCGGCAGGCGACGAATTGCTGGCGCAGCGTGCCGCGGACATAGAGGATATCCGCGCCCGCCTGCTGGCGATTTTGCTGGGGCGCAGTGAAGCGTCCATCCCGGACGTGCCTCCGGGCACCGTGCTGGTCGCATGGGATCTCACGCCTTCCATGACCGTGAGCGTGAACCGGGAAAATGTTGCCGCTTTTGTGGCGGAATGCGGCGGCATGACGAGCCATGCCGCCATTCTGGCGCGTGCGTTGGGCCTTCCCGCCGTACTGGGAGCCGCGGGGGCCGCGTCTGTGCTGCGGAGCGGGGAGGATGTCGTCGTGGACGGCGGGCAGGGCGCGGTGATCGTATCTCCAAGCGGGGCGGAGCTGGCGCGGTACCGGAAAAAACAGGAGGAGGAGAAAAGACAGGCGGAGGCGCTGCAGGCGTACCGCGCGGGCCCGGCGGTGAGCGCCCGCGGCCAAAGGTACGCGCTGTACGCCAATATCGGCGGCGTGTGGCAGACCGCTGCGGCGGATGAAGCCGGGGCGGAAGGAGTCGGGCTGCTGCGGACGGAATTTCTGTTTATGGGACGTACATCCTTGCCCACGGAGGAGGAGCAGTACGAAGCTTATGCATCGGTGTCCCGCGCTATGGGGGACAGGCCCGCGGTTGTCCGTACGTTGGATATCGGCGGCGACAAGGCGCTGCCGTATCTGGGACAGGAAAAGGAGGAGAATCCTTACCTGGGCCGCCGGGGCATCCGCTACTGCCTTGCCCGGCCTGAGGTGTTCCGCACGCAGCTTCGGGCGCTGCTGCGCGCGGGGGCGGAGCGTGGGAACATCAGGCTCATGCTGCCAATGGTGACGGGCGTACAGGAGCTGCGCGCTGCACGGACGATGCTGGAGCAGGAAAAGCAGGCGCTTTCCGCGAGGGGCGTTGCATTTGACGGGGCGATTTCTCTGGGCGTGATGATCGAAACGCCGGCCGCCGCCGTCATTGCGGATCTGCTGGCGAAGGAGGCGGATTTTTTCAGTATTGGTACCAACGACCTGGTGCAGTACATTTTAGCCGCGGACCGGGGCAATGCAGACATTGCGGAGCTATATGCACCCTGCCATCCGGCGGTGCTGCGCAGCATTCGGGATGTGATCGCCGCGGGCCGTGCGGCAGATGTGCCGGTGTGCATGTGCGGCGAAGCTGCAGCAGACCCGTGTCTTATTCCTCTGTGGATGGCGTTTGGCCTGGATTCTTTCAGTGCTGGGCCCTCCGCTCTGCCGGAAGTGCGCCGGACTGTTTCACGCTGGACGGAGGAAGAAGCGCTTTGCACGGCGAAGGAGGCACTGGCCTGTCCGGATGCGGATGCTGTGCGGGCGCTGCTGGCCGCGCGCCGCAGATAGCAGCAAAGCGGCGGGGAGCAGGATTTGCACAAATTGCGGAAATCCCGTTCCCACATGCCATTCTTGCGGTTTTGCGCCTGCCCGCTTGACGGGGCGGGCGTTTTTTTCTACACTGGAATACAAAAAGACGGGCGCCGCGCCAAAAGCGCCGCACCCATAGCTGCGGGTCGGGAAAGGCCTGCGGCATTACTTTGCCTGGAGGATGTTTTATGAATGCTTTGCGGCAAAACAAGGCGGCCTGCGCATATCCGGCCATGCTGCTCAATGGTGTGTGCGCCAGCAGCGGCGGAGTGGTGATGGCGCTTTTGCAGGAACGGTACGGCCTGAGCTACCAGTGGAGCGGCCTGCTGCTGGCCATGCTGAGCGTGGGCAACCTTGCGGCGGGCTTTGCCGCGGGCATGCTGCCCGCGCACTGGGGCCAGCGGCGCACCGTTCTTATGCTGGCGGGCGGTGCGGCGCTGGGTTACGGCGCAATGATCCTCACGGGAAGCCCGTGGGCGCTGCTGGCCGCTTTCACATTGGTGGGCGTGGCCAAGGGCACAACGCTGAACACCAGCAGCGCGCTTATCGCGGCGCATGCACGGGAGCGCACGAAATGCATGAATCTCATCCATGCATGCTTTGCCACGGGGTCGCTGCTGTGCCCGCTGTTTATTGCGGCGCTGGGTATGGGCGGGCTGCCCTGGTGGGCGCCCATGGCAGGCCTTGCACTGTGCGGCGCGGCGCTGTGGGGCGTGTTCGCGTTGGCGGGTCTGCCGGGCCGCACAGGAGACGGCGCGCGTGTCAAAAACGACTGGTCTTTTCTGCGTTCGCCCCGTTTTTGGGTGCTGACCGGGCTTGTCTTTTTTCAAAACTGCACGGAGATCAGCGTCACGGGCTGGATGGTGACATATTTCAAGGATGTGGGCATCCTCTCGGGCCCGGCGGGCCAGATGACCGTTACGGTCATCTGGGGCGCAATGCTGGCCGGGCGTCTGTGCATCGCATTTGTTTTCCCGGTAAAAAACAGCTTCCGCACCCTTTCTCTGATGTCCGCATGCTGCGTAGGCACCTATATCCTGCTTCTCGTGGCAAAAACGCCCGCATCTGCGCTGATCTGCCTGTTCCTGTTCGGCCTGGCCATTGCAGGCGTGAACCCGACGGCTGTCGCGGCGGGGAATGCGCTCTCCGGCGCGGGCCTCGGCGTGATGCTTCCCGCAGCGGGCGTGGGCGCGGTTTTAATGCCGTATATCACAGGCGCGGTGGCGCAGCGGTTCGGCATCTGGGCAGGCATGCTGTGCACGGTGTTTGCGCTGATGGGCATGACGGCATGCGCCGTTGCGCTGCACCGCAGAAACGATATGAAATAAACGTGCCGCACCGGCGCTTGAAAAACGGCGGTTGCCGCCGGATGCAAAACGCGCGCCCCCGCCGCAAGGGCCGGGGGCGCGCTGCTGTATTCGTGGAAAGAGCGGTGCGGCGTTCACACGCTGCCGCCCTGCGGCAGAGGCTCGGTGCCGAAATAGGCGCAGATCGCCTCGTAATAGATACGTGCGGCGCGGGCGCATCCGGCCTCTCCCGTCCAGTTTTCCACATCGCTGTAATTGGTCAGAAAACACTGCTCCACCAGCACGGCGGGGCAGTAGGGCCTTTCCACGATGCCGAAGCTCTTTTGCTCGCGTATCTTGGTGTCGGTGCTGTCCACGATGCGTTTGCTCTTTCCGTTGTAATAGGCGAAACGAATGCCGTTTTCTCCGCGCAGGCGGTGCCCGGCGCCGCCCATTTTCTGCGCGATGCATTGGGCAAAGCGCATGGATTCTTCCGAGTAGGTGCGCCCGGGCGGCGTGGGGAAGCATTCAAAGCCGTGGGACTGTCCCGTGCTTTCGTCGCTGTTGGCATGAACGCTCAGAAGCAGGGAAGCGCCGGCGTCGGTCGCGGCCTGTGCACGCTCCTTGATGGAGCGGTCCTCGCCGTTGGGGCGCGTGCGCACAGGCGCATAGTTGGAGTCCTGCTCCAGAAGCGTATAGAGGGCGTTTACCGTCTGTTCGCATACTTCCAGTTCTTTGATGATCGCCTCCGCACCGGTGTCGAAGCCGCCGTGTCCGGCATCCAGCGCCACGGTGTAGGGCGGCTGGGTCTGCAGCAGATACGGCCGGTCCGGGTCGCCCGTGAGTTGGGGCGGTGAAGGCGATGCAGGCGCCGGGCTGCGGGGCGTGCCCGAAAAACCGGCAGGCTCGCTGAGCACCGTGTGCATGCATGCGGCCATCAGCAGGCCGGCAAGGCATACCGCTCCAAGGCAAAGCGCGCGCCTGCCGCGGGTGTGCAGGCTGTATACGCCGCCCTGCCTCGCAGAGCGCGGGCCGCGGCCTCCGGAAGCGCGTGCGGGCCCGCTCATGCGGCAGGCGCGGCAGGCGGCGCGCCAAGTTCTGAAAGTGTGCCGAAGGTATACCCCATCTCTTCCCACCGTGTCAGCAATTCATCCAGAATTGCCGCATTGGTGGCGCTGGTGGAATGCAGGAGCACGATCGCGCCGTCGTGGGTACGGGGCATCAGTTTGTCAAAAGCGGCCTCCCGCGAAGGCTGTGCATCCTGTTTCCAGTCCACATAGGCGAGGCTCCAGAAAATGGTTTTGTAGCCCAGTTCCTGCGCCCAGGTAAGGTTTTCATCGCTGAATTTGCCTTCGGGCGGTCGATAGAAAAGCGGCAGGGGCGTTCCTGTCGTTTCCTGGAACAGCGCGGCAAGATCATTCAGCTCTTTTTTGAAAGAGGCTTCATCTTTTTGGGACATGTTCGGGTGGTGATAGGTGTGGTTGCCTACCGTATGGCCTTCGGCGACCATCCGCTTGATCAGGTCCGGGTTTTCCTTGATATAGCTGCCTACTACAAAGAAGGTGCCGGGGGCGTTGTGCTTTTTCAGCGCGTCAAGAATGGGTGCGGTATTGCCGTTCTCATACCCTGCATCGAACGTCAGATACAGCCGCTTCTGCTCCGCGTCTCCGCAGTAAAAAGCATCGAAGGGGCGCAGCTTTTCGGCTGAGAGGTTGGGAACGGGCGGTTCGTTTTCCGTCTGAAACGAAAGGCCCCATTCATAAGAAGCAGCAGCCACAGCCGCGGGTTCTGCCTCCGCCCGCGGCCAGCCGAGCCCCAGCAGAACGCCGCCCGCCGCCGCAGCGCACAGCACGGCAGCCAGTACGCGGTGGGCCGCTTTTTTCGGGATGCATAGATACATCTTTGTTCACCTGCCTTGTGGTGCAATCATATGCGGGCGCAAAAAGAAAAATGTAACGGCGGACAGATTTTGTTCGCCGTGCACACCCTGTGACGGAAAAGAATGAGCCGCCGAATATTTTGCAGAGCGCTGCGCCCCGTGGAGAGGCATACACGAGAAAATACAGCGCTTCGGTTGACAAGTGAAAACGCCGGTGCTACGATAAATCCATATCTATTATGCGAGGTGGAAGAGGTGCGGCATTCGGTACGGCACATGGCGCTTTTGTTCCACAGAAAGGAAAGAAACATGGAAATCAAATACACGCAGACAGAAAAAGCACCCGCGGCCATCGGCCCGTACTCGCAGGCGGTGTCTGTCGGGAATCTGCTGTTCACTTCCGGCCAGATCCCCATTGATCCGGCCACGGGCGAGATCGCGGGTGCGACCATCGAGGAACAGGCGCGCCAGAGCGTCGCCAATGTCGGGGCGATTCTGGAAGCCAACGGCACTTCGTTTGACAAAGTGGTGAAAACGACCTGTTTCCTGGCGGACATGAGCGACTTTGCGGCTTTCAACGCTGTGTATGCTGAGGCGTTCGTGTCACGTCCCGCACGGTCCTGTGTGGCGGTGAAGACACTGCCTAAGAATGTCCTGTGCGAGATCGAAGCGATCGCGGCACTGTAAAGCATATAAGCTTTATGTCAATAGGGGCAAAATAAGGGAAACACCCGGCAGACCGTTTCGGCTGCCGGGTGTTCTGCATTTTATAATATATGCGGCCGCTCCGTTTCCGTCTGGAGCAGGGCGCGCAGTGTTTTGCGCACATGCTCCAGGTCGGGGTCGCACAGCAGCGGCAGAAGCTCCGTCACCTGCTGCGCCGGAAGGTCCCACCAGCGAAACTGCAGCAAAAGCCCGGTCAGCTCTGCGTCAAAGCGGTGCTTGAGCAGCCTTGCGGGATTGCCGCCCACGACGGTGTAAGGGTCTACGTTCCGCGTCACAACGGAATAAGCCGCAACAATGGCGCCGTCACCGATTTTTACGCCCGGCATGACGGTGCATTCCCGCCCCAGCCATACATCGCTGCCCACAACGGTATCGCCCTTGAATGGGAGCTGGGACAGGTGCGGCGGCGTACTTTCAGCCCATGCGCCGCCGAATACATTGAATGGGTAAGTGGTGACGCTGCACATCCGGTGGTTCGCGCTGCCCATAATGAAGCGCGCGCCGCTCGCAATGCAGCAGAACTTCCCGATGATGAGTCTGTCGCCGAATTCGGGCCAGTTGAACAGCACGTTGTTCTTTTCAAAATCCGCAGGTGCAGCGGGGTCGTCGTAATAAGTATAATCGCCGACAAAGATGTTGGGGGCGGTGATCACGTTTTTTAAAAAGCATGAAGTGCCGTATTCGTTGGGAAAGACTGTGTCAGGGTTGGGGATGCGATTCATATATCATTCTCCTGTCTATTCAATATCACCTCCGGACGTATTTTTTAATGCGGCAGAAACCGCCCTCTTTTTTCGTATCTCTTTCATAATGCACCACTGATATCAGGTGAAAGCTGCTTGCCTTGCAGCCGCGAACAACATTTATTATAACTGCGACAGAGGTTGAAGGCAAGCGTAGACGTCCCGCCTTTTGTATTCGGGAAAAATATTTGGTACAGCAAAAAAGCTTTTGCTGTGACAGCGCCTATATGCTACAATATTTTAGACATAAAAGATATTATTCCCCAAAGGAATTTGCTTGTGGTATGGATATCTATTTAACGCTGTACAGGAAAAAACGGTGAGCCGCCGCAATCATCAAAAGGAGTGTAGAGAATGCAGGAAATGATCAGCCAGAAGGTGCGGACGCTTTCGCCGGAGATCGACCCGCTGCGCATGGGTATGGGGCAGACGGAGGCCGACCTGGAAAAACCGCAGGTAATGGTGGAGAGCACGTTTGGCGACAGCCATCCCGGCAGCGCGCACCTGCTGTGTTTGGTGGAAGCCGCCGCTGCGGGAGTA
>NZ_JXXK01000001.1 GCF_000949455.1 Ruthenibacterium lactatiformans | reverse complement strand
TACCTCTCCGTTTCGTATGAGGGAAAGAGAAAGCTGTGATAATGGATGAAAGAGACATATCAGTTATTTGTAGGAACATACAGCAGGCCGATCCGGTTTGGTACAGGGGAAATCCTAGAGGGCAGGGGAAAAGGAATTCATAGGTATACCTTTGATGCCAAAACGGGCACGTTGTATGAAAGTACCGCTCCGGCGCCGGCCGAAAACCCGTCTTATCTGGCGTTATCTTTTGACAAACAGTATTTGTATGCAGTAAATGAATTGAAAGAATACAAAAGTAAAGCGGGCGGGGCCGTGAGCGCTTATCGGATAGAGTCGGACGGTGGATTGCGTTTTCTGAACCAGAGGCCCACCGGTGGTGCCGACCCATGTTATGTTGGGCTTGACAGGGAAAGGCGTTGTCTTACAGTAGCCAATTTTACGGGAGGAAGCGTATGCAGCTACCCTCTGTGTGCGGATGGCTCACTGGGAAAAAAGGGCGTGATTATCCGGCATTACGGGCATGGAGCAGACCCTGTGAGGCAAAGCGCCCCGCACCCTCATGCGGCGGTTTGGGCTCCGGATGGAAAATATGTTATTGTAGCAGACCTTGGGACGGACGATCTGGCGGTTTATCGGGTGGACCGGGAAAACCGCGTCCTTTGTGCGGATGCGGTTCATAGCTTTTTTGTGGGCAGCAGGATGGGTCCGCGTGCCTGTGTGTTCGACCAAAGGGGCGAACGGTGCTATGTGCTCTGTGAGATATCCTCTGCAGTTATGACCTTTTCTTACATGGACGGAAGACTGGAATTTTTACAAGCCGTTCCTTCCGTGGCAGAGCCCGGCGGCGTGCCCAACAGCGGAGCTGACCTTCATCTGGCGCCGGACGGCCGCTTCTTGTATGTGTCCAATCGCGGACAGGACAGCATTACCGTCTTTTCGGTACAGGCAGACGGGACACTGCAATTGGTGCAGGCCGTGGGTTGCGGCGGCAGGACGCCGCGGAATTTTGCACTGGACCCCACAGGAGGGTGGGTGCTTGTGGGAAACCAGGACAGCGACAGCATTGCCGTGTTCAAACGGGACGTCCAAAGCGGAAGGCTGGCGCTGGAAAACAAAGCTTTTGCGCCGACGCCTGTCTCCCTTTTGTTCCGGGCATAGGCCGGGACGTTCTCTATACAGCAAAAACAAGGCTGAAAGCAATGCACGCAGCATTGCTTTCAGCCTTGTTTTTATATGCGATAACAGCGGAAAATATTTTGCGTTGGGTAAAATTATATCCATAACAAGAACTATATGATAGCCATAATAGCAATTAGCCGTTATATAGTATGAACCGGCTCCATGCATTACCTAAATTCCAGCGTCCATGAGGAAATGCCTTTTCTTCGCACAAAAGCATTTAAATCATTGCTAAACAAATATATTCTTCCGGACATTTGTTGCCGGACTTTTGCTTGTGTGCATTTTCTTTTCGCGGCAGTTCCCCGTGCTCAATATAAATAATTCACATCAAAATCATATCACGTTTTAAGCATGGAAAAAGACGCAGCTTTCTCTTGATGGAAGCTGCGTCTTTTTGGTGCGGGTAACAGGGGTCGAACCTGCACGTCGTAGACACCAGATCCTAAGTCTGGCGCGTCTGCCAATTCCGCCATACCCGCGCAATGTATTTATTTTACCAATCCGGCGGGGCGTTTGTCAATGCCCTGCCGTCAGCATTCGGTGATCAGGCGCGCGGTGGCTTCGATAAAAGCGTCTGTGTCCAGCGCCGGGTTTTTCAGTTGGCTTTGCACCAGCATGCCGTCCATCACAGTCAGCGTCAGCCAGGCCAGGTATTCACCGTCCGCACCGGGTTTACGCGCCGCGATCTTCTGCGCCAGTACGTTCTTAAAGTGAGCATACTTTTCCAGCAGCTTGTCCCGCACATCGCCTTTGCCCGAAACCGCCTCCGCAATCAGAAAAAGACGCATGCTGCCGCTTTTGTCGTATACTCCGCGGGAAAATGTATAGCGCAGCAGGCGGGGCAGGGAGGTATCCTTTTCTTCATTGTCTACCCAGGCAAGAAGGTCGTCCGAGAGCTTTTGCAGATACCGGTCTGTCAAATCGAACAAAATAGCGTCCCGGCTGTTGTAGTAATAGTACAACGTTCCCTTGCTGATGCGCGCGGCCCGGGCGATGTCTGCCAGTGAGATGTCGAAGAACGAGCGTTCCTCCATCAACGCGGCCGCGCTTTCCAGAATGCGTTCCCGTATTTGTGTGCCAAGCGGTGCAGCCATGGCGATCGCCCCCATCTTTTTCGTCTAATACAATAGTATAAAAGATGCTGGGCACAATGTCAAAGAAAGTTTACATTTCCCGTACAAACCGTACATTGACATTCCCTGCGGCGGGTGCTATCCTGAAAACGGAAGAAGTCGGTCGGTTGACCGACTGATAAAATCGGCAGGAAAGCGAAGGGGAGACGAATGCGGATACCGCTCAAAAAAATAAACCGTGCGCTGAAAAAGCGGTTCGGCGGGCGGGTGCAGGCTGTGGTGGAGCGCGGCGTGCTGGTGCTGCGCGGCAGTGCGGAGGATTGGGACGGCGTGGTTGCGGCGGGACGTCTTGCAGCCAGCCCCAAAAGCCGCTGGTATACGGTGAACGAGGTAACATGGCCGGGTGCGGCGCAAAGACAGCCAAAGCCTGTGCCGCAGACGGATGAAAGCCTGGCCGGACGCGCGCCGGACGTGCTGCTCATCGGCGCGGGCGTTACAGGCGCCGCCATCGCGCGGGAGCTGATGCGGTGGAATGTCGACCTGCTCTGGGTGGAAAAAGAGCACGATGTGGCGCTGCATGCATCAAGCCGCAATGACGGCATGGTGCATCCGGGTGTAGATCTGCATAAAGGTACGGCCAAATATCATTACAATCGTTTGGGCAACCGGATGTATGGCGGCGTGTGTGCCGCGTTGGGCGTGCCTTTCCGGCGCACGGGACAGTACCTGTGCTTCAAGGGCAGAGCAATGCGCCCGCTTCTGTACTTTACGCTGCCTTATTGGAAATGGCTGGGCCTCTCTGGTGTGCGCGTGCTGGGGGACAAAGCGCTGCATGCAGCCGAGCCGGGTGTGGATGAGGCGCTGCACTGCGGGTTGTTTTTTCCACAGGCGGGCATTGTCTGTCCTTACGGGCTGACCATTGCCATGGCGGAGAATGCCGTGCAGAACGGTGCGCACCTTTCGCTGGATACATGCGTGACGGGTATGGACGTGGAGAACGGACGAATCCTTGCCGTGCATACAAACCGGGGTACAGTGCGCCCGCGCATCGTCATCAATGCGGCGGGTGTGTTTTGTGAGGATATAGCGCAGATGGCGCAGGATCATTTTTTCTCCATCCATCCGCGCAAGGGAACAAATGCCATCCTGGACAAAAAGGCGAAGCGCATGGTACGCACCATTTATTCCGGCATGGGAACTACCGCCACCAAGACGGTCCATTCCAAGGGCGGAGGCATCGTTTCTACGGTGGACGGCAACGTGTTGGTGGGGCCCGACGCGGTGGAAACGCCGGAAAAAGAAGATTTTTCCACCAGCGTGCAAAGCGTGCGCGCCACGTTTGAAAAGCAGCGCCATGCCGCACCTGCGCTGCGTGAAAGCGATATCATCACCTATTTTACAGGCGTGCGAGCGGCGACGTATGAGGAGGATTTCATCATACGGCCCGGAATGTTCACGGAAAATATCATCCATGCGGCGGGCATCCAGTCTCCGGGGCTGACGGCCGCGCCCGCCATCGCGCAGGAGGTGGCGCGGCTGGCCTATGGACAGCTTTCCGCGACAACCCCGCCCGCGCGCAATGCCGCCTACGACCCGACACGCAGGCCCATACCGCATGTGGCGGGGCTGCCGGACGAGGCGAGGGCCGCGCTCATCCGCCAAAACCCGGATTACGGCGAGATCGTCTGCCGGTGCGAGGAAGTGAGCAGGGGAGAAATATTGGACGCGCTGCGCAGGCCGGTGCCCTGCGATACGGTGGACGGTGTCAAACGGCGTGTGCGCCCCGGCATGGGGCGCTGCCAGGGCGGCTTCTGCGGCCCGCTGGTGACAGCCATCATCGCGGAGGAAAAAGGCATATCGCTTGAACAGGTGCGCAAGTCCGGTGCGGGCAGTGCCCAACTGCTGCGCCCCACGAAACAGAGAGAACAAAAAACGGGAACGGAAGGAGGCACAGAGGATGGAGCGCTATGACGTCGTGATCGTGGGCGGCGGCCCGGCGGGGCTTGCAGCGGCGCTGGGCGCCCGGCGAGCGGGGGCAAAAACGCTGCTGGTGGAGCGCGAGGCACGGCTGGGCGGGATCTTGAAGCAGTGCATCCACGACGGATTTGGCCTGCTGCGCTTCGGGGAACGGCTCTCCGGCTGCGAATATGCCCACCGGTACATTGAAATGCTACGCGGCTGCGGCGCGCAGACCGCGCTGCTGACTTTCGTTTCCCGCATCGAAAAAAGCGGGGAAGGCTTTGTGCTCACGCTGGTGGGCAGGGAAGGGCTGCGGAAGGTGGAGGCCCGGGCGTTGGTGCTCTCCACAGGCTGCCGCGAGCGCACAGCCCGGCAGGTGTCCATACATGGTACCCGTCCGGCGGGTGTGCTCACCGCAGGTACGGCCCAGCATTACATTAACCGGATGGGGGAGATGCCCGCCCGGCGCTGCGTGATCCTTGGTTCCGGTGACATCGGGCTCATCATGGCCCGCCGGCTGACGCTGGAGGGCGCTCAGGTGTTGGGCGTATATGAGGCAAAGCCCACGCCCAGTGGGCTTTCGCGCAATATCAGTCAGTGCCTGGAGGATTTTGGTATTCCATTGTACACCAGCCATACCGTCACCCGCGTTTCGGGCAAAGAGCGGTTGGAACGCGTGACGGTGGCCGAGGTGGACGCGCGGATGCGTCCCATACCGGGCACGGAACAGGAGCTCGAATGCGACAGCCTGATCTTATCCGTGGGGTTGATCCCGGAAAATGAGCTGGCCGAGGCACTCGGCGTGCCTTTGGATGCACGAACAAAAGGGCCTCTGTGTGACCAGAGCTATATGACGCTGGTGCCGGGCGTTTTTGTGTGCGGTAACGCGCTGCATGTGAACGACCTTGTGGATTATGTTTCCGAAAGCGGCGAAGCGGCGGGCGCGGCGGCCGCGCGCTATGTTCCCGCGGCGTGCGGGTTGGCGGAGGTGTCGGCAGACGGCGGGTTTGGATATGTGGTGCCGCAGCGCATTGACACGACAAAGCCTGCCGGGAAAACAACTTTCTTCTTCCGTTCCCTTGCTGAACGCGGAAAAACGCGTGTTCGTATGCTGGCGGACGGCAGAGAACTTTGCAAAAAGACATATATGCAGCTTAAGCCGCCGGAGATGGAGCGGATGGTGGTGGACCTTTCGGGGGCCGGGCTGCATGCAGGCTCCCGGCTTACATTCGTGATGGAGGAGGCGGACACATGAAGCGGGAATTTACTTGCATCGTCTGCCCCAACGGCTGCCGCTTACACACCGAAGTGGAAAACGGCGCGGTGACGTCTGTGACGGGGAACCGCTGCCCAAAAGGGCGCGATTTTGCCGAAAAGGAATGCACCGCCCCCACGCGAAGTTTGTGCACCACGGTAAAAACGCTGGGGGGCGGCGCACCGGTATTGCCGGTGCGCACAGCGGGAGAATTGCCCAAGGAACGCCTGTTTGAAGCCATGGCTGTACTAAACGCGTATACGCAGACCGTGCCTGTATACTGTGGAGACGTCCTCATACCGGACCTTTTAGGCACGGGCTGCGCCGTTATTGCCACGGACGATTGGGCGCCTGAGGCGGCGGAGCTGAAATAAACCTGTGAATGCGTGTTGCGCTCGAAAAAGGTACAAAGGGGAACTCTTTGCCGTTCCATCCGACATAAAGGGAACCAGCAGACCTGCCGCAAGACGAACTTCCCATTTTTAAAAAGGAGGAGACGACCATGTCCAAGCCATATCGTGATTTTGAACCCAAATGGTACCACGGCGAGGTACCACCCACATCCTACCGCTCCATTTTCAAATGGGGCGCGCCGGATCAGATCAAACCGCCCAAGGAATCGCTTTATAAACTCGTGAAGGAAAAATTTGGCCTGACGGACGCGGACTTTGGCCACTATACGGAAAATTTAGGCCTGGACGCAGTGCGGTTCGATCTGCCCTGCACCATGGAACAACGTCGCCTGGATGCGTTTCGGGACATCGTGGGTGCGGAATATGTGCGCACGGACGATTACGCGCGCCTTTCCGTTGCATACGGCAAGACCATGTACGACATCCTGCGCCTGCGCAATCAAGTGGTGGAAAACGTACCGGACGCCGTGCTTTATCCGGATACAAAGGAACAGATCGAGCGAATTGTGGCTTACTGCGCGCAGGAAAAGATACCGGTTTATGTCTATGGCGGCGGCTCGTCCGTCACACGGGGCGTGGAGTGCATGAAAGGCGGTATTTCGCTGGATATGCGCCTGCGCTTCAACAAAGTGGTCGCCTTCAATGAAGTGGACCAGACCATCACCGTAGAAGCGGGTATGAGCGGCCCGAAGCTGGAGGACACGCTCAACAACGCTCCCCGGACGCTGGGCGCAAAGCGGGCGTACACCTGCGGCCATTTTCCGCAGAGCTTTGAGCATTCCTCCGTGGGCGGCTGGGTCGTCACGCGGGGCGCGGGGCAGAACAGCACCTACTACGGCTGCATCAGCGATATTGTGATGGGACAGGAGTATGCCACGCCCATCGGACACGTCAAAACGGATACTTACCCGCGCAAGGCCACCGGGCCGGACCTGGGGCAGATCATGATGGGCGGCGAGGGCGCGTTCGGCGTGCTGACGCATGTGACACTTAAGGTGTTCCGCCATATGCCGGAGACGGTTAAGCGCTTTTCCTATATGTTCCGGGATTGGGAGACGGCCCAGGCGGCCGCGCGGGAGATCATGCAGAGCGAGGCGGGTTTTCCTTCGGTGTTCCGTCTGTCGGACCCGGAAGAGACGGAGATCATGATGCGCATGTACGGTGTGGACGAAAGCCCGCTGCGGCACCTGTTTGATATGAGGGGCTTCAAAACGGGTGAGATGTGCCTGTATCTGGGCTTCACCAACGGAGAGAAGGGGTTTTCCAAAAACTGCGCGCAGAACGTAGCGCGAGTGTGCCGCAAATTCGGCGGTATGAGCCTGACGGGCTTTGTGACGAAAAGCTGGGAGCACGGCCGTTTCAGCGACCCATACCTGCGGGACACGCTGCAGGATTTCGGCCTTGTCATCGAGACCATGGAATGCAGCGTCAACTGGAGCAATATGAGCAGCGTACATGCGGATGTGCGCGCCTATTGCCATTCTCGCCCCAACACGATCTGCATGACGCATATGTCCCATGTTTACCCCCAGGGAGCGAACCTGTATTTTATTTTTCTGGCAAAGATGAGCAGCCTGGAGGAATTTAAGGCCTACCATGCGGGAATTCTGGACGCCATTCAGAAGAGCGGCGCGGCTATGAGCCACCACCACGGCATCGGCAAAATGTTCGGTCCGTGGCTGGAAGGGGCAGTGGGGCGGAATGAATATGGAGTCATCCGCGCGCTCAAACAGTACTTTGACCCTGACAATATCATGAATCCGGGCGGCACACTGGGACTGGATGTGCCGCAGGAGGAAAAGCGTTTTCTGAAGGCGCTGTGAAAGTGGTCCGGCAACTGTTTTAAATGGTCAAAAAAGACAAGAAAGAGCCTCTCAAAATTACTTTTGAGAGGCTCTTTTCCCGGAAACAGTTGAATATTGTGAAGATGCGTTGTATACTGTTTTTTATATGAAAGAGGAGAAAAGCCCGGGCACCGGGATGGAAGAGGAGACGCATCAATGGGCCAGCAGGAAGAAACAAGAAGCATCGCGGCACATGATTCCCTGACCAAGATTTATAATTTTACCGCATTTTGCGAGTCGTCCCGCAAGTATCTTCTGAGCGCAGGTGCGGGCCGCAGCATGGGCGTGATCTATGCAAACATTATTGATTTCAAGTCTGTAAATGAACTGTATGGTCTGCCGGAGGGAGACCGTATGCTGGGCGCCTTTGCAGATTTTTTGAAGCATCTGCCGCGGACCCGTGTCTGCGGCCGTATTTTTTCGGATAATTTCCTGTGCCTGTTTGAGCGGACGCCCGGCGTGGACCTGTACGATGAAGCGTTGGGCTTCGCAGGAGCGGTAGAGCGGTTTCTTGTGGGCCAGCAGCCGTTCCATCCGCGTTCAAAGCCGCAGATCGTCAGTGGCATCAGTGCGCTGGAGGGCGGCGGAGAGGGGCTTTCCGCGGCCATTGACGGTGCGAATATCGCGCACAAGGAGGCAAAAAAGAAGTATCGCACTGCCTGCGCTGTGTTTGATGAAGCACTCAAAGACGAGATGGCGCGCGCCATCCGTTTGCAGGCGGACCTGCAGGCGGCGCTGGAACGGGAGCAGTTCACTTTTTATTTGCAGCCCAAGGTAAACCTGCGTACGGGGCGTGTAGCGGGGGCGGAGGCTCTGGCCCGCTGGAAAAAACCGGACGGCACTGTAGCAGGCCCAGCGGAGTTTGTGCCGCTTTTGGAGCGCACGGGAAATGTGGAACAGCTGGATTTCATGATTTACGAGCAGGTATGCCGTTATCTGTGCGGGAGGCAGGCGGGAGACAGCATCGTTGTCCCCGTGTCTGTAAATGTGTCCCGCGCCCATCTGAAGGACACGGATTTCGTCCAAAAGGTAAAACAGCTGCTGATACGGTATGGCGTGCATCCGTCCTTAATGGAATTCGAGCTGACAGAGACCATGCTGGCGGAATCCATGGAAGAGGCGGCGGCTGTAATCCGCGGCCTGCGCGCACTGGGCTGCAAGGTATCCATTGACGATTTCGGCACAGGCTATTCCGCGCTCAATCTGCTCAAGGAACTGGAGTTTGATATCTTGAAGCTGGACGGCAGCTTTGTTTCGGGCGCTGCAGCGGAAGGCTATAAAAGCGATGTAATCCTGCGCAATATCATCCGCATGGCGGATGAGCTGTACATGACGGTGCTCTGCGAAGGGCTGGAGACGGCCGGGCAGGTGGAACGGCTGAATACGTTCGGCTGTACGCTGGCACAGGGCTACTATTTTGCACAGCCGATGCCTGCGGAAGCGTTCGAAGCGTTCGTACAGCAGGCGGGCGGCTATTGTGCGCTGCCGTGGGGCGGCGCAGATGGCGCGCAGCGGCTGCCTGACTACTGTGAAGCGTCCGCCCTGACGGACAGCGCCGTGCGTTCCATCACTCATTCGCTGTTTGACGCAGTGCCCTGTGCCGTGGCCGGAGTGGACCCTTCCAGCAGGCAGCTGCTGTTTGCAAACGAGCAGCTGTTCTCGCTGTGCGGGTATCCGCGCGGACAGATGGCGGAAATGGAGAAAGCATTTTTTGTCCATATTGCCACAGAGCCGGAGAAGGCCCGCCTTTATGCGGAAATGCGCCGTCAGTTCGGTACGGCGGGCCGGTGCGACACCAAGCTCCCTGTTCGCCGGGCAGATGGCAGCGTGATATGGGTACGCATGACGGCAACATATGCGGGCAGTCCGGAATGGGGCCGCTATCTGCTGTGCTTTTTCTACGATATCACCCGGGAGCAGACGGGAACGGCCGCAAAGTCACGCGAGATCAAGCAGCTTTCTGAGGAGCGGGATTTTTATGCGGGGATGCTCAGCAGCATCCCGTGTGCCGTCGCACAGTTCCGGGCCGAGGCGGACGGACGGTACCATGCCATTCATACGAATCTGGCCGGGGCACGGATACTGGGATACGAAAGCCTGGAGGACTTCTGGAGCCAGCCGGACCCGAATGTCCTCTCGTGCGTTCATCCGGACGACAGGCGCGGTGCGTTGGGCAATCTGTCCCGGCTGCGCCGCCCGGGCGACGCGCGCAGCTTCGAGTGCCGGCTGGTGCGCCGCGATGGTTCGGTGTGCTGGGTATCCGGGACACTTCAGATGCTGTCCGGCCCGGAGGGGTCCGTTATTCAAGTCGTGTTTTTGAATTTTACCAACAGACATGCGCTTCAAACACGGTTCGTGCATCACTACAAGCGCTTGGCGCGTGTGCTGGGGCAGGTTCTGTTTGAATATGAATACGGTACGGACATGCTTACCTTTGCCGGCGCTTCAGAATCGGGCTTGGAACTGCCGGAGCGCGCGCCGGCTTTCCTCGCCGAGGTCCATGCCGGGCGCTTTTCCCAGCCGTTCGCATCTTATGCGGCCTGTATCGCACAGGCGCTGGAGGAGGACGGCGATGATGTGTGCGGTGCGGAACGCCGGATTGAACTGCCCGGCGGCGGGATATGGGTGCGCGTTTCACTGGTGGCAGTGCGCGGCAGCAGCGGCGCAAGAGAGAGTGCTGTGGGCTGTATCATGGATGTCACGCCTCAGCACGAGGATCGGGCACGCCTGCTGCGCCTGACGCAGACGGACAGCCTGACGGGCGTTTTGAACAAGCGCACGACAGAGCAGCGCTGCCGTACGCTTTTGGAGAACACCCCCGGTGAAAAACCATTTGCACTGCTTTTGCTGGATGTGGACAACTTTAAGCAGACGAACGACCGTTACGGCCATCCAAAGGGAGACGCGGTGCTGCGCTGTTTGGGCGAAAATCTGTCCGGGCTGTTTCGCCGGGATGATGTGGTGGGCCGCGTCGGCGGGGATGAATTTTTGATGATGATGCCGGGCGCGGGCGGCGAACAGGCAGTGGGACGCGCGCGGAAGATCGCGCAGGAAATGTGCCGCTCCGTAAGCGTGCAATGCGGCGTGGACGTCTCCGGCAGCATCGGTGTTGTTTTGTCGAAGCCGGGAGCCTGCGCTTATGAAGAACTGCTGCGAAGAGCAGATTCCGCGCTGTATGCCGCAAAGGCGGCGGGCAAGGGATGCTACCGCGTATACGGCGGCGCGTGATGCGTGCGCGTCAGTTTCCGCCGGCTATCAGCATATCGATATATGCGCCGATCTCCTGTGCGCTATACAGCCCAGCTGCACGCACCTTTTCCCGCAGCATGCCCGGCAGGCTCTCATAATAGGCCCGCACGGAAGAATCCTCACGCAGGGCTGCTTCAAACACAGAGTCATTGTCTCCAAGATAAATGAACATAAAAAATCACCTCGGCCTATTATAGGCCGGGGTGATTTCATTCATGCGTGTCCCGCGCGCCGGCGGGCGTTTTTTATTACGGGGCAAAGCAAACACGGGGGACACTGGTGAAAAATTTACAGCATTTCACAGATGGTACCGCCGCCGCGCACCAGTTCTCCGTCGTACAGTACGGCGGCCTGGCCAGGGGCGGGGGCACGCTGCGGCTCGTCAAAGCGCAGCGTCACGCTGCCGTTTTCTGCGGCTTCCACAGTGCAGGACGCCGCCGCTGCGCGGCTGCGCACCTTTACGCCGTAGCGCTCCCCAGGCAGGATGGGTCTGCCGTCCGCGCGTGCGGCGTCTGTCAGTACTATGCCGGAAAAAAATTCATCGCCGCCGCGGGCAAGCTCCACGTCGCCGTTCGGGCGGATGCGCCGCACGAACAGAGGAGTGCCGTAGGCGATATTCAGGCCCTTGCGCTGCCCTACGGTGTAATGCCACACGCCCTTATGGGGGCCGAGGTCTTCGCCGTCGGGACCGATGAAGCGGCCCTGCAGAGGAACGAGGCCGCGTGCGGCGATATAGGCGGCATAGTCGCCGTCCGGAATGAAGCAGATCTCCTGGCTGTCCGGCGCATCCGCGCTGGCAAGCTGCGCGGACGCGGCCATCTCGCGGATATCAGACTTTTCAAACTCGCCGACAGGCAGGCACAGGCGGGCCAGAATATTCTGGGGCAGCCCATACAGCATGTAACTCTGGTCGCGCTCCGGGCTGACGGCGGCGCGTACATAGTAAAGGCCGTTCTCCTCCGTTACGCGGGCGTAATGCCCTGTTGCGATATAGCGGATGCCCAGACGGTCGGCCACACGGGCCAGCGCTGCAAATTTGACGCGGGGATTGCACAGCACGCAGGGACTGGGCGTGCGCCCGGCGCAGTATTGCGCGCAGAACGGTTCCACCACCTGCTGTTCGAACTCTTCTGTACAGTCCTCCTCGATAAGCGGTACGCCCAGCTGGCGCGCCACTGTCTGAGCGGCACGCACAGCCGCATCGTGAGCAGGAGAAAAGCGGATGACCACCGCCTGCACGTCAAAGCCTTGGTCGCGCAGGATCTGGATGCATACCGAGGAATCCACGCCGCCAGAAAGCGCGACAAGGACCTTGTCCTGCTCTTCAAAGGTGCCGAAGCTGCTGCCGCAGCAGATTTCATCCGTCATGAGGAAAACTCCTTTTATGCTTTTTCAAAGATATCGAAAAAAACCGGCTGCCCGGCCGCGCGCGAAAGCGCACGGCCGGGCTGCGGTCCATTCGTTTTTACGGCGGGGAAAGGGGAACTATGCCTCACAGGCACAGGCGTGGCAATCCTCCTCCAGCTTGCCTACAATCGGCTCGGGGTCCACGCCCTGGCGGCGGTAGTAATCGGCCAGAGCGGCCTTCACCGCCTGCTCGGCCAGCACACTGCAATGCAGCTTCACGGGGGGCAGGCCGTCCAGCGCTTCCACAACGGCCTTGTTTGTCAGCTTCAGCGCCTCGTCGATGGTCTTGCCTTTGATCATCTCGGTGGCGATGCTGGAAGTGGCGATGGCTGCGCCGCAGCCGAACGTCTTGAATTTTACGTCGGTGATGACGTTGTTGTCGATCTTCAAAAACATCTTCATGATGTCGCCGCACTTGGGATTGCCGACTTCTCCCACGCCGTCCGCGTTCTCAATCTCGCCCACATTGCGCGGGTTCGCAAAATGGTCCATCACTTTTGCACTATACATAATCCTTTGTCCTTCTTTCCGGAAATTCACATCTTAAAATCATGCGCGCCACAGCGGGCTGCGCTGGCGCACGGCGGGCACGACCTCATCCAGCGCGTCGCACACGGCCTTCGCGTCGTCCATCGTGTTCTGCACGCCGAAGCTGATGCGCAGGCTGCAATGAGCGATCTCGTGGGGCAGGCCGATGGAAAGCAGCACGTGGCTGGGGTCCAAGCTGCCGGAGGCGCATGCCGAGCCGGAGGAGGCACAGACGCCGCGCATGTCCAGCATGAGCAGCAGGCTTTCGCCCTCGGCCGCGGTGAAGCTGGCGTTCACATTGTTGGGCAGGCGTTTGCTGCCGTCCAATGGGCCGTTCACTTTTACCTGGGGCATCTTCTGGATATGCTCCAGCACATAGTCGCGCATCCGGGCAAGCCGTGCGCGCTTTTCGTCAAGGCTGTTCACTGCGGCTTCCAGCGCTGTGGCCAAGCCGACGATGCCCGCGAGGTTTTCAGTACCCGCGCGGCGTCCGCGCTCCTGCGCGCCGCCGTCCAGAAAATTCAGCGGCATCACGCCGCGGCGGATATACAGCGCCCCCACGCCCTTCGGTCCGTTGAACTTGTGGGCTGAAAGGCTCAGCATATCGACAGGCAGCGCATGGCAGTCAATGGGCACAGCACCCACAGCCTGCACCGCGTCGGTGTGGAACCACACGCCGTGCTTGCGGCATACTGCGCCGATTTCCTCGATGGGCTCGATGGTGCCGATCTCGTTGTTTGCAAACATGATGGTCACAAGCGCTGTGTCCGGCCGGATGGCGGCTTCCACATCGGCGGGGGAGACAAAGCCCTCCGCGTCTACGGGCAGGTAAGTCACCTCAAAGCCTTCGCGTTCCAGCGCCTGCATGGAGTGCAGCACGGCGTGATGCTCGATACAGCTTGTGATCAGGTGCTTTTTGCCCTGCTTTGCAAATTTGTGCGCCGTGCCCTTGATGGCCCAGTTGTCGGCCTCGGAGCCGCAGCTCGTGAAAAATACCTCGCCGGTATCGCAGCCCAGCGCGCGGGCCACCTTTTCGCGCGCGGCGGCCAGTGCGTCGCCCGCCGCTGCGCCGACGGAATAAAAGATGCTGGACGGGTTGCCGTATTGTTCGCAGAAATAGGGCGCCATGGCGTCGAAAACAGGCTTCGACACAGGCGTGGTGGCGGCGTTGTCCACATAGATGATATTGCTCAAAGTTTTCACCTTGCCTTGTTTTTGAATGGCCGCTGCCCGCAGACGGTCAGGAGCAGTGTGTCCGGCCTTTCTATAATATATACTATTTTGGTGTGGTTTGCAACAGGCAATTGGAAAAAATTATATATTCCGGCAGCTTTTTTGCCGATATTACTTGTACTGGGCCGCCGCCTGCACGGCAAGCTCGTCGCACCGTTCATTTTCCGGGTGCCCGGCGTGGCCCTTTACCCAATTGTAATGAAAGGTGTGGCCTTCGCACAGGTCCAGCAGGTGCGCCCACAGGTCGCTGTTCAGCGCGGGCTTTTTGTCGCTTTTTACCCAGCCGCGGGCGCGCCAGCCCTTGGCCCAGCCTTTGGAAAGGCCGTCCATCACATATTTGGAATCACTGCAGAAGGTGATGTCGCAAGGCTCTTTGAGCTGTTCCAGCGCGCGGATGATACCCATCAGCTCCATGCGGTTATTGGTGGTCTCCGCCTCGCCGCCGGAGATCTCCTTGCGCACGCCTTTGTATTCCAGAATTGCGCCCCAGCCGCCCGGCCCCGGGTTACCGCTGCACGCGCCGTCGGTGTATATCGTGATCTTTTTCATAAAAACGCTCCGTATTCTCATAAACTCATAACAGACTCTATCATTATAGAGAAAACCAGGCGGCCATGCAAGTGGCAGCAGAGCGGCCCGTGCCGGAACGCTGGCGATAAAAACGAAGCACTCTGTGCGAATAATGCGGTATTTTTTATCCAATACTCACAAAGCACGATGGCAAAACTTGACAATACTACCCAAAAACGGTATTATTTAGAATAACAATAACCGCATTCAGGCGACGTTTTATAAAGCCGTCCGGCGGGCCGTTTTATGCATGGGGCATCCCATTGTCCGGCCGGGCCGTTTTATTTTTAAATATTTGCGGGGTATCCCGCTGATAAAAAACGAAAATAAAAAAGAATTCCCGCAGATGCGCGGCGAAAAGCGGCCTGCCCGTGAACAACGGCAGGGCTTCTTTGCAGCGCGCGGGAAATGGAGGAACGAATGGAAAATAATCAAAAAGCATCCCGGCCGCGCGCGCCCAGAGCGCCCAAGGCGGCAACCCCCGGCGTATCCGACACGCGCCAGAACACTGCGGCTCCGGCGGCGAAGCCGGCAGCTTCCCAGACGGGCGCGGTCCCTGCGGCTGCGCCGAAGCCCGCGCGCAGGCCGTACCACCCGCGCCGCCGCAGGCCCGCCGCTGCAAGCGCCGGCACCCCGGCTGTCCCGGTCAAGATCATGCCGTTGGGCGGTCTGGGCGAGGTTGGCAAGAACATCACTCTGTACGAGTGTCAGGGCGATATGATCCTCGTGGACTGCGGCATCGTGTTCCCGGACAGCGACATGTTCGGGGTGGACCTTGTCATTCCGGATTTCACCTATGTTGTCCAGAATAAGGACCGCATCAAGGGCGTTGTTATCACGCACGGCCATGAAGACCACATCGGCGGCCTGCCCTACCTGCTCAAAGAGGTCAATCTGCCCATTTATGCCACGCGCCTTACCATCGGGCTCATCACCAACAAGCTGGAAGAACACGGGCTGGTGCGCAGCACGAAAATGGTGGAGATCGCTCCGCACCAGAAGTTCAAGCTGGGCTGTTTCACCGTGGAGCCCATCCACGTGAACCACTCCATCCCCGACGCGGTGGCCCTGGCCATCACATGCCCTGCGGGAACCATCATCCAGACGGGCGATTTTAAAATCGACTACACGCCTATTTCCGGCGGCCCGACGGATCTTGTCACCATTGCCGAATACGGCGAGCACGGCGTTTTGGCCCTATTGTCGGATTCCACCAACGCCGAGCGTCCGGGCTTCACGGCCACCGAACAGAAGGTGGGCGCCAGCATGGAGGCCCTGTTCAGCCGCGCGGGCAAAAAGCGCATCATCATCGCCACGTTCGCCTCGAACCTGTACCGCGTGCAGCAGCTCATCGACCTTGCCGTAAAGGCAGGCCGAAAGGTGGCCGTGTCGGGCCGCAGCATGGTGAACAACACTCAGATGGCGCTGGAGCTGGGCTATCTGCACGCTCCGGAGACTGTTCTCATCGATATTGAGGACATCAACAAATATCCGCCGGAGAAGATCGTGCTCATCACCACAGGCAGCCAGGGGGAACCGCTCAGCGCGCTGTCCCGCATGGCTGCTGCCAGTCACCGCAACGTGCGTGTGGGCGAGGGCGATTTTATCATCATCTCGGCAAACCCTATTCCGGGCAACGAGAAAATGGTGACGAAGGTCGTCAACGGCCTTTTGAAGCTGGGGGCCGAGGTCATCTACGAATCCATGTATGACGTGCATGTTTCGGGCCACGCCTGCCAAGAGGAGCAGAAGCTGATGCTCACGCTGGCAAAGCCCCAGTTCTTCCTGCCTGTGCACGGCGAATACAAGCATCTGAAAAAGCACGCCCAGACGGCTGCTGCCGTCGGCATTCCGGAAAAGAATATTTATATCGGTGAGAACGGCGACTGTGTGGTACTCTCCGCCGACGGCCTTACCGTGGGCGAGCCGGTGCCCGCAGGTGCGGTGATGGTGGACGGCCTGGGCGTGGGCGACGTAGGCAACGTGGTCCTGCGGGACCGCCGCCACCTCTCTGAGGACGGCCTTGTTATCGTTGTGGCTACCATTGACGCCCGCACGGGCGAAGTATTGGCCGGACCGGACCTTGTGTCCCGCGGGTTCGTCTATGTGCGTGAGAGCGAAAAGCTGCTGGACGACGCCCGCGACCAGGTGCGCGATGTGCTGGGCCGCATGAGTGCGGCGGACAAGCGCGATTTCGGCAGCGTCAAAACGCGTATCCGCGAGACGGTGTCCGCCTTTTTGTACCGCAAGACAAAGCGCAGCCCCATGATTCTGCCCATTTTGATGGAGGTATGAGGCGCTCCGCAGCGGCGGCGCCTGAGAAAAGAGGAGGCACGGCATGAAAAAACGATTTGCGGCGCTTGACGCGACCGTCATCATCTTGTCCGCGGCCTGCATCGCGCTGTGCGTTGCGCTGGCGCTGGTGAAGCCCACTTACCTTGTTTTTGTCGTGGGCGTGCTGCTCGTTGTGGGCATCGTGGTCGGGCTGAACATCCGCTGGTTCCGGCACAGGCTGGCGCGTCTGCTGCACGGCGCTTCGGATGCATCCAGCGCGGCGCAGGGAAGTTTTGCCGCCATGAGCGTCCCGGTCGTTATCCTCACAGGCGGCAGCGTGGCGTGGTACAACGATGCGTTCCGTGACGATGTAATGGGCGGCAGGGACGTGTGCCTGCTGCCCATGTCGAAGGTGGTACCGGCGTTCATGCCGGCGCTGGCGAAAGAAAAGACGGGCCAGAACATCGAGTTCGGCGGCCAGCGTTATTCCGTGTACGGCAGCGGCGTGGAGGCGGGCGACGGCCTGTTCGTGGCCTATTTTGTCAACAATACCACGCTCAAGCGGCAGGCGGGAGAGTATCTTGCCACACGCCCCGCGGTGATGCTCATTGCCGTGGATACCTACGACGAGATCCTCAAGGAAATGAAAGAGAGCGACCGCGCCCGCGTAGCGGGTGAGATCGATCTGGCGCTGGAACAGTTCATCGGGGCCACCACAGGCTTTCTGCGGCGCATCAGCGCCTCGCGGTATATCGCTGTGGTGGAAGAGCGCCATATGCAGGAGATCGTTAAAAACCGCTTTTCCATCCTGGATAAAGTGCGCGAGATCGGCGAAGAGGCGGGCACCGTGACGCTCTCCATCGGCGTAGGGCGGCTGGCCGCCACACTGCGCGAGGGCGAGGCCATGGCTGTGCAGGCGCTGGATATGGCGCTGGGACGCGGCGGCGACCAGGCCGCTGTCAAAAGTGCCGAGGGCTTTGAGTTCTACGGCGGTGTGTCCCGCAGTGTGGAAAAGCGCAGCAAGGTGAAAAGCCGCATCATCGCCTCCGCCATCAAGGATCTGATGGCACAGAGCGAAAGCGTGCTGATCATGGGCCACCGCGCGTCCGATTTGGACGCTTTGGGTTCCGCCGTCGGTATGCTGCGCTTTGCGAAGCTGTGCAGCAAACCCGCCGCCGTGGTGGTCAACGAGCGCCAGAGCCTCGGGGCAAACCTCATTGAGGAATTCCGCCGCGCTGGCTGCGGGGATGATTTTATCGAACCGGACGAAGCGGAAAAATGCATTGATAAAAACACGCTGCTGGTGATCGTGGATACGCATCTGAAGGCCATTTTGGAAAGTCCGGAACTGTACAGGGCGGCAAAAACCGTAGTCGTTATCGACCACCACCGAAAATGTGTGGGCCACATTGACGACAGTGTAGTATTCTATCACGAACCTTATGCTTCCAGCGCATCCGAGCTGGTGAGCGAGCTGCTCCAGTACATCGACATGACCAAGGAGAACCGCCTTACACCGCTGGAAGCGCAGGCACTGCTGGCAGGCATCATGCTGGACACGCGCAATTTCTCGCTGCACACGGGCGTGCGCACGTTCGAGGCAGCCGCTTACTTACGGCGCATGGGCGCGCAGACGCAGGCAGTGAAGAAACTGTTCAATTCGTCGTTTGAAAGTTATGCCTACAAGGCGCAGCTTGTCACGGACGCGGAAATCTATATGGGCTGTGCCGTCGTGTTTTCCGACAGCGTGCCCGCGGAGCTCAGCGTCGTAGTGCCCCAGGCCGCCAACGACCTGCTTACCATCAACGGTGTGGAGGCCAGCTTTGTGGCGGTGGATAACGGCGCGCAGGTGTCGGTGTCCGCCCGTAGTATGGGCGATGTGAACGTGCAGGTCATTATGGAAAAGCTGGGCGGCGGAGGCCATTTGACAATGGCGGGCGCGCAGCTGCGAAATACATCGCTGGAAGAGGCAAAGCGCCGGCTGCTGGACGCAATCTCTGAATACCGCGAAAGCCAGCGGACGGAGAAGCAGAAGAACAGCTGAATGCAAAACGGTATGCCCGGCGCGCGGTTTCTCCGTGCGCCGGATGTATTTTCCGGGCAAACCGCTTGCCTTTCCCGCACAAAATTGGTATAGTTGTTTCGGTTGCAAAAATATCCGGCCCGCGTTTTCTCCGCCGTGAGCAGAGGGGGCGCGGGGCCTGCAATACACACAGGGAGGTCTGCACCATGAAGGTAGTGCTCAAACAGGACGTAAAGTCCATCGGCAAGAAAGATGAGCTGCACGAGGTATCGGACGGCTACGCCCGCAATTATCTGCTGCCCCGCGGCCTTGCCGTGGCCGCCGACGCGGCGGCCGTCAACGAGGTAAGGACAAAAGCGGCGGCCAGCGAGCATCATGCAGCGGAGGAGCTGGCCAACGCGCAGGCGCTGGCCAAAAAGCTGAATGGGCAAATCGTCGCCATCAAGGCCAAGGCGGGCCAGGGCGGGCGCCTGTTCGGCTCCGTCACCTCCAAGGACATCGCCGCCGCGCTCACACAGAAAGTGGGCGAGCCGGTGGATAAGCGCAAGATCGTATTGGACGGCGACATCAAAAACTTCGGTTCCTATGAGGTCGAGGTAAAGGTATATCCCAAGGTGACGGCGAAGCTGACCGTCAAGGTGGAGGAATAAGCGGCCGCGCGGCCGCAGGAGATTTTCGGAATACGGAAAGGAGGGCCCGCAATGCCCGCGAATAACCGCAGCGCTGTTTCCGGCGGGCTCAACCTGTCGCTGGAATCACTCGGCGTAAACCTGCCGTACAGCATGGAGGCCGAACAGGCTGTGCTGGGCGCGGCGATCCTGGACGCAGACATCATTCCCAAAATGGTGGAGACGCTGCGCCCGGAGATGTTTTATGCCCGCCAGAACGGCGAGATATTCTCCGAGATCGTGCGCCTGTTTACAGGCAGCGCGCCTGTGGATTTTGTCACGCTTCTGGCAGCGGTGCAGGATGCCGCTGTTTTTGAGACCGAGGACGCGGCCAAGGTCTACCTGACCCAGCTGGCTGAAACGGTGCCCTCGCTTTCGCATACGGACACCTATGTGAAGATCATCGCGGAAAAATACCGTGTGCGTCAGCTGATGAATGCGGCCAAGACCATTCTGGAGCAGACAGGAGAGGAAACAGACGCCGACCTGCTGCTGGAGAGCGCGGAACAGAAAATTTATGAAATTCGCTCGGGACGCGATTCCACGGCGCTCACGCCCATCAGCAGCGTCATCATCGACACCTATGCTCATCTGCAGGAGATCTCCGGTCCCAATAAAGATAAATATCTGGGCATTCCCACAGGCTTTAATTATCTGGACACCATGCTCACGGGCTTGGGCCGTTCGGACCTGATCATCCTCGCGGCCCGTCCCGGTATGGGCAAAACCTCTTTTGCTCTGAACATCGCGACCAACGTGGCGAAAAAGCAGAATGTGCCCGTGGCCGTGTTCAGCCTTGAAATGACAAAGGACCAGCTCGTCAGCCGCATCCTCTCCAGCGAGGCGGCCATCGACAGCCAGGCCTTCCGCACCGGCGGGCTTTCCACGGCGGACTGGGAGGACCTGGCCCGCGCGTCCGAGGTGCTGGCCAAGACCCATATTTATCTGGACGATACGTCGAACATCACCATCCCGGAGATGAAGGCGAAGATCCGCCGCATCAATCAGGACCCGGCGCGCCCGGACATCGGGCTGCTCATCATCGACTATCTGCAGCTTATGAGCACGGGCAAGCGCACGGAGAACCGCGTGCAGGAGATCAGTGAGATCACCCGTAACCTGAAAATCATGGCAAAAGAGCTGAATGTGCCGGTTATTGCACTGAGCCAGCTTTCCCGAAGCGCGGAGAAGAACCGCACAGACCACCGCCCGGTGCTGAGCGACCTTCGAGATTCCGGTTCCATCGAGCAGGACGCGGACGTGGTGCTGTTTTTGTACCGCGACGCCTATTACGACAACGGCGAGGAAGCCGACGCCACCACAGCCGAATGCATCGTAGCCAAAAACCGCCACGGCGAGGTGGGGAAGGTGGACCTAGGCTGGGACGGCGCGCACACCCGATTCACCAACGTGGACTATGCCCATGGATGAGTTTGAAGCCCGCGCCGGGGCCTATATTTCCCAACATCAAATGCTGCAAAAAGGGGATACTGTTATCGTGGCGCTCTCCGGCGGGGCGGATTCGATGGCATTATTCCATTTTTTGTTTTCCGTGCAGAATGTGTGGGGGCTGCGTCTGCGCGCGGCTCATGTGAACCACGGTCTGCGCGGCGCTGCTGCAGACGGGGACGCCGCCTTTGTGCGCGCCCAGTGTGCGGCGCGGGGTGTTCCGCTGGATGAGACGCTGCTCTCGCCGCCTGAAAACGCGGGCGAGGAGTGGGGCCGGCAGGAACGGTACGCTTTTTTTGCACGGTTGGCACAGGCGCACGGCGCGAAGGTCGCAACGGCGCACACCTGCTCCGACAATGCCGAAACGGTGCTGTTCAATCTGGCCCGCGGCAGCGCGGCCCGCGGAGCCGCGGGCATCCCGCCTGTGCGCGGGCCGTATGTGCGCCCGTTGCTGTGGGCGCAGCGGGCGGATGTCCTGGCTTATCTGGCGCGCTGCGGCGTGCCGCATGTGACGGACGCCACCAATGATACGGACGCATACGCCCGCAACCGCATCCGCCACGGCGTGCTGCCCGCTCTGGAGCGCGCGCACCCGGGCGCTGCGCGCAGCATAACGCGTTTTGCCGCCGAGATGTCCGCGGTGGCGGATTATCTGGAGGAACAGGCTGGAGCGCTGCTGGAACAGGCGTGCGTGCCCCGAGCTGTGTATTTGCCGGGAAATATCCCGGACGCTTACTGTGCGCAGACGCTGGCTGCGGCGCCCGCGGCCGTGCGGCATACGGCGCTGGCCCGGCTCATCGCGGCCGCAGCGCCGCAGCAGAAAATGAGCCTTGTTCCCAAGGCGGACGCGGTTTTGGCAAAAGGCGAGGGTGCGGTGCAGCTCTGTGAGGGCGTATGGCTTTCCATACGGCAGGGCCTGCTGGCCGTAGGTCCCCGGCCGGAACCGCCGCGCGGAGAGGCCGGAAGCTGGCGGCAGCCGTTTGCGCCGGGTGTTTTTGCCGCGCCGGGCGGGCTTTTGGTAGAGGTTCAGCTGGTCAATTATGAAAAAATGGTTAATTCTGAGAAAGATGTGAGAAACCTCTTAAAATTTTGCGCGGATTATGGTAAAATACAGGATAATCCGTGTTTCCGTACACGCCGCCCGGGCGATATGTTCCGCCCCGCGGGACGCGGTGTGACAAAACCGTTGAAAAAGCTGTTTTCGGAACAAAGGGTGCCTTCCGCGGCGCGTGACGCCCTGCCGGTGCTCGCCAGCGGAGGCACAGTCTTATGGGCGGCGGGCTTCGGTTTTGCCGAAGGCCTGGCCCCGGATGAATTTACAAAAACCGCTGTGACGGTCACGGCACGGCAGATGGAGGAAGTAACATGAACGATAATATGAAAGAGGACGTCCTGCGCGTCCTGCTCAGCGAGGATGAGATCCGCGAAAAGGTGCGGGAGCTGGGCGGTAAGATTACGGCGGATTACAAAAACAGCAACCTGATGCTGGTGACGGTGCTGAAGGGCGCCGTGGTGTTTCTGGCGGATCTGATGCGTCAGATCGACGTGCCTGCCGAGATCGATTTCATGGTTGTGTCCAGCTATGGCTCCGGGGTCAAATCCAGCGGCGTCGTGAAGATCGTAAAGGATCTGGACGTCCCCCTTGCAGGCAAGGATATTCTGATCGTTGAGGATATCCTGGACTCCGGCCTCACGCTCAGCTATATCAAGGAGCTGCTGGAGAGCAGGGGGCCGCGCTCCATCCGCATCGCCACGCTGCTGGATAAACCCAGCCGCCGCAAGGTTGACCTGCAGGCGGATTACATCGGCTTCTCGGTGCCGGACGAGTTCGTCATCGGCTACGGGCTGGATTACGATGAAAAATACCGCAATCTGCCGTACATCGGCATTCTGAAACCCGAGGTCTATTCCGTATAAGCGAACGGCCCGGCGCACCGCGGCGGTGCGAGCGTATTTAAGGCAGGCGCGCCGAAGAAGCCTCCTTCAGGAGTGAAACTGATTTGAATAAAAACCGGAAAAGCACAAGCGGGCTGATGATCATCGCCCTGCTGGGCCTCATCATCATGGCGTTCATCCTGTTCAGCACAGGCGGCGATACCCAGACGATGAAATATTCAGAGGTCATTGATTATTTTGAACAGGGCAAAGTGTCCGAGTTCGTGCTCAATATGAAAAACGGGGCCATGCAGCTTACGCTGACGGAGGAGGCCACGCAGGAGCTGCTGGAGCAGCAGCCGGGCATGACTCTCGGCGGCCAGCAAACGGGCGCTCTGGGCGGCCTGTGGGGCGGTTCGTCATCGGGCGCCGCTTCGGACACGGCAAAACAGGCTGTGCTCACCTATACGCTGCCGTATGCGGGCGAACTGCTGGACAAGGATAATTTGCAGCGCTACCGCGAGATCTATGCCGAAAAGAATGGCGGTGCGGAACTGAAGATGGACCTGCTGCCCGCCACGGAAACGCCGGTCTGGCTGACGATGCTGCCGATGCTGCTGATCTCCGTTCTGCTGATGGCAGGCTTCTACTATTTCATGTACAAGCAGTCCGGCGGGGGCGGCGCGATGAATGTAGGCCGGGCCAAGGTAAAGGACCAGGCCGAGCAGGGCCGTAAGGCCACATTTAAGGACGTGGCCGGTGCAGACGAGGAAAAAGAAGAGCTGCAGGAGATTGTCGAGTTCCTCAAAAATCAGACGAAATTCAACACGCTGGGCGCGCGCATCCCGCACGGCGTGCTGCTGGTGGGCCCTCCGGGCACTGGTAAAACACTTCTGGCCCGCGCCTGTGCGGGCGAGGCGGGCGTGCCGTTCTATTCCATCTCCGGCTCTGACTTTGTGGAGATGTATGTGGGCGTGGGCGCGTCCCGTGTGCGTGACCTTTTCGATAAGGCGAAAAAGACTGCGCCCTGTATCGTGTTCATTGATGAGATCGACGCAGTGGGCCGCCAGCGCGGCGCAGGGTTGGGCGGCGGACACGACGAGCGTGAGCAGACGCTGAACCAGCTGCTGGTGGAGATGGACGGCTTCGGTGCAAACGAGGGCGTTATCGTTATCGCGGCCACAAACCGCGCGGATATCCTGGATAAGGCGCTGCTGCGCCCGGGCCGGTTTGACCGCCAGGTATATGTGGGCCTGCCTGACATTAAAGGCCGTGAGGAGATCCTCAAGGTGCACACGCGCAACAAGCCGCTCGCGCCGGATGTGGTGCTCAAAACCATTGCGAAATCAACAGCCGGGTTCACAGGCGCAGACCTGGAGAACCTTGTCAACGAGGCGGCGCTGCTTGCAGCGAAGCGCGGGCGCAAAGCCATCACGGAGCAGGACATCGAGGAAGCCAGCATCAAGGTGGTGGCCGGCCCCGAAAAAAAGAGCCGCGTCGTTACCGAGCGGGAAAAGCGCCTGACATCCTACCACGAAGCAGGGCATGCCATCACGCATTATTACTGCGAGACGGCAGACCCCGTGCATGAAATTTCCATTATTCCCCGCGGTGCGGCGGGCGGCTATACCATGAGCCTGCCTGAAGAGGATAAGAACTACGTTACCAAAAAGCAGATGGAAGACAATATCGTTACGCTGCTGGGCGGACGCGTGGCCGAGAAGCTGGTTCTGGACGATATCTCCACAGGCGCGTCCAACGATTTGGAGCGCGCCACGGCCATTGCGCGCAGCATGGTGATGCGTTATGGCTTTTCAGAGCGGCTGGGACCCGTCGTATATGGGAACGAGCCGAGCGAGACGTTCCTGGGCCGAGACCTGAGTGCAGGCCGCGGTTATTCCGAAACAGTTGCTTCTGAGATAGACGCCGAGATCCGCGAGATGCTGGACGAGGCCTATGAGGCGGCGCGTGTGATGCTCAGCGAGCACATCGATAAGCTGCACACCGTGGCCAAAGCGCTGATGGAGCGTGAGAAGCTTTCCGGTGAGGAATTCCGCATACTGATGGAAGGCGGCACACTGCCGCCCTTGGACAAGGACGACGCGCCCCGCGCAGACGCCGAAAAGGCGGAGGACGAAAAAAGCTCCGCACCGCGCCGCAGGGTTTCTGTGCACGTGAAGGAACCGGCTGTGCAGGAGCCTGCCTCTGTGCAGAGCGAAACGCCTTCTGCCGAAGAAGCGCCGAAAGAATAAGTATCCGGTCTGTCCGGTGGAAAAGCAGAGAAAAGCCCGGCCCCGCTGAACACGGGGCCGGGCTTTTCTCTGCGGGGAAGGAACGGGCGAAAGCCGGGGCGCGCAATGAGGCTCACAGCGCTGCAAAGATTTTTATGATCTCAGGCTCCTCCAGTGCGATGGTTCGCCCGGCAAGGTAAGAGAGCGTATTTTCCGCAGGAATGTCGCGGAACGTCACGCTGGCCGCGCACAGCGCCTGGGTTTTAAAGCCGCAGCGGTCGTTCATCCTGCGGTTGCCGTATTTGACGTCGCCCAGAATGGGTGCGCCCAAAAAAGCGAGGTGTGCGCGGATCTGGTGCGTGCGCCCTGTCACGAGCCCGATGCGGCACAGCGCACACGGCCCTTTTGTCTGCAATATGGCGACGTCGGTAATGATCTCTTTGTAACCCGGCGCGGTTTCGGCACGCACGTCCACCTTATTGTTTTTTTCAAAGTGACGCAGATAAGCTGTGTGGCGGCCCTTGGGCGGCACGCCTGCGGTGATGCAGTAATATTCCTTTTGAAGGAGGTCGCGCCGGATGAGCTCGTTCATATCCCGCAGCGCGGCGTGGTTTTTGGCGGCCAGAACGAGGCCCTCGGTGCCGCGGTCGATGCGATTGCACAGCGCGGGAGAAAAGGCGGCTTCCGCCGCGGCGTCGTATTCACCTTTTTGCGCCAGATAGTCGGTGAACAGCTCCACAAGGCTCACGTCACCCGTGCGGTCGGAATGGCACAGCAGATGGGCGGGCTTGTAGAGCGCGGCGATGTTTTCGTCCTCGTACACCATGCGCAGCGGTGGGCGTTTTTTATAGGGAAGGGGCCTGGCCGTGGGCGGCGCTGCGGAAAAAAATTCATCGTTGATGTAAAGCTCCACCAAGTCGCCCGGACAAAGGCGCGTGTCCGGCGCGCCTTTTTTGCCGTTGACCTTGATGCGTTTGTTGCGGAACGCTTTGTAGAGCAGCGATTTCGGCATGCCGGAGGTGACGTTTTCGACAAACCGCGAGAGCCGTGCTCCGTCCTCGTTTTTTCCGGCTGTGAAACTTTTCATGCGCCTTTTCCTCCCGTGCTTTCAAAATTCGTCCTTTTAGTATATAATAATCTCAACCGTTCGTAAAGGAGGAACTGCTTTGGGCGTACATGACGACCACCGCCGGCGTGTATACGAGCGTTTCCTGCGGGAGGGACTGGCCGGGTTTGAGGAGCATAACGCCATGGAGTTTTTACTCTTTCTTGCGCGCCCCCGGGGCGATACGAATCCGTTGGCGCATGCGCTGATCGACCGGTTCGGCAGCCTTTCGGCTGTGTTGGACGCGCCCATCGAAGAACTGGAGCGTGTGCCCGGCGTGGGGCATTCCAGCGCCGTCGTGCTCAAATTTATCCCGCAGATGTGCGCATATTATCTGGAGAACAAGACGTCCCACAAAGTGCCGCTTACAAGCGTAGAAGAAGCCAGCGCATTTTTCATGCCGAAATTCTTCGCCCGCACGCAGGAAGCTTTTTATATGGCGGCTGTGGATGACCGCCGCGTGCTGCTGCGCTGCGTGCTCATCTCCGAGGGCAGCGCCAACGCCACGGCGGTTTCCGTGGCGAAAGTGGTCTCCGAAGCACTCAAATGCGGGGCGACGGGCGTGATGCTGGCTCACAACCATCCGCGCGGCATCACACTGCCTTCCAGCAGTGATATGGCTGTCACAAGGGAGATCTACCGTGCGCTCCGGCTGGTGAATATTCAGCTTTTGGAGCATCTGATCTTTGCGGACAATGAATTTCTTTCCTTCGTGCAGAGTAATTATATGGACAGTATCCGTCAGAGCGTGCAGGACTGAGCGCCTGTGCTCCGGTATTCGGATAAAAATGAACCGCGCCCCGGGTTTGCTGCCCGGGGCGCGGTTTTGGCATGCAGGGGGCGGACCGTCAGCGCGCAGGCAGACCGTCCAGAAAAGCGTCGATGTTGCGCACGGTGCGCACGTCTATGTAATGCTCGATGCGTTCGGTTTGTTCCAGCTCATCCGCGCTGCCGTTGATGCGGCGCAGCAGGCGGTTGAGCACGTCGTGCCGGTATAAAAGGTATGCGCCCGCCTGAGAGCCCTTTTCCGTCAGGCGCAGGCAGCCGTACCGCTCGTTGGTCAGATAGCCTCCGGAACGTAGCAGCGCGGCCATTTTGGAGGCCGACGAAGGCTGGACATGCAGCTCACGCGCCAGCGCGGAGATGCGCGTATAGCCGCCGGACCGCGTCAGACGGCAGATCATTTCAAGATAATCCTCCATGGCTGTCGTCAGCGGACCGGTGTCCGCGCGGTCATACCCGTTCTGCGTATAAAACAGCTGTTCTGTATCCATGCTACGCCCCCCTTGTAACGCCTTCGGAAGAAATGCCATATATTGTCAACAGGGAAACAAAGTTTCCCCGGCCTAACGGCTACAGTATATGTTTATGAAAAGAGGCGTCTGGATATGACACAGGAAGGAACGCTCACCGCGCTGCGGGAGGGCGAACGCGCGCGGGTGGCCGCGCTGCTGACAGAGGGCGGCATGCGCCGCCGTATGCAGGACATCGGCCTGATCGAGGGCACGGAGGTGGAATGCGTGCAAAAGAGCCCCGCAGGAGACCCGGTTGCCTACCGCATCCGCGGCGCGCTTATCGCGCTGCGGGCCGAGGACTCCGCACGCGTGCTGGTCACGGGCTGCTGAAGGGATGGTGGGAGAGAGGATGGGACTGACAAACCGTTCCACGGGCGCGCACGCGGCGGACGGCATGCTGGCCGTCGTCAAGCGGCGGGAGACGGATTCCGTCGTCGCGCTGGCAGGCAATCCGAATGTGGGCAAATCAACGGTGTTCAACGAGTTGACGGGTATGAACCAGCACACGGGCAACTGGCCCGGCAAAACGGTGGCCAGCGCGCAGGGATACTGCGAGAGGGGCGGTTGGGGCTGCGTGCTGGTGGATATCCCGGGCTGCTATTCTCTGATGGCGCATTCCGCGGAGGAAGCGGTGGCGCGGGATTTCATCTGCTTTGGCGGTGCAAACGCCGTTGTGGTGGTGTGCGACGCCTCCTGCCTGGAACGCAATTTGAATTTGGCGTTGCAGGCAATGGAAATTACGGATAATGTGGTACTGTGTGTGAACCTGATGGACGAGGCGCGGCGCAAAGGCGTGGAAGTGGATGCGGCCCTGCTGGAGCAAAGGCTGGGCGTACCGGTCGTCCCGGCGGCAGCCCGCAGCGGCGAAGGCCTGCCGGAGTTGATGTATGCCGTGGAGCGCGTGATTCGGGGAGAATGCGCGGCGCGCGTGTGCCGGGTGCGCTACGCACAGCCTTTGGAGGCTGCGCTGGCGTTGCTGACACCCGCCGTGGCCAACGCCGTGGGAACAGGCGGCCCGGCTCCGCGGTGGCTGACGCTGCGCCTTTTGGAAGGAGATACGGAGCTGAATGCCGGAATTGTGCGGTATCTGGGCTTTTCGCTTGCGCAGCATCCGGATGTGGCGGAAATACTGGCGCGGGCAAGGCGTCTTCTTGCGGAAGGGGGCGTCACGCAGCAGGCGCTGCACGATGAAGTCGTGCGCAGTCTTGTGCGCACAGCGGAGACCGTGTGCATCGGTGCGGTACGCCACACGCCCACGCCGCAGGAGCTGCGTGACCGGAAGCTGGACCGGATTCTAACGAGCCGCCGCACGGGTTTTCCGCTCATGCTCCTGCTGCTTCTGGGGGTGTTCTGGCTGACGATCACCGGCGCGAACGTGCCGTCCCAGCTTTTGGCGGACGGTTTGTTTTGGGTGGGAGACCGGCTGGGCGGAGCGATGGCTTGGGCCGGCGCGCCTGTGTGGGTGAAAGGCCTGCTGGTGGATGGCGTATACCGCGTGCTGGCGTGGGTGGTATCTGTAATGCTTCCGCCCATGGCTATCTTTTTTCCTCTGTTTACGCTGCTGGAGGATCTGGGATATCTGCCGCGGGTGGCATTCAACCTGGATCGCACCTTCAAAAAATGCCGGGCCTGCGGCAAGCAGGCTCTCACCATGGCAATGGGCTTCGGCTGCAACGCGGCAGGGGTGGTGGGCTGCCGCATCATTGATTCCCCGCGGGAACGGCTCATTGCTATGCTCACCAACAATTTTGTGCCCTGCAACGGTCGGTTCCCCACGCTGATCGCGATCCTGACGATGTTTTTTGTGGGCGCCTCCGGCGGATTCGGCGCTTCGCTGGCTTCGGCGGCGCTGCTCACGGGGCTGGTGCTGCTGGGCGTGGGGGCCACTTTTCTTGCATCACGGCTGTTGTCCGGCACGGTGCTCAAAGGTGTGCCGTCCTCATTTACACTGGAGCTGCCGCCCTACCGCAGGCCGCAGATAGGTAAGGTGATCGTGCGTTCCATTTTCGACCGCACGCTGTTTGTTCTGGGCCGCGCGGCAATGGTGGCCGCGCCCGCGGGCATGCTTATATGGGTCATGGCGAATCTCACGCTGGACGGCCAAACGCTCCTGACGCGCAGCGCGGCGTTTTTGGACCCGGCGGCCCGTTTTTTCGGCCTGGACGGCGTAATCCTGCTGGCGTTTATTCTGGGCTTCCCAGCCAACGAGATCGTCGTGCCCATCATCATCATGGCGTATCTTTCAACAGGCAGTCTGGTGGAGATGAACGATCTTTCGGCGCTGCATACGCTGTTGGTACAGAACGGCTGGACATGGGTGACGGCGGTGTGCACGATGCTGTTTTCGCTGATGCACTGGCCGTGTTCGACAACATGTCTCACCATTCGCAAGGAATCGCAGAGCTGGAAGTGGACGGCAGCCGCGTTTGCGCTTCCCACCGCCGCCGGTCTTGCGTCCTGTGCTCTGGTGGCGAACGGCGCGCGGCTGGTTGGGCGGCTGTTGGGCGGATAGCACGTCCGCGCAAGCATGCTCCGGCGTTTCGAAAGGCAGGGCGCCGGACGGGTATGACCTGCACGTGCGGGGCAAAATAACCAAAAGAGCGGATGGCGTACGAGGGAAAATAGGAGGGTATAAGATTGCAGTTTTCTACCAAAATTGGTATAATAGAACCTCTGGGAAGATTCTCTGGAGAATGACGTTTTACCCGCGGCTGCATTGTATTTTGAGGGATGGAAATGGAAGAAGAACACAAGGACAGATTTATTCTCAAGGCGCCTTACAAGCCCACGGGCGACCAGCCTGAGGCCATCGCACAGCTGACGGACGGGCTGCTGAAGGGCGATAAATGTCAGACACTCCTGGGTGTGACAGGCAGCGGCAAAACGTTTACGATGGCAAACGTCATTGCGAACCTCAACCGCCCCACGCTGGTGCTGGCGCACAACAAAACGCTGGCTGCGCAGCTTTGTACAGAGTTCAAGGAGTTTTTTCCGGACAACGCGGTGGAGTATTTCGTAAGCTACTACGATTACTACCAGCCGGAGGCGTATATACCAAGCACTGACACCTATATTGAGAAGGACAGCGCCATCAATGAGGAGATCGACCGTCTGCGCCATTCGGCCACAGCCGCGCTGTCGGAACGGCGCGACGTTATCATCGTGGCCAGCGTGTCGTGTATTTACTCTTTGGGCGACCCCATTGATTACCGCAGCATGGTCATCAGCGTGCGGCAGGGCATGCACATGAGCCGCGATGAGCTGATGCACCGCCTGGTGGCGCTGCAGTACGAGCGCAACGACCTCAACTTCGTGCGAAACAAATTCCGCGTGCGGGGCGACATTGTTGAGATCAACCTCGCCTATATGAACGATGTGGCCATCCGTATCGAATTTTTCGGCGACGAGGTCGACCGCATCAGCGAAGTGAACGCGCTGACGGGCGAGCGCCACGCGGTGATTCGGCATATTGCCATTTTCCCGGCCAGCCATTACATCGTTTCAGGTGATAAAATGCGCGCGGGCCTTGCAAATATCCGCGACGAGCTGGACCGGCAGGTGAAGGCTTTCACCGGGGAGGGGAAGCTGCTGGAGGCCCAGCGCATTGCCCAGCGCACCAATTACGACATTGAGATGCTTACCGAAGTGGGCACCTGCAAGGGCATCGAGAACTACTCCGCTGTTTTGTCGGGCCGTGCGCCCGGTTCCACGCCGACAACATTGCTGGATTATTTCCCCGAGGATTTCCTGTTGTTTGTGGACGAGAGCCATGTGATGCTGCCCCAGCTGCGCGCCATGTACGGCGGCGATTACGCCCGCAAAAAAAGCCTTGTGGACTTCGGCTTCCGCCTGCCGTCGGCATTTGACAACCGCCCGCTCAAATTCGAGGAGTTTGAGTCGAAGCTGAACCAAACGGTGTTCGTTTCGGCCACGCCCGGCGATTTTGAACGCGCACAGTCCACACAGATCGTGGAACAGGTCATCCGCCCCACGGGCCTGCTGGACCCGCGTGTCATCGTCAAGCCTGTGGAAGGGCAGATCGAGGACCTGCTGGGCGAGATCAACACCCGCAGTGGCCGGGGCGAGCGCGTGCTGGTCACAACGCTGACGAAGAAGATGGCCGAGGACCTGACGGATTATCTCTCCGACCATGGCGTTAAGGTAAAATATATGCATCACGAGGTGGATACCTTCGAGCGTGTGGAGCTGATGCGTGATCTGCGCAAGGGCACCATTGATGTGATCGTGGGCATCAACCTGCTGCGCGAAGGGCTGGATCTGCCCGAGGTATCCCTTGTCGCCATCCTGGACGCGGACAAAGAAGGCTTTCTGCGCAGTGAAACGAGCCTCGTGCAGACCATTGGACGTGCCGCGCGCAATGCGGACGGCGTCGTTATCATGTATGCGGATTCCATCACGCCCTCAATGGAGCGTGCTATTATGGAGACTGAGCGCCGCCGCGGCATCCAGGAGGCCTACAACGCCGCCAACGGCATCACACCCAAGACCATCGTCAAGGAAATCAGCGGTATGGGCGTGCTGGAGATATCCTCCAAAGACGACAGTGCGGACAAGCCCGCCAAACGCATGAGCCGCGCTGAGATCGAGCAGAAGATCAATCAGCTGACGCGGGAGATGCGGGAAGCGGCTAAAATACTGGAATTTGAACACGCGGCGTTTCTGCGCGACCGCATTGAAAAGCTGCGCAAGCAGGCGGAAAGGAAAACCAAGCTTTGAGTACAGACAAAATCGTGATAAAAGGCGCGCGGGAGCACAACCTCAAAAACGTGGACGTGACCATCCCCCGCGACAAACTCATCGTCATGACGGGCCTTTCGGGCAGCGGCAAATCTTCGCTGGCGTTTGATACCATCTACGCAGACGGACAGCGCCGGTACATGGAAAGCCTGTCCAGCTATGCCCGCCAGTTTTTGGGCCAGATGGAGAAGCCTGATGTGGACGAGATACAGGGCCTGTCGCCGGCCATATCCATCGACCAGAAAACGACCTCCCGCAACCCGCGCTCCACAGTGGGCACGGTGACGGAAATCTACGATTACCTGCGCCTGATGTATGCGCGTATCGGGATTCCGCACTGCCCGGTGTGCGGCCGCGTCATCAGCCAGCAGACGGTGGACCAGATGGTGGACGAGGTGCTGCGCCTGCCCGAGGGCACGCGGTTCCAGGTGCTGGCCCCCGTTGTGCGCGGGCGCAAGGGCACCCAGCAGAAGGAGTTCGAGGCCGCGCGCCGTTCCGGCTTTGCCCGTGTGCGCGTGGATGGCAATATGTATGAGCTGGACGAGGAGATCGCCCTTGAAAAGAACAAGAAGCACACGGTGGAGATCGTGGTGGACCGCCTCGTCGTCAATGATGAGGTGCGCAGCCGCCTGGCGGATTCCATCGAGACGGCCATCGGTTTGACGGGCGGCCTTGTGGGCATCGACGTCATCGGAGGCGATGAGATGCTGTTCAGCCAGAGCTATGCCTGCCCGGAGCACGGCATTTCCATCGACGAGCTTGCGCCGCGCATGTTCTCGTTCAACAATCCCTTCGGCGCGTGCGAGACATGCACGGGCCTCGGTACCTTTATGAAGGTGGACCCGGCGCTCGTTATTCCGAACCGCAGCCTTTCCATCCGCGAGGGCGCGATCAAGGCAAGCGGCTGGTATTATGCGGACGGTTCTGTGAGCGAGATGTACTACAAGGGCCTGGGCAAAAAATACGGTTTTACGCTGGACACCAAAATCAAGGACATGCCGCCTGAAGGCGTGCATGCGCTTTTGTACGGTACCGGCGGCGAAAAGCTGGAGATGACCCGCGAGACGGACCGGGGCACCGGGACATACAGCACCGAGTTTGAAGGCATCATCAACAATCTGGAGCGCCGCTTCCGCGAAACAAATTCCGAGTGGATGAAAGAGGAGATACAAGGCGTGATGACGGGTGTGGAATGCCCGGACTGCCACGGAGACCGCCTGAAGCCGACCAGCCTGGCTGTTACGGTGGGCGGCGTCAACATCAGTAAATTTACACAGATGAGCGTACGCGAGGAGCTGGATTTCATCAACGGCCTTCAGCTCACCGAGCGGGAGCATATGATCGCGGATGGGATTTTAAAAGAGATCCGCGAGCGGCTGGGCTTTTTGCAGAACGTGGGCTTGGACTACCTGACGCTGGCGCGCAACGCGGCCACGCTGTCCGGCGGCGAAAGCCAGCGCATCCGCCTCGCTACACAGATCGGTTCGGCGCTGACGGGTGTTTTGTATGTGCTGGACGAGCCGAGCATCGGTCTGCACCAGAGGGACAACTCAAAGCTCATCGCTACGCTCAAGCGCCTGCGCGACCTGGGCAATACGCTCATCGTGGTGGAGCACGACGAAGAGACCATGCGTGAGGCGGACTGGATCGTGGACATCGGCCCGGGCGCGGGCATACACGGCGGCGAGCTGGTGGCGGAAGGTACGGTGGAGGATATCTGCAAGGCGCCACGCAGCATTACGGGGAAGTATCTCTCCGGCCGAAAAAAATCGAGGTGCCGGAACACCGCCGCGAGGGCAACGGCCATTTCATCGAGATCAAAGGCGCCACGCAGAACAATCTGCGGGATGTGGACGTAAAAATACCGCTGGGCGTAATGACATGCATCACGGGTATCTCGGGCAGCGGAAAATCGTCGCTGATCAACGAAATTCTGTACAAACGCCTGGCGGCGGACCTGAACGGCGCGCGCATCAAGCCGGGCGCGCACAAAGACATGCTTGGCCTTGAATATGTGGATAAGGTCATCGGCATTGACCAGTCGCCCATCGGGCGCACACCGCGCTCGAACCCGGCCACCTACACAGGTGTATTCACGGATATCCGCACGGTGTTTTCACAGACGCAGGAGGCGAAGATGCGCGGCTACGGGCCGGGCCGCTTCAGCTTCAATGTCAAGGGCGGCCGCTGCGAGGCCTGCGAGGGCGACGGCATTATCCAGATCGCCATGCACTTTCTGCCGGACATCTATGTGCCCTGCGAGGTGTGCAAGGGCGCGCGCTACAACCGCGAAACGCTTGAGGTAAAGTATAAGGGGAAGACCATCACCGATGTTCTGAACATGACAGTGGAGGAGGCCTGCACCTTTTTCGAAAACATCCCCAAGATCCACCGTAAGATCAAGACGCTTGTGGATGTAGGCCTGGGCTACATCCAGATGGGCCAGAGCGCAACGACGCTTTCCGGCGGTGAAGCGCAGCGGGTGAAGCTGGCGCTGGAACTGGCCAAGCCCGGCACGGGCAAGACTGTCTATATTATGGACGAGCCTACCACAGGCCTGCATGTGGATGATGTGCATAAACTGGTAAAGGTCATCGACCGGTTGGTGGAGGCGGGCAACACTGTCATCATCATCGAGCATAACCTGGACGTCATCAAACGGGCGGACCACATCATCGACCTTGGGCCGGAGGGCGGCAATGCGGGCGGCATGATCGTAGCGCAAGGCACGCCGGAGGAGGTGGCGCTGTGCGAGGCCTCGTATACGGGTCAGTATCTGCGGCCCATGCTGCCAAGACCGGAAAGCGGCGCGGCGGCTCCTGTGGAAAAAAAACGGACACGGCGCAAAAAGACGGAATGACACGGCAGGCGTCCCCGATATAAAAATGCGGACAGGCCGCGCCCGGAAGGGCGCGGCCTGTTTTGCGTTTGAAAACGGATGTTATTCCTCGCAGCCGCAGTGGTGGCAGCCCGCTTCGATGAGGCAGGCGAGGAAGCAGTACAGGCTGAAGAAAGTATACGTGATCAGCGTGTAGAGGATGAACGTAAGGATGGGATAAGTTATAAATGTGGCGATGCAGAGCGTGAGGAAGATAAAGGCGATCATTGCGGCTGCAAGCAGCAGCAGAGCCGGGATCAACAGCCTTTTTCCGGTGGCGCAGATACAGTCGTTCAGACGTTTATCCTGGCGCAGCAGACTGGACGCGGTGATCGTCAGAAGGAACAGCGCGGCGATGCTGAGCAGGAACCCGAACAGGATACCCAGGAAAAACAGGGAGGGAAAGCAGAAAACGAGGATCGCAAAGATGACACCAAGCACAAGGCTGACGATGATCGAGATCGTGTCATAACATTTCGAGTTGCACATAATATAGCTCCTTTATCATGATGGGTGAATGCGCGCTTACAGCCCCGCGGTAGCGGAGTTGAAATCAATGTAATGCGCAACGACCCTGGCGGTGAAATGGCGGCGGTTGCCGCAGGAATCGGACGTTCCGCTCACGCTGATATCCTCCGGAAGGATAAAACGCATGGCTTCCACGGGAATATCCGCGCAGTAGCTGTGATGGTGGGCGGGTACGGTGAAGGTTTTCATGCCGCGGGGATATTCGTTGCCGCGGGGGTCCAGCTCGCTCAGTGCGATGCCGACAGCCACGCGCTTGCCGGGACAAACATTCTTCAGGCACATGGTAAGGTCCAGAATGCGGCCCTGTCCCTCCATGACGGTGTCTCCAATGTGACAGACCTTGTGGTCCTCGCATTTTTCGAAATAGATGTCGTCGTTGCAGGGACGGGAAGCGCCGCATTCTTCGCAGTATTCTTCGGTAGGGCGGGTGCGGGGCGTTTCCCGGGAAACCGGTTCGCGGGCAGTCGGCGCAGAACAGGCGGGTTCACGTACAGCGGGCTCGCGGATGACTGGCGCGGGCGGTGCGACGGGGGCGGCGGGACGCGATGCCTCCCGCGTGGGGAACGGGGAACGGGGAGCCTGCGTGGGTTCCGGGCGTTTGGGCGCCCCCAGATCTTCCCCGCCGATGGAAATGGTTCCAAGATCGATGGTCTGCATAATATGCCTCCTAAACTTCGGGAGCGCGGGCCATTCCCCGCACGATACCCGGTGCCATATGATGAGAAGGATCCTTCGCGTGCACACTCCATTCTATGTGATGAGCGGCTGTTGTGACACCGGGTGGGAAAATTTGTTTTTTACAAAATGTAAAAACAGTTGACAACCGCTTGGCGGGGCGTGTATTATAGTATTAACGACATGTTGTAAAAAATGATTTGGAAAGGACTTTCTGCAATGAAGCTTTCTGCTGCCGAATATGAGATCATGGAGTGTGTGTGGGCGCTGGGACGTACCGTTTCCGGCATGGACATTATGCGGGCGCTGGGACAGGAAAAAGGCTGGAAACAACCCACAGTGCTCACATTTTTGTCACGCCTGGTGGAAAAAGGCCTGCTGGAGACCGAAAAGCGCGGCAAGCTGCGCAGCTATACTGCCGCAATGACGCGGGAGGCATACAAAAACAGCGAGACACGGGATTTTCTGGCACAGCTCTACGGCGGCAGCATACAAAATATGGTTGCGTGCATGGCGGACGGCGGCGGTATCTCGCCTGAAGAACTGGAGGCCCTGCGCGCGTGGCTGAAAGAGAGGGACCCCCAATGATGCGTTTTTTCTGGATGACCTTTTTGCCTTTGAGCGCGGCGGGCGGGGCGGCAGCTTTGCTGCTGTGGCTGGCACGTCCGGCGCTGCGGCGCTTTGCTCATATTCAATGGAGCGTGCCCGTTTTAACGGCGGCACTGTGTCTGTTTGTGCTGCCGCTTCCCGTGTTTGCGATGCCCGGCGCGTGGAATGCTCCCGCGCAGGCGGTGCAAAGCTCTGTGGGGACGGTTCTGCCCGCCGAGGCGGCTGCATCGGAACCGCTGTTCGTTATGACGGAACTGCCCACGGCGGCGGACAAGCTGCTTCGCGCTGCGCCGCAGGAACATATATCCATGCTGTGGGGGCTGGTCCCGGCGTTTTGGCTGGCAGGAGTATTGTGTGTGACGCTGGCTTTGTGGGCGGAATACAGGCGTTTCACACGTCATCTGGCGCGTGAAGCGCGCCCGGTGGAGGACGCCGCAGTGCGGCGGTGCATGGCACATGCCGCAAAGGCGGGTGGCTTTTCCCGGCGCGTGGGGCTGTATGTATGCGGCGCGTTGGCAACGCCTGTTGCGGTGGGAGTGCTGCGCCCGCGCATTTACCTGCCCGAGGACTGGGCAGCGGACGAAACGCTGGAGTATGCTCTGCGACATGAATGCATGCATCTGCGCCGGGGGCATCTTGTGTACAAGCTGGCGGCGCAGGCTGTGTGTGTTGTACATTGGTTCAATCCGGCCGCGTGGCTGCTGCGGCGTATGATGAGCGAGGCCTGCGAGTTCGGCTGTGACCGTGCGGTGGCGCGGATGCTGGACGGCGCACAGCGCAAGGAATATTGCGCTGCAATGCTGTGCGCCGCCGCCGATGTGCGCGCCGCCGGGTTGGCCAGTGCTTTTGCAAGCCCGGCCGGGCTGCTGCGCAGCCGGATGGAAGCGGTGCTGGCGCCGCAGAAGCGCACGGCGCGGCAATTTACGGCTGTGGCGCTGTGCACGGCGGCGGCTGTTTTGGCGGCGGGCCTGACGGCATGCGCGGCAGATGAAGCGGCGGAGCGAGTGAGCGGCAGCTTGCCGAAGCCGCAAACGGCGGAGCCAGCCGGAACAGGTGAGGAAGCTTTAAAAATGCGGAATGCGCTGCCTGAAAACAGCGCGCCGGGATTGTCCGAAAGCGTATTGACGCTTGAGACGTCGCGGCCGCCGGTCTGGCCCGTGCCGGAGTATGAATACATCGGCACACAGTTCGGTGCGGGCCACCGCGGAACAGACATTGCTGCGCGGGAGGGCGCGGAGATTCTGGCCGTTTGGGACGGCACGGTGTTGGAAGCGGAGTATCATGAAAATTGGGGCGACTATGTGCTGTTGGATCACGGCGGCGGCATCATCACGCGCTATGCCCATTGCAGCGAGCTTTTGGTGCAGCCCGGCGACACGGTGAAAGCAGGTGAAGCGGTTGCCCGGGTAGGAAACACCGGCGTTGCCAGCGGCAACCACTGCCATTTGGAGCTGGAGCGAAACGGCGTGCTGCTGGACCCCATGCAGAAGCTTTCTGCCCCGCGCGATGAAACGCCCCGGACACAGGCCCGGCAGCCTGAGCCGCAAAACACGGAAACCTGGCTTCCGCCGGACAACGAATTGATAAAAGAGCGGCTGGCGGGTACAACAGGCGTGTGGCCCGTGCCGGAGTATACATTTGTTTCCCGTTCGGTGGGCAGATATCACCGGGGAGTGGATATTGCGGCCAAGAAAGGTGCGGATATTGTCGCTCCGTTCAGCGGCACGGTAACACGCGCGGAGGACGGCGAGGAAACGCAGTACTGGGTATATGGGAAATATGTGGAGATCGCGCTGGACGGCGACCCCGGCGTGCGCGTGCGCCTGACGCATTGCAGCGAGCTGCTGGTGCAGCCGGGCGATACGGTGCGGGCAGGGCAGCTTGTGGCGCGTGTGGGCAGCACAGGCAATTCCACCGGGAACCACTGTCATCTGGAGCTGCTGGCAGATGAATATTACACCGATCCGGAGCTGATTCTGACGCGTCCGGAGCCGTGATTAAAACGGAAAAAACACACAGCAGAGGGCCGTCCCGGAAGGGGCGGCCCTCTGCTGTGTGTTCCAGAGAATTTTTCTCTCCGGCGGGGATGCTTTTGTTATTGTAATAATGTATAAAAAGTAGTATACTAAATTAGTATGTTAGCATAAAGCCGCCCGGCGGGGCGCGCGGGCGGTTTGCCGCTCCGGGTGCTTTTACCGCGGCTAAAATAATATTTGAGGTGACTCATGGAGACCATCCGCTTTACCAAAAACGAGGCGGCGGCGCGCACGATCGCGGCGTATTACGATACGCCCCCCATGCTGTATGTACATTCGTTCGGATGTCAGCAAAATGTGAACGACGGCGAAAAAATCAAGGGCGTTTTAACGGATATCGGCTTCGGCCTGGCCGCACGGCCCGAGGACGCGGACCTGATCGTGTTCAACACCTGCGCGGTGCGCGAGCACGCCGAGCAGCGCGTTTTCGGCAACGTCGGCGCGCTTAAGGGCCTGAAAGAGGCGAACCCCAAGCTGTTGATCGCGGTATCCGGATGCATGGCCCAGCAGAAGGAGATCGTGGAAAAATTCAAAAAGCACTATCCGTTCGTGGACATTGTGTTCGGCGTCAACGGCATCGATACGCTGCCCGACATCCTGTGTGAAAAGCTGGCCACGCGCAAACGCGTGCTGCGCATGCCGGCCGAGCGCGGCGAGATCATAGAGGATATGCCCATCCGGCGGGATTCCACGTTCCGCGCCTGGCTTCCCATCATGTACGGCTGCGATAATTTCTGTTCTTACTGTATTGTGCCATATGTGCGCGGACGAGAGCGCAGCCGTGCCAGCGCGGATATTTTGCGGGAGTTCCGGCAGCTTGTGGCCGAGGGCTACAAGGACATCACTCTGCTGGGCCAGAATGTGAACTCCTACGGCAAGGGCCTGCCGGAAGACATCACCTTTGCCGCGCTGCTGCGCATGCTGGACGCTGTTCCCGGCGATTACCGCATCCGGTTTATGACGAGCCATCCCAAGGACGCTACGCGCGAGCTCATCGACACCATTGCAAACAGCGCGCACATCAGCCGCCATTTGCATTTGCCGGTGCAATCCGGCTCGAACAGCATTTTGGCGCAGATGAACCGCAAATACACAGTGGAGGACTACCTCTCGCTTATCGCTTACGCCAAACGCCGCATGCCGGAGATGACGTATTCCAGCGATATCATCGTCGGCTTTCCCGGCGAGACGGAAGAGGACTTCTGCGCCACAGAGACGCTCATCCGCGAGGTCGAGTACATGCAGCTGTTTACGTTCATCTACTCCAAACGCACGGGTACGGCAGCGGCAAGCATGCCGGACCCCACACCCCACAAGGAAAAAACGCAGCGCATTGCCCGGGTGCTTGCCATTCAGGAACAGGTGGTGGCAAAACTGGGCGGCGCAATGGTGGGCAAGACCGTCCGCGCCCTGGTGGAAGGCCCGGGCAGGGAGGAGGGAACTCTTACCGCCCGTCTGGACAACAATATGACTGTGGATTTTGCAGGCGGCGCGCCTGTGGGCGAGTTCGCCGATGTCCGCGTGACAGGCGTGCGCGGCGCGATGCTGAAAGGCGAGCTTGCATGAACCCGCCCGCCGCAGGGCAAAATAATGCGACCCCATCGGAAATGCTTCAAAAATAAAGGGAATAAAAGGAGAATTTTATCATGGCGAAAGACGCGATCACGATGTTTAAGGAGGCTGCCGCACAGCTGCAGCGGGAAGAGGCTTATCTGGCGCTGGAGGGCACCCGCAAAAAAAATGACGAGGATGAGGCGCTTCAGCAGCTGATCGGAGACTTTAATCTTGCCCGCATCGACCTGAACAGCGAGCTTTCCAAAAGCGCGGACAAGGACCAGGATAAGGTCAACGAACTGAATGTGAAGGTGAACCAGCTGTACAACGACATCATGGCAAACCAGAGCATGGCCGCCTACAACGAGGCAAAGGCTGAACTGGAGTCTGTGATGAATTATGTGAACGCCATCATCAACACGGCTGTCAACGGCGGCGACCCGATGACGGTGGAGGAGCCGCAGCAGGGCGGATGCTCGGGCAGCTGCGCTTCTTGTTCGGGCTGCCACTGATGGCGGCCCCGCGCTCCGCGCGTTTTGAATCTTAATAGGACGGTGCAGAATATGGCAGCGCTTTCCCCCATGATGCAGCAGTATTTCGACATCAAAAAACAGCATCCCGACAAGATATTGTTTTTCCGTCTTGGGGATTTTTACGAGATGTTTTACGACGACGCCATTCTTGCGTCAAAGGAGCTGGAGCTCACCCTGACGGGCCGGGACTGCGGCCAGGAGGAGCGCGCGCCCATGTGCGGTGTGCCGTTCCATTCCTATGAAAACTATGTGGCAAGGCTCATTGCCAAAGGTTATAAGGTCGCCATCTGTGAACAGATGGAGGACCCCGCTCTGGCGAAAGGCCTCGTCAAGCGGGATATCATCCGTGTGGTGACACCCGGCACTGTGATCGAAAGCAGTATGCTGCAGGATGATAAAAACAACTACATCGCCAGCATTTATATCACGGAGAAAAAAGCGGGCGTATGCTTTGCAGACGTCTCCACAGGCACGGCTCACGCCACGGTGCTCACGGGCGAAAAGCTGGGGCCGGAGATCATCTCCGAATTGTGCCGCTATTCTCCCAGCGAGGTGCTGTTCAACGCAGCTATTCTGGACTACAAGGAAGTAACGGCGTATATCAAGCAGCAGCTTGCCTGCAGTGTGGAGCTGCTGGATGAAGCGGCTTTCGCGCCCGACGCCTGCATGGAAGAGATGCGCGCCCAGTTTGGGGATGCCCCGGAAAAAACGGCCGGCCTTGCGCCGGAAAGTCCGGCGTTCACGGCCCTGGCCGTGCTGCTGGGATACTTAAAGGAAACACAGAAAAAGGGCGTGGAGCGGTTAAAGACCGTACACAATTACGCCGAAGCGCAGTATATGCAGCTTTCGCCCGTCACGCGCGCCAACCTGGAGCTGACGGAAACGATGCGCGGGCGCGAGAAAAAAGGTACGCTGCTGTGGGTGCTGGATAAAACGCAGACGGCTATGGGAAAGCGGCTGATGCGCGCGTGGATCGAGCAGCCTCTGGTGAACGTGGCGGCCATCAATGCGCGTCTGGACGGCGTGGAGGAGCTGGTGGGCGATTCCGTAGCCCGCGCCGATATCGCGGCCGCGCTCTCAAAGATATTTGACATCGAGCGCCTGATGACGCGCACGGTGTACGGTTCGGCCTCTCCGCGGGAAATCTACGCGCTTGCCGCCACCTGTGAGCAGCTGCCCCGCTTGAAGGCGCTGGCCCGGCCCTTCGGCAGCGCCGAGATCACCGCGCTGCTGGCTGATATCGACGAATTGTCCGATATCAAGGAGCTGATCTTCGCAGCGGTCGACGAGAATGCGCCTGCCATGCTCAAGGACGGAGGCGTCATTCACCCGGGCTACAACACCGAGGTGGACGAGCTGCGGGACATCGTCCACGGCGGCAAAGGTTACCTTGCCACGCTGGAGGCAAAGCTCAAGGAGGAAACGGGCATCCGCACGCTGAAGATCGGCTACAACCGGGTGTTCGGTTATTACATCGAGGTGAGCCGTTCCTTTTCGAACCAGGTGCCTGCAAATTTTGTCCGCAAGCAGACGCTGGCCAACGCGGAGCGGTACATCACCGAGGACCTGAAGGTACTGGAGAACAAGATCCTGGGCGCAAACGAGCGTCTGGCTGTCCTGGAACGCCAGCTCTTTGACGATCTGCTGCATAAAATTTCGGCCGAACTGCCGCGTTTCCAGAAAACCGCGTCCGGCGTGGCCCGTCTGGACGTCCTGACGGCGCTGGCGGAGGTGGCTGTGAAAAACGGCTATACAAAGCCGGTTGTGGATGAAGGCGACGAGCTCATCATCGAGGAGGGCCGCCATCCTGTCATCGAGCAGATGCTCAAGGGTGCGCTGTTCGTGCCCAACGACACTGTGCTGGACTGCGGCGATAACCGTATGCTCATCATCACCGGCCCGAATATGGCCGGCAAATCCACCTATATGCGCCAGACGGCGCTCATTGCGCTGATGGCGCAGATCGGCAGCTTCGTGCCGGCCCGGGCGTGCCGCATGGGCGTTGTGGATGCTATTTTCACCCGCGTGGGCGCTTCAGACGATTTGGCTGCGGGGCAATCCACCTTTATGGTGGAGATGACCGAGGTGGCCGAAATCCTCCAGTACGCAACGGCAAAAAGCCTTGTGATTTTAGATGAAATCGGCCGGGGGACTTCCACGTTCGACGGCATGAGCATCGCCCGCGCCGTAGTGGAACACATTGCGGACAAGGATGGCGGCATGGGCTGCAAAACGCTGTTTGCCACCCATTATCACGAGCTGACGGATTTGGAAAACGCCATTGACGGCGTGAAGAATTATAACATCGCTGTAAAAAAGCGCGGCGACGACATTACGTTTCTGCGGCGCATCGTGCGCGGCCCGGCGGACGACAGCTACGGCATTGAGGTTGCAAAGCTGGCGGGTCTGCCCGGCGAGGTGACAAAGCGCGCGAAGGAAGTGCTCAAGGTGCTGGAGGCCACCGCGCCCAACGCCGATAAGGTGACGCAGCTGGACTTCGGCAATTTTGAAAAATTCGCGGCAGCGCCCGTGCCCAGCGAGCTGGTGGACAAGCTGACAGCGGTGGATGTGGAAACGCTCACGCCGCTGGAAGCGTTGAATTTTTTGTATGAACTGAAACAGACACTGGTAAAATAAGCGCGCCCGGCGCGCAGGAAAGGGCGGTGCTGCGCATTGGCAGTTATTCATGTGTTGGACAAGCATACCGCGGAACTCATCGCGGCAGGCGAGGTGGTGGAGCGCCCCGCCTCGGTTGTAAAGGAGCTGACGGAGAACGCCATTGACGCGGGCGCCACCGCGGTTTCCGTTTCCGTTGAACGCGGCGGCATCGCAATGATCCAAATCGCGGACAATGGCTGCGGCATCGAGGCCGAGTACATCCCGACGGCGTTTATCCGCCACGCAACGAGCAAGCTCGAGAAAGAGGAAGACCTGGAGAGCATTCATACCCTGGGCTTCCGCGGCGAAGCGTTGGCCTCCGTGGCCAGTGTGTCCCGCATTGAGCTTCTCACAAAGACGGATGCGGACGAGTATGCGTATCTGTACCGCATCAGCGGGGGAGAAGAACAGGGCATTGAGCCGGCCGCACGTCCTGTCGGAACAACGATCACTGTGCGGGACCTGTTTTACAACACGCCCGCACGTATGAAGTTTTTGAAAAAGGATACCAGTGAAGGCAACTATGTGGCAGATGTTGTCACACAGCTTGCGCTCTCCCACCCGGAGGTTTCGTTCAAGTTCGTGCGGGACGGAAAACCGCAGTTCCAGACGCCCGGCGACGGAAAACTGCTGGGGGCGGCGTATGCCGTGCTTTCCCGTGACTTTGCAAAGGACCTTGTGCCTGTGGAGCACACGGCGGGCAGCTACACGGTGCGCGGCCTTGTTACGCCGCCGAAAAGCGCCCGTGCAAGCCGCGCCATGCAGTATTTTTTTATCAATGGACGCTTTGTCAAGAACCGCACGATGATGGCGGCGCTGGAGGCCGCCTATAAAGGCGTGATGATGCAGGGAAAATTCCCGGGCTGCGTGCTTTCCATCGAGATGCCGCCGCAGCTGGTGGATGTGAACGTCCACCCGGCCAAAACAGAGGTGCGTTTCGCCCGGGAAAAAGATGTGTTCGATGCGGTATATCAAAGCGTTAAATGCGTACTCATCACGCCGCAGAGCACGGAAAAGGTGTTTTCTTTCGGCGGTGCGGAAAGGGCGTTCCCGGCGGATGAAAAGGCGCCGGATGCAGCTGCGAAGAAGGAGCCGTCCGAGAGCGCCCCGGCCGAAGAGCCCGCGCGCGGCCCGGCCGCATTGCGTCCGGCGTCCCGTGCCGTTCCGGACGCACCGGTGAGGCCGGTCCCGGCACGTCCGGAGCCGGCCGCCGTACCGCTGCCCGGCCAGGTGAAAGCGTACAGTGAAATGATCACTGCTCTCTCAAGTGAATCTGCTGTTCCGTACCGTTCGGCAAAGGCGCCGGATATATGGGCTGATGAGGACGCGGCGGAGGATGTCGGCTTTATGCCGCACACTGTCTGCCGGCGGCAGGAGGGAACGCCGGGCGTGCAGACCCTGCCGGAGGACCGGGCCCTGAACAGCTTTGCGGCGGGAGAAACAGCCGGGACGGAAAATACCGCCGCGCCGCAGATGGAGGCTGAAACGCCCCATCAGACTGCTTTTGCGCCTGTGGAAGAAGAACAGCGGCGCGATTCGCTTCGTTTTGTGGGCGAGGTGTTTGACACGTACATTGTCACCCAACGGGGAAACGACATGTGCCTTTTGGATAAGCACGCCGCCCACGAGCGCATTATCTATGAATCTTTGGCGGCATCGTATGGGAAGGTGAGCAGCCAGATGCTGCTGGTGCCCGTAACGGTGCAGCTTTCCGCGGAAGAAAAGGATGCACTGGTGCAAAGTGAAATGCTTTTACAGGACAGTGGTCTGGAAGTGGAGGACTTCGGCGGCAATTCTGTCGTGGTGCGCGCCGTCCCGGCAGACGTCGTGCTCGAGGATGTGGAGGACCTTGTGGTGGAGCTGGCCAGCAGGCTGGTCTCCAACCCGCGGTATACCACCAGCGAAAAAACAGAATGGGTGCTGCACTCCATCGCGTGCCGCGCGGCCATCAAGGCGGGAGATAAAACGCACGCTGCACAGCTGCTGCGCTTGGCGGAGGATGTGCTGGACGGCAGAGTGCCTCCGTTCTGTCCCCACGGACGGCCCATCGTGCTGAAGATCACCAAAAAGGAGCTGGAAAAGCAGTTTGGCAGACAAGGCTGATATCATCGTGATCTGCGGTCCCACGGCTACGGGGAAAACAGCGCTCTCTGTTGCGCTGGCAAAGCTGCTGGACGGCGAGGTCGTTTCGGCGGATTCGATGCAGATCTATAAAGGGCTTCGTGTGGGAACTGCACAGGCGACGCCGGAGGAGATGAAAGGTGTGCCGCACCATCTGGTGGGATTTCTTCCGCCGGAAGAACGGTTCTCTGTTGCGGACTATGTCAGGCACGCAGGCGAGTGTATCGCGCAGATCACGGCGCGCGGACGCGTTCCAATCGTGGCCGGCGGCACCGGATTGTATATTTCCAGTCTTGTAAATGGAATAGACTTTACACCGGATAAGGCGGACCCGGCCGTGCGGGCACGGCTGGAAACCGAGCTGATAGAGCAGGGCATCGGCCCGCTTTATGCGCGGCTGCAGCAGGTGGACCCGGAGTGTGCGGCGAAGCTGCACCCCAACAACCATGGGCGTGTGCTGCGTGCGCTGGAGCTGTATGAGCAAACGGGCGAGACGATGTCCTGCCGGCTCGCGCGCTCCCGTCCGGCGCAGCAGCCGTACCGCGCTTTGCTGATAGGGCTGAATATGCCGGAGCGTGCACAGCTTTATGCACGCATTGATGCGCGAGTAGACGCGATGCTTGCACATGGGCTGCTGGAAGAGGCGCGCCTGGTGTATGCCAACAGAGATGCCTACCATACCGCGGCGCAGGCCATTGGCTACAAAGAATTTTTTCCTTATTTTGAAGGAAAGGAACCGTTGGAAGTATGCACGGCGGCGCTCAAGCAGGCGTCCCGTAATTACGCCAAACGGCAGCTTACCTGGTTCCGGCGGATGGACGGCCTGGTTTGGCTGCCCGCAGGGGAGCCGGAAGCGGCGGAGGCGGCCGCCCGGCTTTGGGCGGGGCATGTGAAGAAAAATTGCGGCGATCAAATATAAGGAATAACGGATATATGGAAAACTGGCCGGTAAGAAAAAGAAAAACGGTACAGAGGACTGATTTTGGCTCTGCTGATGCTCGTGCCCGCCGGATATATCGGCGTTCAGATGGTACAGGTGCTGCGTACAAATTATCAAACGCAGACCGCGGTGGCATATTCAATGTCCGACGTCGTCCGCTGCGACGGGATGCTCGCCATGGATGAGACGGTCATTCCTTATGAGGGAGCGGGCGTCCTGGGCTATCAGGTGAACAACGGCGAGCGTGTCTCGGCAGGCACGCAGGTAGCGCGATTGTTCGCCGACGAAGCGAGCGCACAGAACCGGACGCTCTCCGAAAAGCTGACGGAGGAGCTTTCGGTGCTGGAAAAGTCCCAGGCGGGCGCGGCTGCCGACGTTGAGGCGCTGATGAATCAGAACCAGCAGGGTATCTATTCGGCGCTGGATCTGCTGGAGAGCGGCAATTACACAGGATTATCGGATGCGCGGGCTTCCATCCAGCTTGCGCAGAATAAGATGCAGCTCACGATGGGGGTCGTATCGGATTTCAGCGCCCGCATTGCGGACCTGACGGCGCGGCGCGACGCGGCGGATGCCGCCAGCGTATACACACCGATAACAGCTCCGGCGGCCGGATATTTTGTCTCCGCGCAGGACAGCGAGAAGCAGATGTATACGCCTGAGGCGCTGGCGGCCATGTCTCCGGCAGAATTGAAGGATGCGCTGGCACAGCCTTCCCAAACGAACGACGCAAACGTAGCGGGCAAGCTGATTTTGGACTACCGCTGGCGTTATTATGGCCTTGTGACGCAGAAACAGGCGGAAAAGTTCGTGGAGGGAACGCGCGTCGAGATCTCGTTCCCAAACGTATCGGCCGAATCGGTGCCCGCCACCGTGGTGAATGTTACGGTGGACGAGGAGAACGGTACTGCCAAGGTGGAATTGATTTGTGATTACATCAACGAGACAGTTGTGACGCTGGAGCATGAAAAAGCAGATATAACGTTCGCCACCTATGAGGGAATCCGTATCGACCGACAGGCACTGCACATCGTTGAAGGGCAAAACTGCGTGTTTGTCAAATACGGAAACCTGGTGTACCAGAAAAATATTACGATCCTGTTTGAAAACGAGGATTACATTCTGGTGCCGTCGAAAACAACGACGGGCGAAAATGAGGTAAAACTGTTCGATGAGATTGTTGTGCGCGGTACAGATCTGTACGACGGAAAAATATTGTAGCTTTTTTGTGTGCCTTTTTACACAAATTTGCAACTGTTTATTGACATCCGCCACAAAAACAAGGATAATAACGATGATAGTATCCAATTTGTTGTGCCGGTGCGGATACAAAACCGTTACAATCGTGGCGCGGCGGCGCATGCGTCTGCGCGCGGCCAGCTTGCCATAAAAAGGAGATTTCAGAGATGAGTATGTTCGATAAGATCAAAGGTATGATGGGCGTGCCCGACGACGACGATTACGATGACGACGATATGGATTTCGTGAATGAGAATACAGGCTATGCGGCGCAGGACGATTATGTCCCCGAAGAACAGGATGTTACGCCCAAACGCAATAAGGTCGTGAATATCAACTCCACCATGCAGCTGCAGGTAGTGCTTGTGAAGCCTGAGCGTTTTGATGATGCCAGCGCCATCGCGGACCATCTGAACGCCAAGCGCACCGTGGTTTTGAACCTGGAATCCACAAATAAGGAGGTCTCCCGCCGTCTGGTGGATTTTCTCTCCGGCGTGGCGTATGCAAACAACGGCCAGATCAAGCGCGTTGCCAACAGCACTTTTATCATCACCCCGTATAATGTGGATATCATGGGGGATCTGCTGGACGAGCTTGAAAGCAACGGCGTGTTCTTCTGATTTTGAGAGGCTACATACCGCCCGCGGACGACGATGAGCGCTTGTTCGTCCGCCGCCTGGGGGACCTTGTGCAGGTCGTGCGCCAGCGAGGGACGTCCCGCAGCACCCCGTTTTTAAGCGATCGCCAGCAGGAACTGGCCCGCGCCGCTCTTGCGGGGTTGGGCTTTGAGGGATATGCTTTCGACGGCGGCTATCCGGATGCCGAACGGCGGATTCTGCGCCTTTTCGGTGAATATGGGGCGCAGGAGCCGCTGCCCGCCGTATGTCTGTTTGCGCAGACCCTGCGGGCTGACAGAGCACTCACTCACCGGGATTATCTGGGCGCACTGATGTCGCTGGGAATCAGGCGCGAATGCATCGGCGATATCCTTTTGTCGGAAGACGGAGCATATCTGTTCGTTCTGGATACGGTCGCGCCGCTGGTGTGCGACGAGCTTTCCAGCGTGGGGCGCTGCAGCGTATGTGTGCGCGCGGGCCGGGCGGAGGAACTGCCCGGCCGGGAAGAGCGCCCGGCACAGACGGCGACGGTGGCCTCGCTGAGGCTGGACGCTGTGCTGGCCGCCATGCTGCATATCAGCCGTGGGGATGCGGTGCAGCTTGTGAAAAGCGGCATGGTGGAAGTGAACCACGTTTCCACGGTGTCCGCGCATTATGAAGTGTTTGAAAACGACGTGTTCAGCATCCGCGGACGCGGCAAGTACAAGCTGTGCGGCGTGGGTGCCAAAAGCCGGAAGGGCCGCACCTTCGTGTCCTATATTGAATATTAACAGGGGGAACAATCTCTATGAACGCTGAAGATATCCGCAACGTTACCTTTGACAAGGTCATGCGCGGCTACCGGCCCGAGGAAGTGGACGCTTATCTGGACCAGGTGGCGGCAGAACTGGAACGCCTGCAGACGGAAAAAGCGGATGCGGAGAAAAAAATGTACATCCTTGCGGAAAAGGTGGACCAGTACCGCAATGATGAAGAAACGCTGAAGACAGCGCTCCTCAATGCCCAGCGTATGGGTGAGAGCGTCATCCATGAGGCGCGCCAGAAGGCTGAGACCATCATTTACGATGCAACGAGCAAGGCAAGCCAGGCGCGGGAAGAAGCCGTGGAAAAGGTAGCTGAAGAGGAGATGCTGCTGGCCCGCCTGAAAGCGGAGGTGGCGCATTTCAAGGGCGAAGTGCTGAACCTGTATAAGCAGCATATCGAATCGCTGAGCATGATCCCGGGCGCGGAAGAAAAAAAGAAAAAGGCGCCGGAGGCGCCCAAGGCTGAAGAACAGCCCGAGCCTGCCCCGGAGGAAGCGCCGAAGGAAGAGCCTGCGGCGGAGGCGCAGCCTGCCGCAGCCCCGGCCGAACCGGGACAGGAGGCTTCGTTCGAGGAGTATCAGGACATTACTTTTGAGGACTAACTGAACATGTGTGGCATAGCGGCGTTTGTTTTAAGCGCCGCTATGTTATGGTTTACGGCATTTTTGCATTTTTCGGCATTTGCAGACCATTTTCTGTGGATTTGCCTGCAAAAATGGAGAGAGTCTGGCTTTTCAACGTGCCAATCAAAGAAAGGAACGTACCATTGCTGATATCTGTAATCATTATCATTGCACTGACAGGGCTGGATCAGCTCACAAAGCATCTTGCCACGGTTTATCTTGCGCCGGTAGGGTCGATGCCGTTCATTCCCGGTGTCATGGAGCTGCGCTATGTGCTGAACGACGGCGCAGCCTTCAGCATGCTGGCAGACGCCGAGTGGGGGCGCGTGTTCCTCATCGTCGTAACGGGCCTTGCGCTGGCGGCGCTGGCGGTGTATTTTTTCTGGAAGAAGCCGTCTTCCTGGTTGGAGCGCTGGGTGTTTATCCTGATTTTTTCCGGCGGTTTGGGCAATCTGATCGACCGTGTGCTCAACGGGTATGTGGTCGATTTCTTTGCTACCACATTCATGAATTTCGCTGTATTCAATGTGGCGGATTGCTTTGTGTGCGTCGGCGCCGCGTTGTTTGTCATCGCCGTGCTGCGTCAGGAGCTGAACGCCAAAAAGGAGCAGAAGGCCGGGACGGATGAAAACGCTTGAATATACCGCCGGTGCCGAAGATACGGGCCGCCGCATCGATGCCGCGTTGGCAGCGGCGTTCCCGGAACTGACGCGAAGCTTCGCACAGCAGCTTCTGGCAGAGGGCCGTGTACTGTGCAACGGACGTTCCGTCGCCAAAAGTGCGCGCCTTACACAAGGAGATGCGTTGTGTGTTTCGCTGCCGGACGCCCAGCCGGTGGAAATCATTCCGCAGGATATCCCGCTGGATATCGTTTACGAAGACAGCTCGCTGCTGGTTGTCAATAAGCCCAAGGGAATGGTGGTCCACCCGGCGGCGGGAAACCCGGACGGCACACTGGTGAACGCACTGCTGTACCACTGCGCGGGCAGGCTCTCCGGCATCAACGGCGAAGTGCGTCCCGGCATCGTGCACCGCATTGACAAGGACACCAGCGGCCTGCTTGTAGTGGCAAAAGACAATGAGACGCATCTTTCGTTGTCGCAGCAGTTCGCCGTGCACAGCATCGCCCGGGTATACCATACTGTGGTATACGGCGGTTTTGCTGCGGACGACGGATTTGTGGAGGGGAACATCGGTCGTCATCCTGTGGACCGAAAGCGTATGGCCGTCGTGCCAAAGGGCGGCAAAGCCGCTTATACGGCCTACCATGTGGAGGAGCGCTTTCCCGCCTTTACACATCTTTCCGTAAGGCTCCGGACTGGGCGAACCCATCAGATCCGCGTACATCTTGCGAGCATCGGCCATCCGGTTGCCGGGGATGCGGTTTACGGCCCGCGTAAGGTGATCACCCAGCTGGAGGGCCAGTGCCTGCATGCAAAAACGCTCGGCTTCATTCATCCCGCAACAGGCGCGTACGTCGAGTTCGACAGCCCGCTGCCCGAATATTTCACGGCCTTTACCGGCCGTCTGCAAAAGGAAATGTAACGCTATGATCCGCTCCCTCAAGGATATCCTCGTCGTTTCGGACATGGACAACACGCTGCTCACACCAGAGGACGGCGTGCCCTTTGTGAACCAGGTGACCATGCGGCTGTTCTGCGCGCTGGGCGGCCATTTTACCGTGGCCACGGGCCGCACGATGGAATCAGCCGGACGGCATCTGGACTCGATGACGCTTTCTGCACCCGCTATCCTGTATGGCGGGGGCGTTATTTACGATTTCGAACACGATATCCGCATCCGAAATACACTGCTGTCCAAGCCGTCGGCGCGCCGGGCGGTGTGCGATGTATTGGCGCGTTTTCCGGGAGTGGGCGTGGAGATTATGACCGAGGACGGCGGCATCTGCGTGGTGCGGGCCAATGAATATACCTACCGCCACACGGTCCATGAAGGGCTCACTTACCGCATGGCGCCGCTGGAGGAGCTGGATGGCGGTTGGAATAAGGTGCTGTTTGCCTGCTCCCATGAAATGCTGATGCAGATCCAGGATTTTCTGGACGCACGCAAATATCCCGGCGTCTACTTCATTGCGACCAACCGCAACTATTTTGAGATCATGCCGGAGGGCGCGGCCAAGGGGGCGGCGCTGGGAGAACTTTGCACCTATATGGGCATCCCGATAGAAAACACGGTGGCCATCGGAGATTATTTCAATGACATTGAGCTGATGCGCGCGGCCGGGCATTCCGTGGCGATGGGGAACGCGCCCAAGGAGGTGCAGCTCGCGGCGGACACCGTAACAGGCAGATGCCTGGACGGCGGCGTGGCCGAGGTGCTTTACGGGTTGATTCGTAAATACGGATGATTGTAAAAAGCGTGTAAAATGGAGCGTGCCTTGGGCGGGATATGGTATAATAACCTCAAGTCCGCCGCTTGCGCGGCCGCGCGCTCTTCGTGCGCTGATGCGCTTCCGCACATGGGCTTTGAGAACATTGAACCATGCAAAAACGCAGGAGGTGCGGTTTGTTGTGGCTGCTGCGCGGCGTCATGGTATAATATGTCCGGTTGGTGAATGCGAGCCGCAGGCGAAGCATGAACTTATCGGCATAGATACCGTGTTTCTTAGTGAACACGAGCGGTACGCGAGGTGTGAGCTTAGAAATATGGTATAATAACCTCAAAGCCGCCGCTTGCGCGGCTGCGCGCACTTTATGCGCTGATGCGCTTCCGCACATGGGCTTTGAGAACATTGAACCATGCAAAACCGCGGCAGGCGCGGTTTTGTTGGGGCCGCAGCACGGCGCCACGGTATAATGACCTTGATATTGCCGCCTGCGCGTTGTCCCGGATGAATGCTTCAGAACAGGGGATGATAGAATGGGACGCCGCTTTGCCGCGGCTTGGTGGGCGGCGTTGTGTGCCGTCCTCGTGTGCCTTTGCGCAACGGCGCCGCCCGTGCGGCAGGCTGAATATCCGCCTTGGGACGGAGCGCCGTATTTTGACGCGGGGCCGGACAGGGTGGATGTCAATACTGCGCCCGCCGCGGAACTGGAGACGCTGCCCGGCATCGGGGAGAAAAAGGCGCTGGCAATCGTGGAATACCGCGAGGCGAACGGACCGTTCCGCGCGGTGGAAGAACTGGAACGGGTAAAAGGCATCTCGGAGCGCACCGTAGACGGCATGCGGGCGTATGTCCGGGTTTCCTGAGCCGTGGGAGCACGGCGGCGCGGTGCCGGCTGAAAGGACCGTGCGTTTATTTAAAGGGGAGTTTTTTATGGAACAGCCGCATACGAGGGAGATATTCATCAACCGGGAGCTGAGCTGGCTTGAATTCAACCGGCGCGTCCTGGACCTTGCGAAGGACAAGACGGTCCCGGTTGGCGAGCAGCTGAAGTTTGCCGCCATTTACGCGAGCAATCTGGATGAATTTTTCATGGTACGCGTGGGGTCGTTGTACGACCGTACGCTGGTGGGCGGCGATGAAAAAGAGAACAAGACGGGCATGACGCCCGCTCAACAGCTGGACGCCATTATGCCTAAGGTCGCGGAGCTGCAGCAGCACTGCGATAAAATTGTGGCGAAGCTGTATGAGAATGTGGGTGTGTTGGGCTACCGCAGGGTGGATTTTGCGCACCTGAGCAAAGAAGCGGAGCATTTCTGGCGCAAATATTTCATGCAGGAGATATTTCCCGTCCTTTCTCCGCAGATCATCGACCGGCGGCATCCCTTTCCGTTTCTGCGCAACAATGAGGTGTATGTCGGCACCATTCTGAAGGGAAAGGGAGACGCGCAGTCTTCCTTTGGTTTGGTACCCATCAGCACGCAGTTCCAGCGTATCATATTTGTGCCGTCGGGCGGCTCTGTCGCCTTTGCACTGGTGGAAGAGATGGTGGAACATTTCGCGGGCCTGATCTTCGGCAAGAACACCGTGCAGAGCCGGTGCATTTTCCGCGTGACGCGCAATGCGGATATCACAGTGGATGAAGGCATGTTCGACCACGACGTGGACTATCGCGAGATCATGAGCGATCTTTTGAAAAAGCGCCGCAAGCTGGCGGCCGTTCGCTTGCAGACAACGCCGCGTGCTCCGGCGGAGATCGTCGGGTTCCTGCGCGAAAAGCTGATGCTGCCCGCAAAACAGGTGTTTGAGCAGACGACGCCGCTGGATATGTCCATTGGCTTCAAGATATCCGCGCGCATCGCGCAGGACGGCCATACCGAGCTGTTTTACCCGGTGAAGCGTCCCATGCTGCCGCCGCCGGATTTTAATCTTGCCCGTGTGGTGGAAACGCAGGACGTACTGCTTTCTTATCCGTACCAGAGCATCCGGCCCTTCATCCGCATGCTCAACGAGGCTGCGCAGGACCCGGACGTGCTTTCCATCAAAATGACGCTGTACCGCGTGGCACATGAATCCAAGATCATCGAGGCGCTTATCTCCGCGGCCGAAAACGGCAAGGAGGTCGTTGCCATTGTGGAGCTGCGCGCGCGCTTCGACGAACAGAACAACATCGACTTTTCCAAGCAGCTGGAGGAGGCGGGCTGCACGGTCATCTACGGCTTTGAGGCATACAAGATCCATTCAAAGTTGACGCTCATCACAAAGAAAAAGGGCAATCAGCTGCACTATATTGCCCAGATCGGCACAGGCAATTACAATGAAAAGACCTCCGAGCAGTATACGGACCTTTCGTTTATCACGACCGATCTTGGCATCGGCTCCGAGCTGGCAACCGTGTTCAATAATCTTGCGATCGAACGCCTGACAGAGCACGCAGGCAACCTTCTGGTCGCGCCGCTGTGCTTCAAAAGCGTGCTGATGCAGGAGATGGACGCGGAGATCGAGGCGAAACGCATGGGGAAGGACGCACGCATCATTCTTAAGTGTAATTCCATCAGCGATAAGGATATCATTGAAAAAATATCCGAAGCGTCCTGCGCGGGGGTATCTGTGCAGATGATCGTGCGCGGCATCTGCTGCATCAAAGCCGGGGTACCCGGCCTGACGGAAAATGTCACGGTGCGCAGCATCGTGGGCCGCTATCTGGAGCACGAGCGTGTGTATGCTTTTGGCTGCGGGCAGGATACACGGGTGTATATCGCGTCGGGCGATTTTCTTACCCGCAACACCGAACGACGTGTCGAGGTGGGCGTGCGTATTCAGGACAGACGCATTGCGGGTGAGCTGCTGCAGATGCTGGATCTGCAGCTGCGCGACAATGTGAATGCCCGGGAAATGCAGCCGGACGGCACCTATCCCAAGGTGAAGCCTGCGCCGGACGCGTCCCGCGTTGACAGCCAGCTCGGCATGTATGATATGCTGGCCGGCACTTGGCCCGCCATGCCTGCGCCGCGCCCGGCGGGGGAGCCGGTACGTCGTGCGCCGACAGCACGCCGCCATGCTGCCGCTTTGCAGCAGCCTCAGCGCCGCCCGGCAGCGCCGCGCCCGCAAACGCTGCTGGGCAGGCTCAGGAACCTGCTGGGACGCTGACCCTTCCCAAATTACCGGCCCGGACAATCTGTTGTACACAGGCTGTCCGGGTTCTTTTTTTGGCGTTCGCCGCATAGCCTTTTTAAAGGAATGAGCGTTCCGAAAAACCGGGATAAAAAGGTGCGTGACGTTGATGTGGGAAAAGGACAGCGGGCGGCAGGAGGAATGGATGCGGCTGAATGAGGACCCTCCGGAGGAAATTGGCACACCAGAAGCGGGATGGGACGGAAAGGCGCGCCGGACACAGCGGCCGCAGGGGGAACGGGCCGAGCGGTTTGAGCTGCCCGAGCCGGTTCCGGGAACATTTTCAGCGGCTGCGGGAGACCGGGAGGACATGCCGGAGGGGCAGCGGGACGCGGGAACAGCGCCGGTGGAACAGCTCTACCCCACAGCAAAGATGAAGCCGGAGCCGTTCACGGTGCCTCAGGTAAACTCGGGCGAAGAGCATGTCCTGTTCGTGCAGGTTCTGCTGTGCGCGCTGTTGGTGGCGTTTGTGTTTTTTGCGCGAAGCGCCGGCGCGCCTTTTCTGGAGGACATGAGGGCTGAGTATCGCGAGATGATGACAGCGGGCGTAGAGTTTTCCACGGATAATGCATTTGCGCGGTTTGCGAACGGCGTGGTGGAGGATCTGCGTATGGGCGCGGAGCGGCTGGTTCGGCAGTTGGAAGATCCGGAGGCGTTGGACGGGCAGGGCGGCTTTTGGCCCGGTATCGAAAAACGTGAGGTGCCTGACGGCGCTTCCATGGACGATTATACGCTGCCGCAGGAGCTTCTGCTGCCGGTGGCGGGGCCGGTCACTTCGGGGTACGGTTTCCGGGATAACCCGGTGAACGGTGCGGATGATTTCCATGCGGGTGTCGACATCGCGGCGGCAGAGGGCACGCCTGTGGCAGCGGCACAGTCCGGCCAGGTGGTGCGCACGGGCTACAACCGTCTGCGGGGCTATTATATCATTATCCGCCATGAGGGCAGTGTCCAGACGCTGTACCAGCATCTCTCTTACATCTTTGTGCGCGGAGGGGAGACGGTTACGCAGGGGCAGACTGTTGCAGTGGTGGGAAGCACAGGCCTTGTGACCGGCCCGCACCTGCATCTGGAGATCATTCTCGACGGCGTGCGGGTGGACCCGATGCCCAGTTTTCCGCAGCTGGCCGCATGAGCGGGCCGTCGGTGCAGCCTGTACTGCTGTGCGCCTGCCTGGCGGCGGGGCTTTTGTTCGACCCTATGGGCTTTCTTCGCATGACACTGGTGTGCGCTTTCGTTCATGAAAGCGGGCATGTGCTGGCATATATGCTGTGTGCGCATAAATTGCCCGGTCTCCATTTCAGCGCGGGAGGCATCGGGCTTTCGGGAGCGGAGCAGTTGCCCCGCACACAAGAGCTATGGGTGCTGGCTGCGGGGCCGCTGGCGAATTTTATCATGGCGGCGCTGCTTTTTTTGCAGCTTCACCGGCAGGCGAGCTACGCACTGTATTTTCTCGCCGCCGTCAGTTTGTGTACGGGCGTTTACAACCTGATGCCGTTCGGCGTGTTAGACGGCGCGCGCCTGCTGCAGAATTTGCTGCCTGTGGAAAAGCAGGATGCGCTGCGCCGTGCCCAGCGGCTGCTGTTGTGCCTGTTCTGCGCGGCGGCGCTCGGCTTTGCGCTGTTGGGCGGGATGCCGCGCGGCGCTCGTGCGGCGGCTTTCCTGGGGCCGGGTTATCTGCTGGCAAAGGAGTTCAGGCAAAAATAAAGAAGAAAGGCCTGCGCAGCGCGTGAATGGCACCGTGCACAGGCCTTTTCTGTTTGCATTCTGCGCGCAAATACGGTATAATGACCCCAAAACTGCCGCTTGCGCGGCCGGGCGTGTGCGCGGCACACGCCCTGTGCTGGAGCACAGAGCTTTGAGAACATTGAACCATGCAAAACCGCAGCAGATGCGGTTTTGTTGAGGCCGCTTCGCGGCGTCATGGTATAATATGCCCGCTTAGTGAATGCGGGCCGCGGGCGGGGCGTGAGTTTGGCGGCATAGATGTCATGTTTTTTAAGTGAATGCCAAGCGGAACGTGAAGTGTGAGCTTGGGGTATGGTGAAACAACGCGGGGGTATAAGCCCGAAAAAGGGAAAGGATGTTTGAACGCTTGGATGAAAAGCTGAAAGCTGCGCTTGCCGCAGTGCAGAAACCGGGCCGCTATACCGGCGGCGAACCGGGCTGCGTATATAAGGAGAAGGAGAAGCTGGACCTTCGGTTCGCTTTCTGCTTTCCGGATACCTACGAGGTGGGCATGTCCTTTCTGGGCATGAAAATATTGTATGAGATCCTCAACAAACGGGATAACATCTGGTGTGAACGTGTGTTCATGCCTTGGGTGGACATGAAGGAGCAGATGCAGCAGCGGGATATTCCGCTGTATGCGCTGGAGAGCAAAGACCCGCTGGGGATGTTCGACGTAGTGGGCTTTACACTCCAGTATGAACTTTCCTACACCAATATTCTTGCTATGCTCGACCTGGCGCACATTCCGTTTTATGCAAAGGACAGAGGGGAGGATGCGCCGTTCATTGTGGCGGGCGGCCCGTGCGTGTGCAACGCTGAGCCGCTGGCGGATTTTTTTGACCTGATGATGCTGGGCGAGGGCGAGGTACAGCTGCCTGATGTGTGCGACACCATCATTCAGGGGCGCAGAGAGGGGCTCACCAAACGGGAGATATTAAAGCGCCTGTGCCATATCGAAGGCGTTTACGTGCCCGCGTTTTACGATGTGTCCTATCGGCCCGACGGCCGCGTGGAAGCCATCACGGCGAAAGAAGGCGCGCCGGCCGTGGTGCGCAAGGCCATCATTCAGGATATGAACAGCCAGCCGCTGCCGGAGAATTTTGTGGTGCCGATGATCGGTGCGGTGCACGACCGCGCGCAGATCGAAGTGCTGCGCGGCTGCGTGCGGGGCTGCCGTTTTTGTCAGGCGGGCTTCATCTATCGTCCCATGCGTGAGCGGGATGCGGATATGCTCTCCAAGGCGGGGCGCAGCCTGTGCGGGAATACAGGTTACGATGAGATCTCTCTGACGTCGCTTTCCACCAGTGATCACAGCCAACTGGAAACACTGCTGGACGATATGCTGGAATGGACGCCCAAAGAGCATGTGAGTATGTCGCTGCCGTCGCTGCGCATCGACAACTTTTCGGAGTCTCTGGTTCGCAAAACCACCAAGGTGCGGAAAAGCGGCCTTACCTTTGCGCCTGAAGCCGGAACACAGCGTCTGCGGGACGTCATCAATAAAAACGTTACCGAGGAAGAAATCGAGCGCACCTGCAACCTTGCCTTCAGCGCCGGCTACACCTCCGTGAAGCTCTACTTCATGCTGGGCCTGCCCACAGAGACGATGGAGGACGTTGAGGGAATTGCCGACACGGCGCAGCGCATTGTGGACCTCTATTATAAAAACGAAAACAAACCCAAGGGCCGCGGCGTGCAGGTCTCCATCAGCGTGGCGTGTTTTGTGCCGAAGCCTATGACGCCGTTCCAGTTCGTGGGCCAGAATACCGAGGATGAGCTGCGTGAAAAACAGCAGCATCTGCTGCGCAGCGTCAAAAGCCGCAAGATCAGTGTGAGCTACCACGACAGTCATACCAGTTTTCTGGAGGCGGTCTTTGCGAAGGGCGACCGGCGGCTCTCCCGGGTTCTGGTGGAGGCTTACCGCCGGGGCTGCTGCTTTGATGGCTGGGACGAGCAGTTTCGTTACGATACATGGCTGGAGGTGTTTCGCGACCTTGGTTTTGATACTGCTTTTTACGCGAACCGCACCATCGGTCTGGACGAGGTTACGCCCTGGAGCCACCTGGACTATGGCGTGAGCAGGGAGTACCTGGTGCGGGAATACCAAAAGGCGCTGGGCGCGCAGACCACGCCGCCATGCAACCGCGCGTGCAGCGGCTGCGGCGCAAATAAGCTGCTGGGAGGTGCCTGTTTTGACTACGATTAGAGTCTGGTTCACCAAAACGGGCGAGGCGTCTTATATTTCGCTGCTGGACCTGCAGCGGGTGATGCAGCGCGCGCTCAAGCGTTCGGGCTTGCCTGTCTGGTATACGCTGGGGTTCAACCCTCACATTTATATGACGTTTGCCGCGCCGCTGTCTCTGGGGCAGGAGAGCCTGGCCGAGACGGTGGACTTCAAGTCCGAGGCGGAGGGGTACGACTGGGACGCCGCGGCTCCGGCGCTTTCTGCGTGCCTGCCCCGGGGCATTAAGGTGACGCGCATTGCGCCCGCCGTGCTGGATGCGGGCGATATTGCGTGCGCCGCTTATGAGGTGCGCTACGCGGAAAAAGACGCGCAGGCGGCATGCGCAGCATGGGAGGCCTATAACGCGGCGCCCGCGGCCGAGGTAGTGAAGGAGGGCAAGCGCGGAAAGAAAAAAACAGTGGATCTGAAAGCGCATTTGCCGGAGGTACAGCTTATGCGGAAAAACGGCGGCCTTGTGGTGTGTATGCGTTTGCCTGCGGGCAGTGTGCTGAATGTAAACCCGGTTCTGGTGCTGGGGTGGCTGGAGCAGCAGCACGGCCTGCCCGCCGCATCGGGAGATATCCTGCGCACCGGGATCTACACCCGAAACGGCGAAAAATTTTCCTGAAATGCTTGCATTCGGAATTGCCATGTGGTATTATATTTAGGCGTTATATCCACTGTGCCAACAGCGGGGTTAATGTCACACATTAAACGGACAGTCCTCTGCCGGCGCTCCGTCGGGTATGAATGTCTAAATAAACATGGAGGATTGTACAACAATGGACGCAATGAAAATCATTACCGAAGGCATGATTAAAGAGGATCGTCCCGAGTTCAACGTGGGCGATACCGTGCGTGTTTCCGTTCGTATCAAGGAAGGCGAGCGTGAGCGTATCCAGGCGTTTGAGGGCACTGTCATCGCGAAGAAGCACGGCGGTGTTGCCGAGACCTTTACTGTGCGCCGCACTGCTTACGGCGTGGGCATCGAGCGTGTGTTCCCCGTGAACTCTCCGTTCGTTGAAAAAGTGGAAGTTGTGCGCAAGGGCCGTGTACGCCGCGCGAAGCTCTTCTATCTGCGTGAACGCACCGGCAAGGCCGCCAAGGTCAAAGAACAGCTTCGATAAGTTCACAAAAAGGGACAATGTACATTGTCCCTTTTTTGTTATATTATTGATGAAAAGAAGGTGTGTGCATGGAACCGAAACAGTCTAAGGAAAACGCGCTGTTCGAGTGGTATGATTCACTGGTGTTCGCGCTGGCGGTGATCGTACTGTTTTTTGTGTTTGCCGTGCGCATCATCACCGTTTCCGGCGTTTCCATGCAGCCTACGCTTTACGGCGGGGACCGCGTGGCGGTACAGAGCATGCTGTATACGCCCCAGCGCGGCGATGTGGTGGTGGTGGACGGCTACATCAATTACGGAGACCCGTTGGTCAAGCGCATCATCGCTCTGGGCGGCGATACTGTTGATATCAATTTCGAGACAGGCGCTGTGACGCTGAACGGCGCGGTGCTGGAAGAACCTTATATTTCTGCGCCGACGACAACCGGGTACGATGTAGAGTTTCCCGTCACGGTTCCGGAGGGCTGCGTGTTTGTGATGGGCGATAACCGCCCGCGCTCGCTGGACGGCCGCAGCACGGAAGTGGGTTTCATCGACGAACGGGATATTTTGGGAAAGGTGCTGCTGCGGGTGTTCCCGCTGAGCAGCTTTGGGAAAATCGCATGAAAGAGAGTCTGAGCGCACGCCCCATCCAGTGGTTTCCGGGGCATATGACAAAAACGCTGCGCCTGATGGAAAAGGATATCCGCAATGTGGACGCCGTGCTCCAGCTTTTGGACGCACGCATCCCGCGCAGCAGCCTGAACCCGGAGATCGCGCGCATCACGGCGGGCAAGCCCCACCTGTATGTACTGAACAAAGCAGACCTGGCCGACCCGGACGTGACCGCCCGCTGGGTGGCGTATTTTCGCCGCGGCGGCGACGGCTGCCTTGCCATTACCAGCAAAAACCGCGGCGGCGTACAGGGCGTAAAAAATGCGATCGAGACGGAATTGGCGGAGCTTCTGGAGCGCCGTGCCGTCAAGGGCATGGCGGGTGCGAAGATCCGCGTGATGGTCGTGGGCATCCCCAATGTGGGGAAATCAACGTTTATCAACAGCTTCGCGGGCGCGGCGCGCGCGAAGGCTGCCGACAGGCCCGGCGTTACGCGGGGCAAGCAGTGGGTGACCGTGGGCAATTATGACCTTCTGGATATGCCCGGCGTGCTATGGAAAAAATTCGACTCCATGGAGGTGGCGGGCAACCTGGCCTTCATCGGTTCCATCAAGGACGATGTGCTGGACATCGAGGCGCTGGCAACGGCGCTGCTGGGTGAAATGCAGCGGATGTATCCGGAGCGTTTGGCGGAGCGTTACCGACTGACAGCGGAGGAGCTGGGGCAGGACGCCTACGACCTGCTGGAGACTGTGGGCCGCAAGCGGGGCATGCTGATGTCCGGCGGTGTGGTGAATACCGAGCGCGCGGCCATTACGCTGGTGGATGAATTCCGAGGCGCAAAGCTGGGCCGCGTTTCGCTGGAAAGGCCGGAGGAAGCATGACGGAGGAACTGTATGCATTCGACGCAGAATACCGCGCCCGTGCGGGTGTCGTGTGCGGCGTGGACGAGGCGGGCCGCGGCCCGTTGTGCGGCCCGGTGTGCGTGGCTGCTGTTATTCTGGACCCCGCAGCTCCGGTGGACGGCGTAAACGATTCCAAAAAGCTTTCGGAAAAAAAGAGGGAGCTGCTGTATCCGCAGATCATTGAAAAGGCGCTTGCCTACAAGGTCGTGATGGTGGGGCCGCAGACCATCGACGAGCTGAATATACTGAACGCTACGCTTCTGGGCATGCGGCAGGCTGTGGAGGGCCTTGCGGTGCGTCCGGGGCTGGCGCTCATCGATGGCAACCGGTGCCCGGAGATGGAGATTCCCGCGCAAAGCGTCGTCAAGGGAGACGCCCGTTCGGCAAGTATTTCGGCCGCCTCTATTTTGGCCAAAGTCTCGCGGGACCGGTACATGGAGCAGCTCGCGAAGGAATATCCTCAATACCAGCTGGAAAAGCACAAGGGATATCCGACCAAGCTGCATTACGCGCTGCTGGACGAATACGGCATTCAGCCGTTTTACCGCAGGTCCTTTTTAAAAAAACGCGGTTATGTGTGAGCGGAAGAGCGCCCGCAGGGGGGCCATGGGCGAAAGGCTGGCCGCCGTGTATTACCGGCGCAGAGGATGCCGGGTGCTGGAGATGAATTTTCGCACGCGCCGGGGTGAGATCGACGTCATTGCACAAAAAGGAGACATGCTGATCTTTGCCGAGGTGAAGACGCGGGACGAGGCTGCCGCCGCGCAGCCCGCAGAGGCTGTAACAGCGCAAAAGCGGCGGCGGATCGTTTTGGCGGCACAGGGATATCTGCTGCTTCACCCGGAGCTGGCGGAGAATTTTATGCGCTTCGACGTGGTGGAGGTCACGGTGCCCCGCTTGGGGACGCCGCGGCTGAATTGTATTGAAAATGCGTTTACCTTGTAGAAAAGAAGGCTGTGAAGTTGGACTTTTTTGATTTGCACTGTGACACGGTGTCCCGCCTGACGGAGGGCGGCGGCATCGCGGATGCGGATGCGCACGTCAATCTGGAAAAGGCGCGGGCACTGGGTCGATGGGCGCAGGTGTTCGCCGTATTCGTGCAGGACAACGCGCCGGGCGCGGACACGGCTTATGCTTCGTACCGCCGTCAGACCGCCTGTTTTCGGGCGCAGCTCGCCGCGAACAGAGAGCGGATCGTTCAGTGCCGCACAGCGCAGGAGACGGAAGACGCATTTGAAGAGGGCAGGCGCGCGGCCATTCTTTCCGTGGAAAACGGTGCGGCGCTGGGTGGGAGCCTTGAGCGTTTGGCCGAATTCCAGCGCGACGGCGTGCGCTTTCTGACGTTGACCTGGATGGGCGAAAACGAGCTTGGCTGCGGCGGTGAAGCGGGCGGCCCGCTTACGGAGTTCGGCCGTGCAGTGGTGCGTGCGCTGCCGCAGTATGGTATTGTACCGGATGTTTCTCACCTCTCCGACGAGGGTGTGGCGGAGGTGTTTGAATGTTACGGTGGTCCGGTGGTGGCCACGCATTCCAACGTGCGCCGTGTCACGGGGCACCACCGCAACCTGACGGAAAAGCAGATCCGGGAGATCGTACGGCGCGGCGGGTTGATCGGCATCAATCTGTGCAGTGCGTTTTTAAGCAGCGACCGCATGCGGGCATGCAGCGACGACGTATACCGTCATCTGGATGCGTTCCTTTCGCTGGGAGCGCAGGATACGGTGTGCTTTGGAACGGACTTTGACGGCGCACATGTGCCGGAGGATATCCGGGATATCGGGGGCATCCCGCGCTTATACGGGTACCTTCTGGCGCGCGGGCTGCCGGAGACGGTTTTGAACAAGGTGTTTTTTGAAAACGCCTGGAGTTTTTGGAAGCGCACTTTTTAGAAAGGGCTGGGCAGAGCCGCTCTGTCCCACGGAAAAAGAGCAGGCCTTGCAGGGCTGCGGAAAACGGCGGAACAGCCGGATAGCGGCTGTGGCTATAATTGGAGGGGTAAAGTATGAACTACACAAGCACGCGCGACAGTGCTCTCTGCACCGGTGCGTCCACGGCCATTCTCACGGGCATTGCGCCGGGAGGCGGGCTGTTTGTCCCGCAGCAGTTCCCACAGGTGGACATGCGGGAGTTTTACGGCCTGACGTATCCGCAGACGGCGCAGAAGGTGCTGGGCATGTTTCTGACGGATTATGACCCGGATTTTTTAAAAACCGCCACAGAGCAGACATACAGCACCGAAAACTTCGGCGGCAAGGCAGGCTTTGCGGCGCATGTGGCCGGGAATACCTATGCATTGGAGTTGTGGCACGGCCCGACCTGCGCGTTTAAGGATTATGCATTGCAGCTTATGCCGCGTCTGCTGGTAGAGGCCAAAAAAAATCTGGGAGAAACAGGCGTGACAAAGATCCTTGTAGCGACCTCCGGCGATACGGGAAAGGCCGCGCTCGCGGGCTATGCGGGCCTGCCGGGCATCCGTATCGCGGTGTTTTATCCCAACGCGGGCACCAGTGAGGTGCAGCGCCTGCAGATGGCCACGCAGGAGGGAGATAACGTGGCGGTGTATGCTGTCAACGGAAACTTCGACGACGCGCAGACAGGTGTAAAGCGCGTGTTTGCGGACGAGGACCTCGCGCAGGAGCTGGCTGCCAAAAACGAAAAGCTTTCCAGCGCAAACTCCATCAACTGGGGCCGCCTTGTACCGCAGATCGTTTACTATTTTTACAGCTATGCGCAGCTTGCGGAGCGGGGGGATATCGCACCGGGCGCGCCCGTCAGCTTCTGTGTGCCCACAGGCAATTTCGGCGATATCCTTGCGGGTTATTACGCCAAACGTATGGGCCTGCCTGTGGAAAAGCTGATCTGCGCGTCCAATAAAAACAACGTTCTCACGGACTTTCTCACCACGGGTGTTTACGACGCCCGCCGCACGTTCTACAAAACGTCCTCGCCGTCCATGGACATTCTTGTGTCCTCGAACCTGGAGCGCCTTTTGTACCATGTAACACAGGATGCGGCAGCGGTGGCGGGATGGATGCGTGAGCTGGCGGAGCATGGGCATTACACCGTGCCCGCCGAAGTGCTTTCCGCCATCCGGGAGACCTTTGCCTGCGGCTGTGCCAATGACGCGCAGGTGCGGGAGGAGATCCGCGCGCGGTATGAAGCGGACGGATATCTGTGCGACACGCACACGGCGGTGGCGTTCCGTGTGGCACGGCAGCAGGCGGCCGGCGAAACGCCTTGCGTTGTACTTTCCACGGCAAGCCCGTACAAGTTCCCGTGCGATGTGCTGGGCGCGCTGGGGGCGGATGTGCCGGAGGATGAGTTTGAGGCCATGCGCCTGCTGCAGGAAAAGACCGAGGTCCCGGCGCCTGCGAGCCTTGCGGGCCTGCGGGAAAAGCCCGTACGCTTCACGCAGGTGGTGGAAAAGGACGGCATCCGGGCTGCGGCGCTTGCTTTGTAGAGAAAAAGGGTGCAATGAAAACGGCCCGTGCATATCACACGAGCCGTTTTTGCGGACATTTTTCGACGAAGCCTAAACTTCCTCAAAGGTCTCGCACATGGTCTCTTCACCGAGGACGGCCATGCGGTTTTTCACTTTGATCTCCTGCGCGGTGCAGCAGCAGTTGCCGTTGTTGTGCACACAGTTCTCTACTTCGCAGCAAATGCCTTCCAGAATCTTTTCGTCCTGCATTTTTATTGCCTCCTTAAAATCAGTTCGCAAAACGCCGCTTCATAGGGCGCGGCGCTTCCTTTTCTTAGTATGGCCGGCCTGCGGCCAGTCATTCGGAGGATGCTATGGCAATTTTTACAATCGGGGATCTTCATCTGTCGCTGGGAACGTCCAAGCCCATGGACATTTTCAGCGGCTGGGAGAACTATGTGGAGCGTCTGCGGGAAAACTGGCTGGCGGCTGTGGGTCCGCAGGATACCGTGGTACTGGCGGGGGACACCTCCTGGGCGATGAAGCTGGAGGACTGCAGTGCGGATTTTGCGTTCCTTCAGAATCTTCCGGGCAGGAAACTGCTCTTGAAGGGAAACCACGATTACTGGTGGACGACTATGGCGAAAATGAACGCCTATCTGGCTGCGAATGGGTTTGGCAGCCTGTCTTTTCTGCATAACAATTGTGTTTTTGCAGAAGGGCTTGCACTGTGCGGCACGCGGAGCTGGCTGTTCGACGCGGGCCAGCCTCACGATGAAAAGGTAATGAGCCGCGAATGCGGACGGCTGCGGGCTTCGTTGGAAGCGGCGGGAGATACGGAAAAGGCAGTGTTCCTGCATTATCCTCCGGTCTATCCCCAGGCGGACGCCGGGGAAGTGGTGGCGCTCCTGCGGGAATACGGCGTGAAACGCTGCTTTTACGGCCATTTGCACGGCCCGTCCATTCCACGGGCGGTGCAGGGGGAGCTGGACGGCATCGAGTATAAACTCATCAGTGCCGACGCACTGCGGTTTTTTCCATATAAAATTTGAATTTGTATAGAAATATTCATAAACGTATGCTATAATTGTACTCTGTAAGTTCAGTATTGGAGGAAATACAATGAATCTCGTCAAAAACGAAAAACTTGAAAACAACAGCCATGAACTGCAATTCTCCATTGACGCCGAAGCGTTCAACGCCGCAATTGCCAAAGCGTTCAAACGCGAGGCCGGTAAATACAACATTCCGGGCTTCCGCAAGGGCAAAGCCCCTCGCCATATGATTGAAAAGATGTTCGGCGCCGATGTGTTCCACTACGATGCCATCAATGACCTGTTCCCCGAGGCGTATGAAGCTGCCGTTGCCGAGAGCGGCATCGAGCCGGTGGACCGCCCCGAGGTGGACATCGTTTCCGCCAGCACCGAAGACGGCGTCGTGCTCAAGGCTGTCGTCACTGTCAAGCCCGAGATGAAGGTGGGCGAATACAAGGGTTTAAAAGCCACAAAGAAAGTCAATACTGTCGAGGACGCCGCTGTGGAGGCCGAGATCGAGCGCATGCGTGAGCGCAACGCCCGCATCATTACCCGTGAGGGCAAGGCTCAGGACGGCGACGTCACGGATATCGACTTCGAAGGCTTTGTGGACGGCGTGGCTTTCGAGGGCGGCAAGGGCGAGCATTTTTCCCTGACGCTGGGCTCCGGCCAGTTCATTCCGGGCTTTGAGGAGCAGGTTGCCGGCCATGAGGCCGGCGAGGAGTTCGAGGTGAACGTCACGTTCCCCGAGCAGTATCAGGCTGAGGAGCTGGCGGGCAAGGCCGCTACGTTTAAGGTCAAGCTGCACGAAGTGAAGACCAAGGAGCTGCCCGCCGCGGATGACGAATTCGCGAAGGATGTGTCTGAATACGACACACTGGACGAGCTGAAAGCCAGCATTCGCAAGGGCATGGAAGAGCAGAACGAGAAGAATGCCGAGCTGGAAGTGGAGAACGATCTGGTCGAGCAGATCGTTGCGACGCTGGAGGGCGATATCCCGCCCGTTATGTTCGAGAGCCGCATTGACGAAATGGTGCGCGATTTCGAGTACCGCCTGCAGCAGCAGGGCCTGCGCCTGGAGGATTACATCAAGTATATGGGCGGCGACACGGCCAAGTTCCGCGAAGGCTTCAAGGAGCAGGCTGAGAAGCAGGTGAAGATCCGTCTGGCGCTGGAGGCTGTGGCTGCAGCGGAAGGCATCGCGGCCAGCGAGGAGGACTTCGAGAACGAAGTCAAGCGCATTGCCGACGCCTACAAGATGGAAGTGGAGAAGGTGCGCGGCATCGTGCCCGAGGCCGAAGTGAAGAAGGACCTTGCCGTGAACAAGGCCATTGACTTCATCAAGCAGAACGCGGACGTCACCGTTGAGAATGTGGCGCCCCAGAAGGACGAGAAGGCGGAGTAAAGCGGGCCTTTTTGTCGGATAGTGACGACGCGTGACCGATACCCGCATTTTATGCGCGTATCGGTCATCTGTTACCCTGCTGCGGCGGCCGGTTTTACGGCCCGCCTGCGGCGGGCCGCGCGGCCGGGTACAGCGGGCTGCCGCGGCCATGCGATTTCCCATAAAAACTGAACCGCTGTAAAACAGGGAGGCTAATTTATGAGTTTGGTTCCTTACGTTGTAGAGCAGACCGCGCGCGGCGAACGCTCTTACGATATCTTTTCCCGCCTGCTGAACGACCGCATCGTCATGCTCAGCGAGGATGTGAACAGCACGACGGCCAGCCTTGTGGTGGCGCAGCTGCTGTATCTGGAAGGCCAGGACCCGGAGAAGGATATCAATTTCTACATCAACAGCCCGGGCGGGTCCATCACGGACGGCATGGCGATTTATGACACCATGCGGTATATCAAATGCGACGTTTCCACCATCTGTGTGGGTATGGCGGCCTCCATGGCTTCCGTACTGCTTGCGGCGGGCGCAAAGGGCAAACGCTTCGCGCTGCCCAACAGCGAAATACTCATCCACCAGCCGCTGATCGGCGGACAGGTGGGGCTGCAGGGGCAGACGACGGATATCAAGATCCACGCGGACCATATGGTGCGCACGCGCAATAAGATGAACGGTATCCTCTCCGCTTGCACCGGCCAGCCGCTGGAACGCATCGAGCAGGACACGGAGCGCGACAATTATATGACGGCCGAGGAAGCAAAGGCTTACGGCCTTATTGACGACGTGATCTCACAACGATAAAGGTGTTATATGGCAAATAAAGACAACAGCAAAGACAAAAATCTCATCTGCAACTTCTGCGGCAAAAGCCAGGACGAAGTGGAGCGGATGATCATTGGGCCGGGTGTGAACATCTGCAACGAGTGCATCGAGCTGTGCCACTCGCTGCTGGACGAGGAAGGCAAGGCTCCGGCTCAGGCCCCGCGCCGCGGCAAGGCTGCCCCGGCCCATGCCGTGCCGCAGGATATCAATATCCTCACGCCGGCGGAGATAAAGGAAGGGCTGGACCAGTATGTCATCGGGCAGGACAATGCCAAGGTGGTACTGGCTGTTTCTGTGTACAACCACTATAAGCGTATCCTGAACATGGAAAAGACGGATGTGGACCTGCAAAAGAGCAATGTTCTGCTGCTTGGCCCCTCCGGCGTGGGTAAAACGCTGCTGGCACAGACGCTGGCGCGCATGCTCAATGTGCCCTTTGCCATCGCGGACGCGACTACGCTCACCGAGGCAGGCTATGTGGGCGAAGATGTGGAAAACATTCTGCTCAAGCTCATTCAGGCTGCGGATTTCGATATTGAGCGGGCAGAGCGGGGCATCATTTACATCGACGAGATCGACAAGATCACGCGGAAAAGCGAGAATCCCTCCATCACACGCGACGTGGGCGGCGAGGGCGTGCAGCAGGCGCTGTTGAAGATCCTGGAGGGCACTGTCAGCAATGTGCCGCCCCAAGGCGGACGGAAGCATCCACAGCAGGAGTTCATTCAAATCAACACGAAAAACATCCTGTTTATCTGCGGCGGCGCGTTCGACGGGCTGGAAAAGCATATCCAGAAGCGCACGGACACCTCTGCGCTGGGCTTTGGCGGCAAGCTGAAGGAGGACCCCGAAAAGGCGAAGCAGAACCTGCTGCGTCTGGTGGAGCCGCACGACCTGGTGCGCTTTGGCCTGATTCCGGAGCTGGTGGGCCGTATCCCTGTTGTGACAGTGCTGGACCCGCTGGATGAAGATGCGCTGGTGCGTGTGCTGAAAGAGCCGAAAAACAGCCTTGTGAAGCAGTACCAGACGCTGATGAAGCTGGACAGCGTGGAGTTGGATATCACGGACGAGGCGCTGCATGCCATCGCAAAAAAGACCATTGCGCTGAAGAGCGGCGCGCGCGGCCTGCGCAGCGTGATGGAGCAGTCGCTCATCGGCATCATGTACGAGATCCCCAGCGACCCAACCATCATCAAAGTGACGGTGGACGAGGAAACGGTGAACGGCGCGAAGCCGAAGCTGGAATACGGCGCGGTGCGCAAGCGGTATAAGGCGCTGGCGTCGGGCCGTGTGAACTGAGACGGCGGACGGATAAGTGAAAAAATGGCGGAACATGGGCGTTTTACCAATGTTCCGCTTTTCTTTTTGTTGAAAAGTTCACAAATTTCGTATATAATAAAGTTCCATAGAGCATTCATGGGGCTAAAGCCCTTTCAGATATGCATACAAAGGGGAGATACACGTATGTCGGAACGAGTAAAAATCATTTTGGATAAGAACGCGGATATCCTGCGCCTGCCGGCCATTGCACTGCGGGGCCTGGTGGTATTCCCGGGAAATATCATCCACTTCGAGGTGGGCCGCAAAAAGTCCATCGCGGCCATCGAATGGGCCATGAGCAATAACAACGCTGTCTTTTTGACTGCCCAGCAGGATATGGACGTGGAGGATCCCGGCTTTAAGGATCTGTATGCGTACGGCGTTGTGGCCGAGGTAAAGCAGGTGCTGCGTGTCTCGGACGAGCTTGTCAAGGTGCTGGTGGAAGGCAAATACCGTGCCAAGCTGCTGACGCTGGATTCAAGCGGGCGTTTTCTGCTGGCGTCTACCAAGGCCGCCGCGCTGCGCGGGACAAAATCGGTCGATTCCGCACGCGTGGAGGCGCTGGTGCGCAGTGTGAAAGAAGCCTTTGAGGAATATCTTTCGCTGAACCCGCGCCTTTCCAAAGACGTGGTGTATACCATCATCACCAATGAGGATGCAGCATTGCTGTGTGATTATATCCCGGCAAACCTGCTGCTGAAATATACCGACAAACAGGCGCTGCTCAATGAGGGCACTGTGTCCGGCCGCCTGGAAAAGCTGCTGGAGATCCTGCGCCGGGAGACGAAGATACTGCACATTGAAAAGGACATCCAGAGCAAGGTCAACGAGCAGATGGACAAAAATCAGCGGGATTATTACCTGCGTGAGCAAATGCGGGCGATTTCCAACGAGCTGGACGATTTCGACGACACCCGCGAGGAGGCCGAGGAATACAAGGCGAAGATCGAAAAAACAAAGCTGCCCGAAGAGGCGCGGGAGAAACTGCTCAAGGAAGCGGACCGCATGTTCAAAATGCAGGGCAATTCCCAGGAGGCTTCGGTCATCCGCACTTATCTGGACACATGTCTGGATCTTCCGTGGGATACGCGCACCGAGGATAATCTGGACGTCAATAAGGCTGCTGCGCTTCTGGATAAGGAGCATTACGGCCTGAAAAAGGTGAAGGAACGCATCCTTGAGATTCTGGCCGTGCGCAAGCTGGCGCCCGAAGTCAAAGGACAGATCATTTGCCTGGTCGGCCCTCCGGGCGTGGGTAAAACGTCCATTGCACGGTCCATCGCTGAATGCCTGGGCCGCAAGTATGCGCGAATGTCTCTGGGCGGCGTGCGGGATGAGGCCGAAATCCGCGGCCATCGGCGCACCTATATCGGGGCGATGCCCGGCAAGATCATCAGCGCCATCCTCACGGCAAAGAGCGCGAATCCGCTGCTCCTGCTGGACGAGGTGGACAAAATGGCCAGCGATTTTCGGGGCGACCCGGCCGCCGCCCTGCTGGAAGCGCTGGACCCGGAGCAGAACGTCGCGTTCAAGGATCACTATCTGGATATCCCGTTTGACTTGAGCGATGTGTTGTTTATCACCACGGCCAATACTACGGATACCATTCCGCGTCCGCTGCTGGACCGTATGGATGTTATTGAGCTTTCCAGCTATACGCGCGTGGAAAAGTTCGAGATCGCCAAGCGTCACCTGCTGCCCAAGCAGCTCGCTGCCACGGGCCTGAAAGGCCGTGTGAAGCTGACGAACTCCGCGCTGTACGGCCTGATCGACGGATATACGCAGGAAGCGGGTGTGCGCAACCTGGAGCGCGCCGTCACCGAACTGCTGCGCAAGTGCGCCAAGCGCATCGCGGCGGGAGAGGTGGAGACGCTTTCTGTAAGTGATAAAAACCTGGAAGAGATTTTGGGGCCGAAACGCGTGAAACCGGCTTTTCTCAGCCGTAAGGACGCCGTGGGCGTGGCCAATGGCCTTGCGTGGACCAGCGTGGGCGGCGAGATACTGCCCATCGAGGTGCAGACAGTGCCCGGCGGAGCAGGACGGCTGGAACTGACGGGTTCTTTGGGCGAGGTAATGAAAGAGAGCGCCAAGCTTGCCATCACCTACGCAAAAGCCCATGCGGAGGCTTACGGCTATGATGTTTCCGTTTTTAAAGATATCGATATCCACATACACGCGCCGGAAGGAGCCATTCCAAAGGACGGTCCGTCTGCGGGCGTAACGCTGACAACGGCGCTGGTGTCGTGCCTGTCCGGCTGCCCGGTGCGTTCTGATGTGGCCATGACGGGTGAGATAACACTCCACGGGCAGGTGCTGCCCATAGGCGGCCTCAAAGAAAAAAGCATGGCCGCCTACCGGGAGGGGATGAAGTTGGTGCTGATCCCGAAAGACAATGCTCCCGATTTGTATGAGGTGGACGACGCCGTGAAAAACGGTTTGACGTTCCGTCCGGTGAGCACGTTGGAGGAAGTTCTGCGCACGGTGCTGCTGCCCGCTAAAAAGCCTGCAAAGGCCGCGAAAGCGCCCAAGGCAGGCGGGGAAAAGCATACGCGCCCGGTGCCGCCGGAAAAAGCAGAACCGCAGCTCAGCATCCGCCAGTAAGGAGGCACGCATGGATACGACGAAAGCCGAGTTCAAGGCGTCCTACGGCCTTTCTTCTCAGCTGCCGGAACGGGACCGCGCGGAGATTGTTTTTTCCGGGCGCTCGAATGTGGGGAAGTCCTCTCTGATCAATAAGCTGTGCAACCGTAAAAGCCTGGCGCGCGTGAGCAGCACGCCGGGCAAGACGGCTACCATCAACTTTTATACGGTGGGCGGCGTCTATTTGGTCGATCTGCCGGGTTACGGCTACGCCAAGGTGGCGCAGGGCGAACGGCAGCGCTGGGATAAACTCATCAACAGCTATTTCGAGCGCGGACGGCGATGTGCGCTGCTGGTGCAGCTGCTGGACAGCCGCCATGCCCCCAGCGCCGACGATGAAATGATGCTGGAGTATCTGGCGCACCACGAGGTACCCTTCATTGCGGCACTGACGAAGGCTGACAAGCTGAAAAAAAGCCAATATGCCGAGACAGCGGCACGTTTTGCGGAAATCTGTGCGCCCTATGGGTGCAGGGGCGTGGTGCTCACCAGCGCGGATAACGGATACGGCATTCCGGAATTGCGGGATGTCCTGGACCAATTTTTAGCGGAGGGGTAAAGAAGTATGGAAACAAAAGTGACGGCTGTCAACGGGCATGGACATTTGACGATCGGCGGGTTGGATACCGTAGCGCTGGCCTCGAAATACGGTACGCCGTTGTATGTGATGGACGAGGATGCCATCCGGGCCAACTGCCGCGCGCTGAAAAATTCCATGGACGCGCATTATCATAAAAAGGGTCTGGTACTGTATGCCAGCAAAGCGTTCTGCTGCAAGCGGATGTACCGTATCCTGAACGAAGAAGGCCTTGGTGCGGATGTGGTGTCCGGCGGCGAGCTGTACACGGCGCTGCAGGCGGGGTTCCCGGCTGAGCGAATTTATTTCCACGGAAACAATAAGACGGCTGATGAGCTGACCATGGCGCTGGAGAGCGGTGTGGGGCGTATCGTGGTGGATAACATCGCTGAGTTGGAGCTGCTGGGCGCGCTGGCAAAGGCAGCGGGCAAAACGGCCAGCGTGCTGTTCCGCATCAAGCCGGGTATCGACGCGCATACGCATAATTTCATCCGCACCGGCCAGATCGACTCCAAATTCGGCTTTGCGCTGGAGACGGGCGAAGCGCTGCAGGCTGTGGCTGCGGCGCTCAAGACACCGGGCATCCGTGTGGCGGGCATTCACTGTCACATCGGCTCGCAGATCTTTGATATCGATCCTTTCTGCCATGCAGCCGAAGTAATGCTGGGCTTTGCACAGCAGGTGCGCGCAGAGCTGGGATATACCATTGAAGAGCTGAATCTGGGCGGCGGCTTCGGCATCCGCTATGTGGCGCAGGATGATCCCAAGGCGCTGGAAAGCTATATGGAGGCGGTCTCCAAGGTGGTGCTGGGTTTCTGCGAAACAAACAGCTTTCCGGTGCCGTTTATCTGCATTGAGCCGGGACGTTCCATTGTAGGGGATACGGGCATCACGCTGTATACCATCGGCAGCGTCAAAACCATTCCGGGCTACCGTACATATGTTTCCATCGACGGCGGCATGACGGACAACCCGCGCTATGCGCTTTACCAGTCTGCTTATGAGGCGGTCGTTGCAAACAAGGCTGCACAGCAAAAAGACTTTACAGCGACGATCGCAGGGCGCTGCTGTGAGAGCGGCGACCTGATTCAGGAAAACACGCAGCTCCAGACGCCTGCTGTGGGAGATATCCTGGCTGTGCTGTCCACGGGCGCGTACAATTATTCCATGGCGTCCAATTATAACCGTGTGCCCCGTCTGCCCGTGGTGATGGTGCGCGGCGGAGAGGACAGCCTTGCCGTCCGGCGCGAAACGTACGAGGACCTCGTGCGCAACGACGTATAATGGCTTACGAAGCATTTGCAGGGGTATATGACGCGTTCAACGAGGACGCGGACTATGACTCCCTGTTCCGGTACGTATGCGGCGTGCTCCGCGCTCACGGTGTGGAGGACGGCATCGTGGCGGACCTGGGGTGCGGTACGGGAGAACTGACGCTCCGCCTGGCGGCCGCGGGATATGATATGATCGGCGTAGACCTCTCGCCGGAGATGCTCAGCGTCCTGAGGGAGAAGGCTTGGGAAACGGGGCAGGAAGGCCTGTTGCTGCTGTGCCAGGACATTGCAGAGCTGGACCTTTACGGTACGGTGCGCGCTGCCGTGTCCACATTCGATACGTTCAATCACATCGGGCCTGCCGAAAAATTCCGGCGGGCCTTGTGCCGCGCTGCTCTGTTTGTGGAGCCGGGCGGACTGGTGCTTTTTGATATGAACACGCCTTACAAGCACGCACATATTTTGAGCGACAATGTCTATGAGATTGAGGCGGACGACGCGTATTGTGTCTGGCGCAACCGTTATGACGCGGCTGCGTGCTGCACGCATATCGCGGTGGAGATCACTTATCCCGATATGGATGAATGCGACAAGGAGGCCTTCACGGAGTATGCCTATTCTCTGGAAGAGATAACCCGTGCCTGCAGGCAGGCGGGGCTGCGCGTGGAGCATGTGGCGGACGGCGAGGATTTCGGCCCGCTGCGCCCGGACAGCGTGCGCTATTTTATTACGGCGGTGAAACAGGCCGCAGGGGAGAATGAATGATGTCAAGATTGATACGCGCCATTTCCGAAAATGGCGGGGTGCTTTTTTGCGCCGTGGATTCCACAGATATCGTCCGTGAAGCCGAGCGCATCCATAAGACGTCCGCGGTGACCTCGGCAGCTCTGGGGCGGCTGCTTACAGCCGCGTCGATGATGGGTGTAATGCTCAAGAGCGAAAAGGATTCTCTGACGCTGCGTATCAAAGGCGGCGGTCCGTCGGGTACCGTTCTGGCAGTTTCGGACGGGGCGGGCAATGTACGCGGTTATGTAGAGCAGCCTGTGGTGGAGCTGCCGCCTCGGGCAGACGGCAAACTGGATGTAGGCGGCGCTGTAGGCCGTGATGGCACGCTGAGCGTTGTGAAAGACCTTGGAATGAAAGAGCCGTATGTGGGCCAGGTGCCGCTGGTGAGCGGAGAGATCGCGGAGGATATTACGGCATACTACGCTGTCAGCGAACAGACGCCCACAGTGTGTGCGCTGGGGGTGCTGGTGGACAGGGACCTTTCCATCCTGACGGCGGGCGGCTATCTGCTGCAGCTGCTGCCGGGAGCCAGCGACGCGGAGATCACACATTTGGAACAAAATGTGGCGGCGCTGCCCTCTGTGACAGAGCTGCTGCGCAGCGGCGCGTCTTTGGAACAGATTATGGAGCAGGCTCTGGCGGGCTTCGCCCCGAATGTGTTGGACGAGCAGCAGGTGCGGTATCAATGCGATTGCAGCCAGGCGCGTGTGGAACGCGCACTGCTTTCGCTTGGGCGGGATGAGCTTGCGGAAATGGCGGCGGAGGGCAAGCCTGTTGAGGTTTCGTGCCATTTCTGCGACAAAAAATATTATGTGGACGCCGGCACGCTTTTGGACAAAACGAAAGGATAAAGGCGTTTTTTTGAAAAAATTGCCGGATTCCTATTGACAAATATACGGCAATAAGATAAAATAAATATCGCCGCTCAGAGAGCAGCGGCGGTTACGCGGATTTAGCTCATCTGGTAGAGCGCCACCTTGCCAAGGTGGAGGTAGCGAGTTCGAGCCTCGTAATCCGCTCCATTTTCCGGTATGCGCCAAACCGAATACCGGATTTTTATTATCGCAAAACTGCTTGACAAATAAGTAGTTGATGTGATAAAATAGCATGCGTCGGTTTGGTTTCGGAAGTTTAGCTCAGCTGGGAGAGCATCTGCCTTACAAGCAGAGGGTCAGCGGTTCGAGCCCGTTAACTTCCACCATGATGGCCCGGTAGTTCAGTTGGTTAGAACGCTAGCCTGTCACGCTAGAGGTCGTGAGTTCGAGCCTCATCCGGGTCGCCATTTGCCTCTGTAGCTCAGTCGGTAGAGCAGGGGACTGAAAATCCCCGTGTCATTGGTTCGATTCCGATCGGAGGCACCAAGGGCTTTGCAAGCGCAAAGCCTTCCCGCGGATTTAGCTCATCTGGTAGAGCGCCACCTTGCCAAGGTGGAGGTAGCGAGTTCGAGCCTCGTAATCCGCTCCATGAAAATTTGGCGCTGTAGCTTCAACTGCGGCGCCAAAGTTTTATGGTGCCGTAGCCAAGCGGTAAGGCAGAGGTCTGCAAAACCTCTATGCACCAGTTCAAATCTGGTCGGCACCTCCAATGCAAAAGCGCCGGACGAAATTGTCCGGCGCTTTTCGTATTTTTTTGAGTGTACAGGAGAATATAAAGCGGGAGAGTGATGGACATGAAGCGTGTTCTTATGATTGGTACCGGCGGCACCATCGCGTCCGAAATGACCGGCGCAGGGCTTGTGCCGGAGCTTACCACGGACCAGTTCCTGAAATATGTCCCGGCGGTGCGCGAGCTTTGCGATGTGACCTGCCGCCAGGTATGCAACATTGACAGCACGAACATGTCTCCTGCTTACTGGCTGGAGATCGCGCGTGCCATTCGCGAAGCGTATTCTTCCTGTGACGGTTTTGTGGTGTGCCATGGCACGGATACGATGGCGTATACCGCCGCTGCACTCAGCTACCTTGTTCAGCAGGGCCCCAAGCCCATTGTGCTCACCGGCAGCCAGAAGCCCATCAATATGGATATTACGGACTCCAAGACCAATCTGCTGGACAGCTTTGTCTGCGCTTGTGACGGACGCATCCCGGGCGTGCAGATTGTGTTCGGCGGTGCGGTGATCCTGGGGACCCGTGCGCGCAAAACTTATTCCAAAAGCTTTGGTGCGTTTTCCAGCATTAATTATCCGGTTCTGGGGGTTGTGCAGGACAATTGTCTGGTACCCTATATCCGCCCGCAGGCTCAGGCGGAACCCGTGTTTTATGATGCTTTGAATAGCCGTGTGGCACTGCTCAAGCTGATTCCGGGGGCTTCGGCGGGGCAGCTCCGCTTCCTTCTGGATGAAAACGATGCGGTCATTCTGGAGAGCTTTGGCGTCGGCGGCGTGCCGTCGGGTGAGACCGGGGAGTTTTACGAGGTTATCCGCAAGGCTTCAGCAAAAGGGAAGACCGTTGTTGTTACGACACAGGTGCAGAACGAAGGCAGCGATCTGAGCATATATAATGTGGGGCACAGCCTGAAAAACAGCCTGGGCGTGCTGGAAGCCTTTGATATGACGACTGAGGCCGTGGTGGCAAAGCTGATGTGGCTGCTTGCGTTGACGGATGACCCCAACGAGGTGCAGAAGCTCTTTTATACGCCTGTTGCAAATGATATCCTGCGCGGCGCAGGTATTTGAAACGGCTCGTGTGCGCCGCTGCGTACGAAGGCGGGCGGGAAGCGCAAATCAAAAAGAGCGGCGTGAAGCCGCTCTTTTTTGCTTTATCACAGCTTGGAGTATCCAAAACTGTTTACCAGGGCGTCGATGCGCCGTCCCTCTTTGCACAGCGGACAGTCGTGCATGGCGCAGCTCTGATAATCGGGAATATCATCCTTGTGGAACACTGCGTTGACGGGCTGGCCTTCCACCTCGTCTACTGCGCTGAAAATCGCGGATATTCCCACGAGCATGCCGCCATAATAGGAGATGCATTCCATGCTTTTGCGGATGGTGATGCCTGTGGTGACGGAGGCCATCAGGACAATGACATGCTTACCCTGGATCATTGGCTGGATATTGTCGCGGAAAATCATTTGGCTATTGGAGTTGTATTCCGGTGTGACCACGTAGATAGTGCCGTGAGCGTTCATGGAGAGATATCCGGCGCGTGTAAGTTCCTGGGCGAGCAAAGTACCGATGACCTGGGTGCCGTCCAGACAGACGATGGTGTCCACGATAGTGTTCGTCATATAAAGGCCTGCCAGCGAAGCGGCTACAGACCCGGCTTCTGACAGGCGCGTTTTGAGCGTTGTCATGTCGATATAGTAATTTACATGAGAATGGTTGGTGGCAAAATGGCCAGGAACGACCTTCAGGGGAACGGTGTTGTTCTTTGCGTACAATTTAACGATGCGCTTTTCCATAATAGGCCTCCCATTTTCAAAAGCGTCCCCCTTTCCACGCAGAAAGTTGAACGCTTTTTTTAAGTATACCATATATAATGAGTTAAATCAACAAAATAATATTTAAATGATGAAAAATATTGTGCGAAAATGTTTTGCGCTTGCACAAATACGGTGGGCGTCGTATACTGGAAACAATAAAAGGAAAGGGTGGAACGCTGATTTGCCGGATTCCAATATCACGAAACACGCCATTGCCGCAGCCTTGAAAGAACTGTGCCGCGAGAAAAGCTTTGACAAGATCAGCATTGCGGACATCACCTCCACCTGCGGCCTCAACCGTCAGACATTTTATTATCATTTTGAAGACAAGTATGAGCTGCTGAATTGGATTTATTATACGGAGGGGTTTGCGCGGCTGGTCGACGGAATTACGCTGGAAAACTGGGACAGCCATATCGCAGTGCTGTTCGAGACCATGCGTGCGGATAAAAAGTTCTACGAAAATACGGTGCGCTGTACGCCGGACACCTTTGGAAACTATTTGTTCAAAGTGGTGCGCGCACTTTTCCTGGAGGCCGTCGAAGCTTTGGACAATGGCACGGTACCGGATGCTGACAAGGCGTTTTTTGCAGACTTTTATGCCTACGGAAGCTGCGGAACAGTCAGAGCTTGGGTGTCTGCCGGTATGAAAACGCCGCCGGAGGAGCTGGCCCGCAGCCTAAAACGGCTTGCACAGGACAGTGAGAAGCTGGCATACCGGCGTTATGTTGAAGAGCGGGGCGAAAAGCCTGCTTTGTAGAAATATGTACAACAAAAAGGACGCCGCAGATCTTGCGGCGTCCTTCTTGTCATTCGCAAAGTCCGGCGGCGTGTTCCAGCAGAGCGAAAAGGTGTTCCCGGTCCGCTTCCTGCAGCATGGGATAGACTGCATCATACAGCTTGGCTTTTTGTGCATCGTCAAATAAGCCGCCGGCGACGCCTGCGGTAAATTCAACGAGGTTGCGTGCCGTTCGCGCCGGGTTTTTGGCTGCGTGCCGCAGTGCGGGATGCAGGGCGGCTTCCAGCGCTGCAGCCTTCAGCTTTTGTTCAAAGGTCATCTCATCACCTTACTTCGCTTCTATCCTACGCCATGGAAGTACACTTGCCCATAGACAAAATGTGCGGTTTGTCTAAAAAACGTACAACCGATGGTTACTGTCTGCTTTTTTTACAGGGGCGTACAACTGTATAATGACATGCGCCTGGACGGGCGGTATACTGATGCCACCGAAAGGAAAATGGGACATATGTCCCGAAGAGAAAGGGCGCATGAGCATTATGAATAAAAAGGTTTTGGGCATCGCAGCGGCAGCCGCAGCAGCGGGCGGCGCGGTTTACGCGGCAAGCAAAGTAAAAAAACAGGCGCAGGCACAGGAAATGCGCAGGGAAAAGGAAAGCCTCCAGCCCCATAATTACGGCGATAAGCAGGTTTATCTTGTGGGCGGCGGCCTGGCATCTATGGCGGCGGCTGCATACCTTGTACGGGATGCGAATTTTGACGGTCACAACATTCACATACTGGAAAGCATGGATGTCTTGGGCGGCTCAAACGACGGTGCGGGCAGTGTACAGCAGGGCTTTGTCTGCCGCGGTGGCCGTATGCTCAACGAAGAGACCTATGAAAATTTCTGGGAGTTGTTCCGCAGCATTCCGTCGTTGGAGCAACCGCAGCGCAGCGTCACAGAGGAAATTTTGAACTTTGACCATGCGCATCCCACATGTGCGCATGCACGTCTGATCGACAAGGACGCCAAAATTCTCGATGTCCGCAGCATGGGCTTTGACAATGCGGACCGCTTGGCAATGACAAAGCTGCTGCTTACACCGGAGGAACGGCTCGACAATATGACCATCGAGGATTGGTTCGGCCCGCATTTCTTTGAAACGAATTTCTGGTATATGTGGCAGACGACCTTTGCTTTCCAAAAATGGAGCAGTCTGTTCGAGTTCCGGCGCTATATGAACCGCATGATTTTTGAGTTCCCGCGTATTGAAACGCTGGAGGGCGTCACACGAACGCCGTATAATCAGTATGAGAGCGTGATCCTGCCACTGAAGGCCTATTTGGAGACGAACGGCGTTCGGTTTGAAACAGGGCGTACCGTGACGGATATCGATTTTGCACCCGGGGAGGCGCTGACGGCGACAGCGCTGCATTTTGCGGACGGTTCCGCGGTCGATCTGCGCGAAGGCGACGTATGTATCATGACGAATGCCTGTATGACGGATTCCGCTACATTGGGCAGCCTGCATGCACCGGCTCCGGCACCGGAACGAAAGCCGGTTTCCGCTGAGCTGTGGGCGAAGGTGGCGGCGAAGCGGCCGGGGTTGGGCAATCCGGAACCGTTCTTCGGCAACGTGAATGAAAGCAACTGGGAAAGCTTTACGGTGACCTGCAAAGGAAACCGGCTGCTGAAGATGATCGAAAACTATTCGGGCAACATCCCCGGCTCCGGAGCGCTGATGACCTTTAAGGATTCTTCGTGGCGTATGAGCATTGTGGTGGCGGCACAACCGCACTTCAAAGCCCAGGATCCGGATACCACGATTTTCTGGGGCTACGGCCTTTATACGGATCATGTGGGAGATTATGTGAAAAAGCCCATGAGAGATTGTACCGGCGCAGAGATCCTGAAAGAGCTGCTGCATCAACTGCACTGGGAAGAACATCAGGAAGAGATCATGGCGGATGTCGTTAATGTCATTCCGTGTATGATGCCGTATGTGGATGCACAATTCCAGCCGCGGGCAATGGCCGACCGGCCGCCGGTGGTGCCGCAGGGCAGCACAAACTTTGCGATGGTGAGCCAGTTTGTAGAGATACCGGAGGATATGGTGTTCACCGAGGAATATTCTGTCCGTGCGGCCCGTATCGCCGTGTACACATTGTTCGATATCCCCAAAAAGATATGTCCTGTCACACCCTACAACAAGGCCCCCAAAGTCCTGCTGAATGCAGCCCGGACAATGTATCGCTAAAGAAGCCGGGGCTTGTTTCATCGGAACGAGCCCCGGTTTTTCTGCGTGTTCAATTAACAAATCTTTCATGCATCCTGTTCGTGAGTATGATATAATGAATCAGGGCTAATCCTCAGTAATTTAGGAGAGGAAAAGGATAATCGCATGAATCTTTTGTTTTTTTAACGCCGAAGGCCGAGGTGGCGTATCTGTATGATGACTTCACCCTGCGCCAGGCGATTGAGAAAATGGAGTACCACCGTTATTCCTCCATACCTATTTTAAATAGGAAAGGAGAGTATGTTGGCACCATTACAGAGGGTGATATCCTGTGGGCGGTGAAGCGGAATTATAACTTGAATCTGCAGGACGCCGAGGATATGCCGATCATGAGCATCCCGCGCAAGCGGGATAACAAATGCGTCTCAGTGGATACGGACATGGAAGAACTGATCGCGGCGGCAATGCGGCAAAACTTTGTGCCTGTTATTGATGGAAAAAACAGTTTTATCGGCCTGATCAAGCGTAACAGCATCATCCAGTTCTGTTACGACCAATACAAAAACAGTCTGAGACAGGAACCGCAGGTCTGCATGAAAATATCATGCCGTGAAAATGAAAAAAAGACGTTGACAAAAGTGCAAGGATGACGTATAATAATTTTTGCCGCCGGAACGGGCGGCAATGTCCGGGTGTAGCGCAGTTTGGTAGCGCGCTTGAATGGGGTTCAAGAGGCCGTGAGTTCGACTCTCGCCACTCGGACCATGCGGAGTATCATTAAAGGATCTGAAAAGGTCTGCTGATGATACTCCGCATTTTTTATTTCCAAGTTTATATAGCGATCTGTACGGGGGCGTAGCTTAATGCTACGCCTTTTCTCGTTTCCAAAAGAATGTCCCGCTCGGGGATCTTCCGGCAATCCGGCACCTCAAAGGCTCCAATGCAGTTGTAGTGAATTGTCACCCGCTGATTGGTAATGCCGTCCTCCTTGACCGCCGGATAAACCTCGATGTACTGAATGAGCTCGGCAACCATGCGTTTGGTGATGGTGGTGGCGTCGGTATAGCGGCGCACCGTTTCCAAGAAGGTGTCCACATCCATCCGCTTATCTTCCAGCTTTTTCAGCTCCAACCGCAGCGCCTTGATCCGTCCGGCGTTTTCGCCCTGTTCCTGCTCATACCGCTTGGACATTTTGGCGAACCGGGCATCGTCGATTTTGCCGGACACATTGTCCTCATAGAGCCGTTCAAAGAGCATATCCAGCTCCCTGTCCCGGGCCAGTAGCCCGTCCAGCTCCCGCTTCTTGCGTACCCGGTCATTTTCCGCTACCTTTGCCGAGCGGCCCACCATCGCCTTGATAAAGTCGTTTTCGTACTCATTGGCGAAACAGGCCAGCCGGTGTACCTCGTAAAGCACGACCTGTTCCAAGAAGTCCAGCCGGATATAGTGGGTAGACGAGCATTTGCGGAGCCCGGAATTGTGGTTGTTGCAGCTAAAGAACTTGATGTCGTGGTTGCCTTGGTTGAAGTGGAAAGTCAGATTGCCTCCGCACTCCGGGCATTTCAGATAGCCGCAAAAGGCGCTGGACTCCTTTGTTACGGTAGGCCGCCTGCGCCGGGTGGTTTGCAGGCTTTGCACCTTTTCCCAAGTCACACGGTCAATGATGGGCTCATGGACATTGAGGAAGATTGCCCGGTTTTCTTCCGGGTTTTCAATCCGACGCTTCATCTTGTAGGACTTGGAATAGGTCTTGAAGTTAATTACATCGCCACAGTATTCCTGCAAGGTGAGGATTTTCTTGACGGTGGTATGGTTCCACTTGGTAGGCTCCAGCGTACTTTTGGAGCCGCCCTTGCTAATCCCCTTGCTGGTTCGATAGGCCGAGGGGTTCAGCGCCCCCATCGTCCCCAGCGCCGTGGCAATCTGCAAGGGGCCGTTACCCTCCAAGGCCAGACGGTAGATGCAGCGCACCACCTCGGCGGCCTCCGGGTCAATGACCCAAAAACGGGGATCGTCCGGGTTTTTCATGTAGCCATAGGGCGGCGGCGAAAGCGGAATCCCGGCGTTGCCTTTCATCTTATTGACGATCCGGCGCTTCTTGGAGATGTCCTTGGCGTAGTATTCATTCATGATGTTCTTGAACGGGGTGAAATCGTCCTCGCCCTCGTCGCTGTCCACGCCATCGGAAACGGCCACCAGCCGCACATCATGGAGCGGGAAAAACTCCTCGGTGAGCTTGCCCACCTCAATGTAGTTTCGGCCCAGCCGGGAGAGGTCTTTTACAAACACCGCCGAGATGTACCCGGCCTCGATTGCGGCGATCATTTTCTGAAAGCCGGGGCGCTTCATGGTAGTGCCGGTGATACCGTCATCCACGAAAAAGATAGTGTCCGTGTAGCCTTTATCCTTGGCGGCCTTTTGGAGAATTTTCTTTTGGTTCTGGATGCTGTTGGACTCGCTGTCCATGTTATCGTCACGGCTCAGGCGGCAGTAGAGAGCGGCTGTGCCGGTAGAGATTTTCTTACTTGACTGCTTCACAATGCCCTCCTTTCCAAGCAGTCGAGCAAGGCTTCATCCTATGTATATTATACCTCTGCCGACCGCTCGAGTTAAGGATGTCGATGGAACAGTTAGGCTGGCTCCAAATCGGCCAGCATCAGCTTCAACAGGATGTCACGCATGGACTCGCCTTTGTCCTTGTAGACGGGCGTGACAATGAATTGGATTTTGCCGACTTGATAGGTGTATTCCTCCTTGACGGGTACGGGATCTTCCATGTGGGCCTCCTTCCAGAGCGATACGAAACAATGACCGACAGTCCCCCTTGTCCCGTGGGGAAACGCAAGAGGGCGGCACCTTCGGCGGTGCCGCCCTCTTGCCTTGCTCCACTTTGGGACAACTTGTCCCAAGGTCAGTAGGGGCTGTTCTCAAAGTGCTGCTGGGCTTCCTCCAGCCCACGGATGTCAAAGACCTCGTAGAGCTCTGCCACCACACGCCGGATGTCCGAGGGAGAAAACCCGCAGTTTTCCATAGCGTAGATGACATAGCCACGGCAGGCGTTGTTGCTCCACGGTTGGGTGAGCAGGGCCGCCAGTTCGGGATCATACTTCATGTTGGTTTCCTCCTTGATAAAAAGTTTCGGGAGCACCACGCTCATTTCCTTGGCCCGTCATAAGACAGCAATACTCAGCATGACGCTCCCGAGGGGGCGGCAGCCCGGAGGGGCAAGCGGCCAGCTTGTCCGGCTGCGGATCGTGGCCGTGGGGTGGCTTGTCCCACTTGCGGCGCTGGTGTTGATCGCTCGTTCTCCTGCCGGAGAAGTCACAGCGCACCCGCCGCCCGGCTCCCCGCTCTATGGCTCGGGGCCGCCGCTATTCAGTTGTTGATCGGATGTAACTCCTCTCATATACCAAGGACAAAAAACGGCTCTGTGGCAGGGTCAATCAAAGAACTTTTTTCAAATATTTTCTCATAGCAGCCAAACCGCTTTGAACCGACTCCTGCACAGAAGTTTTGCTCACACCTTCGGCCATAGCCACCTCCCGATAGCTCTTGCCGAGGATCACACAGGCGTCCACCCGGCGGCCCTGCGTTTCGGGCAAGGAATTGAGCGCAGCGCACAAATGGCAGAACAGCTCCATGCGTTCCAGCAGCTCCTGCGGGGTGGGTTCGGAAACGCAGGCGGAGTATTCGATCCCGTCCTCGCAATCGAGGGAATACTGTGCCTTGTTGCGGACGATCCGCCGCTGATAGGCGGCCTCGTACAGTCTGCTCGCCCGGAGCTCGTCGGCAACTTCCTCGGAAACCTCTATGTATTCGTCGTGGGTGTACCACGGATAAAAGTCTTTCAGATTGATGGTCGTCATTTGTAATTCCTCCGTTCAGATGGTTGGGGGTGAATGGCGATCTGAACGGAGGGCGGCGGAGAGCGACACCCCGGGCCGCCTTTGCCTACTTCGGGACAACTTGTCCCAAAGCAGACAAAACAAAATGCGCCCGTGTGCCACAAGGACACGCAAGCGCGCGATGTTTTGTTGCTTTTTACATACTGCTGTATTTCATGTTCAATGCCGAACTGATCCTGTTGTGATGGCCGGCTTTTTTTGACAGGTTAGGTGGGTGGAAAAGGAAAAAGGACACAGCGATACCTCCCGGACACCGCCGTATCCTTAAAAAAGGGCGACTTTAACACACCCCCCGTATTCTCATTTTTTGAAAAAGAAAACGGCGGCTTGAAATTGATATTTCAAAACCGCCGTAAGGTTGCTATACTTTTGTTTTTGGCGCACAATCTCCAACCACCAAAACAACGGTTTTTTTATTATCCCCTTCTTTGGTGGATTGAGCTATATCAAATTGAATTGCCTGTTTTTATTTTTGGGGACGATACTTAAAAATCAATATGGTTCCCCATATTCCCCCACAAAGCATGACCTCAAGAAAACCAAGGAAATGAATAGAACCAAAAGAAAAGTTCGAATTAACAAACGCCACAAGGTGATTTGCACCTAAAAGCCAGCATAGTGTTGTAGTTTGAATAGTTAATAATCTTAGGGCAGCAATATCCTTTTTCTTTATCGAAAGCATGATTGCTGTTATTAAGGCAATATTCCATAACGCAATTTCTCGCTGCCAACCAACCGCACTTCCCCAAATCGAGTACTGCTCTCCAATTTGAGGAATGAATAATTGCCAAATACAGGCTCCTCCACACGCAAAAATGATAAATAGTAGATAGAATTTGTACGAGCACATAGATTTTTTATTGTCGTTCTCTGTCATTGTGTTCCTCCAAAACATGAAATATATTTCAGGTTTAGTGTATCACGCCATCCGACTGATGTCAACAATGTATCTGAAATTAGTTTCAGATTTTATTGATTTGATCACTATATTGCGGTATAATGGTTAAGATAACAAAGGCGGGTGAATGTAATGCCTACAAATGAAATCCGTATTCCTAAACAAAAACGGTCTATTGAAAAAAAGATGCTATTATAGTAGCAAGTTATGAACTGTTTTGCGAAAAAGGGTATTATAAGACTAATACGGCGGAAATTGCAAAGGCAGCAAATGTTTCTACCGGAATTGTCTATAACTATTTTCACGACAAACACGACATTCTAAAGGAAGTTATTGGTCTGTATATTTCCAGATTGGAATCTGAATTTAGAACTACCCTTAGCAGGCAAATTCAAAAAGAGGATCTCCATAACCTTGTTAAAGAACTGCTTGATGCATTGATTACCTCTCATACCATGAATGTTTCTGCGCATAATGAGTTTATGGCCTTGGCGTTACTCGATCCTGAAATACAAAATTACTTTGTTGCTTTTGAAGCAAGGCTACTCGCACAAATTAAGGAACTTCTTATTAGTGCAGAGTTTTCGTCTTGCTTCTTAGAGGAAAAACTTCGCATCGCTTTTGGGATCATTGAGCAGCTTTGCCACGATTATATACAGCAGATCATTGATGAAGCACAGTTGTCCAGGTCAAAAGTTGTTGCGGTTCAAGCCATTACGAGTTTAATCGAGATGGATGTTGAACCAGAAATTAAATAGTCAGTATAGTGATTTTGTAAATCGTTCAAATACTAATACCTGAAATGTAAAATCATTTTGGGTGATGTTATGAAGTTTGAACGAGATGAGCGACGATTTGACTTTCACGATATAGGGCTTGCCATAAAAAAAGCTCGGGAAGCCAGTGGGATGACGCAGGAGCAACTGGCCTATATCGTTGACCGGGCTCCTCGCACCATCATGTATAACGAGAATGACGGCCAGCACCCCAGCCTTAACACCTTTTATCAGATGGTGACGATGTTCAATATATCGGTTGACCAATATTTTTATCCGTCCAAGAATAAAGGCAGCGAGTGTAGAAAGCGTATCGACGCCATGCTTAATGCTCTGGACGAAAAAGAACTGAAAATTGTAGAAGCCACGATCCAAGCGATGAAAGCGGCTAAGGAAACGGAGGATGCGTAAGAGAAACACGCACCTCCGTTTTTTTGAGCTGTTTAGGGCAGCGCACTAATGGCAAGCAGGGCAAGTGTGGCCACACTTGCTATTTTTGCAGCCCGAGGGGGCCGCAAAAACGCTTGTTGGGGAGCCTCCCCAAACCCGGTACTTCGGGACAAAATGTCCCAAAGTAAATTGTCTGCGTCACCGTCGCTACCGCTCCTGTTCCTTATTCTTGCGCCCGTCCGTCACGCCCAGCAGATGGTCAATATTGGTCTTGACCGCCACGGCCTGCCGCATTTCCTGTTGGGCGGCCCGGTACTTGGCATACAGGGCCTTTTTCTCCGCTGCCAGCTTGCGGCGCTTTTCTTTTAATTGGGCCATCTTGGGTAGTTTGGCCCCATCCAGAAGATCGTTCAAAGCAGCCTTGGCTACCCGGTAGTCAGCCAGCTCCACCTCATGCTGGGCCAGAAATCTCTTGCTATACTTAGCCGCCTTGTACTCCTCAAACACGGGACGGGTCTTGGCGTATTGCACCACGGCTCCCATGAGCTCGGAAGTATAGGCAAGATCAGCCTCAGTTTGCCGGAGCTGCTCCGTCAGCACACGGAAACGGGCGGACACAGCCTCGGCCTCGGTGGTGAGCTGGTCATATTCGCTGATCTGATGCTCCCGCATGAATTGCAGCGCAGCGGCCATTTGTTTGAGGTTATACACCTTGGCCCACCGCTCATAGGCCGGGCTTTTCCCGGAGCGGAGCCGCTCCTGTATATCCACGATCAGATCGACACGCCTGGGCGCAGCGGGGGCCGGAGCGTCCAGCTTCGGCAAGGGGCGCTTGCCCGCAATTACATCCCGGATGTCCCCGGGATCAAAGCCTTCTCCGAGGGTAGATGAGCGGAGCCGGGTGGCCCGCTGCTGCCCCGGCACAAGGAACGAGATCGCACCGCCACGCCCCCGCTTGACCGCATAGCCGGACTCCTCCATGAGCCGAAGAAAGGCGTCAAAGCTATCCGGGCCTTTGGCAAGGGCATCGCAGATGGACGCCCGCAGCCGTTCCTTGTAGGAGGGCTGGCGTTCCCTCCCCAGCCATGCTCCGTAATGGAGAAAACGGCCCTTGCTATGGAGCTTGGGGTTGGTAATCACGGACAGGTCATTTTCCAGACATACCCGGTCAGAGAGCCGCCGCACCGCCCGGGCCGAGCCGATGAAATCCCGGAACTTGTGGGAGCAATCCAGCGAAGTAGAGTTGTAGTAGATGTGGTTATGAATGTGCTGGCGGTCTGTGTGGGTGGCAACGAAAAAGGCGTACTTGCCCTTTGTCCAGCGCATCGCCGTTTCGTAGCCCACCCGGTTTGCCTCCTCCGGGGTGATCTCTCCCGGCTTGAATGACTGGCGGATCTGATAGCACAGCACATCAGCATCCCGCCGTTGCTCTCGGCCCGTGGTGACCTTGTATTTGGCCTTGGAGAGCAGGAACTCAGCATCGGCGGTCATGTAGTCGCACTCATAGGAGGAAATCAGTTCACCGCCCTGCGTCTTGTCTGGGTTTTGCCCATAGTCAAACCGCTCTTTCAAGGATTGAGCGACAGTTTCTCCCTTGCTGATCTTGTGCTTCTTGAAATAGGTTGTGGCCGTAGGCAGCCCTCCTTTGTTGTTGATGTGTATTGCAGTATAGTGTAAAATAGTAAATGCGATTTCTAGGCGCCTTTATTACAATATGTCGTAAACTATCGGTGTGTATTTAGAAGAATGAACTTTGTTGAGAAAGGGAGACATAAAAATGGAAACTTCAATATTAATGCCTGTACACCCTCAATTCATGGACGTCTTTGAAACATTTATGAACGAAGAACAAAAATCAAAGATTCGTGCAAATAATGTGCGTCAATATATTGAAGGTATCATCGATTTGCTGTTAAAGGATAAAGTTACTCCACATCTAAAACCTACGGAACCTTATGAAGGTATAAACTGGAAAAGAAAGCTCAAAATTATTAGAGAGCACTATGATGCAGGCATAGCAGATAAAATTCAGTTTATTTTTAAGGTTGGCGGAGATGGGTCACATTTCAGCGGACAGGTAACTGATGATGATTTACGCAAAACCATAGAACAGGCATCACATATTGTTGAAGACATCTTTATTAAGTATTTTCTTAGTCCTGAGCACAAATTTGGTAGTGAGAATATTTTTACCATTTTTAGCATGTTACCTCTACATAACAGGATATATATTTTGGAAAACCTCTATAAACAAGAAAAAAACCAATTTATTGTAGACCGCCTTTCACTAGCTTATTTAAAAAGCGGTAATCAAGAGAAGGCTACTCGCCTTTTAGAGGCGGCTTTTCGAGATAAAGTGATTGATGAAAATTTCAAAAATATTCAATTACAAAAGCTGCATACCTTGGATGAGAACCTAAAAAAACTGTATGAGATAAATGCTGATTACGAGCATGATTCGGAATATTCTAAAGCAATTATATTAGATGGCAGATTAGTGGTTGGTCTTCCCACTTCAAAGGATGTATTTGAAACAGCAAGGGCAGTTGAGGTATTTAAGAATTGGTTTGATGAAGACAAAGATAAATATCCTGAATTTATAAATTTATTTTTATGTTTAATGGCAAGCGATAACCGTAAATATATATAAGTTTTGGCAACAAAATGATTGTCGATATGATAGCTGTCGCAAAACATAATTTTAAGAATTAAAGGCAAACAAAAAGCCACCAAGATCCACTAAATCTGCGAATCTCGGTGGCTTTCTTAAAGCATCAATTTGCTGCCTTGGGCTAAAATCCGTATTTTCCCACAAGCCCATAACAAGTTGTCCCGAAGTATCAGCCTGTGATGAAATCCTGCAAGGAGTATTTTAGCGAGTAGAGCCTGTCCATAAGCCAGTCAGCGATGGCAGGGATGCCAAAGGGCGAAACGAGAAATGCCAGTACAAGGAACACTATGCCGCCCAGCGTCTGGCCGCCGATGAACAGGACAAGGGCCAGCAGGGTCAGCACCACGTAGCCTATATGACACAGCGCCGAAGCCACGCAGTATAGAAATGATATGATGGCAACGATCAGGGTCAGCGCCACCACAAAGGGAGCGGCAAGGATTTTAATAACAATCATATCAGCAGCTACCTCCCATAAAACTTGCTTGGTTTGTGCTTCTATGATAATTGTACCTCTGAAAAAATCGGGGCACAAGGATGTCAAACTAAGATGATGAAAGGACAAATATCTTGAATCCCATGTTGCATTAGGTCGATTTAGGTAATATGATATTTGCAGATAGTCCATTGGTTTACAGGACTTAAATATTGGAGGAATTAGTTATGAAATTATCTCCGGCTGAAAAAGGAAAAGTTGTTTCATGTTGCAATGATAATTTAATTTCTGATTATGGTTTTGATCCGGACAGGGAATATCCGATAGATTGGTTTAAACGCCAATTTTCATTTGTCCAAGACCAAAAGGTGCGTGAGCATTTAGCAGATGAGTTCTACCAAACAAGATTTGCATATACTCTCATGCAAACACTTAGTTTACCAATGGCCAAAAACAAAGGCATTGTAAAATTTCAAATCATCCAGTATGCCTCTATTTGTGAAGCCTTACTTAACTATGCTTTGGAAACATATTTCAAAGAGGAATTTGAAAGCAGGTATGCAGCTACTACTTATGTAGATTTTCCATCTGCATTGTCAATTAACACTAAAATCACATTTGAGGGCAAACCATTATACCTGTGCAAGGGCAAAACCGAAAAAGCCAAAATCACTTGGACTGCCAATCCTACAAAAGCTACATTTGCGTTAGAAAAAGGTGTTTTATCTCAGGATACAAAAGATAAATACTGTGCTTTGTACGATTTGAGAAACAACGCGCATATTCTAAAAGCCGCGACAGCTGACTATTATCCAAAGCTCAAAGAAGCAAGTGCGGGTTATGAACTGGTATTTCATTTCATTGCCGAAATACGCGCATTTTTTGAGGCAAATCCAGTAGACAACTAAATAAAAAGTGGGGGACGGCGAAAGCCGCCCCCCTAATTACATCTCCACCACTGACGACAGCTTTTTCAGCAGGTCGGACAGCGGCCCCCAAAGGTCAGCGTAGTCCCGTTGCAGGGCCTTGATCTCGTCGGGGTAAATGCCGCCGTAGGTGTTCACATGGATCGCCACTTGATTGAGATTATTGGCGCACCGCCGCTGGAGGGACACCAGCTCCCGGATGTTCGAAAGGTCAACATGGAGCACATAGCCATTCAAAGCCATTTTCCGTATATAAGCCCCCATGTTGGAAATGCCCGCCTCGGCCATGCGTTCCCCGATCAGCTTCTGCTCCTCCGGCGTCACCATCACATGAAGATGGACACAGCGGCGGCGTTTCTTTGTCACCGCTCCTCACGCTCCCGGCTCCTGTGCTTGTTGGGGGGCTCCTTCACCTTATCCAGCTCCTTTTCCGGGGGGGTGGGGCGGCCGGGCCGGGCCGTTGTTCAGCAGCCCGTCGATCATGTTGTAGTTCTGTTCGGTGGACAGCTCCACGGTTTTCATCGGGTTATCCTGTTCGCACATAGTACCTCCTTTTTGTAAGCAGAAATGACCAAGACTTTGGGACAAAATGTCCCGAAGCCCCGGCGCAAAGTGTGGAAAGCATTTGCCCTAAATTGGGACAGCCAATGAAAACATATTACCCACTTCAAATGCGGCCCCGGAAAGCCTTGAAATATGGGCATTTCCGGGGCCTAATTTTCCACGCATCAGCCTCGCTTTTTTCTCATGTAGTTTCTCTTTTGCTGTCGCAGAGCAGTCCTGGCGCAGCCGGAGGAGCAATACCGTGTCCGGCCATCGGGGAGAAAAGCCCTGCCACATACCGGGCAGGGCCGGGTTTTCGGGGCGGGGCCTTCCGCAGCGAGGGACGCCTCCAGCACGGGATCATTGGGTAACACCGCCTCCCGGAAGTAGCGGCACAGCGCCCCCGTCCAGTACTTCTCCAGCATATAGCAGGGGCAGTCCAGCGGCAGGCAGCCCACATCCCGGTCATAGTTGGCGCACAGCCTTGTCACCAGCTTGCGGATGGCCGCCTTTTCCTCACGGGTCAGCTCTCGGGCCACCGTTTCACCTCCCGCCGCCAGCGCCTTTCAGCAGTTCCCGGTAGCAGGCCACGCACCCGATCCCCCGCCAGTAGGGGCAGCCGTGGCAGCGGGAGCCCTCCGGGGCCTTGACAGGCTCGGGCCGCTCATACCGGGGAACCTGCTGCATCATCGTTTCATAGGGACTGTTGGTGAATTTCATTTGTCGCCCTCCGTTTCGTCCTCGTCCTCCTCGTCCCACGGCGGGGTGTCGTCGTAGGTTTCCAGCTCGTCCCCGTAGTCCTCCTCGGTTTCAGCGGCCCGCTGCTGCTTGGGGCGGTAGACCTTGAAATACCACCCGGCTCCGCCGCCCACCAGCGCCACCGCCAGAATGAGCAGGAGCGGCCCGGTGTTTCCACCCGCCTGTTCGGGCTCCTGCTCGGGGGTATGCTCCGACTCCTCCACGGGTTCGGGCTCCGGCTCTGCCCCCACGCACTCGGTCATATTGGTGGAGCAGACGGGGCAATCCATATTGATCGCCCCCGCCACGCACTTTTTCGTACAGGTACACTCGGGCAGTTCCGTCCCGGACGCTTCCAGAGCGGCCAGCAGATCGGCCTCGTCCACCACGCTGAAAAAGTAGGTTTCGTATTGTTCAGCGTCCTCGTCGGTGGGCTTGTCGTAGTCAATGACGATGTAAAAGGTGCTGCCGCCGCTGGTCTGAACGGTGATAAACTGCTTGTTGGTGTGCTCGTCATAGAGCAGATCCCGGGTCACAAGGTTGCCCTCCTCGGTGAAGCTCTCGCCGGGCTCAATGGTAGGCTCGGGGGTGGTGGTTTCCTCCGCCGGGTCAAGGCCCTCCCATTCGGGGCCGCCCCCGGCGTAGGCCGTGACGGAGAAGCCGCACAGGAACACGGCAACGCACAGCGTTACCATCAAAACACGCAGTTTTTTCATTCAGACACCCCCTCGGACTTCGGGACATTTTGTCCCAAGGTGGCCCTGGCCCGGATCTGCTGGAGCGCCACGGGCAGCTCGGCAAGAGGGATGCTCATGCCACGCACGATGTCCACGATCTCGCTGTTTTCCGCCTCCACCTTTTTCTGTTCCAGCTCCTTCAGCCGGGCCTGCTGTTCGGAGATTTTGGCCTTGACCTTTTCAATTTCGGCCTCGATCTTTGCACTTTTGGAAATTGCCATGAAAGCCTCCTTTACGGTAAACGCCCGTAGGCGTAGAAATGAGATTGCCAATAACTGCTGTTGAGGTTGGTATAACTGATGGGATCTCCACAATGGAGCATCCAGCCATCCCCCACATACAGCCCACAATGGCTGACCCCCGGCGTGTCGTAGGTGCCGACAAAAAACACCAGATCGCCCGGCTGGGGTGAGCTGGTGGGGGTGCAGTAGTTGTATAGGCCCTGGGCCCCCAGCCGCCCCACATTCCAGCCGCATTGATTGAGCACCCATGAGAGGTAGCCGGAGCAGTCAAAGGAAGTGGACGGGCTGGAGCCGCCCCAGACATAGGGATAGCCGATGTACTTTTCCGCCTCGGTGAGCAGGGCGGAAAAGGTTTCGTCCGACAGATATTCCTCGGGGACTTCATGCTCCACGGGATCGCCCTTGTACTTGCCCACATAGTCGGAGCTGGGGAACAGATCGGGACGGTTGCCCAGCGTCGCCATGTAGAGGGCATACCGGGAGAGCTGTTCCTCGCCCATGATGTAGACAGGCAGGTGGGAAAGGTTTTCGTTGGAAAGGGTCACGGTGCAGATGTAGTAGTTGTACGGCACTTCCACATCGTAGTCGTTGCCCTCGCTATCCGTCCGGGTTTCCGTCCGATACCGCACCTCCACCACCACATCCTCGGTGAGAATGTACTGGCGGTCAAAGAGCATTCGCAAAGTGTCCTGCACCTCGTTCAGCGTCCATTCCCCCTCATGCCATGCGCTGATGATGGACAGCAGGACATAGGGGTCATGTTCGATCTCGTCCAGATCGTAGTGGTACTCGTCATAGTCGTGGGTGCTCTCGTAGGTGTCCAGATAGTTTTGCAGCTCAGCCTCCAAAGCACAGTAGGCAGCCTCCGCCCCCAGCAGATCAGCGTCCTCGGCGGGATAGGTGGATGCCCCGATAGCCCCCGCCGTGCCGTTGCCCAGCGTTGCCAGCGAGGACATACAGGACTGCATCATCACCAGCAACAGGAACACCGCCACAAACAGCAGCGCCCCCACGGGATGCCGCTTGACGAAGCCCACGGCCCGGGCCGCCAGCTTTTCTGTGGTGACTGCTGTTTTTTCAGCGGCCTTGGCCCCTTGCTTGGCGGCCTCCCGTGCTTGTTTGGCATATTGCCGCTTGATCTTCTGCTTCTGGATCAGCCGGGACAGGGCGTTGCCCCGCATTTCCGGGTGCTCTTGGGCGGCCATGCGGTAGTGATAGTCCGCCGTGGCCTTGATGTGCCTGGACTCGGCCTTGCGGACAGCCTTGGCCGGGTGCTCCCGGATTTTCTTTTGCACAAACCGTTTGCCGTGGCGCAGGGCGGACTCGCCCACCAGCTCGGAGCGGTGAGCGCCCTCGGTGCCCACATTGTCCTGCTCCACTTCAAACATCTTGCCATGCACATAACCGTGAACGCCTCCACCCACCGTCCCGGCCACCCGGCGAACCGGGCCGGGCGGCTTGGGCGGTTTCTGTTTTGCCAGCTTTTCCTTGGCCTTCTCCAGCTTTTCACCCCGCTTTTCCATGCGGAGCTTGCTGGCGGCAGTCTGCTCCTGCTGGCTCTTGTGCCGGAACTTCGTCGTCGCAAACTTCGCTTTAGCTTCTTTGGCGGCACTGCCGCCAAAATCCGCCCGCTCCGTTGCTCCTCCTCTCCCCACAAAGTCATCCGACTTTGTGGGGGCCCCGTTTGGGGGCTTCGGGACATTTTGTCCCGAAGTGGCCCCGGCCTTATTCGTCTTTTCGCTCATGGGCCATATCCTCCGGGCGGGTGGTCAGCAGGTTATAGATTTCTCCCTTGGGGAACCGATCCACAAACGGGATGGTCACATTTCCATAGAACAGCAGTCCTTCGCCGGAATTGGAGTGGGTGATGTAGGAGAGCTGGTGCTCGGAAATGCCCAACTGCTTGGCGAGGATCGCCCGATCACTTTGGGCCTGCGACAACAGGATCAGAAAATCCGTGTTGTCCAGAATGTTGGAGATGGCCGGGCTTGCCAGCAGGTCTTTCACATTTTGCGTGAGGGCGCTGGGGACGCAGCCCTTTTTACGGAGCATCTTCCAAACGGCCACAAAGTAGCTGGCAGTGAGCTCGTCCCGCAGCAGGATATGGAACTCGTCAAAGTAGCACCATGTAGCGATCCCGGCCTTGTGGTTGGCGTTCACCGCCGCCGTGACAAACTCGTTGGTGGTGTGCATGGCGATCTTGCGGAGGTTTTCGCCCAGCCCTTTAAGGACGATACACACCACCCGGGAATTGAGGTTGACATTGGTGGGGTGGTTGAACAGGTTGAGGGAGCCGGTGCAGTAGAGCTCCAGCGCCGTTGCCACACGGCGGGCCTCCGGCTCCGGCTGTTTCAAAAGCTCCTCGTACAAATCCTGCAACAGCGGGGTTTTGGCCGTTTCCAGCCCCAGCGCCATTTCCCGGTACACCAGCCGCACACAGCGGTCAATCACAGTTTTCTCAATGGGCTGCAAGCCCTCCCGTCCGCCCACGATCAGCTCACACAGGGACAACAAAAAATCCGCCTTCATAGAAAGCGGACTTTCATCGTCGTTGGCGTTCATCTGCAAATCCATAGGCGAAATGTGGTGGGGGCTGTCCGGGGCGATGTCGATGACCTGCCCGCCCAGTCGCTGCACCAGCGGGGCGTATTCGCCCATCGGGTCTACCACGATGATCCGGTCATTGGTGGCAAGGAACACATTGATCAGCTCCCGCTTGGCGGCAAAGCTCTTGCCGGAGCCCGTGGAGCCGAGGTACATCCCATTGGCCGATTTCAGCTTCTTGCGGTCAGCCATGATGACATTGTGGGAAAGGGCGTTCATGCCGTAGTAGAGCGCCTGCCCGCCCATGCGGAGCTCCCGGGTCATAAAGGGAATGAAGATGGCCGTGGAGCTGGTGGTCATGCCCCGCTGGATTTCAATGCCGTTGTACCCCAGCACCAGCGAGGACACGAAGCCCTGCTCCTGCTGCCAGTCCAGCCGCTTCAAGGCGCAGTTGTATTTCTGTGCGATGCCGCCCACGGTGAACACATCGTTTTCCAGCCGCTGCCGGGTGGGAGCGATGTTCACCACAGTAAAGGTCAGCAGGAACATCCGCTCGTTGCGGGATTGGAGGTCGGCCAGCAGCTCGGCGGCGTCCTTGGAAAAGGTAATGAGGTCAGGGGGCAAAATCTCCATATCGTACCCGGCCCGCACCGCCTTTTTCTGCTCCTCGGCCTTCATGCGGCCAATATCAGAGATTTTCCCCTTGATGGTCTTGATGGCTTTGAGCTGATCCACCGTCCGGATGTGAAGCGTGACGGTGAGCTCGGCGTCCAGCTCCAAGATTTCCGCCAGCAGCTTGTCCGAGAGCTCCGACGCTAAAATCTGCAAGTAGGACGCAGCGCCCCACGACTGGCCCACCCGGAAAGTCCGGGATTGCCGGAAGTCGAAGCTGTCCGGGGCGATATAGTCCTTCGTCCCCATGCCGTGCCGGGGAATGTCTTTCCACGAAAAGCGGAACGGCTCCCGGCTCCCCGGGTGCATCTGGCCGTGAAGCACCGCCAGACGGTCACGGCCATCCAAGGGCTGGGACTGTACCCCCAGCCGTTTGAGGTTGCCCATGACATCGGCCTCCACACGGCCCAGCCGGGGCCGGGCCTCGGCCACGCTGCCAGCGGGCAGCCCAAAGGTGATGTACTTGGTGCGCTCAATGCCGTTGTTGCTCTTGGCGATCTGGCCTTTGAGCATCTCCACATATTCATGCCGGATGCTGTTGAACTCGTCCTCCTGTTCCGGGATATTCACCTTGTAGCGGTTGGCGCTGCGGGAACGACGGTTGACAAAGGAGAGCTGAAAGGGCAAGGAACTGTCAAAGTAGTTGAGAAACGAGCTCCACCCGCCGAAGATAGCGGTCTGATCCTCGGTGGACGCCACGGCGTAGTTGATGTCCTCATACTCCACGGTCTTGGTGTAGATGCCGCCGGGGAGCTGACACACCCCGTCTGGGTGCATCGCCACATAGGGGATGGTCTGCTGGGCGGACACCACCGCCCGGCGCTCATTTCTTTTTGCGTTTGGTTTTGTTTTGGCTGCGTTCAATAGACTCCTCCTTTCCCGTGAATGGAGCATAGATATTCTGCGTCCGATAGGGCCGGATGCCGGGGCGCAGGAACTTGGTGTTGATCATGTTCCACAGCACCTTTTCAAAGGGCAGCCCGTCTTTTTCGTACATCGCCATGAGAAAGGCCGGGAGCATGATCCCCAGCATGACGAACAGCGCCCCGGTGTTGCCGATGGCCCCACGGGTCAGCAGATAGGTGGGAATCCCGATGGCCGCCCCGATCCCGAAGCAGATCAGCTGCCGCTTGGTGAGATTAAAGGCAATCTTGGTTTTGATTTTGGACAGATCATTGGGGACATTCACATAGGGCATATTCAGCCTCCTTCCTTGGGACAATTTGTCCCGAAGTCCCGGAGCGTGGACTGTACCTCGTTGCCCCACACATCCCAGCCGGGCGGGGTCTGCCGGGCGAACAGCTCCACACGGGGCAGATCGCCCATGAGAGCCACAATTTTGTCCCGGGTTTCGTCCGGCTTTTTGCTGTGGGCCTCGATGGGCGAAATGATAAACTGGTGGATGTTGGCCGCCTGCCGCTTGGGGTGGCCCCGTGTCGCCAGCAGGCACACCTCCGCATTGGCCCGTGTCCAGAAGCCCAGCCCATAAAACCAGCTGTCCGCCTTACGGTTTTTCTTGAGCCAGACAAAAGCCACGCTTTTGTAGGTGAAGCCCCATTCCCGGATCAGCCGCAGGGCCTCCGGGAGCTGGGGAAAGGTGGCCCACAGGAAAAGTGCGCTGTCCGGGGCCGCGAGATCGGCCACAGGCAGCGCACAAAGCTCGTCTATGCTCATGGTGGGGTAATGATGCTCCGCTGCCCCCTGCAAGCCCTTTTGGGAGTAGCGCCACGGGGGATCGGCATAGATGATGGAATATGCTCCGATAATTACACTCCTTTCCCGCCACGCTCCACAGCCAGCCGTGCCTGCTCAATGCGCTGGACGGCGGGGCCGTAGATGGCCGGGGCGTTTTCAAAACAGATGAAGCGGCGGCCCGTATTGAGGGCCGCCACCGCCGTTGTGCCGGAGCCAGTGCAAATATCCGCTACCACCGCTCCTTCGTCGGTGTAGGTCTTGATGAAGTATTCGCACAGCTCCACAGGCTTTTGTGTCGGGTGGATGCCGCCCATCACCGTGGGGACAAACAGCACATTTCCCGGATAGCGCCGCCCATCGCTTGAACCGGAGCCTTGCCGCACAAATTTCCCGTAGTTGGTACTCAGGCCGCTGCTGGTGTGCGTCCGGGTGTATGGCTTGCCGTAGGTGAATTGCGGGTGATAGACCGGGGACTTCTGGTAGAACACCAGAATGTTCTCTGACTTTTTCAGCGGGGCTCGGTTGGCGTTGAGAAAACCTGTGCCCCGTTCTTTGTACCATACCCACTCATAGCGGAGCATGGACAGGTTGGACGCTCCCAGCACCTTGTCATAGGGGCATTGGGCGAAGAACAGTACCGCTCCATTGGGCTTGACCGCCCATTTCACCGCCTCCCACAGCTCGGGGAGCGGCAGCGGCACATCCCAGTAATTCCGGGTGGTGCCGTAGGGCGGATCGGTAAGCAACATATCAATCGAGTGCTGGGGCAGGGACAGCAGCCCCTTGATCCCGTCCATAAGGTACAGTCCCTCCGCCATGTTTGGGACATTTTGTCCCAAAGCGGCTCTATCGGTCATGTCTGGGCTCCTTCACCGCTGCCTTGGCGGGACGGGCGGCGTTGTCCCGGGCGGCCTGTGTGCGGCCCTCGGCCAGCCGCTGAGCAATCGACCTGGCGTCGCTCTCACCGCCCAGCAGCTCCCGCTTTTGCAGCACCTCCTCCGTTTCCGCCATGAAGCGGTACACATCCGCCTCGGAAAATTCCTCCGGGGCTTTTCCATTCCACAGGGCCGTTCCGTCCGGCCCGTATCTTCTTGGCATACAACACCCCTTTCTTAATGAGCACTAAAGATGCTCCGGGCAATCGTCCCTGTTTTGAACAGGCAGAAGCACAGCAGCACCGTGTACCCCACACAGCCCCAAATGGCCCCGATGGGGTCGCCGCCCGTGGCGATCCCTTGAATGAGCACCGCATAGATGGCGACGCACACAAGGATCAGCATCCCTTGGAATCCCACGGCAAACAGGGATTTCAAATAGTTTTGGCCCATGCTGCCCAGCTCCCGGTTGGAGAGGGTCGCCACAGGCAGCGGAGCCAGACTTGTGAGTAGGTAAATCTCAATCATGCGCCCGTAGACGATGACGAAAATCACGATGTTCAGCGCCCACATGGTCACATGAATGAGGAACGATTGGAGCCACAGCCCAAGCAGAGCGCCAAGGCTCATGGTTTCCAGACTTGCCTCCAGCGTGTCGATCATGGAGGAAGAAATGTCCGTTGAGCCCTGCACAATCCCGGCTGCGCTGGCAATCACACTTTGGGACACATCAAACACCGCCATAACGATATTGAATGTGTTGGACAGAATGAGGATGGCCGCAGCCGTTTTGAAGATCCACTTAAAAAAGATCCAGTAGTCCAGATCGTGCAGGTTGTTTTTCTCAATAATGAGCTGGATCAGCTCATAGGTGGCAACAAAGGTCAAGACCAGACCGGCAACCGGCAGTATCACCGTTTCAGAAAGCTGCCGTATGAGGGAAAAGACCCCGGCGTTCCACGCCGCCGGGGTCGTCCCCACTTGCACCGCAATCTCTCCAACACGGGTATTGACCGTATCAAAAAGCCCCGTGAGGTTGCCCATGATCCCCTCGATCAGAAGCCCTTTTAACCAGTCTGTCAGCCAGTCGGTGAGAAATCCCATAAGCTATCGCCCTTAAAACAGGCCGGACAGCAGGGGGATCAGGGTGGTGCCCAGCACGATGATGCCGCCGCCCGCCATGAGCTGCTTCATGCCCTGGCTTTTGGCACCGGGGTTGTCCGAGCCGTAGCCCTCCAGCAAATTCACCACGCCCCACACGCCAAGGCCAGCACCGAGGGCAACAACGAGGGTCTGCAAAGTGTCGATGGCAGAAGAAAAGAACTGCATATAGCCTCCATTTCTCCGGGGAATACCCGGACATGAAAAAAGCCGCCCTTACAGGCGGCAGGAACAGGTATGTATTGTTTTGGGAGGAGCTCTTGGAATGGCAACCATCCTTTCTCTTATTGAATAGTTTGAAGATAAAAGATAGAATTGTAACGGTACCAATAAGTTATAGGAGGGGAAATGTTTTGACTGAACTGGAGTATTTTAAGAATTTTAATATTGGAAAAGAAATAGACCTTGCAGGAACATTTGCGTACAATGCACTTTCAATATTAAATACGACACAGGATGTTTACTTGAATGACCAAATATTTATGTTCTTGTATAACGCCTCAGTCAGTGTGGAACGGATGCAAAAATGTGTTCTTTTTATGTACGGTAGCTATAACGGATCAGAAATTGAACAATTTGCAGAAACAATTAAAATTCATGATCACCAAAATCTTCAATGCAAAATAAATAGTCATACCAAGAAAAAACTATCCGAAGAACAAAATGCATTGCTGATTCTATTGCGGAATTTTTATGCTGATGGACGATACTCAAATTATTCCACGGATAACGCCTATGACTATAAATCAGCTCTTGAAAACTTCGTGAAGCACTACTATGACGCTTCGATGGTCAAAACTCATTTTTTTAGAGATGATACCTATATTTCGGAAGAAGCTAAAGAACGGATTGGCCGAACTTTAGGCAAATTATTATGCTACTATTATGATTTGATCAAAGAAAAAGCACATGAATTAAACCTATACACTTATGAGCTTAGAGATGGGTCACCTGCTGAAAGAGTGTTTCTAAACACTTTCCCCAAAAACTCTTTACAAGCAATAAATGCAAGTGAACGAAATGCTTTAGCCGAATTGATCGTATATTTGATTACCAATAAAGCCTCGACAGGATATTTGAATTATGTGCGAGGTCTTGAACCGCTTGATCTTGATCCGCATTTGGTGCCGGAATACCTTGCTGACATTATGAACCGACAAATCCCACAAAGCCTTGTGGATGAAGTAGAATCAATCTACGAAAATATGCCTCATAAGCAAGTAGCCGATAGGAAAGGCTCCATCTCAATAATCGGGGAAACTCATGTGTATTTTCCAGAAGATGATGAAGATGAAGAAGATAGCCTGAATTAAAAACAGCCTTATACAAAGGCGTCCGGGTCATCGAGATCGTCATAGTTGAGGATGTCCTCGTCTGTGAGCGCCTCGTCCGGCACGGTCGCCTCGTACACCTCACATTCCTCGGCCAGCCCGGGCCGTCTGCGGCGGTTGATGAGCTTGTCGAGGGAAAAGGCGTTTTTCTGTTTGTCGGCCTCCGCCGTGTACTTGTAGTTGGGGTGCTGCTTCAAATCGTACTTCTTGGAATAGAACGGGGGCAGGCCCCGAAGCTGCAAGATGCACCTGTCGCCGGGCATGGTGGCAAGCTCGCTGGGGGTCATCAGCTCCCGGCCCAGCCGTTGGTTGTTTTGGCTGTAACTTTCCGACTGTCCCCGTGTCCGGCCATCCGTCTGCATGGAGATCGTGGCCTTGCCCAGCCAGTTTTCGGATATTTCCTTAATTGTGCTGGACTCACGACCACCCAAAAACACCACACTGTCCATGTTGCCGAGGATGGTTTCGGCGTTCTTGTCATAGATAGCCTTGCATTGGGCCAACTGCTGATAAAAGAGGGTCAGACTGACCTCCCGGGAGCGGATCACGGCCACCAGCTTTTCAAGATTTGGCACCTGTCCCGTGTTGGCCGCCTCGTCCCACAGCACCCGCACATGATGGGGCAGGCGGCCCCCGTGAACATTGTCCGCCCGTTCACACAGCAAATTGAACATCTGCGAAAAGGCCAGCGCCACCAAAAAATTGTAGGTGCTGTCGGTGTCGCTGATACAGAAGAAAGTGGCCGTGCGCCTGTCGCCCATGCGGTCAAGCTCCAGCTCGTCATAGGACATGATCTCCCGGAGCTGGGGAATGTCAAAGGGGGCCAGCCGTGAGCCGCAGGAAATCAAAATGCTTTTTGCGGTTTTGCCAGAGACGAAAAGTCAAGGACTTTTTCATCAAATTCACAAAAAATCTAAAAAAGGTGTCAGAAGCACTGTAGGGCTCCTGACACCTCGTTTGATAGATTACATTTTTCCGTTCAGCAGGTCTTTGCAGAGATACGCATAGTCTGGCAGCTGGTTGATATATGGCTCCCAGCGCCGCTTGATTTCCGCCAATTCCAGCGGATCGGCTTTCTCCAGTGCATGATCGTTGCCTGTCATATATAAAACATCCGTAGCAACATCATCCAAACACCTGCCGCAGAGATCAGCAGCTGATTCTATCCTAATGCCAGTATCCACATAAAGCGGATTGACGCCAATCGCCAGCCAGACATAGCCTACCTTGTCCGACCAGAGCAGTTCAAAATCAGGGCTTTGCCGCAGATGTTCCGCAAAGACCTCCTTTACTCGTTCAATTTCATGCTTCTCTTTTTCTGTGTAAAGCATTTTCGTGTCCTCCTTGACAAAAATTTTGGTGCGTACCATTATCAGTTTAGCACAAGGCGGCTTCGTTTATCAGTCTGTCACATCTGCTGAATTTCATTTTTGAGCATACGCTTGATTTTATCGCTCATGGTTTCTGTGCTGGTCTGGCTGAAATGGACATGAACCTTGTAGGTTGTCTTGCCGATTTTCTTTACCATCGCTGGCGTGTTTTTCGGCGCTCTGGACGCAGTAGCGGCGTCTGTCACCTGCATAGTATGGGGTTCTTTGTTCATGGCGCTCCTTTCTCCGAACGGGTCTGTGCCGCCGGTAAAAAATCAGTCGTGCTTACTGTTTACAATGTCTTTTGCTGTCTGTCGGGTAGCACCGACATTTTCTTCCCGGAAATTCTTCCCGTCAAAGAGAATCGGCGCGCACCGTTCCAAAATACGGTCATAGATACGGGCGTGGGCCAGGTCAGGCGGGTTTTTGAGTTCGGCCAGCTTCAGGTTGGTGGTGATGATCATGGGCCTGCGGCTGCGGTAGCGGCTGTCAATGACGAAAAACATCTGCTCCATAGCATATTCGGTACTGCGCTCTACTCCCAGATCGTCAATGATAAGCAGGTCATACTCGTCAAAGCTGGCAATAAACTCCGACCTGTCCTCGGAAAACATTCCCGTCAGACGGTTCAGGATGGTGGGAAAGTTCGTCATCAGCACCGGCACATCCCGGTCAAGCAAAGCATTGGCAATACATCCGGCGAAAAAAGACTTGCCGGTTCCCACATCTCCAAATAGCAAAAGCCCGATATTGCTCTTATATGCCTCTTTCCAGTTCTCCACATAGGCGTGAGCCTTGTCCATCAATGGGTTTTGCCCGTTATCATTGGAAAATGTGTAGTCATACAGATAACGGTCTTGCAAGCCCTGTGCCTTTCGGCGTTTGATACGCTCCATGCGGCGCTGCCGTTCTTCAGCAGCCTTGCGCTGCTCCTCAGCCTCCTGCTGGCACTGGCAGATGCAGCGCGGCATAAAGTAGCCGGATTTCCCAAAGCATGGCACAACGGTCTGCCTCTGGCCGCCGCATTTCTTACAGTGAATGAGCCCGTCTGACGGGTCTATATACTCGTCCCCGGCCAATTCCACACCGGCAGCTGCCTTGTCGATCAGCGCCCGGATTTCTGCGGTAATCTCAATCATACAGTTTCATCCTCCTTTACGCTGTAATCCCGGTTGCGGGTGGGCGGGGCCGCCTTTTTCGCGTCCTCACCGGCCCAGCGCCGGATGGTGGCGGCATGGCTCTGATACCGCTTGCCGGTAGAGGCCATGTACTCGGACAGCTTTTCGATGTACTGGCCCCATACAGTGGGAAAGCTGGCCTGCAAGTCTGCCAGTTCTTCATCCGTCAGGAAAACATTCTGGTAACGGCCATAGGCGCGGGCGGGGTGTCCCTTCTCTATCTCTCTCTTTATCTCTATCTCTTTCTCTAACTCTATCTCTATCTCTGGTGGACGAATGTCGGACAAATGTCCGCCACTTGTCCGGAGCGCAGAAAGCGCCTTATTTTGGAGCCTCGCAGCCCGCTTTCGCTCAGCCTCGGTAGAGGACTGGCCGATTAAAAGTTCGATGTTGCTCATGTAGAATGTGCCGCTGTCCAGCACCTCCACAAGACCCAGCTTCAGGAAGATTTGCAAGGCCCTCTCCACAGTGCCGATCTGCTGGCGGGTGATGGTGGCGATCATCTGCGCCGTGTAAGGAATGTCCTCGTCAAGTTGAAGCCGTCCGCCATGTTTCAGCGATTTCAGATACAGCTTGAGCAGAATGTTGGAATACAGCACACCATCCTGCATACTTTCCAGCAGCACGATGGAATCATCGTCAAAATAGTTTTCTTTGAGTTTCAGGTAATAATATTTTCGGTTGTCTGACATAGAGTTCCTCCTTGGGGTTTCTCTTGGGATTCTGTACGCATTTTAAGGCCGTTTTAGGGGTCAGAGGATAAATCTATCAGCCTGCCTTTGACACCCCCGAAAAAAGCCTTGATTTACAAGGGTTTTTCAGCCCCTAAAGCGTGACATTTCTCCCGTTGTTTCCGCTTGCGCTTTGCGGCATTGATCCGCTTCATGCGTGCGGCACATTCCGGGCAGTATTTGGCCCGGTTGGAACCGGGGGTAAACAGCGCCCTACATACGGCGCACTTTTTCGCATTCAGCCGGTGGAACAGCGCCGTTTCCAGTTCCTTATCCTGCGGCAATACCGCCGCCCGAAACCACCTGCACAACAGGGAGTGGGAAATAGACTGGACACAGACACATTCCTCCCCATCGTCCAGGGCGATACAGTTTCCGTCGATGTAGTTACAGCACTCATGCACCAGCCTCCGCACTCTGCGGTACTGGCGGTAATCCATGACGGGGATAGGTGCAGACTTATTGTTCTTCATAAATGATTTCTTTCATAAAGCCGGTAACCTCCTTGAATGAATTTATTGTTAAATATTCGTGCAAAGTATTGTTTTCTTCGTGCAAATGGCATATACTATAATTGCCAGCAGAAAGGGGTTGATCGTATGGCTGGAAATACCACAAACATCAGTATCCGCATGGACGCAGATTTGAAAGCACAGGCGGACGCACTGTTTACTGAACTTGGCATGAACCTGACTACGGCGTTTAACATCTTTGTGCGCCAGTCGCTTCGTGAAGGCGGCATTCCCTTTGAAGTAAGGCTGGAACAGCCGAACAAAGAAACGGTTGCTGCCATGCTGGAAGCGGAAAGGATTGCAAAAGACCCGTCTGTAAAGGGCTACAATGACCTTGACGAGTTGTTTGCTGACCTGAAAAGATGAAAGAAACCAAATATACCGTCAAGTACACGACCAGTTTCAAAAAGGACTACAAACGAGCCATCAAGCGTGGCTTGAAGATTGAGCTGCTGGAGCAGGTCGTAGCATTGCTGGCAATGGGCGAGCCGCTGCCGGATAAAAACCGCGACCATGACCTGTCCGGCGATTGGGCAGGCCATCGGGAATGTCATATTCTCCCGGACTGGCTGCTTGTCTATCGCATAGAGGATGATGTTCTGGTGCTGACGCTGGCCCGCACCGGCACACACAGCGACTTGTTCGGCAAATAAACAGTCTGCCGCCGTATGGGGAAACCTGTACGGCGGTTTTTCTGTATGCAAAGGTATGTCGTGAAACGCGACGCACTTGACAGGGGTACGCCAAAACGCGGTAGCCTTTACCGCTCCGGTCCACGGTCGTGAGACTTGTCCCTTTCCTGTCGGGACAGCTGCTCGGCGGTTTTGCGGAGCCGTTCCACTGCTTTCAAATCCTCCCTCATGGATTTCATGGCAAGCGTGTCCGTCTGCTTTCCGGCGGTCAGCTGGTCGATCTCCCACTGCCATGCCTTCGGGGTGATTGCCTCGCCGCTGTCTTTCAGTTCTTTCAGATACCGGGCCGCTGCGTCATACAGAATCAGTTCCCGGCTGTGGCGCTGTTCAAACTGTTCCCGTTTTTCCGGCTTTACTTTGGCAAGCTGCTTGTGGATGGACTTGTACTGGTTGTACTGTTCCCACATCTCCCCGCGTTCGGTAAGAATGGCGATCCGGCGCTCAGCCTTGACGATCTTTCCCCGCAGGTCATAGTAACAGCTGTTCATATCAGCGATTTTTTCATGAAGCTGCTGCATAGACTGGATGCCGTTTGCCTGCAAAAAGCTGAATAGTGCAGCGCTTTCCTGCAAAGCCCGGATTTTGCCGGTGCGGGTGCGGGGAGCGTTCAACTGCTGCTGGGCTTTCCACAAGGCGATCAAGCTGCTTTGCTGCGTTTGTGGTTTTTCCGCTTCGTCTTTCGACCAGAGATAAAGACGGGTAATGCGGGCTTTGATTTCTTTCAGCAGCTTGTTGTCGGCGGCGATCTGCCGGTTTACTTCGCCCTTGTCGGTGCGGATGCCGCGCTTTTCCATTTGGCTGGCGGCTGGCCCCAGATGGACAGAGGGGATTTTATCAATGCCCTGCCGCTTGTAGCTGCGGTGGTCAATGCGCTCCGGTCTACCGGCAGATTCCAGCGCCCGGTTGGTGTAGGCTGCCCACGCTGCCCGCCAAATCTCCACATTTCCTTTATCGTTCCAATCGGTTGTATCCTCACGATGATTTTTCCAGCCGCCTTTCCCATCCGGGATACGCTGTCCATTCTCGTCCAGATCGTATGCCTTGCGGCACTTTGCGCCCCACTGTCCATTTTCTTTCAGAGGCCGGAGCGTCAGCATGATATGGACATGAGGGTTGCCGGTTCCCTTGTCATGGATAGCAAAATCGGCGCACATCCCCTTGTCCACAAAGTTGTCCTTCACATAGGACCGGACAAGGGCAAGCTGCTGTTCGCCGGACAGTTCACGGGGCAGGGCTGCTTCGATCTCGCGGGCAAGCTGGCTGTCCCTTGTTTTCTCGATTTGCTCCACGCTGTTCCAGAGGATAGATCGGTCTGCAAATTCCGGCGGCGCGTGGGCAGGCAGCATGATCTCCGCATGGACAATGCCGCCTTTCCGGGTGTAGTCGTGGGTCATTCCGTCCCATTCATTTGTCAGCTTGGTTCCGCTGCGGTAAGCAGCTGCGGCAACAGCAGAACGGCCCGCGCTGCGCTTGATGATACTGACGGGGATATGACAGAAATCTATGGGGAACACCTCCTTTCAATGAGGGAATAACAGGCTCTGTGGAGCCGGACAAACGCAAAGCGGGTGTCTGGCTGCGCAGAGCGCACAAGGGGTTTGGGGAGCGTAGCTTCCCATCGCGGACGAAGTACGCAACGCCCCCGGCAGGGCGCACAGCACCGGCAACGGTGTATAAGTGCGCCCTTGTAAACAAGGGACTTATGGCGTGTCCCCGGATTTTGGCAGGTTTGCAGTCAATTCCACAGCCCCCGGAAGATGGGACAGGGCAATCAGGAACGCCTTGACCTCTACGCCGGGAAGGTCGAGGGCCAGAGGGAAAATGCCCTCCAAAATGGCCCCGCGCTCAATCAGGCGGCGGGTGCGAACCCTGCGTTCTTCGTTCCGCTGCTTGTTCTCCAAAATCTTCTTTCGGTTTTCAAGCTGCCGAATCTCCTTCAGGACTTTCTCCCGTTCTTCTTTTTGGGGGTGGGCTGTAATTTTTTCGTTCATGTCAGGCACCTCTTTTCTTTGAAAATACTCATAGATTGACCGTCCATTTCTGTCGAGCAAAGTACCGGCGCAGCCTCCGCAGTGCGGCATGGATGGATTTTCCCGCCTGTGATGGCGTGATACCCTCCATTGCGGCAATATCTTTCACTTTCATACCCAGCATATAGCGGGCGTGGACACGGCGAGCCTGCATAGGCGGCAGGGAGGAAATGGCTTCGTACAATCGCCGTATCAGTTCTTCGTATTCGGCTAATTCTTCTTTTTCTATCAGGTAGTCCTCCGGCGATGGCTGCGCCCAGCCGATGGCGGCATTTTCGATTCCATCGTTACAATCGAGGGAATAAAACGCCTTATACCGGAACATCTTGCGATCTCTGGCGGCCTCGGCTCTCTTGTCCAGAAGAAACGCTTCGACGATCTCATCGGACACCTCCACAAAAATGTCCTCTTTGCAAAATGGATAATATTGTTTGAGATTGATGGTCTGCATAGGCACGCCCTCACTCTGTTTGAAAAAGGTCATCATAGCAGCTGCGCATATTCCGCAGACCTCGACGGATGGCAACGCTGACCTTGCTGCTGTGGATGCCCTCTCTCCGGGCGATTTCTGGCTGCTTGATACCGGCAATGTAGTAGGCGTGAACACGGCGGGCCTGTGTCGGAGTGGCATGAGCCAGAGCCACCGGCAGAGCTGCAATCAGGTATAGGCGGGTGGTCATTTCTTCTCGTTCCAGCAAAATATCTTCCGGCGATCTGCTGTGTTCCAGTGCGTAATTTTCCAGCCAGCTGTATGCGTCCAGAGAGTAGTAGGCGCGGTGGTAGACTTTCCGACGCTCATAGTTCTCCATCTCCCGCTTGGCCTGATACATCGCTGCCCATACTTCGTCCGTAACATCCACAAACTCGTCATGCCGGTAGTGGGGATACATCCACCGCAGATTGATTGTTTTCATAGGCTTACCTCCTGAAAATCGGAGAGGCGGACAGCTCGTCCGCTGTCCGCCCCTCGCTGAGATAAGGGAAATGATCCCTTTCACTTGGTAGCCAGAAAACAGGTCATTCGTTAAGCCTGTTCTCAAAGAAATTTATAAATTTTTTTCTGACCGCCTCCACACTTTGATAAACAGCCACTTTGGAGCAGCCGCACAGTACACCGATCTCTGCAAGGCTCAGCCCGTCAAGCGCATAGAGCAGGAACCGGCGGCGCTGGGCCTCGGTACAGGTGTCCAGAACAGCCATCAGCTCATGCAGCGTTTCCATGCGGCAAAGGTATTCCTCCGGCGTTTCGCCGTAGACCCCTACACCCTCGGTGGTAATGATGTACTCGTCAAACTCCCGGCCATCCCAATGCCGCCGCTGTTCATGGAAGAGGTTCTCCGTTTTATGATCGGCCCGGTCAAGAAATTCATAGACTTCCAGCGTAACCTCCACGGCTACAGCTTGTCCGTTATAATTGATGGTAACTTCCATCTGCCTTTCCTCCATTCAGATTTTTTGGGTAAATCTGAATGAGGCGGCGGGGCGCGGCACTGGGGCCAGGGTTCGGGCCATGCTGGCCCGATGTTCCGGCTCCATAGGGACAAAAAAGCGCCCGGACAGCAAAAAGCTATTCGAGCGCAAAAACTCCAATATTCACTTACAGAATGACAATTTTCGCACCGGCTACCAGACGGGGCCTGTTCGTTGACTGGGCTTTTTTTGACGGTAGTGAAATATCGTCTGAATTTGTCGGCGGTCAATGTGCTTCATGGCGGTTCCCTCCTAAAGCCGCCGTGTCAGCGTGTAGTCGTCACTCCTTTGTTGAGGGCATAAGGAACGGCGGCCTTGATGTTACTCAAAACCGCCGCAGTACCCGGAAAATCCATTATGGGCGCACGAAGCTGCCTGCCCTGCAACGGTTTTTTTCTTTCCCCGTCTTGCGGGGCAGGATCGCTTGTCTTATTTGGTTTAGGTTTGTTCCTGTTCGGCTGCCTCTTTCAGCCGTGAAAAGCTCTCATCGCTGATGATGTGTTCAATCCGGCAGGCGTCAGCCTCCGCAGTCCTGGGGTCAACGCCTGCGGCGATAAGCTGCTCGGTAAAGAAGCAGTGACGCTCGTAGATTTTTTCGGCTACCTCGCGGCCCACATCGGTCAGATGGAGAAAGTGATCTTCGTCCATAGTGAGAAAGCCGCCGTCCCGCAAGATAGCCACTGCATGGCACACGCTGGGCTTTGACACCTCCATGTGCCGGGCCACATCTACGGAGCGTACCATACCGCGTTTCTTTTGGAGAACAAGGATGGTTTCCAGGTAGTCCTCCCCGGACGCATGAAGTTTGTTCTTGCTGCTCATTATGCCAGCTTCCAGTTTTTAATAGATTTCTCTTTTTCCCACATAGTTTGATAAAGCGGCACGGTCTGCAACAGTTCTTCATGTTTCCCACAGCCTTGCAATATGCCGTCAGATAGGACAAGTATCTGATCTGAATTTTGGATATAGGACAAAGTGTGTGATACAAGGAACACCGTCTTGCCCTTAATCATTTCTTCTATGCCCTTCTGTATTGCTACGGCATTTTCGGCATCCAGACTGGACAGCGCCTCATCTAAAAGAATGATCGGGGAATCTTTCAAAATTGCCCTCGCAATAGCGACGCGCTGACGCTCTCCACCGGAAAGGCTTGCGCCGCCCTCGCTGATAACCGTTTGATAGCCCTGTGGGAGCTTTTCTATAAATTCGTGACAGTGAGCCTTTTTTGCCGCCTCTACCACCTGCTCGTCCGTTGCGCTCTGGTTTCCCATTCGGATATTATTCATCATGGTATCCTGAAAAAGATATACTTCCTGAAAAACGACACTCACATGACGCACCAGATCACTATGCTTTAATGTTGCCGCATCTTTCCCATTCAACAGAATCCGCCCGTTTTTCGGCGTCACGAATCCCGGAATTAAATTAAGGAGAGTGGATTTGCCGCTTCCAGAAGGACCCACCAATGCAGTGATCGTTCCGGGTTTAGCTGAAAAACTTACATGACTAACTGCGTCACGCTTTCCATCATAGCTAAACGATACATTTTCAAACCGTACATCGGCTTGTGTATCTGCAAACTGTGTAGTTCCCTGTTTTTCATTTTCGGTCGGCAGGTTGTTGATTTCTGCTATATTATCCAACGATGCGTTTGCAAGATTCATCATGGCAAAGGAACCCATCAGAGCTTCCAGCGGACGGTAAAAAATAATACCCATGATTGCAAAAAACAAATAGGTTGCCGGGGCTAATGAACCAGAACGAACCATTGCAATGCCAACACCCAAACTCAAAAACAGGCCCAGATTCAGGCAGATTTTATAACCCATGCTCCAATTCGTCAGCGTCGCTTCATAACGGTCAGAAGCCGTGCAATATCCGTTCACCTGCTTCTCCACGAGCTTACCAGATTGCTCCAGCCGGTATGCCTTGATCGTTTCCATGCCCTGTACATATTCCAGCGTGGAATCAATCATTGCCACCTGCGTATTTTTCTTCTGCTCTCCCAGTTGAACCATGCTCTTTTGAAACTGCTGGTAGAGGATATAGCCGGGGATGATCCCCGCAAACAGAAGAAGCGCCATACGCCAGTCCACACTAAGCAGCATCAGAGCAAATACAACCGTCATGATCATGCTGGAAACGAAACCGGCAATAATCTCCATGATATTCATTTCCACGAAACTTAAATCAGTTGTAAACAAAGATGTAAGCTGGCTGATCTTGTCTTTTGTAAAGTAGTAGAGCGGAAACTGTTTGATTTTCGCCGCAATCGAAAGACGTTCATCCCGCATCATGGCATAAGATACCGGGCGCTGTTTTGCAATCGTAAAGTAATAAAAAACAAAATGCAGGACAGTATAGACCAGAAACATAAGGCTATACTGCATCAGTTTTTCCTTTGTAAACGAGCCGCCCAAAATATCTTTTATCGCAAGGAACAGCATGAAATATATCGCGCCCTCACAAATTGAGGTCAACGCCTGAAACAGCCACGCAAGATAAAGCTGCTTTTTGCGCTCGCCTGCAAGGTCTAAGAATTTCCTTATCATAGCAATCATGCGTTTACACCTCCCATTTTCCATTGATCGGATTGTTCAAAGGCCGCCCACATATCCTGATACGGGGAGCAACGGTTTATCAATTCATCATGTGTGCCGCAGTCAATCACTTTGCCCTGTTCCAGAACCACAATCGAATCAGCTTCCTTGATACTGGAAAGACGGTGCGCTATTACAAGTACGGTTTTTCCCTCTGATAATTTAGCTAGCGCCTTTTGCAGTAAATCTTCATTGTCGGCATCAATGTAAGCCGTTGCCTCGTCAAGAATCACGACCGGCGCATTTTTCAGAATCGCCCTTGCCAATGTGATTCTCTGTTTTTCACCGCCGCTCAACTTGGTTTCCTTGTCTATCACTGTGTCATAGCCCTTTGGAAGCCGCATAATAAAGTCGTGACATACGGCATCCTTGGCTGCCTGCATCATTTCTTCCTCCGTGGCCTCTGGGTTTCCCATCATAATGTTATCCCGGATGCTCTTTTTGAACAGGAACGTATTCTGGGTCACAAAGGAAATCTGGGACATCAGATCGGATAGCGGAATCTGGTTCAGCGGTACGCCGCCCATACAAATCTGTCCCTCGGTTATATCCCAAAACCGGCAGATCAGGCTGGCCGCTGTACTTTTGCCGCTGCCGGAAACACCGGCGAGCGCCGTTACTTTTCCGTCAGGAACAGTAAATGAGACATCTTTTAATACCGGCTGTTCTTCCCCATAGGAAAATGTAACGTGTTCAAACGCAATCGTGTGGTCGGCAAGTTCTGCCTTTGAGGTCGTATCCGCCATTTCATCCAGCTTCAGAATTTCGTCTATCTTTTTTGCAACAGAGGCGTTCATGCCGATATAATCAAAGTTATTAGAAACAGTTTCCAACGGAATCAGCATGGCAAGCCCCATAAACAGATACATAATATAGCTGGCCGCTGTCACGCTGCCGGAGAGGTACATCAAACCGGCAAGCGGAAACAGGAACACAAGGTTGCTGTTTAAGTCGGTATGATTGAAAGCAACATATTTCAAGCAGCTTTGGAACCACTCTGTTACAACGGTGCTGTAAGTGCGGATGCTTTCTGACAGGCGGCCATAAGTGGATTCGTCGGCAGCAAATATCTTCAGTTCTTTCATACCGTTGACATATTCCACCGTCTTAACGCTGACATCGGCAAACGCCTGATTAAATTCGTCCATTTTTTTCATCTGAACGATAATCATAAGAATACCGACAAGAATAAACAGAACGACCGGAATCAGCATGATACCGGCTACCCTGATGTCCAATATCACCAGCAGGATTTCCATACACAGCGGTACAGCGAGGCCGGAAATAATCTCTGGAATGTTATGGGCGTAAAATGTCTCCAACTGTTCCATATTGTCCATAATGATCGTTTTGACCTGCCCGGATGCCGTTGTTTTCACATAGCCCATTGGTAAGCGGGCAATTTTACGGAACAGCTTTTTACGGGTTTCCCCCAATGTCTGGTAGGCTACCTTGTGAGAGATTTTTGTGCCGGTTCCAAACAGCAGATGTTTCAAAATGATTGCTGCGGCAATCAGGCACACATATTGAAAAAGGTTCTCTGTCCGTTCATCCAGGAAACAGGTCACAATACCCCAAACGCCTAAATAGGGCAGGATGCCGCACAAAACAGACAGGACGCAACAGATCACCGCACCAATCAGGCGGCGCTTATTTCTCTTATCAATTAGTCCAAACAGGGCTTTTACATCACTCATTACAATTCATCTCCTCCTTGCGGAATAGTGAAATTCCAAAATCTGTCCGATACTCCATTTTGCCAACCAGGTATAGCAATAGTTCCATGACTTTAATACGCATAAGGTAATTGCGGTACTGTTCCGGCAGCAAGAGCAGTTCGGTAAAAATATGCTCCACACTTTTTGTTGCGGGTGCTATAAAGCATCCGCCCGCTGTAAAAAGTCCTTGAAAATCCATGTCCTCGTCAAACGCGATTGTCCCCAGCATGATATTCAGGCTGTTTATGATCTGCGGCAGATAAGCCACCACTGAAACACCAACAAAAGGTTCTTCTCCAAAATCACAGCTTTTCAGGTGGCTTGCACCATTGAAAACAGAAATATAATGGTCGCTCATAATCATCTCCGGCTGGTCGCTGAACAGCATATTCACTCGCCCATGAAAGCAATAGGTGACTTCAATAAAACGATCTATACATTGGATATTTTTTTGAATTGGAGTTGTGATATGAACATTGCTATAAACAATTTCAGCACCAGGCATCACTTCAAAGCTCTGCATGGTGCCTTTCCCAAATTTGGGAGAAATTGTATATATCTTTGAATCCTTTTCAACGGAACAGTTACCAATCAGCTCATGGAAGAACAGGAGGTCATTTTCCATTCTCCTCAAGGTTCTGCCTCCTTTCTGACCGCAAGAAAAAATCATGTAGTCGATGCAGATTGTCGGGGGAAAGTGGGTAATCTTCCTGCTGTTTTCCGTTATCTAAATGAATCACTCTTGTACAGGCTGCCGCTAAAAATTCGTAATCATGGGTTACAACAAAAATTACCTTTCCCATTTTGGAAAGCGTTTGAAATAACCCCGCAACCTGAATCATGCTGTCATAATCAAGTCCGCTAGTTGGTTCATCAAAAATTAAAACATCCTTACGGCATACCATACTGACCGCCACGGCTGCACGCTGCTTCTGCCCCCCGGAAAGTGTATTGGGATGATGAGTACGGTACTCATAAATACCCAGCCGTTCCATTGCCTGTTTTGCTGCATCCAGATCAGGATGCTTAATTCCAAATACACATTCCTTTTCCAATGTATCGGCAAATAACTGATAGCTTACGTCCTGCATCACCATATAGGAGCGTTTTAACCGGCTCTTTGCGTTCAGTTCTTTACCATCCCAAAGAATTTGTCCCGTACAGTTTGTGTGCAGGCCGCATAGTGTTCTGGAAAATGTAGATTTCCCGGCTCCGTTATGGCCGATAATTCCTATGATTTCTCCCGGTGCCGCACTCAAATTCAAATCGTCCAGAACCAGTTTTTTCTTATAGAACAAGGATAAGTTCCTGACTTCCAAAATCGGCTTTTGAGAATTTTCAGCAAAGGCCCTTGGCTGTACCTTTGACAAATCTAAAGCGCGAAGTCCCATACTATGCCGCTGTTCTTCAGGAATAGAAAGAAACTGGCTTGGAGAAAACACAGCAGATATAGCCCCGTTTTCCATATACGCAATGCGGTCAACTAATTCCCTCAGATAATAAATCCTATGTTCTGCAATTAGAATGGTCTTGCCTTGTTTCTTTAGGAGTTCAAGTGTACGCCGCAAATCCTCAATAGCATCCATATCCAGATTGGACGATGGTTCATCTAACAAGTAAATACTCGGAGACATAGCATAGATGGACGCAAACGCCACCTTTTGTTTTTCACCGCCAGACAATTCAAATATGCTTCTCCCCGTCAGATGTGCTATATCTAAATCCGCAACTGTCTTTGAAATGCGTTCTTTCATTTTTTCCCTTGGATAAGTCAGATTTTCCATTCCAAAGGAGATTTCACTGTCTGTATCTACATTAAAAAATTGAGAGCGTGGATTTTGGAATACAGACCCCACATACTCGGACACTTCATATATGGGATAATCCTGTATATTTTTACCGTCAACATAGGTTGTTCCGGTGACTTCTCCCGGATAAAAGTATGGAATCAGGCCATTCACAAGACGGGTCAATGTGGTCTTCCCACAGCCGCTTCGCCCACACAACAGCACACACTCGCCTTTGTTGATTGTCAAATCAACATCGCGCAGTCCGCCATTTTGTAATGATTCCTGATAGGTAAAAGAAACCTTGTCAAAACGGATCATTAGCCTGCACCCCCTTTCAATTTCAGCCAGATTGACACTGACATAAACAAAGTGAACAGGATAAAGCATACGGCATCCGCAACACTAAAGTGGATTTCCTGCAAGCAGGTTCGGGGCTTCGGATTTTCCAGCCCCCTTGTAACAGCCGCCGCCGACAATTCATCCGCCACTTTCAGTGCTGACATCATCATCGGAACATAGATACATTCCACTGTTCGGGCCGGATGGGTCAGCAGACTTTTGACGGTTGGAGCTACATCGCGCATCCGCATGGCGTCGCTGATATAGCCCCAATCCTCATGCACCATAGGAAAATAGCGGAGCATGACCGTCAGAGGAATAACCATTGCTTTTGGCATATGAATACGGTTCATGGCCGCCATAAATTCATTTACCCTTGTCGTGCTGACTAAAATACCTCCGAGCATGGCACAAGGAAAGATTTTACGGATAAATACGGTAAATGTTACAATCGCAATCTGCAAAGTCCCTGTCAAATAATTTGTTCCAATGATATGCAGAACAACCATTCCCGCATAGACAGCAGCCATTCTTACCGTAAACCGCTTTGCTCCTACAAGGATGCCGAGAATCACAACGCATACAACCAGCGCAATCTCATAGAGTAAAGAGGGCGCAAGGAACAACGCAACATTTCCGACGATCAACAGATATAGTTTTGTGCGAGGGTCTAAATGTAATGTGGCAAGTGTGTCTTTTGTTTGCAGTTGCATCTCCATTACACTACTCCGGCCTTTTCAAAATGCTTTTTCAATAGTTTCTGGCCTACAAGACCGCTGATAGCAGCACAGATCAACACGCCGATAATCATTGCCGGGAGCATCCAGTTTTGCGCGGTTGAAACCATTGTGTCCATATAGGTCTGTTCTGTTCCCTTTTCTACCAAATATTGCACATAGGCGTCGCGGTCAAACCAAAGCATACCGTAGGAGAAAACTGGGCTGAGAACAAAAATCATGTAGGACAACAGGTTACGCCCTTTGTTTCTAAAGTTCCCGGAACCGGCCAGCAGATCGGCCACAACGCCGAGAATACAATATGCCAAACACATAGACCAGTACATACCGAGTACGAACAGTACACCTCCTACCAAAATACCGGTGACAATGATTGGGCCATGCTTCGGCACCTTCGCCAGTATCAGCATATAAACCGGGCCGCACAGCAGCGCAATAGACAGCGGGCAAAGGAAAGTCAGTACAGGGAAGAACCCAAAGATAGCCTCGCCAATCATGGCGCATACCATGTACAAAGCAGCAAGGATGCCGGTGGTAATCAAATCACGCACAGACAGCCCTTTTTTCATTTGTTGTGAATTAGACATTTTCAACGTCCTCCTATTTATTATTTGCTGGCAGAAGCCTCATTGACCTACGCACAAAATCGTGATAGAATTGCTGTGATTAGAGTCAGCTAACCAGCCAGTAATGTCATTCTACTCAGTGATTTTTTGGGTGTCAAATCCGGCAAAAAAGGTCAAAACAGGAGTTAAAAGTGGAAAAACAACCGGATATATCAGTGCTTTTTGTGGTTTTGCTGACAGCCTTTGCGACATTTTGGAGCATAAAAAAAGATACTGCGGATTATTCCGACTACATAAGAAACGGGGGTGAGCAGGATGCAGACCGATTCTACACAGGCCGCGCACGAATTAGGGGATGCTTCTTTTTATCTGCATGATTATCATTTTCGACAGGATAATCATAATGGAATCTGCACCTTGCAGCCGCAAAACAGACAAGGCTATGGAAATATCTATCAGGTTCAACCGACAGATGGATTATTCCTGTCAACCGGAAGCTGGATACCATACGCCTCAATGGAACGCAAATATGAGATCAATCAAAAGCTGGTGAAAATTTATTATTTGGAATCCGGCGGTGTTACCCTGATCCAGAATGGGCGGAAAGCCCAACCTATCACAGAGGGAATCCACCTTTATCTAAATAAGCCGTCACAGGGGCGAGTATTATATCAACCCAATATACCAATCAGCTATGCGTCAGTTTTGCTGTTTGAAGATTACATAGAGAAAAATCTGCAAGACCGTTTTACCCCGGACGATTTTGACTATGCAGAGGTTTATGATTGGAAAGCTTTTGATTATAATACCCCGGAAATTGGAACCCTGTTTTTGCAGATACGGGATAAACTGATTGCTGGCGAAACCTCCCGTCTTTACTACGAAAGCAAAGTAGGTGAACTGCTTTCTATTGTGGCAGGCAACTTTCATAAACAGCGACAGGAGATAGCATCTAAACACCAGTCTCTTTCCAAACAAGAGAAAAAGGCGCTGGAATCTGTACGTCTGGCTATTGAACAGAATATTTTAAACCCACCAGAACTCTCGCAGCTTTGCAAAATAGCAGCAATGGGGCAGACCAAACTTCGAGAATCATTCAAAGCCATGTATGGTGTTCCTATTGGGGCTTATATCCGACAGGCAAAAATGCGGTATGCGCTTTTATTGATGTCAAAACCGAATTTGACAATCGGCAATATTGCAGAGCATTTGGGCTATGCCAATGCAAGTAAATTTGCGGCCACTTTCCGTAAAGTTTATGGAAAATCCCCAGAAGAATATAGGAATCAAAAAAGATGAAGTCAGTCTATTTACACTAACTTCGTCTTTTTGATTATATTGTAATTTATTGTTAGGGAATCAGTCGTTAATCAATTCTGCTAATATGATTTCTTCTGCCTGCGCTTTCAGCGTGTTCATCAGCCCCACCCAGCGCATAGGGTCACAGGCTTTCAGTTCCTCCGTGACACCCGCAACTTCCATCATGTGAGGCAACATGGTTTCCACACGCCCCTGTGCTGTCCGCTCAATCTCTAACAGGTGCGGATACAGCTTCTCGCTCATCAGCAGTTGGTTGTAGAGAATAGGACGGTGTTCCTTCAGGTAGGACTTTCTCATCCTGCCGTACTTACCGATAGAAGTTTCCGGCTGTTCAGAAAGTTTTAGGTTGGGTATATCATAATCTCCACAACGAATGTAAGTCAACTTACTCATATTCATTCTCCTTTGCTCCGTGATGATTAGACTGCTGCGCTGGCTGCTATGCTGCCTTTGCGCGGTTCTTCTTTCGGCAGCTGTCCGACAGTAGAAAAAACACCTTTTTTCATATCCTCAGCCCGGATCAGGGCTTTCTTAGCGTCCATTTCCGCTTTTTTCTGCGCCTTGATTTTGTCCTCATACCGTTTCTGTGCGCCGCTGGCTTTTCGTTTCAAATAGTTCTGATGGAGCCTGTCCTTGCGTTCTTCTTTTTTTCGCAATTCTTCCTGTTCCTCCGGTGTTAAAGGAACCGGCTGTAAGGATGGTGGGATATAGCGTCCTAAAAAATTGAAGTAGATTTCAATTTCCTGCGTGGTGTCCTGGCTGCCTTTTCGGGCGCGTTCGTGGACAAGGATTTTCTCTACAAACTCATTGAGCATGGTGTTTGTCAGCGTGTCAAAATTCTCGTATTTATCAATCAGGGCTATAAATTTCTCTGCGGATTTCTGGCTCTGCTCATAGCCGGTAACAGCCTTTTCCAGCTCTGCAATTTCAATCTCAAGTGCGTCCTGCTCTTTGGCATACTGTGCATCAAGCGCCTTATATCGTGCATCCGGCAGCTTGCCGAGGGCGTTGTCCTCATAGATTTTGCAAATCAGTTTTTCCAGTTCTCCGGCTCTCTTTTGGGCAGCAGCCAGACGCATGCGCTTTTTCGATATATCGGCACTCTGTTGAGCAACCTGCGTCTCCTGAACAGTGTGAATAAATTCCGTCCGGTCATTTCTCGAATATTCAGCGATAGCCCGGAGCGTGTCGGAAACCAATGTCAGGACAGCACTCTCATTGATACGGTGTTGTGTAGGGCATAGTGTCCCACACGGAACTTTGGTATAATTGGAACAGGTATATTGAGAAACCCGCTTGCCATTGTTGGTGCGGTGGACATACATCTTGCCGCCGCAATCGGCACAATAGAGCAAGCCTGTGAGGGGAGCCGCTTCGCCCCAGCCGTTTGGATAACGCCGTACATTGCTGCGGATTTTCTGCGCCAAATCAAAGGTCTGCTGGTCGATAATGGCTTCATGGGTATTCTCAAAGATCGTCCACTCGTCCTCAGAAACATAGTGGCTTTTCTTGTCCTTAAAGTGCTTGCGGGTCTTGAAATTGATGGTATGCCCCAAATACTCTCGTTTTTTCAAAATGTTCACGATGGTAGATGATCCCCATCCATAGGGGTCTTTGACCGGCTTTGAACGGTTCACACCCTCGTTGAAGCGGGCAAGGTGTACGACAGGAATTTCAATCCGCTCTGCGGATAATTTGCAGGCGATCTGATAAGGCCCATATCCCTCCAGCGTGAGGGAGAATATACGGCGTACCACTTCGGCAGCTTCCTCATCTACCAGCCAATGCTCCCGCTTTTCGTCCCATAAGTAGCCGTAAATCACGGTGCCTGTCAGGTGCTTACCGCTCATGCCTTTTGACTTAAACACAGAGCGGATTTTCCGGCTGGTATCACGGGCGTAAAATTCATTCATAATGTTGCGGAACGGAGTGAAATCGTCATCGCCTTTCAGACTGTCCACACCGTCATTGATCGCAATCAGCCGAACTCCGCGCTGCCGCAAAACCTCCATGACCTGACCGACCTTTAAATAGTCGCGCCCCAACCGGCTCATGTCCTTGATGACGATTGCCTCTACACGCCCTGCCTCCACTTCCTCCATCATCGCCAAAAATCCGGGGCGGTCAAAACGGGTGCCTGAGATACCATCATCGGTAAAGTGCGTAGGGTTGGGCAGCCCGTTCCGGCGGGCAAAATCCTCTAACATCTGTTTTTGGTTGGATATGGAGTTGCTCTCGCCCTGTAACTCATCGTCCCGGCTCAGGCGCTCGTACAGTGGGGTAATTTTTTCATTTCTCATGGTTGTACCTCCTGAAACAAAAATGCTCTAAGTGATTGCTTCACTAACCATGACAAAATCATGATTAAGAAGTCACTTAGAGCATATATCACCGCTGGCCAGCTTGTACTTCTTGTACTGCTTCACCGCAAAGCAATCCGGCTTGCGCTGTTCCAGCCCCTTGAACATATAGTCCACGGCGTTGAGAAAGTCCTCGTCATCCTCCTTCACTTCCATGCCGGAGATCATGTCAACCAGCGTATTCATGTTGCGCTCCTCCTCGGAGCCCTCAAAAATGATGTACCCCAGCAGGGCGCAGTACAAAAGCGTTTCGGCCTTCGTCCAGAACGGATCGCCCTCTTTGCCCTCGCCCTTGGTGTTGGAAATCAAGGCGTTTACAAACTTCAAGATGTCCGCCTCATTCTTGATGTAGGCCAGCGGATTATAGTGCATGGATTTTGAAAAATCTATGCTGTTGAATACCTTGATTTTATACCCCCGCTGCTGGAGAAAGTGACCGACTTGCCCGAGGACACCTCCTTTGGGATCGACCACTACATAGGATGAATGAGCTTGGAGCAGCTGGGGGGTGAGCCAGAACCGGGTCTTGCCGGAGCCGGACGATCCGATGACACAGGCGTTGAGGTTGCGGGCGTTGGCCGGATTTTTGGGCCGGGTGTTGATGGTGAGCATCTCCGTCCCGGTGAGAATGATATTATTTTCAAACTTGGGATCGACAAAGGGCTTGATGTCCTTTTCCGTTCCCCACCGGGCGGAGCCGTATTCCTCGTCCCGCCTGTATTTCTTTGCGTTCTTGCTTTTGAAGTAGATCAGTAGGCGAAAGGCCACCGCCCCCACAAGGCCCACCAGCCAGTCAAAGGGATCGAGCCCTGGCGCAAAGTCGGCAAAGGCCGGGCCGATGCTCCGGCCCAGCCCCAGCAGCTTTTCACCAAACCCGGCCCCCGCTGCCAGACGGTAGGCCGTCCCCAGCTTCAGACAGGCCCAGCCGATAAACAGATAGGGAATGTTGGGGAGAATGTACTTTCGGATTTTATCTGTCGGCATGAACCACCTCCTGTACCCGCTCTTTGGGACGGGGCCGCTCTTGGGCAAGCTGCTCCGACGCCCGTTTGAGCTGATCCTGGATGGGGATGCGCCGGGACTTGGACTTGTTCAGTACCTTGCGGGAGTATTCAGAAAAACAGGCGGTCATGGCGTCGGCCTGCCCAGCCTTGAAGAACAGCAGATATTTGTCCGGCCCGGTTTTGTAAAAGGCGTAGTCCACATTCCATTTCCGGGCCACCCGGTCAAACAGCTTGGTGTCGCCGGACAGCTCGATGCTGGATGCCGATGCGCCGTGGGCCATGAGCTTTTTCACGCTTTGCTTGCCATGTGGCGTCTGCTTGGCCCGGTGGTGCTTGGCGATTTTCCGGCCAATGGCCCGCAGCACATAGGCAAGGCCCCGGGCGGTCAGTTTGGACGCCTTCACGGAAACGGCAATCGTGCGCCGGGAAACATCTTCATCAACCAGTCAAACCACCCCCTCGTCGTCACAAACTCCGCTTTGCTCCTTCGGGCGTTGCCGCCCGAAATCCGCCCGCTTCGTTGCTCCTTCTCTCCCCACAAAGTCATGCGACTTTGTGGGGCACCCCATGTTTGGGACAAATTGTCCCGAAGTGTTGTTATCGCTCCGGCACCTCCTTTCTCGGGTGCAGCCGTTCTCCCTCCAGCGAGGAACGGTCAATGACCTCCTTGTAGGCGGCCATCTGTTCCCGGATGTTAAGCTTGGGCATGGAGAAAACCTTGTGTTCGTCGGGAATGTCCTCCCGCCCGTGGTAGTGCTCAATGAAGCTGCCGCCATTGTTCAGCACATAGCCACCTGGGGCGTAATGCCCATCCTCGTTGAGCCGAATATCCCGCCCGTATGCCTCGTAGTCGAAATAGTTGAGCAGGTGCTCCGGCACATCAATAGCCTCCATGTCCTCCACATAGATGCGCCCCAGCGTTTCATCGTCTGTCACACCCGGATAAAACTCAAAGCAATCCAGATTTTGCGCCAGATTGATCAGCTCTTTCACGCTGCCGGTGTATTCGCCGCTGTCAATGACCGCTTCAAACTTCTCCAGATCGCTTTGATCCAGCTCGGAGATCACGCAGGCCAGATGGTTGAGTTCGTCGATGTTCTCATATTCACCCAAGTGGTCGTACAGCCCCAGCACATCCCCGTCAAAGTCGGTGATGAAGATTTCCTCATACCGCACCCCGTCAATGCCGATGCGCTTCAAGAGGGCCTGCACCTCCTCGTGTGTCGTGGGGAATTTCAGATATTCGCCTACCAGTTCACCTTCGTTGTACTTCCCCAAGTTGGTGACATAGGCTTCAAACAAGGAGGGCATCAGCGCCGCCCCTGTCCTTTGACGGTGAGGATACCCTCCAGCGTTGTGGCGGTGATCCCCAGTCGCTGGGCCACGGCGATGTCGTTTTTCATGGCCTCGGTGACGGTATGGCCGCACACCACCAGCACATGGGAGCGCCGCAGCAGGTCTCGGCTCATGTCGATGCCGCTCTTATGCTCCTCGGGAACCGCATCGTTGAGGAACAAGGGCAGATACAGCGTGGGGCAAATAGGCGAAAACCCCGCCTCGTACACCGCCCGGCAGTACCGGGCCGCCTGTTCCGTGCTTTTGTAGTCCTCGCCGCACCATGCGGCGGTGATATACGCAAGGGGTCTTTTCATAGAAAACCTCCGTTTCATGGTGTTCAACTCTATCCCCCCGCCCTTTCCCATTCATGGGAAAGGGGGCGGCTCTGGAGGATATGCCCCCGTCACGCCCCCGGGAATGGCACAGCCGGGGCCGCCCGTAAAGGGCAAGCCGCCGCAGGGCGGCGGTGCGATGCACCCTTGACGGACAGCGCCCGGCCATGCCGTATAAAAGGCGGCGACGGGGGATAAATCCCAAGAGCCTTGAACGAGGGAACGAAAAAGACCTCTGGACAAATTGTCCCAAGGTCGGTTACTTCTCCATGTCCTTTTTCTTGTCCGGCTTGCCCAACTCCGGGGGCTGCTTCTCCTTCCACTCGTCCAGCAGGGCCAGAATGGTGTCCTTCATCTCCCGGGGCGTCTTGTTCTTACCAAAATACTTTTCCAGTTCGGCGCTGTTGATGATCACCTTGTCAACCTCCTTCTTCTGTTCGCTCAAAATGCCGTCGATCACATCGCCGTTCAGCTTGCCCTCCTTATCCAGTTCCCGCATCTTCTGCGCTTGGGAGAGTGACGGAGAGGACGCCTGCCCCTCAATGGCAACGGCGATATACTTCTGGTGCTTGGGGCGGATGAAAGAAATCTCTACGGCGGGGGTAAAAGAGAGTTGCTTCTCGTCCACCATCTTTTGCAGATCAGGGACAAGCTCGGTCAGGCGGATATACCGCTGCACCTGCTTGTAGTTCATGCCGTTGCGATCCCCGACAATCTGCGTGGAGCGTTTTCCGGCGTCCCGGTCATCCTCGCCGGGCCGGGCTCCTTGGTGTTTGATAGCCTCCACCTGCTGTTTCAGCGCAGCCCCTCTTTCTGTGGGCACGATCTTCTCCCGGTGCCGCAGGTTGTCATCCGTCATGGCGAGGATGGCCTCGTCATCGGTCATGTTGCGGACGATACAGGGCATATTGATAAATCCGGCCATTTCGCTGGCCCGCTGGCGGCGGTGTCCGGCGATGATCTCATATCCGCCGCCCTCACGGGGACGCACCAGCGCAGGCTGATTGACCCCGGCAGCCTTGACCGACTCCACCAGCCCCTGCATTTCCGCATCGTCCCGGACACTAAAGGGATGATTTTTGAACGGGTGCAGCTCGGAAAGATTGAGATACACGATCTCCTCTTTCACGCCACGGGTGGCATCCCGAGGGGTGGGCGGCTGCTCAGTTGCAGCCGGGGCCTTCGCCGTGGCGGGAGCACCTTTCCCGGCAGGCGGTTTGCTTTGGGACATTTTGTCCCGAGGTTGCGGCTTGGCCTTGTCGGGGGCCGCCTTGTCAGCCCTGGCCGGGCGGCCCCTGCGGGGCTTGGCCGCATCCTTCGCTTTATCCGCCTGCTTGCCCTTATCCGGGGCCGCAGCCTTTTCCGGGGGCTTGCCCTTCGCCGCCCCATCCCGGGCAGCGGTAAAATCCACCACCTTTCCGGCGGGGGCGGGATCTCCCATGCCGGGGATCGTGGTCTGCTTCTCGTCCTTGCCCGGCTGCGGTGTACCCTCTACCACGGGGGACTCCGTCTTGGCCGGGGCGGGCTCCTGCACCGTGGAATCGGCTTTGATAGGCTCCACCTTTCCCGGCTTGGGGGACTCGTCCACCTTCCCAGCGTCAGGAATATTCTTTTTATCGTCAGCCACCTAAAAACCTCCTTCGTTGTGAAATAGAAAAAGCCAGCCCGACGGCTGGCCTGTAGGGGAGCACCCCTCCTTTCTTGTTGGAATATATGAAAACGCTGCTCACAGTCCCTATAAAGCAGCAGCATCATCCAAAGGTATTTAATGACATTCTAAAGTGTTCGTGGTAGAATTATTGTAAAAAACAGCGATTCTCTGAACTTGACCATCAAGTATTTTTCTGATGTGGGTGGTTTAAATGTACAAATTCAAAACCAGTGAACAGAATAATGATAAAGCAACTGAATTTGAAACCAAATCTCTCCTTTACCTATTGACTAAAATTAAAGGTCACCGTGGTATAAGCCTCTTTATCATTGATTGCTTTAACGATGTCACAGGTGTTTCCGAAGATTATTTTGACAGTTGGGATATTCAATCAAAAAATGTTGCATCGTTAACCCCTCGTACGGTCGGCAAAGCACTATATACGCTATTTTCAAATTATGTGAGTGACATTTCTTTTGGCCATTTTATTCTATACTTGCCACAACTTAAAGAAAGCTATGTTGAGAATACCTCAGTAGAGATTTTTGACATTAGTAATTTCAAGAAAACTAAAGTCTCTCATGTAAAGGAAGGGTTGATAGCCGAGATTAAGCGTCGAAATGATCCGGATATAAACACACCAGCTATTATTTCGGAAGTAGACCAATTTTTATTTGATGTTATTTTTATATTTGACAAATACAATAAAAGCGATTACATCAAATCTATTATTAAATTCAAGAACGTTTCCAAATTGGATGATGAGTTCTTGACTCGTATTTTTGATGAAATTCGAATGCAGCAAGCATCCAAAAAAATCAGAAATGTTTACGGTGAAGAAGTTTCTTCAATCCAAGAAGCAGAGAAATTCGAAAAAAATATCTATCGAAAAGATATCGAACTGCTTGTTGTTAATAGAGTAATTGGAAATGATTTATTTTCCTCAAGAGGAATTCCGCTCTACTTCATTCAAGAAGTCCAAGGAATGGATGAGGAAGACATTGCTGATTTAATCCAAGAATGCCAAGCCCAAATTAGTAGAACACTTTTTAATAAAAACAATAAAAGTGCATTTTGGATCCTATTAGAAGAAATAATGACAACACTCGAAAAAGATTCTGCGGCAGGGATTCGCGTGATTCTTGGAAAATTATCTTCTCGAACTAAAAACAGGCTATTCACATTAGACGAAACCGCACTGCTGTATTTGATAGCGTTAGTAAAGGAGGGCCTGAAAAGTGAAAATTCTTAAAACAGGCTGCGGAAATACCCAAGAATCGTTCATCGAGGATCGCCTTACTGATGGAGTGAATGTAATTTTTAGTAACGACAACAATAAGGGAAAAACTATTATCTTTCAAGGAATGATGTATGCTTTGGGAAATGAGCCAATTTTCCCGAGCGGTTTTAACTACAAATCATATTACTTTTATACCAGTATCGAACATAACGGAGAAATATTTGAGTTTCTACGAAAAAACAGCACGATTGCTGTTAAACAGAGAGATATTGTAACGGTATTTAATGATACATCTGAGTTAAAATACTTCGTTACAAAAAATATATTTTCACTACCATACATTATCAAGGATGGGTTTCAAAAACTTGTTGATCTCTCACTCTTCTACCAACTATTTTTTGTTGGTCAGGATAGACGTAATCCATCTAATATTGTAAATAATGGGTATTACAACAAGCAGGATTTTGCAAATATGTTGTATGCTCTTTCCGGCTGCCTGACGTTGACAGAATCCATCGAAAAGTTAAAAGCATTGAGATTAGAACTAAAAAAATGTAAATCTAATATCGAATCATTAAGTAAGCGGCTGACTCTTTACCGTGAACATCCCGAGATTGCGAGTGCAGTCTCAAAAACTGCTGATCGAGAAAACATGGAAAAGGAACGGCAAGAATACCAAGCTCTTAATGATGCTATTTCTACTATGCAAAAAAAGCGAGCGCGGCTCATAAATCGTAAAATTAAATTGGAAAACCTCATCTCCGAGCTTAATTCCTTGAATACGCAGTTAAAATCAGGCGAAATACGCTGTCGAGACTGTGGCAGCAGCAATATTACTTATGTCAGCGGAGATTTGAGCTTTGAACTAACAAATGACTTAGTAAGAAAAAACGTTATGCGCTCTATTTCTGACTCCATCACTCTATATACAGCCGAAATCACAGAATTACAGCAGAGAATAAATCAGAAGCAAGACGAGTTAAAGCAAAAAATCCAAAAAACACCTGTCCCTGTTTCAAATATGCTGATATACTCTGAAACAATTCGAACATATAGCGAGGATGAAGAACGACTGTCTGAATTGCATGATAAACAAGATGCTCTTGAAGCCGAAATTGAAACAGAGCAAAATCTTCAAGATTCAAACTCTCAAAAGCAAACCAAAGTAAAAGAAAGCATCCTTGCAAGCATGAACTCATTTTATAAGCTCATTGATCCTGATGGAACTCAAATCTTTAAAGACTTCTTTTCTACAAAATCAATGACGTTTTCAGGAAGTGAAGAGCAGGAGTATTATTTTAGCAGAACATTGGCAATCTTCTGGCATCTCAAGCACGATTTTCCAATTATTATGGATTGTTTTAGAAAAGGAGAACTGTCCACAAAAAAAGAAAACATTATGATCAAAGAGTACCAGAAGACCGGAGCGCAGGTTATCTTATCTTCCACCTTGAAAGATGAGGAATACTCATCTGGCACAAAATATTATAATATGGATGGTGTGAACGCAATAAACTACGAATCAAATCCCAATAGCCATATATTGCAAAGTATTTACTGCGAACGCTTTATGGGCCTTGTCGATTCGTTTGGTGTTATTTATTAAGGATTTCTAAAAACAAAGTGTAACCCAATGCTTATTGTGGGTTACACTTTGTGACTGTGACTGGGAAGAAGCCTTGCTTGCTGCTTGCAAACTATTGGTATTACTGGATTTCCACAGATCCTTTAATGACACTCGGACCACGGGTAAGTCCTTATGGGGCTTACCCGCTTTTTTGTTTGCATTTGTTGTGCTGTCTGGTCTTTTTTGTCGCGTTATGATATACTTCAATTATACTGTTACTGTGATTGGAACTGATATTGCATGGCTGTACGCCTTAAAAAGTATTCTTTCCGCTTTTCAGAGGAACTCTTTAACAGCCGTCTTGCCCAGAAAGCAGAAATTGAACAATTTTATATGCAGCGTGTGTTGATTTTTCCAAACTAAATCGTAAAGAATTTATTAAAATTCTAAATGATTTGTTTTTGGAAAAAGGCTGGGAGGGGCAACCACGCATATCTCCGGATATGAAAGCATACAGCAAATTCGATTTTCAAAAAAACGGATAGCTGTTGAGGTCCAATTTGGACATGCTTCGTTTTTGGGAACTGACTTGCTAAAGTTCCAGATGGCATCCTATTCAAATTTGGATCTTATTGATTTCGGTGTTTATATCACAACTGCAAAAGCCATGCAAAAATTTTTGACCAACCAATATGGCCATAACTGGGAGGGATCTCTTAATTTTGAAAAGGTTGAAAAATACCTGCCCTATTTCAAAAGCGCAATACAAGTTCCAATATACGTAATTGGAATTGATGTTTAATCACTTTAGCTACTTTCCTGAATCCTATAATTACACTCGGGCTAAAACCGTCGGAATCGTATGATTCTGGCGTTTTTTTGTTAATAGAAAGCTTGGTGTTTGCAGTAAGTGGGTTCATTTTCTTATAGGCCCGTTTGTGAAACATGAACGACATTTAGTTTTCCATATAGACTGTATCTATCATTTATGTTGAGGCGCAGCCGAATGCTGCGCCTTTTTGCATATAAAAACACAACTTACAAACCCGCAAGCATTGTGTTGATGGCCTGCGCCGCCTTTTCGGTCAGCTCGTCCAGCGAAAAAGGCAGGTTGCCGGAAAACCAGTCCTTATATAAAGTGATAACGCCGCCGGAACCAAACCGGACGGTAAACACATATTGTTCATGGTTGCGGACAGCATAGCCGCTTTCGCGCTGCATCATCTGTTCAATAAAGAATTCCCGCAGCTTTTCCAATACGATGTTGGAAACATTGGTGCGGATGGCATTTCGGTAAAATTCCGGGTCGCTTTCCAGCATGCGCTGCAAGTGCTGCAGCACAATGCGTGCATCTGGAGCTTTTGCCCAAAGCGGTTGTTTTTCCAGCGCTTCCCGGATGGTCTGGCAGACATTTTCCATAATACTGTCAAGCACGCCCGAAATGTCTGCATAGTGCGCATAAAAAGTACCGCGGTTGATGTCGGCGCGCGTCACGATGTCCGTAACGGTGATCTTATCAAGTTCCTTTTCCTGCAGCAGTTCGACCAGCGCGCGCTGGATCATCCTGCGTGAACGAATTGCGCTTTTGTATTCTGCTTTCGCCATTTATGGAACCTCCACTGCGGCCAATTGAGTTGACTGCAAAATATTTTTAAAACTGTACAATATCCGTTCAATTTATACAAAGTTGCATAGATCAGCGGGAATCTGCTGATTGCATTTTATTATCTGATTCCACTATAATCAATTCAGAAACAAAAGTCAACATATGTACAAAAATGAAAAGACTGAGGAGTTCGGTTGGATGAACAAAATAGCCCAGAAAATGCTCCATCATAAAAAAGGCATCGTTGCCCTGTTTGCGGTGCTGGCGGTTTTGTGTGCACTGCTCAGCCGCAGAGTAAAGGTAGACTATAATATGATGCATTATCTGCCCAAGGACGCGCCGTCCACCATTGCCCTGGATGTAATGGAGGAGGAATACAGCGCCAAAACTGCCAACTGCCGCATTATGATCGAGGATGCGGCGATTCCGGAGGCGCTGGCGCTGAAGAAACAGCTCCAGCAGGTGCCGGGCGTGTCGGAGGTGATGTGGCTGGATGATTACGCCAATGTTTACGCGCCGCTGGAGACGCTGGACGGCGACACAGTGGAAAGCTGGTACAAGGAGGGAAACGTGCTGTTCACCTGCTATGTGGATGAGGATGACTTGTACAGTCATTTAATGGATATCCGCGCTGTGGTTGGTGAGGACGCCGCCATGAGCGGGGAGGCGGTGAATACGGGGATGGCCACAGAATCTACGACCCGCGAGCTAAAGATGGTTATGGCCATTGCGCTTCCACTGGTATTCCTGATTTTGCTGCTCACCACCACGAGCTGGTTTGAACCGGTGCTTTTCATGGCAACCATCGGTGTGGCTATCGTTCTGAACATGGGCACGAATCTTGCATTCGGGACCATCAGCTTTGTGACGAATGCAGCGGGCAGCGTGCTGCAGCTCGCCGTCAGCATGGACTATTCGATTTTTCTGCTGCACAGCTTTTCCCGTTTCCGGGCGAGCGGGATGGATGTACAGGATGCCATGTCTCACGCGGTAAAGGACAGCTTTTCTTCCGTGACCTCCAGCGCACTCACCACCGTGATCGGTTTTGCCGCTCTGATCCTGATGCGTTTCCGCATCGGGCCGGATATGGGCGTTGTCATGGCGAAGGCTATCGTGTTCTCGCTGCTGTGCGTGCTGGTCTTTCTGCCATGTCTGGCGGTACTGTGTTATAAGCTGATTGACAAAACGCAGCATCGCAGCTTCATACCGACGTTCCGCGGATTTTCTTACTTCGTGATGAAGGTGAAGGTCCCGGTGCTTATCCTGTTCATTCTGCTGGCGGTGCCTTCCTTTGTCGCCAAAGACAGGATCGACTTTGCTTATGGCTCCAGCGAGATATACGGGGATGCCTCCACTCAGATCGGCGCGGACGCCATCCGCATCAACGAGGAATTTGGCCGTTCCAACCAGATCGTCTGTATGGTTCCCAGGGGGGACACAGCCCGCGAAAAGGCGCTCTCCGACGCTTTCAAGACCATTCCCGAGGTAACGGAGGTGCTCAGCTATACGGATACTGTGGGCAGCAGTATCCCGGAGGAATATGTGCCAAAGACGCAGCGGGAGCTGCTGATCAGCGAGCATTATACGCGCATGGTCATCAGCACCAGCGTAGGCGTGGACGGGGAGATCCCTTTCGCGGTTGCCACACAGCTGCGGGAAACTGCGCAGGAGTATTACCCGGACGCCTATTTGATAGCGGGAGAAGCCGTCAACACGCTGGATATGCGGGACACCGTGACAGAGGACGATATCGTAGTGAACGGTATCGCTGTGGGAGCGATCTTCCTCATCCTGCTCATCACGTTCAAGTCGCTCTCGTTGCCCGCGATCCTTGTATTCGTCATTGAAAGCGCCATCTGGATGAACCTTGCGGTGCCATACTTAACGGGAGAACGGCTGAATTATATCGCATACCTGATCATCAATACGGTACAGCTTGGCGCTACGGTAGATTACGCCATCCTGTTCACCAACAAATACCTGGAAAACCGGCGCGAAAATTCCCGTTGGCATGCGGCGCGTATCACTGTGCGCGAAACAGTCGTCTCTATTCTGACCAGCGGAAGCATTCTGTGCATTGCCGGCAGTATGCTGGGTGCGCTGTCCACAAACGGGGTCATCAGCCAGCTTGGGTATCTGGTGGGCCGCGGCGCAGTGCTGTCATGCTGCATGGTTTTGTTCGTGCTTCCCACCTGCCTGTGCCTGTTCGACGGACTTGTGCAGAAAACAAGCCTAGGACTGCGTTTTGAAAAGAATTATTAAAGGAGGATATTCCATTATGAAACGCCTCATTCAACGCGTGGCGGCATTGACGGCCGCACTATGTGTAGCTGCAGCCTGTGTGGCTCCTGTTTATGCGGAAACGGCAAATACCGAAAAAGAAGAAAATGTATATGTGAGCCTCGCTGGAGACGGCAGTGTGGCAGACATATATATTGTCAATATGTTTGCCCTGGACGGCAAGACGGAGATACGGGACTACGGCGCCTATTCCTCGGTGCGCAATCTGACGAGTGAAGCGGACATTTCACTGGATGGGGACTCTGTCACAGTGTCCGCGGAGGCAGGTACGTTCTATTATCAAGCGAACCTGAAGGATGCGCAGCTTCCTTGGAATATCTCTGTTGCCTATATGCTGGATGGAAAAAACGTCGCAGCCGATGAGCTTGCCGGGGCCAACGGACATTTGGTAATCAGCGGATCCGTCACGAAAAACAAATTGGCGGACGGCGATTTCTATGAGGCCTACATGGTCCAGGCCACAGTGCTGCTGGACACCGTGAAGTGCCGCAATATCCAGACCGAAGGCGCGACAGAGGCAAATGTGGGCGCTGACAAGCAACTGAGCTATATGAAGCTGCCGGGGCAGGATCTTTCTTTCACCATCGAGACGGATGTGACGGATTTCTCTATGGAGGGTATTTCCTTGAATGCCGTCCCCTTGGCGATTCATATGGAAAAGCCGGACACCAGTGAGCTGGACGGGCAGATCGACGACTTGCAGGACGGCGCGCAGGAGCTGGACGATGGTGCGAAAGAACTGGCAGCCGGAGCGCAGGAACTGAACAGCGGCGCGGCTGCCGTCGCCTCAGGCGCTGCCAGCCTTGTGGCAGGCGCAAACACACTAAGCGGCGGAGCGGCCGGGCTTGCGGGCGGAACAAGCGAGCTGTCCAGCGGCCTGTCGCTGCTGGCGGGACAGAGCGCGGCGCTGCAAAGCGGCGCGGGCACGATTTTCGATTCGCTCCTTTCTGCGGCCAACACGCAGCTGGAGAACCTACTGACGCGGACCGGTCTCAGCTATACCCCAATGACGCGCGAAAACTATGCCGCCGTTTTGGCGGATGTACAGCAGCAAATCGGCGGCGCGGCGCTGAAAGCCGCAACGGAAGAGGCCCGCGCAAAAGTGACGGCAGAAGTGACAGCTGCTGTACAGGTACAAGTGGAGCAGCAGGCAACTCGGGCCGCCCGCGCACAGGCGGAAGCAGAGGTGCGCAAACAGGAACAGCCGATTCGGGACGGCGTGACCGCCGCCATACGTGAACAGGTAAAGGCAAGCATCACGGAGGAACAGATCTTTTCGGCTGCCTACGAGAATGTGTGCACCCAACCCGGCGCAGAAAATATGACGGAAGAGGAAAAAAGGGGCGCCGCCGCGGCGCTTGCTGCTTCGGAAAGAGAAGCCCTGCTGGAAACGGTGACGGACACAGCGATGGTCTCGCCGGAGGTGCAGCAGCAGATCGATACGCAGGTGGAGAACGAGGTGCAAAAGCAAGTGGACGCCGTGATGGCAATGCCGGAGACCCAGGCGGCCATTCAGCAGCAGATTGACGGGCAGATGGTCAGTGACGAAGTACAGGGACTTATCGCTATGAATATCGAGTCTGCAATGGCGGGCGATGCTGTCCAGAGCGAGATTGCCGCCGCGGTAGAGCAGGCGACTGGGGCGGACAGTGCTTTGATCAAGCCGCTGAATACACTGGCAACGCAGCTGACAGGATTTGACGCATTTTACCAGGGCCTGCTGCAATATACAAATGGAGTGGACAGCGCAGCTCGGGCTGCGTCTCAAGTGGCGGACGGCACAGCCCGATTACAGGCGGGTGCGGCCCAGGTATCGGGCGGTGCGGCCAGCTTACAGCAGGGGTCTCGGTCGCTGACCGACGGCGCGGCCCGGCTTGCGGGCGGCAGCAGTGAGCTGGCCGAAGGCACTGGGGAGCTGCGCGGCCGTACAAGCGATATGGACAGCCAGCTCAATGATAAGATAGACGAGCTGATTGACGGCTTTACAGGTGCGGATTATGAGATATGCTCATTTGTAAGCGAAAAAAACACGCAGGTAGACGCCGTGCAGTTTGTAATGACGACGCCGGCCATTGAAGAAGCGGAGGCGCGGCGGGCACCGGCGCAGGAGGCACAGACGCTCAGCTTGTGGCAGCGGCTGCTGGCTCTGTTTCAATGAGGATGACGCCGTACGGGAGGACACGATATGAGTTTTGATATGCGCGCCAAGCCATTCGATTTGGACGATAACGCCGTACGCTGGGTAAACGACACGTTCAATGCCATGACACAGGAAGAAAAAATCGCCCAGCTGTTTGTGGATATGCTGTGGAACGACACCGGGAAGCAGACCGCCGCACTGCTTGGAAGATATCCATCCGGCGGCCTGCGCTACAATAACCGCAAGCCCCGGGAACTGTACAGACAAAACGCGGCGGCACAAAAAAACAGCCGAATCCCGCTGCTCATCGCAGCCAATGTGGAGGCGGGCGGTAACGGTGCAATGACAGGCGGCACAAAAATCGGGGAAGGCATTGCATGCGCGGCCACAGGAGATACCCGCAGCGCTTATGAGATGGGACTGTACGGTTGCCGCGAGGCGGCGGCGGTGGGCTGCAACTGGACGTTTGCCCCAGTTGTGGATATTGACCGGAACTGGCGCAACTGTGTTATTCCTACGCGCTGTTTCGGCAGCAATCCAGACACTGTGCTGGAGATGGCCCTCGCTTACATGAAAGGGGCAAACGAGGCAGGCGTCGCCTGCTGCATGAAGCATTTTCCCGGTGACGGCTGTGATGACAGGGACCAGCATATTGTCACTACGGTAAATGACTGTACCTGCGAGGAATGGGATGCCTCCTACGGGAAGGTGTACCAGGGAATGATCGGCGCGGGTGTACCCAGCATCATGGTGGGGCATATCCAGCAGCCTGCCTATTCCCGCAAGCTGCGGCCCGGCATACGGGACGAGGAGATTATGCCCGCCACGGTGGCACCGGAACTTCTGCAGGGCCTTCTGCGTGAAAAGCTGGGCTTCAACGGGCTTATCATCACCGACGCGACACACATGGTGGGCCTCACAGGAAAAATGCGGCGCAGTGAGTTCCTGCCCATTGCCGTGCAGAGCGGCTGCGATATGATTTTATACTATCGCGACCATGACGAGGATCTGCGGTTCATGCGGGAGGGGCTGGAGTCCGGCCAACTGACGCAGGAACGGCTGGATGAAGCGGTACTGCGCGTTCTGGCGTTCAAAGCAATGCTGCGGCTGCACGAAAAACAACGTACAAATGCGCTGATGCCGGCGGAGGAAGGCCTGTCTGTCATTGGATGTCCGGAGCACCGTGCGGCCGCAGCCCGTATCATCGACCGCTCGATCACGCTGGTGAAGAACAGCAGGGCGCAGCTCCCCATAACGCCGCAGGCCCACAAACGGGCAATCCTTTATTCGGTGTCCAGCGTTTCTCTCGCGGCACGGGTTTTGGGCAAAGCGGACAAGGTGAGGGAGTATCTAGCACAGGAATTGGAAAAGCAGGGGTTTTCGGTAGAAGTCTATAGGCTGAATCCTTTCAAATACTTGACGCCCAAGGGCATCAACGGCAAAAAGGTGCTGGCGGATATCCCGGTGCTGGAATTTCGAAAAAAATACGATGTAGTATTTGTTATTGCAGATGTGCAAAGTTTTTCCACCACAAACGAGCGCAATCTGCACTGGAGCATCCCGATGGGCCCGGAGATTCCCTGGTATGCGGCTGAAAAACCCACTGTGTTTATCAGCGTGGCAAATCCGTTTCATTTATATGACGTGCCTATGGTGCCTGTCTGCATCAATACCTACAACGGCTCCCGTGAAGCGATCCGGCAGGCTGTGGAAAAGATTACAGGAAAATCGGAATTCAAAGGAAACAGCCCGGTGGACGCATTTTGCGGTATGTGGGATACAAGGCTCTGATCGCGTGCGGGAGGAGCCGTATAAACGGAACTATGGTTGCATTTGTATTTGGTCTGTGCTATACTATATAAAACGAATAGGAAAAGAACCGTCTTATCAAGAAGGGCTTTTAGTATTGCGCCGCGTGGTGCCATATGAAGAAGCTCTTCTTTTTTTATTATCCATCCAAAAACAGCCGACGGCCGGTATGCACTGTATACCGGTTAAATATATAAAATCTGATTGGGAGGAACAACACGATGGACATGATCACAGTGGAAAAAAGAGATTTTGCCGTGAAAGCAAAAAAGCTGAGACGGCTGGGGCTTGTTCCGGGAAGTGTTTTCGGCGGCCCTTTGCGCGAAGCGCTGGCGCTCCAGCTTGAGGAAGCCGACGCGCGCAGGCTGGTGGAGCAGAAGCGGGAAGGAAGCAAGCTGAAAATTGTGCTTGACGGACAGCAGATACCGGTGCAGATCAAGGAAAAGGCGGTAAATCTGCTGAACAATGATATTCTGCATCTCAGCTTTCAAGCTCTGCAGGCGGATCAAAAAGTGAACAGTGTCATCCATATTTTTTTGACAAATACGGAAAAGGTGACGGATGCACTGGAAAGGATGCTTATGGAGATCCCATATGCGTCCCTGCCGGAAGATATGATTGATACGATAACGGTGGATGTTGAGGGAATGCCCTGCGGTACGGTGCTGACGGTCGGAGATATCCCGGAACTCAACAGCGGGAAATTGGATCTGCAAGCAGACAAAACGGAGATCGTTCTTCGCATCAGCGATAAAACGCGCGGCCCGTCCCGCGCGGCAAAGCAAACAGAGGAATAACACGGATGTGCGGCATTACGGCTGCGGGATGGCTTTTTATATCAGCAAGGGAGGAGAACAATGCAGTTGCTGGGACAACCGGTCAGGCACAACGCTTTTGGAACGGGCGTGATAACCGGTCTTTCGGGGAATATCATTACGATAGACTTTGCCCAGGGGGAAAAACGGTTTCAGTATCCGGACGCATTTTCCCGCTTTCTGACCCTGAAGGACGCAGGAAAGCAAAATGAGATACGGGCAGGATATGAACGAAGGCTGCGGGCGGAACGTGCGGAAAGACAAAAGGAACTGGAACGGCAGGAGCGGCTCGGGAAAATACGCTCCATGAAAGTTACGCCGTATTCGCAGGCGGCTTTTGACATCCCGTGGAAGGAAGCCAAAGCGGCGGCAGAAGCCGACGCGGTATCCACAGGCTTCTATTTGAGCGGCTACTCCAAGGACAGGCCGCGTATCCCCAGCAGGCTCAAGCCGAATTCGGCGTGTCTGCTGACAACTCTGGAGACGGGCTGTGAAGAGAAGGAACGCCGTATTTTGGGAGCTTTCATGGTGCGGGACGATTTTTGGGGCGCTTACTGCCGGGAGGGTATGATCAGGGCGCACGACAGATACAAGCTTTATCTGCCGTCCGGCAGTATGTTGCCATACTGGAATTATTTTGAACAGGAAGAGTTTGTACCGCGCTGGGGAAAGGTGGTCTTCAAATATTTCTCCAGCCGTGTTATGCAGCGGATATTGCTGGATATGTGCGGCGTTATGGATGGTACAGACCAGGGTGAAACCGCAGCCGAATTCTGCGATTACTTCTGTGCGATCAACCGTCTGTCCGCCGAACAGGCTCAGACAAAGGCAACAGCGGACGAGTAAAGCACAGCAGCATATTTTTTGCAGGGCATCTTCTTTCAGGAAGATGCCCTTCTGTTTTGCTGTTTAATATTTCAAAAACAATTTTTGAATATTTCCCGAACATACACACTGTAAAATCATGTGCAGAACGTGAGCGAAAGCTCATGAATTTTGCCGGAAGGATGATATGGATATGAAAAAGAGAGATTTGATCACGATGTTTCTGTGTGTGCCGGGCGCAGGCCTTTTTGCACTGGGAATGTGCATGTGCCTGCTGCCGGAGTGGGGCGCTGCAGTACAGGGCGTATGGACCGGGGCGGCAGGGATAGGCGTGCTGCTGTGGGCGTGGGTGCTGCATCGTATTATGTCAGGCAAGCCGGCCGTGCGGCATTTCAGTGGGCGTAGTCTGATTCGGGGCTTGATTGGGCTGGCGGGCACACTTGCACTGGGAACGGGTATGTGCATGACCATGCTTTGGGGCATGCTGGTGCCGGGCGTCGCGGTTGGCTTTGCAGGAATCGTTCTGCTTCTGTGTCTGATTCCGCTGTGCCGCGGCATAAAGGAGTAAGCGGTGGCGGAACAGGCGGACGGCCGCCGTTTATAAGATTGATTGTAAAAAAGAAAAGAGGAAAGAAAATGCACATCAGAAAGAAAGATTTATTTATGGGCCTGATAGGGCTTTCGATGATGCTCGGCAGTACGTTTTCGCCGGCGCAGCTGTCGGAGCTTGTGGATGAACTGCGCACCATGCGGTAAGAAAGGAAGATGGGAAATGCCCGAATACAGATTAAAAACACCGGCGCTCGCGCGCAAGGTTGTTGGCCTTTACAGGAAAATTGAACAAGGGACGGTGTTGGCCTACAAAAAGATAGAGGACAGATTCGTGGATGCTTTTCTGGAAAAGGTGGAAAATGCTGCGCAGAAAGAGGATGAAGAAGCGCAGGCTGATGCAGGCACCAGGGATTGAATCGCGGCAGATTTCCACAGGCTGGTCTTGCATCTGCCGTTCTTACCCTGTATGATAAAGAAAAGCTGACGATTCAGGATGCGCGGGGAGTGATACGAATGGATGCAGTCCTGCTGCAGCGTCTGTCGCAGATCACTGAGGAAGAACGGGAGCTGCTGCAGGGCCGTGGTGTGGACCGGGCGCTGTACGCCTCGGGCCGTGCGTTTGAGGTGGATGCGGCAAAGATGCTGGAGAAGGGAAAGCTGATGTCCATCCGCCCCCATACGCGCTTCGCACCGTTTCCGAGGCACAGCCACAATTATGTGGAGATCATGTATATGTGCCGTGGAAAAACGGTGCACCGCATCGACGGGGATGCGCTTGTGACGCTGGAGGCCGGGGAGCTTTTGTTCCTGAACCGGCACGCGAGCCATGCCATCCAGCGGGCGGACGCGGGCGATATCGCCGTCAATTTTATTGTGCTGCCCCAGTTCTTTGACGAGGCGTTCAATATGGCGGGGATGGACAATGTTCTTTCGCGTTTTTTACTGGGGGAACTGTACACCGGAGGGGCTGCCGTCAGCTATCTGCATTTTCGGGTGCGGGAGGTGCTACCGGTGCAGAATCTTGTGGAGAATATGGTGTGGACGTTGGTGAACCGCCAGCCGGGTGCCCGGCGTATCAATCAGGTGACGATGGGGCTTTTGCTGCTGCAGCTGATGCATTATACGGAATGCATTGACATGTCCCGGAACGGCAGCATCCGCAGCCCGATGGTGGAGGCCGCGCTACGGGAAATCGAAGAGAACTACCGTGCGGCGAGCCTCACCGATGTGGCGGCTGCATTTCATGTGGGTCTGCCTTATCTGAGTGCGGAAGTGAAGCGTGCCACGGGAAGCACCTTCAAGGAGCTTCTGCTGCACAAGCGGCTGGACAAAGCGGCGCGTCTGCTGCGGGAGACGCGGCTCACCATACAGGAGGTCTGCGCCGCGGTCGGGTATGACAACACCAGCTATTTCCACCGTGTGTTCCGGCGGCGGTATGGCAAAAGCCCCAAGGAATACCGGTCAGAATTGTGGAAAACAGAAAATGCAACATGAATATGCGAAATAAGGACGCGGTTATTTTGAAAACCGCGTCCTTATTTTGTTTTCGCCTGTGCAGTATAATGAAAAAAGAGCACGGCAGAGCCGTGCCGGAACACCCGAACCGGGCAGAACGAGCAGGAGGGATCATGTGAAATATCATCTTGCCATCGACATCGGCGCATCCTCCGGGCGCCATATTTTGGGCCATGTGGAGAAAGGCTGCATGATGCTGGAGGAGATCTACCGCTTCGATAACATTCAGGTGCGGAAAAACGGGCATGACTGCTGGAATACGGAACAGCTGTGGCAAAGCATTCTGGAGGGACTGCGCGCGTGCAAGGCTGTAAATAAGGTTCCCGAAACCATGGGTATAGACACCTGGGCCGTGGATTTTGTGCTGATGGGAGCCGACGGCAGGCCTGTGAGCGACGCCGTGGCGTATCGGGACAAACGCACGAAAGGCGCGATGGAACAGGCGGAACGTGGCCTGCCGTTCCCGGAGCTGTACGCCCGCACAGGTATCCAGAAGCAGGTGTTCAATACCGCGTATCAGCTGACGGCTTTGCAGCGTGAGCACCCGGAACAGCTGGCCGCTGCCAGCCGTCTGCTGATGATACCGGAATATTTCAATTATCTGCTCACAGGCAATATGCTGAACGAATATACGAACGCAACGTCCACCGCGCTGGTGAACGCTTATACCAGGAGTTGGGACGACACGGTCATTGCAGCGCTGGGGCTGCCCCGGCGCATCTTTGGTCCGCTGAATTTGCCGGGCGCACGGGTGGGGCGCTTTACCGGGGAGGTGCAGGGCGCAGTTGGGTTCGACTGCGACGTGCTGCTGCCTGCTACGCATGATACCGGCAGCGCATTTCTGGCCGTGCCGGCCCGGGATGAAAACGCGGTGTATATTTCCAGCGGAACCTGGAGCCTGCTGGGCGTGGAAAACGAAGCCCCCATTACCGGCGAGGCGAGTATGCTGGCCAATTTTACGAATGAAGGCGGTTACAGGTACCGCTACCGTTATCTGAAAAATATCATGGGCCTTTGGATGATCCAGTCCATCCGGCGCGAGTTGAACGGCGTTTCTTATGTGGAGGATTCAAAAAAAACGGCGGCGGCACAGCGGCAGTGGAGTTATGCGGAGCTGGAGGCGGAGGCGCGCGGATGTGCGGATTTTACGTCCCGGGTTGACGTCAATGACAGCAGCTTCCTTGCACCGGAGAGTATGACCGATGCGGTGAAGCAATTTTGCGTACAGACCGGACAGTCGGTGCCGCAAACCGTCGGCGAGCTGATGCAATGTGTATATGCCAGCCTGGCCGCCGGATATGCGGGCGCTGTTCGGGAGCTGTCCGCGCTGACGGGAAAAGTATATACCAGTATCAACATTGTGGGCGGCGGCAGCAAGGACGGTTATCTGAATGAGCTGACGGCACGGACCACAGGTCTTCCGGTGTTCGCCGGGCCCACGGAGGGGACGGCGTTGGGAAACCTGATGGCACAGTTCATCGCGGCGGGTGAGTTTGATGACTTGGAGGCCGCCAGGGCGGCGATCCGACAAAGCTTTGATATCAAGGAGGTAACACCATGAATGATTATGAGAACGCAAAAGCATGTTACAGGCGCTTCGGCGTTGATGTGGAACGCGCGCTGGCACGGCTGGCGGAGAAAGCCATTTCCATCCACTGCTGGCAGGGAGACGACGTGGCGGGCTTCGACCAGAAGGATGGTAAGGCTGGCGATGGCATCCAGACAACAGGCAACTACCCCGGCAAAGCCCGTAATTTTGAAGAGCTGAAAGCCGATTTCCTGAAAGCTGCCGGCCTTATCCCGGGCAAAAAACGCATCAACCTGCATGCGAGCTATGCCGTGTTCCCGGAAGGGGAGTGGGTGGACCGCGACAGGCTGGAATACAAATACTTTGTTCCGTGGGTGGATTTTGCGAAAGAAAACAGCTTGGGGATCGATTTTAACCCGACCTGCTTTTCGCACCCCATGGTGAAGGACGGGCTGACGCTGTCTCATCCGGACGAGGCGGTGCGCCGTTTCTGGATCGACCACTGCAAGGCCAGCCGGCGCATTGCACAGCGTATCGGCGAAGAGATGGGGGATCAGGTGCTCAACAATGTATGGGTGCCGGACGGCTTCAAGGATATTCCGGCGGACCGCATGGGCCCGCGGCTGCGCCTGAAGGCGGCGCTGGACGAGGTGTTTGCAGAGCCGTGCCCCAACGTCATAGACTGTGTAGAGAGCAAGGTGTTCGGCATCGGGCTGGAAAGCATGACCGTAGGCTCCAATGAGTTTTACACGGCGTATGCGGCCACACACCCGGGTGTGTATAATCTGCTGGATGCGGGCCATTACCATCCCACGGAATTCATAAGCGACAAGATCCCGGCCATGCTGTGCTTCTTTGACAAGGTGCCGCTGCATGTTACGCGCCCGGTTCGCTGGGATTCGGACCATGTGGTGCTGTTCGACGATGAAACACGGGAAATCATGAAAGAGGTCGTGCGCAACGACGCGCTGGACCGGGTGCTTATCGGTCTTGATTTCTTCGATGCCTCCATCAACCGTGTGGCAGCCTGGGTGGTGGGCACGCGCAGCGCGCAGAAGGCGCTGTTGTTTGCTCTGCTGCAGCCGGATGAAAAGCTCAGGCAGCTGCAGGACGGGGCGAACTTCACAGAGAAAATGGTGCTGATGGAAGAAGCGAAGACGCTTCCCTTCGGTGACGTCTGGGCAGAATACTGCCGCCGGCAGGGCGTGCCCGCAGACGGAGATTGGTATGCCGCGGTGACACAGTACGAAAAAGAAGTTTTAAGCAGAAGAGGGTAACAGCAATGGGAATTTTGGATGTAAAAATCGTGCAGGACTATATCCGCATGTGCACGGACGGTTGGAAGCAGGGCTGGCACGAGCGTAACGGCGGAAATCTGACCTACCGCATGCGGCCGGAGGAGGTAGAGCAGTGCCGTCTTTACTTCCGAACGGCGGGAGAATGGGTGAGCATGGGTGTAACGGGGAAGAACCTGGCGGGGGAATACTTTCTCACCACGGGCAGCGGCAAGTATTTCCGCAACGTCGCGTTGGACCCGGCACATAATATCGGTATCGTAGAGATCGACAGCGCAGGCGGAGCCTGGCGTATCGTATGGGGCCTGGAAGACGGCGCAAAGCCGACCAGCGAATTCCCGAGCCACTTTATGAACCACAGCGTGCGTGCGGCCGCGACGGAGGGGGTATACCGTGTTATTTATCATGCCCACACGCCGAACCTGATCGCTATGACATATGTCCTGCCGCTGACGGCGCGGGATTTCACCCGTGCCTTGTGGCAGAGCGCCACAGAATGCCCGGTGGTTTTCCCGGGCGGTGTGGGCGTCGTACCCTGGATGGTGCCGGGCGGCGCAGACATCGCCATAGCTACGTCGGAATTAATGAAACAGTACGACGCAGCGGTATGGGCGCATCACGGTTTGTTTTGTTCCGGTCCGGATTTTGATACCACCTTCGGCTTGATGCATACCATTGAAAAGGCGGCACAGATATGGGTTCTGGCACAAAGCGCAGGGCAGGGGAAAATATGTCAGACCATCTCGGACGACAATCTGCGCGCCATCGCAGGAGAATTCGGTGTTACGCTTAACGAGGCGTTTCTTGGCTGAGCCTGTGCGTAAAAAAACGGCTGGCTGTGCTGCGCAAAAAATCCGCTTGCGTCCTGCAAGCCTGCGTGCTATAATGACATCAGGTTGAAAAGGCATATATTTCCAATTTTGCTTTTGTGCCTTGGAATGCCGGACAGAAAGAAGAAATAAATGGAGGTTTTGCTGCAATGAAGAAATATGTCTGCACTGTTTGCGGGTACATCTACGATGAGGCGGCTGGCGACCCCGATAACGGCGTGGAGCCGGGCACCAAGTGGGAGGATGTTCCCGAAGACTGGGTCTGCCCTGTTTGCGGCGTGGGCAAAGATCAGTTTGAAGAAGCCTGATTTTTGAAGCAACTGAATAAATGCCCTCCGGCAGAGTATTCCGCCGGAGGGCATTTTTACATACTTATATACAGGGAAACGCGCTGCTGTGATCGGGAACTATTTTGCAAAGCAGCCCCGTCCCAAATATCTGGCGCCGGAGCCAAGTTCTTCTTCGATGCGCAGCAGCTGGTTGTATTTGGCCACGCGTTCGGTGCGGCTGGGTGCGCCTGTTTTGATCTGGCCGGCATTCAATGCTACGGAAAGATCCGCGATGGTGGTATCCTCTGTCTCGCCGGAGCGATGAGAGACGATGGCTGTATAGCCGGCGCGTTTCGCCAGCTTGACAGCCTCCATGGTCTCTGTCAGAGTGCCGATCTGATTCAGTTTAATAAGGATAGAATTCCCGCATTTCCGGTCGATGCCTTTCTGAAGACGCTGCGTGTTGGTGACAAAAAAGTCGTCTCCCACCAACTGCACCTGGCTCCCCAGCACCTCCGTGAGCTTTTTCCACCCGTCCCAGTCCTCTTCATCCAACGCGTCCTCAATCGACCGGATGGGATATTTTTCGCACAGAGCTTTCCAGTGCTCGATCAGTTCATCTGTGGTGAAGTGCGTTTTTTTCTTTGGCAGGAAATAGCCGTTTTCATCTTTCCATTCGCTGGAGGCTGCGTCCATAGCCAGTACAAAATCCTCGCCGGGGCGGTAACCAGCAGCCTCAATGGCGCGCAGCAGATATTGGATGGCTTCTTCGTCGCTCTCAAGATTCGGCGCGTAGCCGCCTTCGTCGCCGACAGCGGTGGAGTGCCCTTCCGCTTTCAGAATCGCGGCCAGTTTGTGGAACACCTCGGTGCACCAACGAAGCCCCTCGTGAAAACTGGGCGCGCCTACCGGCATGATCATGAATTCCTGTACATCGATATTATTGGCTGCGTGCGCGCCGCCGTTGAGAATGTTCATCATCGGTACAGGAAGTACATCGGCGCTGACGCCGCCCAAAAACCGGTACAGGGGAAGGCCCAGCGCGTTTGCCGCGGCCCGGGCACTGGCGAGCGAAACCGCCAAAATCGCGTTTGCGCCAAGCCGGGATTTGTCCGGCGTACCGTCCAGGCGAAGCATGGCCGCGTCGATCTCCCCGGTATGGGAAGCGTCCATGCCCGTCAGTGCGGCGCATATTTCGGTGTTGATATTTTTCACAGCGCGCAGCACGCCCTTTCCGCCGAAACGGGCGGGGTCTGCATCGCGCAGCTCCAAAGCTTCAAATTGTCCGGTCGAAGCGCCGCTGGGGACGGCAGCTGTGCCGCTGACGCCGTTTTGCAAAAGGACGACCGCCTCAACCGTGGGGTTTCCCCGGGAATCAATAATTTCGCGTCCGTGAATGCTTTGAATCATTAAGCTCATAAAAGCGCTCCCTTTCCATAATGTCTCAATAAAACGATTAGCATATGCTAACTGTTTTAAGTATACCTGATAAGTATGAATGATTCAAGGGGAATTTGGCGCATATCAAAAAAATTGGGGCAATATTCCGGCAGGGAGCAGAAAAGGCAGCGGCAGGTATCTGCCGCTGCCCAACAGGATATACACAGTCTGTTCAGCGTGTACCTGGGTCCTCGGAGTTTTTCTGTGCATGGAGCAGCAGTTTTTCAAAAGTTTCCTCGCTCAGGTCATGCTCAACTTTGCAGGCGTCTGCCGCAGCGGTCTCCTGGCTCACGCCCAGGCGGACAAAGAATTCCGTCAGCAGCTTGTGGCGGCCGTAAATGCGGGCTGCAATTTTGTGGCCCGCGGGTGTGAGGGTGATAAAACCTTCAGCATCCACTTCGATATAGCCGTTTTCCCGCAGCTTTTTCATGGCGATGCTGACACTCGCTTTGGTATAATCCAGCTCGTTCGCAATATCAATGGAGCGCACGAAGCCTTTGCGCTCTTTTAACATTAAAATGCTTTCCAAATAATCCTCGGATGATTCATGGATCTGCATGCGTGTGCCTCCCTTTGACACATTATTGATAATTAAAGAGTAGCATAATCCCGAACTTTTAGCAAGTTCGAGAAAAATGGAGCAAAATTATGGGGTTAGCTATTGACAACTTTGGTTAGTCGTGGTAAACTTCATGCTGTTGAAAGAGGTTAGTTAAAGCTAACTTTTGCGCTTGAACAGCGTTTGGGAAGGAGGCAAGGGGAGTGATGCCTTTGACGATGGCAAAACCGGGCGAAACGGTGACGATTCGAAAAATTACCGGCAAGGACGAAGTGCGTCAGCATCTGGCGGAGTTGGGATTCGTAGTAGACGGTTCTGTCACGGTGGTGAGCGAGATTGCGGGAAATCTGATTCTTCAGGTGAAGGAAAGCCGTATCGCGCTGGACAGAACACTGGCGAACCGTGTGATGATTTAAAGGAGGAACCGAAATGAAAACACTGAAGGACGCAAAGGTGGGAGAGACCGTAAGGGTGAAAAAACTGTACGGCGAGGGCCCGGTAAAGCGGCGTATCATGGACATGGGAATCACCAGAGGCGTTGACCTGCATGTGCGCAAGGTAGCCCCGCTGGGTGATCCGATGGAGCTGAACGTGCGCGGATATGAACTGAGCGTACGCAAGGCTGATGCGGAAATGATCGAGGTTGAATGAGTGTCCGTTTTTGCAAAGGGGTTAGTGTAAGCTAACAACTGCTGGCGGCTCATGAATAAGAGGAGGCAGAGAAATGAGTATCACCATTGCGCTTGCCGGAAACCCGAACTGCGGCAAGACAACCATGTTCAATGACCTGACAGGGTCAAATCAGTACGTTGGCAACTGGCCTGGCGTTACCGTGGAAAAAAAGGAAGGCCGGTTGAAAGGGCATAAGGATGTCGTCATCCAGGATCTGCCCGGCATTTATTCCCTCAGCCCCTATACTCTGGAGGAAGTGGTCGCTCGCGGATTTCTGGTGAAAGAAAAACCGGATGCGATCATCAACATTTTGGACGGCACCAACGTGGAGCGCAATCTTTACCTTACCACACAGCTGCTGGAGCTGGGTATCCCTGTGGTCATCGCGGTGAATATGATTGATATCGTGCGCAAAAACGGAGACAAAATCGACCTCGCGAAGCTGGGCGCAGAGCTTGGATGCGCGGTGATGGAAACGAGCGCCTTGAAGGGCGAGGGCAGTATGGCGGTTGCGGAAAAAGCCATCGCCATCGCCTCGGGCCGCGCGGCCAATGAGCAGCCCCATGTGTTTACGGGAAGTGTGGAGCATGCCATTGCCCACATCGAAGAATCCATCTCCGACAAAGTGGATGCGCAGAACCTGCGCTGGTACGCTATCAAGCTTTTTGAGCGCGATGAAAAAGTGGCTGCGGAGCTGGACCTCGGCAGCCGTCTGATGACGCATTTGGAGACACATATCAAAGACTGCGAAAAAGAGCTGGACGACGATGCGGAAAGCATCATCACAAACCAGCGTTATGCATACATCAGCAAGGTTGTAGACCGCTGTGTGAAAAAGAAGGCGGCCAGACACAGCATGACGGCTTCCGACAAGATCGACCGTATCGTAACGAACCGCGTTCTGGCGCTGCCGATTTTTGCCGTAGTCATGTATCTGGTCTATTGGATCGCCATGGGGCCGTTCGGCAGCTTTTTGACGGACTGGACAAACGATGTATTTGCCGCTGAATGGCTGCAGGGCGGAGCGGCCGCGCTGTTGGAGGGCTGGGGCGTGGCCGGCTGGCTCACGGGCCTTATCGTCGACGGCATCATCGGCGGTGTGGGCGCGGTGCTGGGCTTTGTGCCTCAGATGCTTGTACTGTTCCTGATGCTCTCCGTTCTGGAGGACATCGGTTACATGGCCCGCATTGCATTTATTCTGGACCGTGTTTTCCGCAAATTCGGCCTCTCGGGAAAGAGCTTCATCCCAATGCTCATCGGCTCCGGCTGCGGCGTGCCGGGTGTTATGGCGTCCCGCACCATTGAAAATGACCGCGACCGCAAGATGACCATTATGACCACCTGCTTTATCCCGTGCGGTGCGAAAATGCCCATCATCGGCCTGTTTGCGGGAGCGTTGTTCGGCGGCAGCGGCCTTGTGGCTGTAAGTGCATACTTCATTGGTGTGGCAGCTATTGTTATCAGCGGCATTATGCTGAAGAAAACAAAGCCTTTCGCGGGCGAACCGGCGCCCTTTGTCATGGAACTGCCCGCTTATCATGTGCCAAGTGCGAAAAACGTGCTGCATGCCACATGGGAGCGTGGCTGGAGCTTCATTAAACGCGCAGGCACCATCATTCTTGCTTCCTCCGTTGTATTGTGGTTTCTGCAGGGCTTTGGCTTTACGGACGGCTCCTTTGGCATGGTGGAGGACAACAACAGCAGCCTGCTTGCTGTTGTCGGCAGCGCTGTGTCCTTCATCTTTGCGCCGCTTGGCTTTGGTGATTGGCAGTCCACCGTGGCTACCGTCACAGGCCTGATTGCCAAGGAAAACGTGGTGTCGACTTTCGGCGTGCTGTTTCATGTGGGCGAAGAAGTTGCGGAAGATGACGCGAATCTCTGGTCTGCCGTCGCGCTGCATTATACGCAGCTGTCCGCATACAGCTTTATGCTGTTCAATTTGCTGTGTGCGCCGTGCTTCGCCGCTATGGGCGCCATCAAGCGCGAAATGAACAACGGGAAATGGACGCTCGCGGCCATCGGATACATGTGTGTGTTTGCCTATGCTGTTTCGCTCATCACCTATCAGTTGGGAGGTCTTATCACAGGCGAGACTGCGTTCGGGGCCGGCACTGTTGCCGCTCTGTTGGTTCTTGCATTCCTGATCTACATGCTGGTACGCCCCAATCAATACAACGCGGATTATAAGCGCGGTGGGGCAGCCTCCGGCAAGCTGAACGGCAAGATCAATGTTTGATGATGCCGTGTTTTGATTCCGGTTCTTCCGGGGTGCCCGTAAAGGCCGCTGCACGTGCGCTGCGGCGGCCTTTGCTTTGGAAAAGGAGGTTCGTTATAATGACTGCGGTCGTTTTGGTTCTGCTGACATTGTGCGTGTGCTTCGGCATCCGCTCCTATGCAAAGAAACTGCGGCAGGGCGGCGGCTGCTGCGGCGAACGGGAGCCGGCAGAAAAAAAGGTGCGCGTGGCGGACCGGAACAGGAGCCATTATCCCTATCATGCTGTTCTGAAAATAGACGGCATGGTGTGCGCAAATTGCGCGCGCCGTGTGGAAAATGCCATCAACCGCATGGACGGATACTGGGCTGAGGCGGACGTGGCCGGCGCGCGGGCAAACGTGCACTGCAAGGAAAAGCCGGATCTGGGACAGCTGAAAGAAGCTGTCCGGGCGGGCGGCTATACGGTGCTGTCTGCGGAATGCGCCGAAGACGCGCGTCACGCCGGCTAGCATGGTGCTGCACGCAAAAGATTTTCGGTGTGTTTTGTTTGACTTTTTCGCGGGCTTGTGCTATATATAAAAGGTACAAGGAAAAAGGCGCTGATGGAGACAGTAAGCACCGTGCAAAAGCCAAAGCGAACCGGGGAGAGTGGAAGCCCGGTGCAAGTAGTACTTTGCCGAATATCCCTCCGGAGCTGCAGGCTGAACCGCTAGTAAGCCATGCCGGTTTTTCACCGTTATCGAAAGCGCGTATGCTGGTACGCTGCAATAGGTGGTTCGCGAAGCAATGTCTTCGTCCTGTTCGCAGGACGGAGGCATTTTTTTGTATTTGACAGTGAAAGACGTTTCAAAAGCAGGAACGCATGCGGTAAGCGCCGTCGTGTGTGGTTTCATAAAAAAGCAAACTTGCTGCAGGAGGATTTTGACGTGTTGTATGACAAGGTATCCGCAAATCTGAATTTTATCGAGCGGGAAAAGGCTGTGGAGAAGTTCTGGGAGGACAACCAGATCTTCGAAAAGAGCATCGACTCGCGCAGAAACGGCCGGACATATACATTTTATGACGGCCCGCCGACAGCCAACGGAAAACCCCATATCGGCCATGTGGAAACACGCGCCTTTAAGGATATGATCCCGCGTTATCACGCGATGAAAGGCTGCATGGTGCCCCGTAAGGCAGGATGGGACACGCACGGCCTGCCTGTGGAGCTGGAGGTGGAAAAGCTCCTGGGGCTGGACGGCAAGGAACAAATCGAGGAATACGGCCTGGAGCCGTTCATCCAGAGGTGTAAGGAGAGCGTTTGGAAATACAAGGGCATGTGGGAGGATTTTTCTCACACGGTTGGTTTTTGGGCGGATATGGAGCACCCTTATGTCACTTATGATAACGCCTACATTGAATCCGAGTGGTGGGCGCTGAAAAACATTTGGGAAAAGGGCCTGCTTTACAAGGGCTTTAAAATCGTGCCCTATTGCCCGCGATGCGGGACGCCGCTGTCCAGCCATGAAGTGGCACAAGGGTACAAGGACGTGAAGGAGCGCTCCGCCATCGCCAAATTCAAGGTGAAGGATGAAGACGCTTACATCCTTGCGTGGACGACCACGCCCTGGACGCTGCCTTCCAATGTTGCACTGTGCGTACACCCGGATGAGCGTTATGTCAAGGTGCGCATGAACGGGGACGGCACCGTCTATTATCTGGCGGAGGCTCTGGCGGATACCGTACTGGGCGAGGGCGCTTATACGGTGCTGGAGGCCTATACAGGACGCGATCTGGAATATAAAGAATACGAGCCGCTGTTCGCATTCGTACAGCCGAAGGAAAAGTGCTGGTATGTGGTATGTGACGGTTACGTCACGCTGACGGACGGCACGGGCATCGTGCATATCGCGCCGGCTTTCGGTGAGGACGATGCGAATGTGGGACGTAAATATGGCCTGCCGCTGGTGCAGCTTGTGGACGCAAAGGGCGAGATGACCAAAGAAACCCCTTGGGCGGGTATGTTCTGCAAAAAAGCGGACAAGGAAGTGCTCAGGGATCTGGAAACGCGCGGCCTGCTGTTCAGCGCGCCGGTATTTGAGCATAGCTATCCGCACTGCTGGCGCTGCGGCACACCGCTCATCTACTATGCCCGCGATTCCTGGTTCATCAAAATGACGGAGGTAAAGCAGGATCTCATCCGCAACAACAATACCGTCAACTGGGTGCCGGAGAGCATCGGCAAGGGTCGCTTTGGAGACTGGCTGGAAAACGTGCAGGATTGGGGTATCAGCCGCAACCGTTATTGGGGCACGCCGCTGAATATTTGGGAATGCGAGTGCGGTCACCGCCATTCTGTCGGCAGCATCGAAGAACTGAGATCCATGTCCGATAATTGCCCGGACGAAATCGAGCTGCACCGGCCGTATATCGATGCGGTCACCATTAAGTGCCCGCACTGCGGCAAGCAGATGAAACGTGTTCCCGAGGTCATCGACTGCTGGTTCGATTCGGGCGCCATGCCTTTTGCACAGCACCATTATCCCTTTGAAAACAAGGAGTTGTTCGAGCAGCAGTTTCCGGCGGATTTTATTTCTGAATCCGTGGATCAGACCCGAGGCTGGTTCTATTCGCTGCTGGCTATCTCCACGCTGATTTTCAACAAGGCGCCCTATAAGAATGTCGTTGTCACGGGGCTGGTACAGGACGAAAACGGCCAGAAGATGTCTAAGTCCAAGGGCAACGCGGTCGATCCGTTCGAGGCGCTGGCGAAGTACGGCGCGGACGCCATTCGCTGGTATTTTTATACGAACGGGGCGCCTTGGCTGCCCAAACGCTTTTCAGACAAAGGCGTGCAGGAAGGCCAGCGCAAGCTGATGGGTACGCTGTGGAACACCTATGCATTCTATGTGCTGTATGCCAACATCGATGCATTCGACGCTACGAAATATGCGCTGGAATACGACAAATTGTCTGTGATGGACAAATGGATCTTGTCCAAAATGAACTCTATGGTAAAATCCGTGGATGAAAATCTGGCAGCTTACGCCATTCCCGAGGCGGCGCGCAGCTTGCAGGAGTTTGTGGATGATCTGAGCAACTGGTACGTGCGCCGCAGCCGCGAACGGTTCTGGGGCAAAGACATGCCGCAGGATAAGATCAACGCCTATATGACGCTGTACACCGCTCTTGTGACCACAAGCAAGGCTGCCGCGCCCATGATCCCTTTCATGGCGGAGAGCATCTACCAAAATCTGGTGCGCAGCCTGGATAAGGGCGCGCCGGAGAGCGTTCACTTGTGCGGTTTCCCCGAAGCGGACGAGCGCCGCATCGACGCGCAGCTGGAGCGGGATATGGACCTTGTGCTCAAAATCGTGGTGCTGGGCCGGGCGGCGCGCAACGGTTCAAACCGTAAGAACCGCCAGCCTCTGGCGCAGATGTTTGTGAAAGCGGAGGAGGAGCTGGGAGATTTCTACAAAGAGATCATCGAGGATGAGCTGAACATTAAGGCCGTGACCTTCACGCAGGACGTTTCCGCGTTTACCTCGTACAGCTTCAAGCCCCAGCTCAAGACGCTGGGCCCCAAATACGGCAAGCGCCTGGGCGAGATCCGCACCGCGCTGATGGAGCTTGACGGCAGTGCAGCAAAAAAAGAACTGGATGCAAACGGCGTGCTCCGTCTGGAACTGCAGGGGGGAGCCGTTGAACTGGCGCCGGAGGACCTGCTCATCGAGATGACGCAGTCTGACCGGTACTTCACCGTTGAGGACGGCGGCGTGACGGTGGCCATTGATACGGAGCTGACGGAAGCGCTCATCGAAGAGGGCTTTGTGCGTGAGCTTGTGAGCAAATTCCAAACCATGCGCAAGGAAGCGGGCTTTCATGTGGAAGACCATATCCGGGCCTATGCCTCCGGCAACCGAAAGATCGAGGCGCTGCTCGCAGCAAACAGCGCGCAGGTAGGCAGCGATATTCTGGCGGATGCGGTGTGCACAGGAAGCCTCGCAGGCTACACCAAGGAGTGGGACGTCAACGGAGAATCAGTCACACTCGGCGTGGAGCGCATCTGATTTTAAAAGAAAACACCCCGAAAAGTTACAGCGCGCGTTGCGCGCTGTAACTTTTTTGCGTAAAATGGAGGGAAAATTGCGTTTCAACTTGTACAATTGCGCCGTTTATATTATAATAATATCTTGTGCCGGCCTGCTTTTTTGACGTGCCGCACAGTTGAAGCGTTCCGGCTTTGGGGACGCTCCGGGAAGTATCGCATGAGGGAAATGGATGAGAGAGGGGAAAAGAAACATGGCAGATTATTTTGCTATGGACAGCCGGCAGTGCGCGCAGGAACTGGACAGCCTGCGCAAGATTTATGAGGAGTATGCGGCGAAAGGTTTGAAGCTTGATATGTCACGCGGGAAACCCGCGCCGGACCAGTTGGATCTTTCGATGGACCTGCTTACCATCACGGATTACAAAGGTGAGACGGGGATCGATTCGCGCAATTACGGCAACCTGGAAGGCATGCCGGAGGCACGCCGCTTTTTTGCCGATATTCTGGGCGCACAGCCGGATGAGGTGATCGTGGGCGGAAACTCCAGCCTGAATATGATGTATTACCTGATCGACCTAGGATGGCGCCTGGGCTTTGCCGATAGCCCTGCCGCGTGGAATGCGTGCGGCAGGCCTAAATTTTTGTGCCCTGCGCCGGGCTACGACCGTCACTTCCGTGTGACGGAATATTTCGGATTTGAGCTTATCGCCGTTCCCATGCTTCCCACAGGGCCGGATATGGACTGTGTGGAAGCGCTTGTGAAGGATGAGGCGGTAAAGGGAATCTGGTGCGTGCCGCTGTATTCCAATCCGGACGGATACAGTTACAGTGATGAAACCGTGCGCCGGCTGGCCGCGATGAAAACCGCCGCGCCTGATTTCAAGATCATGTGGGACAATGCATACTGCGTGCATCATTTGACCGATACCCATGACGTGATCTTGAACATGCTGGAAGAATGCCGCAAGGCCGGCCATGAGGACCGTGCCTTGATGTTCTGTTCACTGAGCAAGGTGACATTCCCGGGCGCAGGCGTAGCTGCAATGGCCGCCAGCCGCCGCAACATCGACTATATCCTTAAAAACATGTTCCCGATGATCATCAGCTTTGATAAGCTGAACCAAGTTCGTCATATACGTTTTCTGAAGGATATGGATGGTTTGGCCGCCCATATGGAAAAGCACCGTGCGCTTCTGGAACCGAAGTTCAGGGCCGTGCTCGCGATATTGGACGAGGGCCTCTCCGGCTGTGGAAGTATTGCCCGCTGGACAAAGCCCAACGGAGGTTATTTCCTCAGCCTGTATACGCTCGGCGGATGTGCCAAACGTACGGTCCAGCTGTGCAGGGAAGCAGGCGTTGTGCTGACGGATGCCGGGGCCGCTTATCCTTACGGCGTGGACCCGCAGGACAGCAACATCCGTATCGCGCCCACGTTCCCGCCGCTGGATGAGCTGGAGACAGCTTCCCGGCTGTTGTGCGTGTGTGTGCGTATCGCCACGCTGGAAAAGCTATTGCAGCGGCAGTGATGTCCCGGCGCTTTGCGCCTGGGCCCGCGCCGTGGTAGGATAGATAATTTCATTTCTGGAGGAACACCATGAAGACAAAAGGGAAACCCTGGCAATTTTTTGTTGTTGCGGTCCTGATCGTCGTGTTCGCGTTTACCGCGTTCCTGGGCATCAGCACGCAGTATGGCGACACAACAAAAATTTGGGTGAAGGGCGCGCAGGACATCCGCTTCGGCATCGACATCCGAGGCGGCGTGGACGTGACGTTCATGCCGGCCGACGGCTACGACGCAACGGACGAGCAGATGGCCGCGGCGGAGTCCGTCATCCAGCAGCGCCTTGTGAACCTGAACATCACGGACAACGAAGTGTATACGGATTACAATAAGGACCGTATCATCGTTCGTTTCCCGTGGAAGGAAGGTGAGACGGATTTCAACCCCGAGTCCGCGATCCAGGAGATCGGCGCCACTGCGGTGCTCACGTTCCGCGAGGGTAAAGAAGTGGACAGCGAGGGCAAGCCCACAGGTGTGACGGCGGAGAACATCATCCTTGAGGGCAAGGACATCAAAAGCGCGACCGCTGCCGTGGACAACAATGCGAACAGCGCTACATACGGCCAGTATTATGTTTCGCTGGAACTCAACGATTCCGGCAAAGAGAGCTTTGCCGAGGCCACCACGCGCCTTTCGGAGTCCAAGGGAACCATCTCTATCTGGATGGACGACACGATGATCTCTTATCCCACCGTTAACTCTGCAATCACGGACGGAAACGCCATGATCACACTGAACGGTTCGGATGACAAGACGCGCGACGAAGCCATCTCTCTGGCAAACAAGATCAATTCCGGCGCGCTGCCGTTTGCGCTTACGGCCGAGAATTACAGCACGATCAGCCCCAGCCTGGGAGCAAACTCGCTGCAGGCCATGGTGATCGCAGGCGTGGTCGCGTTCGTGCTGGTGGCGCTGTTCATGATTGCGAATTACCGTCTGCCCGGCGCGGTGGCGGTTATTGCGCTGTTGGGGCAGACGGCCATGACGCTGGCATTCGTATCCGGCTATTTCTCTGTGCTCAACAGCTTCACGCTGACGCTGCCGGGCATCGCGGGCATCATCCTTGCCATCGGTATGGGTGTTGACGCCAACGTCATCGCCGCCGAGCGCATCAAGGAGGAGATCCGCTCCGGCAAGAGCATCGACGGCGCCATCCGCGCCGGCTTCGACCGCGGCCTTGCGCCGGTCATCGACGGCAACGTCACGGTCATCATCGTCGCGGTGATGCTGATGGGTGCGTTTGGCCCCACAGACGGCTTTTTCGCCAGGATGCTCAAGCCGATCTTCTTTGCCTTCGGCCCCTCTACGGCGGGCACGATCTATTCCTTCGGGTATACGCTGCTGGTGGGCGTGCTGCTGAACTTTGTGTTCGGCGTTATCTGCACGCGCGTGATGCTGAAGGGCATCTCCAAGCTGAAATGCATGCGCAACCCGGTTTTGTATGGAGGGGTAAAGAATGAAAAAACAGTATGACATCGTTGGGAACCGCAAAAAGTTCTTCATCTTTTCCGCCGTGCTAATCGTATTCATTCTTCTGTTCAGCGTGATTTTCGGCGTTGAAATGGATATCCAGTTCAAAGGCGGCGCGATGCTTACCTACAGCTATACGGGTGAGCTGGATATCTCTGCGGTGCAAAAGGATATTGAAAGTACGCTGGGTAGCAACGTAACGCTACAGACCGGCAGCAGCATTGCGTCCGACGCACAGACGCTGACGATTTCCATGCCGGGCACACAGACGGTGGAAACCGCCACAGTGGAAGCCTTGAGTGTCAGGCTGGAAGAAAACTATTCGGATAACAGCTTTCGCCAGCTTTCGCTGAATAATGTGGACCCGACCATCGGTAAGGAGTTCTTTGCCAAGAGCATCGTGGCCGTTGTGGCGGCTTCGCTGTTGATCTTGGTCTACATCGCCGTCCGCTTTAAGAAAATCGGCGGCTGGCCTGCGGGCAGCATGGCTGTTGTGGCTCTGGTGCATGACCTGATCGTGGTATATGGCGTGTTCGTCGTCATGCGCATCCCCCTCAACGGGAACTTTATTGCGGCACTGCTCACGATCTTGGGTTATTCCATCAATGATACAGTCGTTATTTATGACCGTGTGCGTGAGAACCGCCAGTTGTACGGTAATTCGATGGATTTTGCCACGCTTGTGAACAACAGCATCAATCAGAGCCTGCGCCGCTCCATCAATACGACCATTTCCACGCTGCTGGCGTTGGGTACTGTATGCGTCGTGTCTGTGGTGTTCGGGTTGGACAGTATCTTTACATTTGCGTTCCCGCTCATCATTGGCATGATCTCCGGTGTTTACAGCACAATCTGTATTGCCGGCCCGCTGTGGGTGGAATGGGAATTGCACAAAAAAGCGAAGCCCCGCAAGAAAAAGGCCTGAATAGGGAATACCAAGCGGACGTATCTTGGATGCGTCCGCTTTTTGCTTGCAAAAAGGCCGGGACTGTGCCATAATAAGAGCAATCAAGCGAGGTGTTTTGACCATGCAGTGCGGAATATCCACTTCCTGCTTTTACCCGCAGGAAACAGCAGAGGCGCTGTCCGCACTGCGCGGCGCAGGCGTGGAAACGGTGGAGATTTTTCTCAACACATTCAGTGAACTGGAGCTTTCTTATACGGAGCGCCTGCGGTCGGTCCTTCAGGATGCGGGCATGCGCGCCGCCGCTCTGCACCCCTTTACGTCGGGGATGGAAACATTTTTCTTCGCTTCTGAATACGGCGGCAGGTTGGAGGACGGCCTGCGTATCTATCGGCGTTATTTTGAGATATGCCGTGTGTTGGGAATCCCACGCGTGGTGTTCCACGGCGATTACAGGCAGACGCCGTTTCCGTTTCAAAGGCATTGCGAAAATTATCTGCTGCTGCGCAGGACAGCGCGGGAATATGGCGTTGATTTCTGTCAGGAAAACGTGGTGCGCTGCAAATGCGGCCTGCCGGAATATGTGCGTCAAATGCGGGAATATACGGGGGACGATGTCTCATTTGTTCTGGATGTAAAGCAGCAGCGGCGTGCCGGAGTGCAGTTGGAGGAAATGCTGGATGCGATGCGCGGAAAAATCGCGCATGTCCATTTGAGCGATTATACACAGCAAAACGACTGTACAGCGCCGGGTACGGGCGGCTTGGCACTTGAACCGTTTTTCAGGGAACTCAGGCGCGGCGGTTTTGCGGGAGACATCATCATCGAGCTGTACCGAAGCGGTTTTTCCTCAATGGATGAGCTGCTGGCTTCTGCGGCGATGGTGAACAAAATTTATGCCGGATGCTCCGTAGCATCCGGCTCGGAAAAGGAGCAGTGCCCATGAAATGTCCTTATTGCGGTGAGATAGACTCCAAAGTGATCGATTCCCGGCCGGCTGACGACGGAGAACGCATCCGCCGCCGCCGGGAGTGTCTTGTATGTCAAAAAAGGTTCACCACCTACGAGATCGTGGAGACCGTGCCTCTTATGGTGGTGAAAAAGGATAAGTCGCGCGAAGCGTTCAACCGTCAGAAGCTGCTGAACGGGATGATGCGGGCCTGCGAAAAGCGGCCGGTGTCGTATCAGATGCTGGAGGACGCCGTGGACAATATCGAACAGGCGCTGCTCAATTCCTACGAGCGGGAGATCACGTCCATTCATGTGGGCGAACTTGCCATGCAGGAGCTGAAAAATATCGACGAAGTAGCTTATGTGCGCTTTGCGTCGGTATATCGCCAGTTCGGAGATATCAACACCTTTATGGACGAATTGAAGGACCTGCTGAATAAGCGTGCCACACAGGGACGTGACACCGCGTCAGAAGATGCTGAAAAATAAATGCTCCATGGCATGGATCTGCTCGCTTGCTTTGTCGATCTCGCTGAACAGGTCCTGTATGGTTTCGCCGTTCGCATAGGCTGACAGGCCATGCAGGCTGACTGAAGCGGATGTAACGGTTTCACGCCGGATGAAGAATTCCAGCAGATGCTGGCGTGTTTCATAGTATTCCAGCAATGCGTCGATTTGGTGTGCGGCGTTTTCGTAATTCTGCGCGCCTGCGGCTTCGCGTATCCCGGAAAGCTGGGCCTGGACAGATCGTGTTACACGAAAAACTGCAAAGTGGCTGGCGGCCGAAAGCGCTGCGGCAAGCAGCAGAATAAAGATCGCAATGCGTATCCTGCGCATGAAAACATCTCCTTAAAAACGATGCGGAAAGCCGGTTTTTACCGGCTTTCTTTTTTTACGATACTCGTCTCTTTGGCGTCGTTGCACAAAAATAAAAGCACGTCCTTCCGTGCGAGCCCCGCATTGCGGCACTGAGCGTCTATCCAGTCCGCATCCACAGAGTAAAGCCGCATATTGACGGGATTCAGCTCGCCGTCCACCAGCAAAGGAAGCGACGGTTGCTTTGCCGTGGGCGGTTCAATGTGAAGGTCTTCGTTGCAGGGCGTATCGCGCGGAAACTTTTTCAGCACGCTCACGCTTCCATTGGTTTCCACAATGGCGAAAGCGACATCTGAAAGCTCAAATACGTCCTTGCCCCGCAGCGCTTCCAGCAGGTCGTCCACGGTAAAGCGCAGATCGAACAAAGTGGCTTGGTCGATCACGCCGTTCCGGATGATGACGCGCGGGCTGCCGGAGACCAGCTTTGCAGCGCGGCGGGACCGCACACACAGCGCGGACAGGAGTATTTCCGTTGCGACAATGATGAACACGGGAACCACGCTTCCGATGAGCGGGAGCTCCGGCGATTCAATTGAGATAGAAGCAAGATTGGAAATCAAAATTGTGGAAACAAGCTCGGAGGGCTGCAGCTCGCCGAGCTGTTTTTTGCCCATCAGGCGCATTGCGCCGATAATGAGCACATAAACGAGCAAGGTGCGGAACAGCAGGATTGCCATGGCGGACTCCTTTTCAATGTATTGGCCCACAGCGGGCCGCTGTTATTGAATGTTGCCCGGTTTGACTAAATTTATCCTGCTCCCGCCATACTAAGGGCACGGGAGGGGATGCATTTGGAACAGACATTAACGACAAGCCTTTTGGACAACAAGCTCGCGCTCAAGGGACTGTTCGGCACAGCGACGGATTTTTATACAAAGGATATCACACTGATGGGATATCCGGCCTGTATTTGCATGTTTGAGGGGCTTTCCAGTATAGAGCGGCTCTGGATCATGATGCTCGACGTTTTGAGTAAGCCGGACGTTCAGCCGGAGACTCCGGAAGAGCTGTTTGACTATATCCTCAAGCAGACGGCCATTCCGCTGGAGAGCAAAAGCGTTGTCTGTGTGGAAGATGCGCGTGCGCAGCTGACGGCGGGCACCAGTGTCATTCTGATCGACGGCGTAGCACGGGGGCTGGTTCTTTCTACACAGAGCATGCAGTTCCGCTCGGTGCAGGAGCCAAGCGGGGAAGGGAATGTCCGTGGCTCGCGGGAAGGCTTTACAGAACCGCTTCGTGTGAACATCAGCTTGATGCGGCGTCTGATACGCAGCGGTGAGCTGATGGTGGAAACAATGACTGTGGGGGAACATACCAAAACGGAAATTGCGCTTTTATACAACACACAGCTTGTCCCGAAGCAGATGCTTTCCACTGTGAAGCGCAGGCTGGAATCGGTTAAGCTGCCGTTTTTGTTCGATACCGGTTATCTGGCGGCGTTTTTGCAGAAAAGCCGATTTTCATTTTTTCAATCGGTAGGATACACGGAACGGCCGGATACTGCCTGCGCAAAAATCTGCGAGGGGAAAATCATTATCATGGCGAATGGAAGCCCTTTCGCTATGATCGTGCCTTATTTTTTCAATGAGAATTTTCAGAGCATGGACGACTATTCCGAAAAAGCATACTTTGCATCGCTTATCCGCATTCTGAAATACTCTGCGTTCCTCATCGCGGTGATGCTGCCGGGCGTATTCGTGTCCGTTGCGAATTTCACGCCGGAGCTGCTGCCGCCGGAACTGCTGTACAAAGTTGCGTCTGCGGAGCTTGCCACGCCGCTGCCGCTGTTTATGGAAGCACTGTTTGTCAATTTTCTGCTGGAGATCGTGCGGGAGGCAGGGCTGCGTCTGCCCAAGCCCATCGGCCATTCGGTGAGCCTTGTGGCGGCGCTCATCGTAGGGGATGCTGCCGTCAGCGCAGGCATTGTGGGCACACCTGTGGTCATCGTGGCCGCAATGACAGCGATTTGCACCTTTGTAGTGCCATCGCTGTACGAGCCGATCACAGTGCTGCGCATCCTGTATATATTGGCCGGCGGCCTCCTGGGGCCTTTGGGTATCGTTACGCTGCTGTTTTGTATGCTGCTGGGGATGTGCGGTATGAATTCTTTCGGTATCCCGTATACAGCGCCCATCGCGCCGGGCAGCAGTGCATTTTGGAGGGACGGCCTGCTGCGGCGCAACTGGCATACGCTGGCGCGGGCAGATTTTTCCATTGACCAGCTGCCCGGAAAGGAAACGGGGGAGACGCAATGAACGAGCATACAACAGTGAGCGCAAAACAGCTCTGTACACTGGTGTTCCTCTCATTGGCGGTGGATATGGCTGTGCGCCCATTTACCTCCGGAGGCTCGGCGGGCGCGCAGATTGCGATTTTGGCCGCTGTCCTCAACACGGCTGTGGTCAGCATACTGCTTCTGCCCGTGCTGGGGTTGCTGCGGCGCGAAGCCTTCACCACGCTGAAGGGCGGTGTTACGTTTGGGTCCAAGGCGCTGCTCACGCTTTCGGCGGTGCTGTTCGCCGCCGGGGGAGCGGCAGCGATGGTGCGTTCCGAGGCGTTTTTTCGCTATGTGAGCGACGAGCCGATGCCGCAGCTGTTGGTATACGGGCTGTTTCTTCTTGTGGTGTTTTATGCGCTGCGGTGCGGGCTGGAAAGCATCGTACGTGTGCTCGGTCTGGCCGCAGGCCTCTTTTTACTCTCTATGGCACTGATGCTGGTCTCCAACCTGGGCGGCATGCATCTGTCGAACCTTACCTTTCAGCCATTTGATTTTCCAGAGGTTTTGCGGACGGCCGCGCGCGGTTTTACGCTGCCGCCGGAATTGCCGTTGTTCTGTCTGCTGAGCCTGCATGCAAACCGGGAGAAGCGCCGGCCGCTGCTCAAAACGCTGGCGCTGCTGTGCGTATTTTATATCGGACTGACGTTCTGCTCCGAGGCGGTTTTGGGTATGAAAGCGCAGCTGCAGCAGCAGACCATCCATACGCTTTCACGTCTGGGCAGCATTTCTGTATTCCGCCGTCTGGATGCTCTGCACATTGCTGCGTGGATGCTGGCGGAGCTGTGTAAGGTAGCAGCGCTCGCCTACGGCGTGCAGAGCGCCCTTACACCGCTGCTGCCCCATAGCCAGCGCGGAGGCAAAACCTGCGGATATGCTGTGGGATTGCTTGCCGTGCTGCTGGCCGTATGTGCGGGCGCGCCGCCTGAGACGCTGCGCGCGGTACTCACGGCAGGTACGGCCGTGCTGCTGGCATGTACGGTGGTGTACGGCTGTGTAATGGAGGGCTTCTATGCAAAAAAACGCGTATAAAATAATTGCGTTGACACTGCTTTTGATGCTGCTGTGCGGCTGTAAGCAAAGCCGCAGTCTGGGGGAACGCGCCATTGTGAAGATGGTGTACCTGGACGAGTCCGGCGGGCAGGTGCAGGCTGGACTGGTGGTGTTCACCTGTGCGCCGAATTCTGATACGGCCTCGGTGGAAGGGCAGGCTAAAATTTATACGGCGCAGGGAAAGAGCATTGAAGAAGCTCTGTACAAGGCGGAACAGCAGCAAAACAAAAAACCGTTTTATGCCCAGAATGAGATTTTGCTTTTGGGGCCCGGCGCCGCGCGCAATGTAACGCCGTACCTTTCTTATTTTGCAGACGAAAACGCCGCGCGTCCAAATCTTGCTGCGTTTTTAACGCCGCTGACGGCGGAAGAGCTGTCTGAATGCGAGGACGTGATCAGCGATGTAGTGAGAGAAGGCGAACGGCTGATCGGAATGGGAGCCGATGAGCAGGATCGTACGCAAAGCATTTTTGAGATCAATCTTTCGGGAACAGGCGGTCTGGACGGATATCTTCCCGTGTTTTCATTTTCCAAAGAAGAGAAGGAGTTTCGCGGGGTCCGGCAAATGGTGCTGTTTCGCAGCGGCGCACCCTATGCTGTTTTGGAGGACGCTGCAATGCAGATGTTTCTTCTGCTGAATGGGAAGGCACGGCAGCTTACAGTGAACACACAGATCGAGGGACGGGTCGTATCATTCCGGACACAGCAGCTGCGGCTTACGCATACAGCTTCCACTGCAGGCGGCGCACCGCATCTTGAAGTGTGTCTGACCGGAAAGCTGGACGATGTAACGGTAGACGGAGCCCCCGTTGCGGACAAAGAAGAAGCGGAAATGACACGGGAGATCAACGCTTACCTGAACCGGGAAGCCGAGATGCTCAACCAAGCGACATTTGCCAGGGGAAACGATACGTTCCATTATGCATGGTGGCTGAAGCTGTATGATACCGCAGCCTGCGAAGCGCTGCTTCGTACGGGGACACTGTACGACATTGCAACGGTGGACTTTTCATCAGAGCTGAAGCCCGTGTAAAGGCCCTGCGCATGCGTCTGTGCTAAAAACAAAAAACCGCCCCGGAATACTCCGGGGCGGCCGCTTTTCTTTTAGGGGCCGGGAAAGGCTTAATCCCGCAGGATCTTATCTGCCACATACAGGCCGTGGGCGGCCGCCTGGCTGAGCGAGCGGGTGAAGCCGGTGCCGTCGCCCACAGCATAGATCTTTTCGCAGCCATCCAGTTCAAAATCGGTGCAGTCGGGACGGGCGGAATAGTATTTGCATTCCACACCGTAAAGCAGCGTGTCGTAATTCATCGTACCCGGCGCGATCTTGTCCAGCGCGGCCAGCGTTTCCACAATGTTGTCCAACTGACGTTTGGGCAGGCAAAGGCTCAGATCTCCGGCGACTGCATTCAGTGTAGGACGCACGGTGCTCTGGGCCAGCCTTTTTTCATCTGTGCGGCGTCCGGCCATCAGGTCGCCGAGGCGCTGCACCAGCACGCTGCCGCCGCTGATGAGGTTTGCAAGCCCTGCGACGCTGCGGGCATATTCGATAGGTTCCTTGAACGGCTCGGTAAACCGGATGGTAGAAAGCAGCGCAAAGTTGGAATTCTGGCTCTTTTTGGCTTCATCCACATAGGCGTGGCCATTGACCGTGAGAACTCCGGAGGTGTTTTCCATAACCACCTGCCCGCGCTCGTTGAAGCAGAACATGCGCGTGACGTCTCCGTACTGCTTGGAACGGTACCAGATTTTTGGCTCGTAGATCTTATGGGAAAAATCATCCCATACCATGCTGGGAAGCTCGACGCGAACACCGATATCCACCTGGTTGTTTTTCAGCGGAATACCGTTTTGAGAACACCATTTGGCAAAAAAGCGGCTGCCCACACGGCCGACGGCAAAAATGATATGCTCCGCCGTGACGCTGTCCTGTACGCCTTTGCCTTCATAATGCACAGTATGAGCGGCTTTGTCCACATCGGTCACGTCGGTATCCGTCAGAATGGTTACATGTTCCTTCAGAAAAGCCGCCATTTTTCGCATGGTTTCGAAATTGGCGTCCGTTCCCAGATGCTTGAGCTGGGCCTGCGCCATATGCAGGTCATACTCCAGGCATTTTTTCTTCAGCTCGTTGTTGGGCATGAAGCGCTCTGCAGGCGCGCCGAAGTGCTGCAAAATACCGTCTGCCTGCTCGATGTAATCCAAAACCTGTTCGGGAGGCAGAAAATCCGGCAGCCAGCCGCCGTATTCTGTGGAAATGACGTATTTGCCGTCGGAAAAAGCACCTGCTCCGGCAAGGCCCTCCATAATGGCGCAGGAGGGGCATTTGATACAGGTAGGGGCTTTTCCGGTGACGATGGGGCATGCCCGCTTTTCGATGTCGTGTCCTTTCTCGAACAGAACGACCTTTGCCCCAGGCGCTTTTGTGGCAAGCTCGTAAGCGCTCATCAGTCCGCCGATGCCGCCTCCGATGATCGCAACGTCATAATGCTGCATGATTATCTGACTCCTTTGCTTTTTGCTTTTGCTTTTATCTTCATCTTGGCCTTATATTCGGCCATTGCGCGCTCATATACGTTGAGCACCGCACGGATGAACTCTTTTTCGCCGTAGCGCTGCGTAAACGCTGTTACCTTTTGGCGGCGCAGTGCGCGCTGCTCAGGCGTAAGAGCGGCTTCCTCGCGCAGCAGCGCAGCCATTTCCTCCGCCGTGTTAAAGACGTTGCCGTTTTCGCCGGGGGTGATCTGGTTTTTGTTGTAGATGTCCAGCCGCTGGATCACGTACAGTCCACTGGCCATAGCCTCCAGCATGGAAATGGAATTCATTTCGGACAATGAAGCGGTGGTGAAAAGGTCGCATGCATGGTAATAGGGCGGCAGGAACTGGTGCTCAATGCGGCCAAGCAAACGAACCTGAGCACCTACGCCCAGACGGACGATCTGCCGTTCCAGATTTTCCTTTTCCGGGCCGTCTCCTATGATGAACAGCTTGTAAGCGTCGTCCCCGCGGAAATGCGCGGCAAAAAACTCCACCAGCACGTCGATGCTTTTTTCCTTGCCCAGACGGCCCACAAAACACATGGCCGTATCCCCGTCACGGATGCCCAGTTTTGTCCGGATGGCGGCAACGTCGTCGCGCGAGACGTTTTCGGGCATAAAGTCGGAAAGATCCACTGTATTTGGGATAATATTGATGTGCCGCTCTACGCCGCACCGGCGCAGGAACTCCACTACCTTCAGAGACGGGCCGATGATCTCAGTGGCCTTGTTGGCCACTTTGCGGAAATAAACATGAGCGGCCGGCTTGACCATGTTCTGGAACCGTTCCGGCGCGACATAGAACATGTAATCGTCATACATCGTGTGCAGTGTGTAGACGATGGGCTTTTTCAGCTTGCGCGCGGCAAACTGCGCAAAGATACCCATGCTGAACTCGGTGTGGATATGAATGATGTCCGGGTCAAAATCCTGAATGATGCGCAGGCGCTGGATGTTGACAGGGTTGGACAGTCCATACCCGTAAATGCGTTTGAGGGGGATGGCGGGGCAGTACAAAACACCATCCTTAACATAATGGCATACGGCCTTGGGGCTGGTGGTGACGATGAGCACCTCATGCCCTGCGTGCTCCAGGCTCTCCTTCAACGTCTTGATATGCGTCACGACGCCGCTGATGAAGGGGAAGTAGGTCTCTGTAAAAATAGCTACCTTCATAAATGATTACTCCTTTTGGGTGTGCTGTTCCCATACAATTATCAGTATAACAAAAAATCGTTCGGAAAGAAAGCGTATGGCTGTACAAAAACAAAATTGATATCTCTCTTCCAATCATATATAATAGAATTATCAATGGAATCCTATAGGATAAAGGAGGACGTTCCTATGCCGCAGTTCAGTGTTTCTTTGGACAAGGTCGTGGAAAAGCTGCGCCTGGAAGTGGTCTACACTCCCACGGAGCTGAAAAATATCCCTATCTATACGGCGGATGTGAACCGCCCGGGCCTGCTGCTGACAGGCTATGACGAATACTTTGATCCCACCCGCATCCAGATATTCGGCAACGCCGAAGTGGGTTATCTTACCACGCTGCCGGAAAGCGAACGCCGCAGCCATATCCACACGCTGTTCGCGGCAAAGCCGCCTGCGCTTATCGTAACGCGCAACCTTTCCGTGTTCGACGAGGTGCTGGAGTTCGCTTCCCAGTATGAAGTACCCGTGCTGCGATCCACAGAAAATACATCCAGTCTGATGAGCGCGCTGATTTCGAACCTGAGCGTCGAGGTGGCGCCGCGCATCACGCGGCACGGCGTATTTGTAGAGATTTACGGCGAGGGCATTCTCATCCTGGGCGAGAGCGGCGTCGGCAAGAGCGAAACAGCCGTGGAGCTCGTGAAGCGCGGGCACCGGCTGATTGCGGACGACGCGGTGGAGCTGCGCCGTGTGTCTGACCGCACGATCTTGGGTACAGCGCCGGAAAACATCCGCCATTTTATCGAGCTGCGCGGAGTGGGCATCATCAATGTGGCGCGCGTATTCGGCAGCGGCGCGGTAAAGATGAGCGAAAAAGTGGATCTTGTGGTGGAGCTGGAGCCGTGGGACAAGACCAAGAATTACAGTCGCACAGGCCTTGAGACAGATACGACGGATATTATGGGCATCCAACTGCCCTGCACGGTGATACCCGTAATGCCCGGCCGCAATCTGGCCGTGATCCTGGAGGCGGCGGCCATCAACAACCGCCAGAAAAAAATGGGCTACAATGCGGCGCGCGAGCTGCTTGCCCGCCTGGGGCTGGACGAGGATGATCCGTCCCTGCGCTGAGCTGCTTACATGAATTTAACGAGAAAGAGAAACAAATTCCTTCATGAATATCATTGCAGACCTTCATATGCATACAATGGTATCGAACCATGCGTTCAATACCGTCACGGAGATGGCGCGGCGCGCCTGTGAGCTTGGGATGTTTGCCGCGGCGCTCACCGACCACGGCCCGTCTATGCCGGACGCGCCGCACCCTTGGTATTTTTACAATCTGACAACGCTTCCCAGCCGCATCGAGGGCATCTGGCTGCTCAAGGGAGTGGAAGCGAATGTGCGCGGCACAGACGGCAGTCTTGACATCGAGCCGCAGGAATTTGAGCGGATGCAGCTCGACTGGGTGATCGCGTCTATCCATAGCGATACATTATGCCCTTCGCTTTCTGAGGACGAAGCCACGCAGCTGTGGCTGAACGTTGCGCAAAGCCCTTATGTGGATTGCATCGGCCATTCGGAAAGCCGCAGGCACCGCTATGATTACGACGCCGTGACAAAGGCTTTTGCCCGCTGCCGCAAGGTGGTCGAGATCAACGCGAATTCCGCTGTTGTCCGTCCGGGCAACGAGGAAAACATGCGTGAGCTTGCGCTTGCCTGCAAACGCAACGGCACAAAGATCGCCGTGAATTCCGACGCGCATTCCATTTATCATTTGGGCCAGTTCGATACGGTGCTGCCCATGCTGCGCGAGATCCATTTTCCGGAGGAGCTTGTGGTGAACGCAAGCCGGGAAAACCTGATCACTGTGCTGAAAGAACATCAAAAGCCGGTCGCAGACCTGCTGGAAGGAAGTAAAGAAGAATGAAAATATATACCATCGGTGTCGACCTGGGCGGCACAAATATCAAGGCGGGCCTTGTAGATGAAGCACATCATATCGTGGACAGCGTTTCCTGCAAGACAAATCTGCCGCGGCCTGAACATGAGGTGGAAGCGGAGATCGCCGCGTTGTGCAGCCAGCTCGCACAGCGGGCAGGACTGGACATGGCCACGCAGATCGAATCCGTGGGCATCGGCACGCCGGGCAGTGTGAACCCGCATACAGGCGTCGTGGAGTTCAACGCCAACTTCGGCTACCGCAACTGGCCGCTGGTATCGGCAATGGAAAAGCTGCTGCCGTGCCGCGTGTACATTGAGAACGATGCAAATGCCGCAGCCTACGGCGAATACATCGCAGGTGCGGCGCAGGGAGCAAAGTACGCCATTGCCGTTACGCTGGGCACGGGCATCGGCGGCGGCATCATCATCGACGGAAAGATATTTTCCGGCTTCAACTCCGCGGGCGCGGAGATCGGGCATACGGTTATCGTCAAGGGCGGGCGCCCCTGTATGTGCGGGCGGCGCGGCTGCTGGGAAAAATATGCTTCCGCCCGTGCGCTGGCTGAGGATACACTGGCCGCGATGGAACAGCATAAGGATAACATCATGTGGAGCTATGTGCACGGCGACCCTGCGCGCGTGAATGCCAAGACGGCTTTTGACGCGATGCGTGCGGGCGATGCGCTGGGCACGCAGGTGGTGCAAAACTTTGTGGAATACGTTGCCTGCGGCCTGACGAACCTGATCAATATCTTTCAGCCGGAGATCATATGCATCGGCGGCGGCGTATCCAAGGAAGGCGATACGCTTCTTGCGCCCGTGCAGGCGGTAGTGGACCAGGAAGATTACGCCCGAGAGGGCATGCGGCGTACGAAAATCGTCACTGCAAAGCTGCGCAATGACGCGGGCATTATCGGTGCGGCCGGGCTTGCCACGCAGCATCAATGATTTTGGAGGGATTCCCCATGGAGCACTTGAACGAGATCGCTGCGGCTTTCCGCCAGGCATCCATCCCATGCGCTGCCCGCGAACCGCTTTCGCGCCATACCAGCTTCCAGATCGGAGGCCCGGCGGCTTTGTTCTGTGAGCCGCAGAATAAGCGGCAGCTCGCGCGGGCCGTTGCCGTCTGCCGCCAGGCGGGCGTGCGGTATTATTTGTTGGGCAAGGGCACGAACATCCTGTTCGCGGACGAGGGGTTCGACGGCGTGGTCATCCACATCGGCGAGGTGCTGGGGAACATCGAATGCAACGGGCTCTCTGTGACGGCGCAGGCAGGGGCCGCTCTCTCAAAGGTGTGCATCGCGGCCGCAAACGAAGGGTTGTCCGGCCTGGAATTCGCCTACGGCATCCCAGGGTGTGTGGGCGGCGCCGTATATATGAACGCGGGCGCTTACGGCGGCGAGATAAAGGATGTGCTTGCCTGCGCAACGTTTCTGGATGAAACCGGCGCGGAGCGGACACTTCAGGCCGGCGAGCTGCAGCTTGGATACCGCACATCTGTTTTTGAGCGCGAGCCGTGGTGCATCCTGTCCGCGACGTTTACGCTGCGGGAAGACGACACAGGCCCCATCCGGGAGCGGATGGCGGATTACGCCCGCCGCCGCATGGAGAAACAGCCGCTGGATATGCCCAGTGCGGGCAGCACGTTCAAGCGCCCGGAGGGCGCATATGCCGGAGCGCTCATTGACCAGTGCGGGCTGCGGGGATACGCCATCGGCGGCGCGCAGGTGAGCCAAAAGCACTGCGGTTTTATTGTGAACACGGGCAACGCCACCTGCGCGGATGTACTGTGCCTTGCGGATACAGTGTGCAAGATCGTGACAGACGAAACGGGCTTCCGGCTGGAAAAGGAAGTCAGAGTCGTAAAATAAAAATGGGGTAAAGGGACGTATGAACCTATTGATCGTGACCGGGCTTTCGGGCGCGGGCAAATCGCTGGCAATGCACGCGCTGGAGGACATCGGCTTTTTCTGCATCGATAACATTCCGGCGAATCTTCTGGCGAAGCTGATGGAATTTGCCCAGCAGAGTGAAAATACGCTGGAGCGCGTGGCTGTTGTGTTGGACATCCGGGGCGGAAAATCCTCCGAGGATATTCTAAATGCGCTTGGCCAGCTGAAAGCCGGGCGGGTGAACTATAAAATATTGTTTTTGGACGCGCGCAACGATGTGCTGGAGCGGCGGTACAAGGAAACGCGCCGTCGCCATCCCATCAGCATCGCGTCTCAGGTATCCACGGATGAAGCCATTCTGCAGGAACGGGAGATTCTGGCGCCGTTGTATGAAATGGCGGATTATAAAATCGACACCTCGCTGTTTTCCACGGCTCAGCTCAAGGACCGCGTGGTCTCTCTGTTTGTGAACCGGTCCTCGGACGCGATGGCGCTCACGGTGACGTCCTTCGGCTTCAAATACGGCCAGCCCAAAGAGGCGGATATCGTATTTGACGTCCGCTGCCTGCCCAACCCGTTTTATATCCCTGAGCTGAAAAACAAAACCGGCCTGGACAAAGAGGTTGTGGAATATATCATGCAGTTTGAGGAGGCGCACGGCCTGCTGCAGCGCATGGAGGACCTTGTAGGATACGCACTGCCGCTCTATGTGAAAGAGGGCAAAAGCCAGCTTACTATCGCTGTGGGGTGCACGGGCGGCAAGCACCGTTCCATCGCCTTTGCGGAGATGCTGGCCGCGTTTGTCAAGAAGTTGGGGTACCATCCGGTCGTGGAACACCGGGATGTCCAGCGCACCCATACATAACCCGGCGCAGCCCGGGCAAGGAGGACGCGTCGTGAGCTTTTCCCAGGACGTAAAAAAAGAGATCATTGCGCGCGAAGCGGGCGGCAGCTGCTGCGCCGTTGCAGCTGCCTATGGCTTTGCGTGCTTCGGCAAATATTTTGACACCCGTGGCGTTGTTCTGCACACGGAACAGATCGCCGTAGCGCAGTACGCGAAAAAAATGTTTGCCCGCGCGGGCGTGGCGGGAAAGATTTATGTTAAGGGGAGCGAGGAAAGCCGCGTTTATGAATTCGCGGTGAAAGAGCCGGGCGAGGTGCGGCGGATGCTGGCCCTGTTCGGACATACAGGCGAAGAGCCGAGCCTGCGCATCAACAGCAGAAACTTTACCTGTGAACACTGCGTGAGTGCGTTTGTTGCCGCGGCCTTTTTGTGCTGCGGCACCATTACAAACCCGCAGAGGGAATATAACCTGGAATTTTTATCGGTGCGCTACAACCTGATCCTGGATTTCGAAGCACTGCTGATGGGCCATGGCTTCGCGCCTAAGCACACCCGGCGCAAAGGCTCCAATGTGCTTTATCTGAAAGCAAGCGAGCAGATCGAGGATCTGCTCACATTCATGGGAGCTTCCGGCGCGGCTCTGGAGATCATGAACCTGAAGGTGTACAAGGATTTTCGAAACAAAGCCAATCGTATTACCAATTGTGAAACGGCAAACATCGATAAAACCGTGTCTGCCAGCGGGCAGACGCTGGAGGCTATCGCTTATCTGAAAAAGCGCGGCGCGTTCGAAACGCTGCCCGCGCCGCTTCGGGAAGCCGCCGCCCTGCGGGAGCAAAACCCGGACCTTTCCCTCAAGGAGCTGGCCGGGCTGGTCCGCCCTCCGCTGAGCAAATCGGGCCTTTCGCACCGAATGAAAAAACTGGAGCAAACGGCGGAAAGCCTGAAAGAAAGGACAAGGAATGGCTGAAAAGGCAAGAAACTTTACACATCTGCATCTGCATACCGAATACAGCCTTTTGGACGGTGCATGCCGCATTGAGGGGCTGATGCAGCGCGTGAAAGCGCTGGGCCAGACCGCTGTTGCCATCACCGACCACGGCGTCATGTACGGCTGCGTGGATTTTTACAAAGCCGCCAAAAAGGCGGGGGTCAAACCCATCATCGGCTGTGAGGTGTATGTCGCCACACGTACACGGTTCGACAAGGTGAACCGCATCGACGGCTCCAACCATCTGGTGCTGCTGTGCAAAAACGAGACGGGCTATAAAAATCTTATCAAGATGGTGTCGGTGGGCTTTACGGAAGGCTTTTACAACAAGCCGCGTGTGGACCACGAGCTGCTGGAAGAGTACCATGAGGGGCTGATATGTCTCTCCGCCTGCCTTGCGGGCGAAATCCCTCAGGCTTTATTGGCAGGGGATTATGAAAAAGCCAAGAATCTTGCGCGGTACTATGAAGATCTGTTCGGCAAAGGAAACTATTATATTGAGATACAGGACCATGGGCTGGACGAGCAGCGCACGGTGCTGCCCCTGCTTGTGCGGCTTTCCCGGGAAACAGGCATTCCTCTGGTCGCCACCAACGACGCCCACTATCTTGAAAAAGAAGATTCCAGGATGCAGCACATTCTCATTTGCATCCAGACAAACAAGACGGTGAATGACGATGACGTACTGGAATTCGGCACGGATGAGTTCTACGTCAAAAGCACCGACGAGATGTACGAGCTGTTCAGCGCATGGCCCGAAGCCTGTGAAAACACGAACCGAATCGCAGAGATGTGCAGCTTTGATTTTGAATTCGGCGTGACAAAGCTGCCGTATTTTGTGGCGCCGGACGGCATGGACAACAAAGAGTATTTTGTAAAGCTGTGCCGGGACGGTCTGCTGCGGCGATACGGTGCGGACGTGCCGGAGGATATACGCGCCCGGCTGGACTACGAGATATCCATTATTGACCGCATGGGGTATATCAACTATTATCTGATTGTGTTCGATTTCATCAACTATGCGAAAAGCCAGGGGATCCCCGTGGGCCCGGGACGCGGCTCCGGTGCGGGAAGCCTTGCGGCCTACTGTGTAGGTATCACCAATATCGACCCCATCAAGTACAATCTGCTGTTTGAACGCTTCCTGAACCCGGAGCGCGTCTCGATGCCGGACTTTGACATCGATTTCTGTTACGAGCGCCGTCAGGAGGTCATCGACTATGTGATCCGCAAGTACGGCGCCGACCATGTGGCGCAGATCGTGACCTTCGGTACGATGGCGGCGCGCGCTGCCATCCGCGACGTAGGCCGCGTTTTGGACATGCCCTACGGCACGGTGGACGGTATTGCCAAGCTGGTGCCGATGGAGCCGAAAATGACGTTGACCAAGGCGCTTTCCATCTCCAGGGAGCTGAAGGCGCGCTACGATGCGGACCCGCAGGTGAAAGAGCTCATCGATATGTCCCTCAAGCTTGAAGGCATGCCGCGCCATGCGTCCACGCATGCGGCGGGCGTAGTCATCACCCGTGAGGCAGCGGATGAATACGTACCTCTCGCAACCAACGACGGCAACCCTGTCACTCAGTTTACGATGACCACAATTGAGGAGCTGGGCCTGCTGAAAATGGACTTTCTTGGCCTGCGTACGCTCACTGTCATTGACGATGCGGAGAAAATGATCCGAAAGCGCGAGCCGGGCTTTTCCATGGACGCGGTTCCTTATGATGACCAGCGCGTTTACGCCATGCTCAACGCGGGCGAGACAGAGGGCGTGTTTCAGATGGAATCCGGCGGCATGACGCAGGCGGTGATGGGCCTGCAGTCCAAAAGCCTGGAGGACATCATCGCCATTATCTCACTGTACCGTCCGGGCCCGATGGAGTCTATTCCAACGTATATTGCGAACCGGCACAATCCGGGCAATGTAAAATATAAAACGCCGCAGCTGGAGCATATTCTGGACGTTACCAACGGATGCATCGTTTATCAGGAGCAGGTGATGCAGATCTGCCGTGAACTGGCGGGCTTTTCTTACGGGCAGGCCGACCTTGTGCGCCGCGCCATGAGCAAAAAAAAGCACGATGTCATGGAAAAGGAGCGCCAGCATTTCGTGCACGGCAACACCGAGCCGGGGCACGAGTGCGCCGGTTGTGTGGCAAACGGGATCTCCGAAACAGTGGCCAATGCCATTTTTGACGATATGTCCAGCTTTGCATCCTATGCTTTCAATAAAGCGCATGCGGCGGCCTATGCGGTGGTGGCATACCAAACCGCTTATCTGAAAAGGCATTATCCACGTGAATTCATGGCAGCCCTGCTGACGAGCGTGCTGGACAACACGGGAAAGGTGATCGAGTATACCGCTGAATGCCAGCGTATGGGCATCCGCGTGCTGCCGCCGGACATCAACGCCAGCGATGCGGGCTTTACGGTGGAGGGAAAGGATATCCGTTTCGGCCTGCTGGCGCTGAAAAATGTGGGGAGGAACCTGATCGCTACCGTTGTGCGTGAGCGCAGCGGCACGCCGTACCGCAGCCTGTATGATTTCTGCAAGCGTCTGCATGGCACCGAGATCAACCGCCGCGCGGTGGAAAGTATGATCAAAAGCGGGGCGTTCGACAATCTGGAGGCCAAGCGGCGTTCCATGATGGACGGCGTGGAGGGCATCCTCAAAAGTGTGGAGAGTGAAGCGAGGCGGAATCTGGACGGGCAGATCGATCTGTTCGGCGCTCTGGACGGTGAACAGGAGTCTGGACGGAACGTCTATAAATTGCCGGACAGCGGGGAAGAATATCCTTATGACATCCTGCTCCAGATGGAGAAAGAAGTGAGCGGCCTGTACTTGTCCGGGCATCCCCTGGACCATTACCGTCCGGTGATCGAAAAGGTGTCCACATGCCGCATCAGCGAGCTTGTGGGAGAGAATGCGCATGCCTATGATGAGCAGAATGTGACGCTTGTCTGCACGGTGGTGCGCACCAAGACGATCAATACCAAAGCGGGCGGCATGATGGCGTTCATCACGGTGGAGGACCTGAGCGGCTCCATGGAAGTGCTTGCGTTTCCGAAGGTCCTTCTGGCTGCTTCTGAAGCTGTGCATGACAACGCCGTAGTGGTGATCAAAGGGCGCGTGTCTTATAAAGAAGATGAACCCAGCAAGCTGATTGCGGATTCCATTGTGGACGTAGAGCGATATGAGCCCGATAAGATAAAAACTGACATCAAAAGTACAAAAAACGGACTATGGCTGAAACTTTCGTCCATGCGCAGCGAGAGCTTTGAGGAGACGAAGAACCTGCTCCAGATATTCGAGGGCAATTTCCCTGTTTATATGTACTTCGAGGATACAAAACAGCGCATGCTTGCGCCTAAAAGCCTTTGGTGCACACAGAGCGACCTGTTGGTCTCCGAGTTGGAGCGGGTACTGGGAGCCGGTAATGTAAAAGTAAAATAAGGTGATTTTTTTAACGAAGCGGCTTGAATTTGATGCAACATCTGTTTATAATGGGTAACTAGAGTGTTTGAATATTTGAAGGAGGTTTTTCCATGGCAACCGAAATCAAAACCATCGGCGTGCTGACCAGCGGCGGCGACGCCCCGGGCATGAACGCCGCCATCCGCGCCGTCGTGCGTACGGCGATTATGCGCGGATATAGTGTAAAGGGCATTCGTCACGGCTACAATGGTCTGTTGACGGGAGATATCATTGATATGAACCTGCGCAGCGTTTCCGAGATCATCCATCGCGGCGGCACCATTTTGTATACGGCCCGCTGCCTGGAGTTTAAAACGCTGGAGGGGCAGCAAAGAGCCGCGCAGGCCTGCCGTGACAACGGCATTGACGCGCTTGTGGTCATCGGGGGCGACGGCTCATTCCGCGGCTGCAAAGATATGGCGGCGCAGGGGATTCCCTGTGTGGGGCTTCCGGGCACCATCGACAACGATATCGCCTGCAGCGATTACACCATCGGTTATGATACGGCCATGAATACCGCGGTGGAAATGATCGACAAGCTGCGCGACACCACACAGAGCCACGACCGCTGTAGTGTTGTGGAGGTCATGGGACGCAATGCCGGTTACATCGCGCTGAACACAGGCATCGCGGTGGGGGCGCTTGTAACGTTGATCCCTGAGGTTCCGTACGACCTGGAGCGCGACGTCATCGCCAAGATGAAGGCCACGCAGAAAACCGGCAAGCAGCATTTCATCATCATCATCGCCGAGGGCGTCGGCCATGCGCAGGACCTGGCAAACGAGATCCAGTCCCGCACGGGCATCGACTCCCGCGCTACCGTGTTGGGCCATGTGCAGCGCGGCGGCTCGCCCACACTGCGTGACCGTGTCACGGCCAGCCGTATGGGCTACCATGCCGTGGAGCTTCTGCGCAAGGGAATCTATAACCGTGTGGTCGCAACAAAGGCCGAGTCTATCGTTGACTACGATATTTCTGTGGCTCTTTCCATGTACAAGACCATTGATACAACGTTGCTGGACATCGGCTCCACGATTTCCATTTAATTTGTAAAAAACGGCAAGGGTGCTGCTTTTCGGGCGGCACCCTTGCTTTTTTGCATCAAAAACACGATTTGCCCCCGCCGTGAATATACTGTATTACTGCAACAGGGAAGGAGGGGGCTGAAATGCGGCGTTTTCGGAGGCCTGCTGTAACCGTGTCCAAAAGACGTGTCATACTGTTTCGGCTGTTTTTGGTGTTTTGCGCGGCATTTGCCGTGTTTTCCGTACTGGACAACCGTCTGCGTCCGGTGATCACCACAATGGCGCAGTACCAGTGCCGCGTGGTTTCCGTGCTGGCTATGAACGAGGCGGTGATGGAAGAATTGAATGAGGTGCAGGATATTGAACAGGCACTGGTGGAAGTGGACAAAGCGCCGGATGGCACGGTATCTGCCATCGAAATCAATTCCGTAGAAGTAAACCGCCTGAAAACGCGGCTGACAGACGCCGTGGCCAACCGGCTCCTCTCCGTCCCAAAACAGGATGTGCGCATCCCGCTGGGCACGCTTCTGGGCTGGCAGATCATGGCGGGGCGAGGGCCGGACATCCCGCTGCAGGTGGTGCCGGCATCCTTTGTGCAGAGCACGATCGTGGACACACTGGAGACGGCGGGCATCAACCAGACACAGCACCGCATCTTCATCCGTTTCACAGTGGAAATGAGCGCCATCCTGCCCGGGTATTCCACAAGCGTAACGGTGGAAAATGAAGTGTGCATCGCCCAGACGCTGATCGTAGGCAAAGTGCCGCAATTTTACGCATCCGGTTCGTAAATTTTATCCGTGCGCGCTGTATGCAATGGCGCTGTTTTATGCTATACTATTAACTGTATTTCTATGCGACTGAGGTGGTATCTTGGAGATTGCAGAGGCGCGGGAGCGCTATGCGGCCCTGAAAGAAAAAATCGATTATCACAACCATCTGTATTATGACCTGGATGCGCCGGAGCTGGATGATTATGCGTACGATGCGCTGACACGCGAGTTGAAAGCGCTGGAGGCGGAACATCCGGAATTCGTGAACGAAAGCTCCCCCACGCAGCATGTTGGCGGCGTTGCCTCCGGCCGCTTTGAAAAAGTGACGCACATTGTAAAAATGGAGAGCCTGCAGGATGTTTTTTCACTGGATGAAGTCCGGGAATTCGACGCGCGAATGCGGGAAGCCGGTCTGGCGCCGCAGTATGTGGTGGAGGCAAAGATAGACGGCCTCTCCATCAGCCTGGAATACCGGAATGGTGTTTTTGTTCGGGGCTCCACCCGGGGCGACGGCATTGTGGGGGAAGACGTAACGCAGAATCTCGCGACGATAAAGGATATCCCGAAGCGCTTGCCAGACGGAGCGCCGGACTTTCTGGAAGTGCGGGGAGAAGTATATATGCCCCGCGATGCTTTTTTGAAGCTGGTGGAGGAGCAGGAGCTCAGCGATAAGCAGCCATTTAAAAACCCGCGCAACGCGGCGGCGGGTTCGCTGCGTCAAAAGGACAGCGCCGTCACTGCCGGCCGTGGGTTGTCCGTATTTGTGTTCAATCTGCAGCGTATCGAGGGAATGACGCTGCACAGCCACAAGGAAAGCCTGGACTACCTGGCCTCGCTGGGGTTTCCGGTATCTCCGCGGCATGCGCGCTTCTGTAATATCGATGACGTGCTCCGGGAAATCGAAGCCATCGGCGCGCTGCGCGGTACGCTGCCGTATGACATTGACGGTGCAGTGGTGAAGGTGGACGATTTTGCACAGCGCGATGCGTTGGGAAGCACGAATAAGTTCCCGCGCTGGGCCGTTGCCTTCAAATATCCGCCCGAAGAGAAAGAATCAAAGCTACTGAATATCGAGGTTTCTGTCGGGCGCACAGGCGTGCTGACGCCGACGGCTGTGTTTGAACCGGTGCTGCTGGCGGGAACGACCGTTTCCCGGGCTATCCTGCACAACGAGGATTTCATCCGGCAACTTGGCGTCGGCATCGGGGATGTGATCCGCGTGCGCAAGGCGGGGGATATCATTCCGGAAGTGGTGGCTGTAGTACAGCATGCTCCGGATGCGCAGATGTTCGAGATGCCGCAGGCGTGCCCCTCGTGCGGTGCGCCGGTGTCGCACATGGAAGATGAGGCGGCCCTGCGCTGTACAAACCCCGAATGTCCGGCCCAGACGCTGCGCAACATCATCCATTTTGCCTCCCGGGCTGCAATGGACATCGACGGCTTCGGCCCGGCAGTAGCCAGGCAGCTTGTGGAACGCGGTCTTGTGCATACCGCCGCAGATATTTACGACCTTACAGCGGAACAGCTTATCACACTGGATAAGTTCAAGGAAAAATCCGTTTCAAATCTTCTGGCGGCTATCGCCGCTTCGCGGCGGAATGGGCTGGACAAGCTTCTGTTTGCTCTGGGCATCCGCAATATCGGCAGTAAGGGCGCCGCACTGCTGGCGGAGCATTTCGTTACGATGGAGGCGGTGCAGGCCGCGGCGGAGGAAGAAATCAACGCGATCGACGGCTTCGGAGGGGTGATGACCGAGAGCGTGCTGGACTTTTTTGCCAAAGATGGTACGCAGGATCTGGTGCGCCGTCTGCGGGAGGCTGGCGTCAATATGCGCTACAACGGGCCGAAAAAGACAGACCGTCTGGCGGGCAAAACGCTGGTGGTTACCGGCACGCTGCCCACGCTTTCCCGCACGCAGGCAGAAGCGCTCATCACACAGAACGGCGGCAAGGCGTCGTCGTCCGTCTCTAAGAAAACGAGCTATGTGCTCGCGGGCGAGGCGGCGGGCTCCAAGCTGACAAAAGCGCAGTCGCTGGGCGTCCCTGTTATCAGCGAGGAAGAATTTCTTGCGATGCTCCAAGCGCAGCGCGATACGATTGAAAGCTGACACCTTAAGCGCCGCGCTGTGCGGGGCGCCCGAACAATTCTGATAAAAGTGAGGAATGGAATATGGAAATCGATGTACGGCACATCGCGAAGCTTGCGATGCTGAAGATCCCGGAGGAACAGGTGGAAGCGTTTGAAAAAGAGCTTTCCGGTATCGTTGCGATGGTGGAGAATCTGCCGGAGATCCCCAGTGCGGCCACGCTGCTGGAGCCGGGCAATGTCATGGAGCTGCGCGAGGATGCCGTTGTGCCCTCGTATCCGCGGGATGAAATGCTGCAAAACGTGCCCCAGGCCGTTGCGGGCTGCATCGTCGTGCCGAAGACCGTAGAGTGAGGAGGGCATACAATGGAACTGTATAAAAAATCAGCGGCAGAGCTTTCCGCCCTGCTGCGCAGCAAAGAAGTGACCGCGTGCGAGATCCTGGACGACACGCTCGCGCGCATAGACGCGGTAGAGCCGAAGGTTGACGCGTTTTTGTCCGTAACGGCGGATACCGCGCGTGCGAAGGCAAAGGAAGTGGATGAAAAAATCGCCAGAGGGGAGACGCTGGGCGTGCTGGCCGGCATTCCTGTGGGGATAAAGGACAATATCTGTACCAAGGGCCTGAAAACGACCTGTGCCTCCCGGATGCTGGAGAATTTTGTGCCGCCGTATAATGCGACGGTAGTGGAGAAGCTGGCGGCCGCAGACGCGGTAATCCCCGGCAAGCTGAACATGGACGAATTTGCCATGGGCGGTTCGTGCGAAAATTCTTATTTCAAGCCCACGAAAAACCCTTGGGATACCACTCGTGTGCCGGGCGGCTCATCCGGCGGAAGCGCGGCCAGTGTGGCTGCGTGCGAGGTGCCGCTTTCCCTCGGCTCCGATACCGGCGGTTCCATCCGCTGCCCAGCCGGTTTGTGCGGTATCGTGGGCCTCAAGCCTACATACGGCGCGGTATCGCGCTTCGGCCTCGTAGCGTTTGCTTCTTCGCTGGACCAGATCGGGCCGTTCGCCCGTACAGTGGACGATGTGGCGCTGCTGTTCAGCGCCATCTGCGGCAGAGACGCGGCGCATGATGCGACCAGCAAGGAATATGCTTTCCCGGGCATAACGACGGGCGTTAAGGGCTTGCGCATCGGTGTGCCGAAAGAGTACTTCGGAAAGGGCGTCAGCGCGGAGAATAAGGCCGCTGTATGGAAGGCAGTGGATGACCTGAAAGCGCTGGGCGCTGAAATCGTCGAAATTTCTTTGCCTTCCACGGATTATGCTCTTTCGGCCTATTATATCATTTCCTCCGCTGAAGCGTCTTCGAATCTGGCGCGTTATGACGGCGTAAAATACGGCTATTCAGGCAATCGCGAGGGCAATTTGAACGATCTTTATCTTTCTACGCGCAGCGAAGGTTTTGGCGCGGAGGTAAAACGCCGCATCATGCTGGGCACCTATGTGCTTTCCAGCGGTTATTATGACGCGTACTACAAACGCGCGAAGATGCTGCAGCGGATGATCGCGCAGGAGTTTGAAGATGCATTCCGGAAATGCGACGTCATTGCCACGCCTACTACGCCTACCACGGCGTTCCGCCTGGGTGAAAAGACGAGCGACCCGCTGGAGATGTATGCCTCGGATATCTGCACTGTTACCGTGAATATCGCGGGCCTGCCGGGCATCAGCGTACCCTGCGGGTTCGGCGCGGGCAGCCTGCCCATCGGCCTGCAGCTCATCGGGCCGAAGTTCAGCGAGGCAAAATTGCTGGGCGTTGCGAAAACTTACGAGACTGCCAGGGGCGGTTTTGCGGTAAAGGAGCTGTGACGAGATGATAAACAGGGATTATGAAGTAGTGATCGGCCTTGAGGTGCATGCCGAGCTGTGCACCGAGACCAAGATTTTCTGCGGCTGCAAAAATGCTTTCGGCGCAGAGGTGAACACATTGTGCTGTCCGGTGTGCATGGGGATGCCCGGCACGCTGCCGGTGCTGAACAAGCAGGTGGTGGATTACGCCATAAAAATGGGCCATGCGCTGAACTGCTCTATCAACCGTGTGAGTAAAAATGACCGCAAGAACTATTTTTATCCGGACCTTCCCAAGGCATATCAGATCAGCCAGTTTGACGTTCCGTTGTGCGAAAACGGTTATTTGGACATCCTTGTGAATGGCGACGTACGGCGCATCGGTATCACGCGCATCCACATCGAAGAGGATGCGGGCAAGCTCATTCACGATGATTCCTTTGACGGAACGTTGGCGGATTACAACCGCTGCGGCGTGCCGCTCATTGAGATGGTTTCCGAGCCGGACCTGCGAAGTGCGGAGGAAGCAAAGGCGTACATGGAAGCCATTACAAACATCCTGCTTTATCTCGGCATCTCAGACGCCAAGATGCAGGAGGGCAGTGTGCGCGCAGACGTGAACGTCTCTGTGCGTCCCCGCGGACAGAAGGAATTCGGCACTCGAACCGAGATGAAAAACGTCAACAGCTTCGGCGCGGTGTACCGCGCCATCCAGTATGAGGCGCAGCGGCAGATCGAGGTCATCAGGAAGGGTGGCGTTATCGAACAGGAGACCCGCCGCTGGGATGATGCCAAGGGCAAAAGCTATGTGATGCGCTCGAAAGAGGATGCGCAGGACTACCGCTATTTCCCAGACCCCGATCTGCTCACGTTTGAAGTGAGTGAAGCGCACGTTCAGGAATTGAAGGATTCCATCCCTGAACTGCCAGTGGCTAAGGCGCTGCGCTATGTGAAAGAGTATGGCCTGCTGCCGGTGGATGCGGAACTTTTGGCCTCCAACCGTGCACGTTCGGAGTTTTTTGATGCCTGTGTGGCGCTTGGCAATTGTGATAAGAAGCTCATTTGCAACTGGATGATCGGAGATATTGCAAAGATTTTGAACGAGCGCCGCATTGAGATCACGGATACAGCCCTGACAAAAGAAAATCTGACGGAGATGATCGCTCTGATCGAAAAAGGCACCATCTCCAACACAGCTGCAAAAACAGTGCTTGACGTGATTATTGAGACGGATGTTCCTCCGGCCAAGGTCGTGGAAGAAAAGGGGCTTGCTCAAATCAGCGATTCGGGAGCGCTGGGTAAGATCGTAGACGATGTTCTGGCGAACAACCCCAAGGCTGTGGCGGATTATAAGGGCGGCAAGACCAATGTTGCGGGCTTCCTTGTGGGCCAGTGTATGAAGGCCAGCAGAGGGCAGGGGAATCCCGGCGTTCTGCGCGAAATGCTGCTTTCGGCCATTGAAAAACTGTGATTTTCAGAATTAAGAACAGTAAAAACGCCTGCACGGATAAACCGCGCAGGCGTTTTTGGTTAGGCGCTATTTCCTCAGGGCGTGGCAATTTTCGCCGCCAGCGTCATGTCGTCCATAAAGCCTTGGAAGCTGAACAGCACAAGGATCTCATCGTAGCCGCCGCGTTCGATCAGACTGTCCACTTTTTTATTGAGATAGCGGAAGTCCACAATCCCGATAGAGGCGTAATCCTCGACGAGATAGGGAATGAAAGCATTGGCATAACTGTCTTTGATGATGAGGATACTGCCTGTGCCGTTGCCCTCCAGAACAGAATAACCGTTGTTGCCGCGCAGGAATGCCTTATATTTGTCCCGTGTTTCAAAATCGGCGGTGTTGTACAGCGGGCCGGTTTCGCCGCTTTCGCTGCCGTCTGCGTTGGCCGTGTAGACAGTCAGCTGGTTGGGCAGATCGTAATACGTGATGGTATCAGGCACCACGTCGTAGTTGCGGGCTTTGGAATAGCTTGTTCCGTAAAAGTTTTCGACCTTTTTTTCATTCGCGGCCGAGCGGTCAAACAGCGGAAGGCCTTTGCTGCCTGCAAACTGTTCATATGCAAGGTAAGCGCCTTCACTTGTCCAGTGATGATCGGTACGGTAGAAAATGTATTCATCACCATGGGCGCGCAGTGTTTTTCGCAGGTCATACACCGCCGCCTGGCCGGACAGCCGTTCGACGATGCTGTCGTGATAGATATCCTCATCCGCAACAGGTGCCTGCCAGGGCAGCTTTTCAGAAAGCACAAGGCTGGATGAGGGCGCGATCATAACGCTCACCTTGCCGGGATGGCGCTGCGCCATGCGCTCAACAGCGTCGAGATTTTTTTCAAAGCGCTCGCCGACGGCAAGAAATTTCGGGAAGAGATAATTGTCTTTGCCGAACCAGATGCCGTTGTTTTCCGTTTTGAGAAGCATTGCCTCCGCGCGGCTTTTCAGGTCGATCCATCCGTCACGGAAAATGAACTGGTCTTTGGTGTATTCAGTATATTTGGCCATCCAGGGATCGTCTTTGGAAAGAACCCCCGCAAGAGTGAGCTTGGGCGGCTGCATCAGCTTCCGGTTCTCCAACTCGGAAAATTCCCGCTTGGGCCAGAGTGCGTCCAGGATGGAAAAGCAGAACAAAAAGGCGAGAAAAAGCAGAACGATGGGGAACTTTTTCAGCTCCTGCCATAAATTGCGGATCATTCCGGGGCCTCCTCGATTTCATCTCGGTTTTGCTGTGCAAAACCGGCCAACGCCGCTCCCATAGGGTATTGGTCGCGGCGCCTCCTCGATTTCATCTCGGTTTTGCTGTGCAAAACCGGCCAACGCCGTTTCCATATGGTTATTGGCTGCGGCGCTCCCTCTTTTTTCAGTGACCGCTTGTCAGAAGCGGAAATATAAGAACGGACTGTTCGTGGCGTCCACCATATAGGCGATGGTCACAACAAAAATCAGCGCAAGAACCAGCCCGCGCATCAGCGTGTTCGTTTTGAATTTTTCATACAGCTTCTGCGGAAGAGGCGTAGCGCACAAAATGCCGACAATGAGCAGAGCGCCGTAGTTGCGCAGGAAGTACAGCGGTGAAACGCCGCCCGAGGGCACGAACAGCTTTTGAAGCAGCAGCCCGAGCGAAACGCCTTTGTCGCTGCCGACGAACAGCGCCCAGCCCACAATGACAAGCAGCATCGTGTAAATGTGCGGCCAGACCTTGCCCTTTTTCAGGTGCGGCAGCAGCCAGATTTTTTCAATCATCAGCAGCACACAGTAATAGAGGCCCCAGAAGATGAAGTTCCAGTTTGCTCCGTGCCAGAAGCCGGTAAGGAACCATACTACAAAAATGTTGAACAGCTGGCGAGTCAGACCCTTGCGGTTGCCGCCAAGGGGGATATATACATATTCCTTGAACCAGCTGGACAGTGTGATGTGCCAGCGCCGCCAAAATTCAGTGATACTGCGCGAAATGTAAGGCAGATTGAAGTTGTCCGGGAAATCAAAGCCCAGCATTTTGCCCATGCCGATGCCCATCATAGAATAGCCGGAAAAATCGAAGTAGATCTGCAGGGCATAGGAAATGATGCCAAGCCACACCAGAGGTGTAGACGCGTTGGACAATCCAACACCTGCTTCCCATACGCCGTTTACATCATGGCCGATCACGTCGTACCAAAGCGCGCTGATACCGTCGGCCAGCAACACTTTTTTGGCAAGCCCGAAGATGAACAGTGAGATGCCCTCGTCGATGCGGTCCATCGTGACACGGCCCTTTAAAATGTGGAGCCGTTCCGCTACATCGCTGTATTTCACGATTGGCCCGGCAATGAGCTGCGGGAACATGACCACATAAGCGCCGAAGTTGATCAGATTATGCTCGGCTTTCACATCGCCGCGGTATACATCAATGGAATAGCTCATCGTCTGGAATGTATAAAAGCTGATGCCGAGCGGCAGAGTCAGGCGCAGGAGGGGAATGGACGTTCCTATTACGGCGTTGATGTTGTTGATGAAAAAGTCGGTGTATTTGAAAAAGAACAGCATGCCAAGGCTGCCGATGATACTGAACAATAAAAAGCCGCGTCGCGCAGCGGCGCTGTCTTTGAAGCGTTCAATGCCAAGGCCTGCAGTATAGTTGATTAGAATGGCGGCTGCCATTACCGGAAACAGGCGTACTTCGCCCCAAGAATAGAACACGAGGCTGCACAAAAACAGAACGGTGTTTTTCAGCCTTGCGGGCGCAAGATAATAAAGTGCCAGTGTGATGGGCAGAAAACGGAACAGGAACAGTACGGTGCTGAAGACCATGCTTTCACTCCTTGTTTGGAAACATTGCGCCGCCGGACATTCCCGCGGCAAAAAGCAAAGCCGGTACCCCGGAGGTACCGGCTTTGCGGGGCCTGTAAATGCTTATTTCAAAGCCTCGTCGATCGCGGCATCGACCTCGGTGTAATCGACGCCCGCAGCCGCGATGGCCAATACAGCGTAATCGCCTTTTGCAACGACGCGGCCGTCAGAGACCTGCTGGTATGCTTCGGGAAAATCATTTTGATAATTCTCGCTCACGGAAACAAGACCGTTTTTGTAATTTTCCAGCGCAGCCTTGATGTCGTCCACGCTGCCCGCAGAAGCCTTCACGACAAGCACCGTACCCGCCGTATTCGCCACGCCCGTTTTTTGGCCGGAAAACTCCTCGACCTTGTCCATATCTACGCCGAACTCATAGGTGAGGTCATCCTCGGTAATGTCCAGCGGATTTTCGATCTTAGCCACCGTTTCAACTGCGGAAGCAACATCGTTCACATTATAATTTGCGCTGCTGCCGCTGCAGCCGGCAAACGCGGCGCCCACAAGGCAAACTGCCAATAAACCAGCAAAAAAACGTTTCATAATCGGTTCCTTTCCTGAGAAAAATTGTTGTTACCATCTTACACGAATCTGGTAATATTTGCAAGGCCTTTCTGGGAGTGTGCGCAGAATCTTTACATTTTATACACAGCAAAACCGGCATGCGGCGGACGCTTGACAGAACGGGCAAACTTGCCTACAATCGTACTATCAGCCAAAGGAGATTCGTATGAAAAAAGCAATAAAAATGATCGCCGGAGCGTGTGCTGCAGCAGTGGTGTGCGCGGGTGGGCTTCTATATTATAATTTGTCCCGGCAAAACGTCCGCCACACTTCGGCGACATTTGTCATGGATGCTGTGGCGGACCAGAAGGTCTACGGTCCAAACGGAGAAAAAGCCATCGCGGCGGCGGAACAGGCGTTTCGTGAGATGGAGAACCGGCTTTCTGTATATAAAGAGGGGAGTGATATTGCACGTTTGAACGCGGCTGCCGGAAGCGGAGAGGCTGTGGCGGTCGAGGCGCAGACATACGCATTGCTCTCGCAGGCGAAAACACTCAGTGCACAGGCGGGCGGAGCGTTTGAACTTACAATCGCGCCGCTTGCACTGGCATGGGGCATTACCACGGATGCGCCGCGGGTGCTGCAGCAGGATGAAATCGACGCGCTGCTGCCGTTGGTGGATGACAGAGGCCTGCTTCTTGAATCCGGAACGGCGCGTCTGCAGCGTCCCGGCCAGGCGGTAGATCTGGGCGGTATCGCCAAAGGAGCAGCCTGTGACGTTGCGAAAGAGGTTTATGACGAATATGGCATCCGTGCGGCGCTGTGCTGGCTTGGCGGGAGCAGCATTTACGCACGGGGCGTAAAGCCGGACGGTGAAGCGTGGCGGCTGGGCTTTCGTGATCCGAAAGAGGAGGAATCGGTCTCGCTGGCGTCATTTGAAATCAGGGATGCGGTTTTCTGCACCTCCGGAGGATACGAACGTTATTTTGAGCAGGATGGTGTGCGGTATCATCATATTCTGGACCCCGCGACAGGGCGACCGGCGCAAAGCGATATCGTTTCCATAGGCATTCTCTGTGAAAATGGTGCGGAGGCGGATTTCTGGTCCACGGCCCTTTTTGTTCAGGGCAGGGAAAAGGCGCTGGAATATTTCGAGACAGGCGGTGAAGGCCTGCTTCTGGATGAGGACAACACACTGTATGTTTCCAAAGCACTTCAGGCTTCATTTGAATTGGCAGCAGAAGCAGAGGGGGCTTACCATGTTGTCTTTTTGTAAAAGCGGTTCGTGCATATCGCCGGAAAAGGAAGGTGAGTGTTCTGCGCAATGAAAAGACGCGCCGCGTGGCGTTGATGGGGCTTCTGTTTGCTCTGTCCGTGGTGCTTTCTTTTTTGGAGGGGACGCTCACGCCGCTGTTGGGGCTGCCGCCTGGCGTGAAGCTGGGTCTTGCAAATGTGGTTGTGATGTATGCGCTGTTCTTTCTGGGGCGCGGCAGCGCGTTCACGCTTGTTCTGCTCAAAAGCTTTTTTGTATTGCTCACCCGCGGTGCGATGGCCGGCGCGCTGAGCCTCGGCGGCGGTTTGTTGTCGCTTGGCGTAATGGCTGTCCTGTGCCTTTTCAGGAGCAGGCCTTCGGTATTCATACTCTCCGTGTGCGGCGCGATCACACATAATTTTGGGCAGCTGCTGGTCATCAACCTGTTGATGACTCAATCTGTTTATACATTGTATTATGCGCCTGTCCTGCTGCTTTCGGGCCTTGGGATGGGGGCGCTGACGTCGGTGGGGCTGAAGGCGCTTGTGCCGGCGCTGGAAAAGCTTGGTTTCCAAAGGTTTCAAAAATAATTGATATTTTTTATCAATAAATACTTGACACCAATTGGGAAGCATGATATATTATAGACACGGCAGCAATGCCTTTCAATGAAACAACAAAAATATAATAATGCTGGAGGAAACAAGTTATGTCTAAGTTTGTTTGCACTGTTTGTGGTTATGTGTACGAGGGTGAGGCTGCTCCGGAGTTCTGCCCGGTCTGTAAGGCGCCGGCTTCCAAGTTTGTTGAGCAGAAAGGTGAAATGACTTGGGCTGCCGAGCACGTTGTGGGTGTTGCCAAGGGCGTCGATCCTGAAATCATCGAGGGTCTGCGTATGAACTTCAACGGCGAGTGCAGCGAGGTGGGCATGTATCTGGCTATGGCGCGCGTGGCACATCGTGAAGGTTATCCGGAGATTGGTCTGTATTGGGAAAAAGCAGCTTACGAAGAAGCTGAGCATGCTGCGAAGTTTGCCGAGCTGCTGGGTGAGGTCCTGACGGACAGCACGAAAAAGAATCTGGAAATGCGTGTAGAGGCCGAGAACGGCGCGACTGCCGGTAAGATGGACCTTGCAAAAAAGGCCAAGGAGCTGGGGCTGGACGCCATCCATGACACCGTGCATGAGATGGCCCGTGATGAGGCCCGCCATGGCAAAGCGTTTGCCGGTCTGCTGGCCCGTTACTTCAAATAAGATTTCAACAGAACAGGCGGCAGAAAATTCTGCCGCCTGTTTTTCTTCTCTTTCGCAACAAAGGGATATCCCAATTGCTGAGGCAGGCTATATGATGGGGAAAACAACAGTGCAAGCGGTAAAAAGGAATGACGCGGATGGACGGGGCATATTGTTTACTCAAACATCTCGTGCGCCACGCGCTCCCCGGTACGGGGATAGACAGCCAGCTCGTTTTGCGCGTTTACGGTAGCGAGAAAAACGTCACCGATCCTTGTCACATGCTGCGCCTCAAGCTGCTTTTTCAGCCATACGTCGTCGTTGCCGGTGTATTTCAGATTTTTCGGAATAACGGTTCCGTCCAGGATGACGTTTACGCAGGGACGTTCCGGATCGGGAGTCATTTGGAGATCCTCCGGCGTAACGGGACGCTGGGCGGCCAGCGGCAAAAAGCTCACCTGGCCGTTGGTCTCCAGAATAGCGGTTTGCAGATCGGCAAGGTCGAAATAACCCGCTGTCCTGCACTGTGTTAGGAACTCATTGATGTCCAGCTTGGCCGCAGCCAGGTTTTTTTCGTAAAGCTTTCCGTTTTCATACAGGACAACGGGCTTGCCGTTGATGAATTTGCGCGCCGCCATAGATTTGCAGGTAATATAGGAGATCAGAGCGGCGGTGACGCCATATACGACCATGGCAGTCAGCGGCATCCAGTAGTCGTCCTCCAGGCTCGTGGCGAACTCCGCCGCGATGGAGCCTATGGTGATACCGTTTACGTAATCAAACATGCTCATTTGGCTGACCTGGCGGTTGCCCATAAGCTTAGCGAGCAGGAACAGTACGATGATGGAGAACAGGCTTGTAAAAAGAATATGAGGGATAACGTTCATGGAGCTTCTTCCTTTGCATTCATGTTTCCGCACGGCGGGCCTGCGGCAGACGCCGCTTTCCCTCAGTATACCCCATGGCACTTTGCTTTATTACCTGCCGCTTTTTTGCACGGAATGGCAATTGTATGTTTGGTATAAATGCGGTATGATGATAATGAAATGTGAGGAAAGGGGAATACCCTGATGAAGCATGTTTTTATTGTGAATCCGGTATCCGGGAAAGCGGACGCCAGCCTTTATCTTGTGCCGCGGCTGATCGACGCGGCGGCCGGTGCGGGTGTGGATTATGCTGTGGAGCTGACACAGCACGCCGGCCACGCGGCTGAAATCGCCCGGCAGTACGGTGATGACGGGGAACCGGTGCGCCTTTACGCCTGCGGCGGGGACGGTACTTTGAACGAGGTATTTACGGGGGCGTATCCCTATAAAAACGCAGAGGTGGCAAGTGTTCCGTGCGGCTCCGGCAATGATTTTGTGCGAAATTTCGGCGCGGCGGAGGATTTCCTTTCCCTTGCGGATAATATCGCAGGCACGGCGGTGCCTGTTGACTTGGTCGCGGCAAACGGCGGGGTCTCTGCGGCAATCTGTTCGGTTGGGCTGGATTCTGAAGTTGCATACAGCATTCCCAAATATCGCCGCCTGCCGCTGTGCGGCGGCCAGATGGCATATAATATTTCCATTGTAGAACGTCTTTTGCAGCCCATGGGACACAGGCTGCGCATTACGGTGGACGACGATGTGCTGGAGGGGGATTACCTCATCGCCACGGTATGCAACGGCGTCGCATACGGGGGTGGGTTCCGCGCTGCGCCCATGGCGGACCTGCAGGACGGAGTGCTGGATGTGATCATGGTAAAGAAAATGAGCCGGATGCGCATTGCGGGAGTACTGTCCAAATATAAAAACGGGCTCCACTATCAAAATGGTCGTGTCGTTCCGGAGCTTTCGGATGTGCTGGAATACCGCAGAGCGCAAAAGGTGTTGATCGAGCCGATGGATGGGAAGACTGTCATCACAAATATCGACGGGGAGTGCACTCCGGCGGACAGCCTTTCCGCACAAGTGCTGCCTCTGGCAGCGCGGTTTGTGCTGCCGGCTCCGCTGTATGCGCAGTTTGAGGACAGAGCTCCCGCCGTAACGGCGTGACATGACTTGAAGGCAGACAAATATGACAAATACCGGGTGGCTCCTTCGCAGGCCGCCCGGTATTGTTTTGTTTTCGTGCGAGTTCACAAAAAATTTTTATTTTACCCCCTTGATTTTTCCTGTAAATGTGGTTACAATATGTTTAGCACTCAAAGATATAGAGTGCTAAACAAGGAAAATTTAATTTAGGAGGAAAGTTTTATGAAAATCAGACCTCTCGCTGACAGAATTGTCATTAAAAATGTAGAAGCAGAGGAAACTACCAAGAGCGGCATCATCCTTACGGGCTCCGCCAAGGAAAAGCCCCAGGTGTGCGAAGTTGTCGCTGTGGGCCCGGGCGGCCTTGTGGACGGCAACCAAGTTGAGATGACCGTCAAGGTGGGCGACAGGGTATTGATCGCCAAATACGCGGGTACCGAAGTGAAGGTGGACGGCGACGAGTGCACCATCGTGCGCCAGTCGGACATTCTTGCCGTTGTAGAGTAAGCTCTCAGCAAAGTTGTTTTCATTCTATTTTAAAATAAAAGGAGTCGTTATTTATGGCAAAACAGTTACTCATGGGCGAAGAGGCGCGCAAAGCCCTCTGCGCCGGCATTGATAAGCTTGCCGATACGGTCAAGATCACACTTGGCCCCAAGGGACGCAACGTAGTTTTGGGCAAAAAGTTCGGCGCTCCGGTCATCACCAATGACGGCGTTACCATCGCCAAAGAGATCGAGCTGAAAGACCAGTTCGAGAACATGGGCGCTCAGCTCGTACGCGAAGTTGCCACCAAAACGAACGATGCTGCCGGCGACGGTACCACCACCGCAACGGTTTTGGCACAGGCGCTTGTTACCGAGGGCATGAAGAACGTTGCCGCGGGTGCAAACCCCATGGACCTGAAGCGCGGCATGCAGAAGGCCGTGAAGGCTTCTGTCGAGGCTTTGAAGGCGAACAGCAAGAAAATGGAGGGCTCTGCCGACGTGGCGCGTGTTGCCACGGTTTCTGCGGGCGATGAAGTCATCGGCAGCCTGATCGCTGAGGCGATGGAAAAGGTAAGCGCTGACGGCGTGATCACCATTGAAGAGAGCAAGACGGCTGAGACCTATTCCGAAGTCGTAAAGGGCATGCAGTTCGACCGCGGCTATATCACTCCGTATATGGTCACAGACACCGAGCGCATGGAGGCTGTTCTGGATGATGCATATCTGCTCATCACGGATAAGAAGATCAGTGTGATTCAGGATATTCTGCCCCTGCTGGAGCAGATCGTACAGTCCGGCAAGAAACTCGTCATCATTGCCGAAGATGTGGAGGGCGAGGCTCTGTCCACGCTGATCGTGAACCGCCTGCGCGGGACCTTCACGGTTGTCGCTGTCAAAGCTCCCGGCTTTGGCGACCGCCGCAAGGAAATGCTGCAGGACATCGCCATTCTGACGGGCGGCACGGTTGTCAGCGAAGAGCTGGGTTATGAGCTGAAAGACGCCACCGTCGATATGCTGGGCCGTGCCCGCCAGGTGAAGGTAACGAAGGAATATACCACCATCGTAGACGGTATGGGCGACAAGGAAGCTGTCAGCAACCGTGTTGCGCAGATCCGTGCGCAGATGGCGGAGACGACCAGCGACTTCGACAAGGAGAAGCTGCAGGAGCGTCTTGCCAAGCTGTCCGGCGGTGTTGCCGTCATCAAAGTCGGCGCTGCCACTGAGGTCGAGATGAAAGAGAAGAAGCTGCGCATTGAGGATGCCCTGAATGCGGCCAAGGCTGCCGTGGAAGAGGGCATTGTCGCGGGCGGCGGCACGGCTCCGCTGCACACGACTGCTGCTGTTGACGCTGTGATCGACGCTCTCGAAGGCGATGAGCGCACGGGTGCGCGCATCGTGCGCAAAGCACTGGAGGCTCCGCTGCGCCAGATCGCGGCCAATGCCGGCCTGGAGGGCAGTGTCATTATCGACAAAATTATGTCCGGCAGCGATGCCAACTATGGCTTTGATGCCCAGAAAGAAGTATACGGCGACATGATCAAGGCCGGTATCGTTGACCCGACCAAGGTCACCCGTTCTGCGTTGGAGAACGCGGCCAGCGTGGCGTCCATGGTCCTTACCACCGAGAGCCTTGTCGCGGATGAGCCGGAAGATCCCGCGGCCTCGGCTGCGGCCAACGCCGCCATGGCGGGCGGCGGTATGGGCGGCATGTATTGATTGCCCGGCTCCTGTTTTCATAAAATTTCCTTTGCCCTGCGGCGTTTTGCCGCAGGGCTTTTTGTATATTTGCGAGCCTTGGAGAAAAACTAATACCATTACAGAAAAGGAGGCAAACCCCATGGAAGAAATCACTGCCGTAGAGCTGGCCGGTTTTTCCGAACTGCTCACTCACGAGGAAAATATCATTAAAAAATACAAATGCTATGCACAGACCTGTGAGGACCCGGCGCTCAAAGAAATGTGCGAGGATATGGCCCAGCGCCATACGCAGCATTATGATGCGATTCTCAGCGAACTGAAATGAGGAGGGGACAAATAATGAATTGCTTTGATGATCAGGCGAAAATGACGGATGCGCTCAATTCCCAAAAATTCATCACGGGGAATTATAATCATTATGCCGGTGAATGCGCCACAAAGGAACGCAAGGATAAGCTGATGGAGATTCTTTCCGAGGAACATGACATGCAGTTTGAAGTGTTCAGCGAGATGCAAAAGCGGGGCTGGTATGAGCCGAAGCCTGCGCCTCAGCAAAAGGTGTGCGAGGCGTGCGAACAATTTGAACAAAAAGAAGGCTCCTTTTAAGATATAAGATAAGGTAAGTATGCTGCTCTATGCCCGTCTGAAGAACAATCGTCAGACGGGCATTTTTGTGTGTAAGCCGTCGAAGGAAAAACTGAAAATATTTGAGATTTTTTTAACAACTTTTTCATTTAACGGTTGCAACCGGGACGGATTTCATCTATAATATAAAAAGATATCGTAAAAAACAGGGAGGTTATTTCATGGGCATTTCACAGTTCCTTACGGTTGCGGCAAATACTGCATCCGGGAACCCCGAACCGTCCGTCGGCGTGGTTGTGGCAACGGGCCTCATCCTCGTATTCGGCGTTCTGGTGCTGCTCTACCTGCTCATTACGCTCGAGGGCATTATTTTTACATCTGTAGACCGCAGGAAAAAAGGCGCGCCTGCTCCGAAGAAAGAAGCGGCTCCCGCTCCGGTGAAAGCGGCTGCTCCGAAGGCTCCGGTTGTGGAAGCCGGCATCCCGGGCGAGGTCGTCGCGGCCATTGCCGCCGCTATCGCCTGCATGGACGGCGGCGAACATTATACGCTGCGCAGTGTTAAGCGCACAAGAGTGTCCGGGCGCTCCGCCTGGGGGCAGGCCGGTGTTGTGGCTTACACCGAGCCGTTTTGACAGGAGGGGATGAACAGACATGCAGGGCTTTTTAAACGCAGTCACCGGTATTGCCAATGAATCCGGCTTTGTCGGCATCATGGAGAATCCGGGCTATCTGATTATGATTATCGTCGCCTGCGGGCTGATTTATCTTGCCATAGGCAAGCAGTTCGAGCCGCTTTTGCTTTTGCCGATCGCTTTCGGCATGCTGCTGGCGAACCTTCCGTTTGGCGAGATTATCCACATGCAGTATTTCATCCCGCCGGAAGGCGCGGACCCTTCGCTGTATCCGATGTTCAGCGAGATCCTGCACCATGGCGGGTTGGCTGATATGCTGTATCTTGGCGTCAAGCTGGGCATTTATCCGCCGCTGATCTTCCTTGGTATCGGTACGATGACGGATTTCGGCCCTTTGATCTCCAACCCGAAGAGCCTGTTGCTGGGCGCTGCCGCACAGCTTGGCATTTTCACTACTTACATCGGAGCGAAGCTGCTTGGTTTTACCGGCCCGCAGGCCGGCGCCATCGGCATCATCGGCGGTGCGGACGGCCCGACAGCCATTTTCGTTGCCAGCAAGCTGGCGCCTGAACTGCTTGGCGCTATCGCTGTGGCCGCGTACAGCTATATGGCGCTGGTGCCCATCATCCAGCCGCCTATCATGCGCGCACTTACCACAAAGAAAGAACGTATGATCGTAATGGAACAGCTTCGTCCGGTTTCCAAACTGGAAAAGATCATGTTCCCCATTATCTGCACCATCATCATTTGTTTGATCCTTCCCACAGCCGTGCCTCTTGTCGGCATGCTGATGCTGGGCAATCTGATGAAAGAGTCCGGTGTTGTGGACCGCATCAACAAGACGGCGGGCAACGAGCTGATGAACATCATTACGATTTTCCTCGGTGTGTCTGTCGGCTGTACCACAAATGCAGAGACCTTCCTCAACAAGAACACGCTGTTCATCGTGGCGCTGGGCCTGATCGCGTTCTGCTTCGGCACTGCGGGCGGTGTTCTGTTCGGCAAAATCATGTGCTGGGCGACGCATGGCAAGGTGAATCCGCTGATCGGTTCTGCCGGTGTTTCCGCTGTTCCGATGGCCGCACGCGTTTCTCAGAAGGTCGGCCAGCAGGAAAACCCCCAGAATTTCCTGCTTATGCACGCCATGGGGCCGAATGTTGCGGGCGTAATCGGCAGCGCTGTGGCCGCCGGTATCCTCATCAATATGTTGAAATGACGCTTTTACGGAAAAAGCCGTTCCTTTGGGAGCGGCTTTTTCTTTTCAATCAGGTGCAAGTATGCTATACTAAATACGATAGTGCGCATGAATAGAATGCGCCAGAATACGACCAAAGGCGGAAAACAATGGAATCCCAATTTGAAACACAATTCCTTGCGCTGCGCAAAAAGTATATTGAGGCGCAATTCGGAAAGCTGAACCCGGTGCAGCGGGACGCGGTATTTACCACAGACGGGCCGCTGCTGATCCTGGCGGGGGCGGGCAGCGGCAAAACGACGGTGCTTGTCAACCGTATTGCGAATCTGATTCGTTTCGGCAGCGCGCACAGCAGCACATATGCGCCGCAAGGCGCCGGGCCGGAACAGGTGGCGGAGCTGGAACGCCTGCTGCACAGCGGCGGCGAGCCTTCCGAGGCTCTTCGGCCCTTCCTGCGGGAGCACACGGTGCGCCCCTATAATGTTCTCGCCATCACCTTTACAAACAAGGCGGCGGGGGAACTGAAAAATCGTCTTTCCGCCATGCTGGGTGAAGCAGGTCAGGATGTCAACGCATCTACATTCCATTCGGCATGCGTGCGTATCCTGCGCCGGGAAGCCGGCAGGCTGGGGTATCCCCAGAGCTTTACCATTTATGATACGGACGATCAGCAGCGCGCCATGAAAGAAGTATATAAGTCGATGAACATCGACGACAAGTTTCTTCCGCTGAAATCGGCCATCGGCGCCATCGGCCGTCTGAAAGACAAGATGATCAGCCCGCAGGACGCCATGAGCGCGCCCGCAGATACGCGTGCGGGGCTTGTTGCCAAGGTATACGACGCCTATCAAAAACGTCTTTTGCAGGCAGGTGCATTCGATTTTGACGATTTGATTTATGCCACAGTGAAGCTGCTGCGGGATTTTGAGGATGTACGGGAATATTATCAAAACCGGTTCCGCTATATCCTGGTGGATGAGTATCAAGACACCAGCGTGGCACAGTTTCAGCTTGTATATCTGCTGGGCGGCGAGCACCGGAACGTTTGTGTCGTTGGCGACGATGACCAGAGCATTTACCGTTTCCGCGGTGCAACGATTGAAAACATTCTTAATTTTGAACAGCACTTCCCCGGCGCAAAGGTCATTCGGCTGGAACAGAACTACCGCTCTACCTCCAATATCCTGAACGCGGCGAACTGTGTGATCAAGAACAATATGGGGCGCAAAGGAAAAACGCTTTGGACGGAGAACGGAAACGGCGAGAAGCTGATGTGCTATGAAGCGGATTCTGAGTTCGACGAGGCGGCCCATGTGGCGGCGGTGATCGGCCAGAACGTGAAAAAGGGCGCGAAGCTGCGGGATCATGCGATCCTGTACCGTATGAACGCACAGTCCGGGCCAATCGAAACCTATTTTGCCCGTGCGGGTATTCCGTATAAAATCGTCGGCGGCCAGCGTTTCTACGACCGTAAAGAGATAAAGGACATGCTTGCTTATATGAGCATCGTCGCAAACGAGCAGGACGATCTGCGGCTGCGGCGCATCATCAACGAACCGGCGCGCAAGATCGGCGCGACAACGGTGCAGAACGTGGCGGATATTGCGGCGGGGCTTGGCGTCTCAATGCTGGAGGTTATTGAGCACGCGCCGGATTATCCGGCGCTGGCGCGGGCAAGCGCGGCGCTTGGCGGCTTTTGGCGCATTTACCGCAGGCTGAAAGAAGCGTACGATACGATGCCTCTGGATGTGTTCGTTAGCGAGATGTTGGAGATCACGGGATACCGCAGTATGCTGGAGGCAGAGGGAGAAGAAGGCCAGACGCGCATGGAAAACATCGGTCAGCTTGTTTCCAGTGTAAAGACCTATGCCGATCAGCGCGGTCCGGAAGCCAGCCTGCCGGGCTTTCTGGAGGAAGTGGCGCTCATCAGTGATATCGACAGTTATGATGAAGGCGCAGATGTTGTCGTTCTGATGACCATGCATGCGGCCAAGGGGCTGGAGTTTAATTATGTGTTCATCGTCGGTCTGGAAGAAGGAATATTCCCCAGCGAGATGAGCCGGTATTCCAATGAAGATCTGGAGGAAGAGCGCAGGCTTTGCTATGTGGGTATTACCCGTGCGAAAAAAGAGCTTTATCTTTCCTGTGCGAACTCGCGCATGCTGTTCGGCCAGACGAAGCATAACCGCCCTTCCCGTTTTTTGGAGGAGATCGACGCCTCTCTGGTGGAGGTAGAGCAAAGCCCGGCTGCCGCGCAGACGAAGGCCATGCGTCAGCGTTATATGCAGCAGCAAAATGCATATTTGCAGACGGAATATGGCGCGGCAAGCATGCGCTCCACGGTACAGGCGGGATATTCGGCCCGTTACGGCGGCGCTTCCCACGGCTCTGGAGCGGGCGGCGCTTCACGCCCTGCCCGGCAGCGCGCTTCTGTGGGAGGCGGTTTTTCCACGGTTCAGGCGGGCAGCGCGGCCTCCGTTCCGCGAACGGAGGGCAGCGGAGCCTATCGTCCGGGAGACCTGGTGGAGCATAAAGTTTTCGGCCGCGGCGAGGTGCTGAAGGTAACGCCCGTGGCGGGAGATACCATCGTTGAAATTCGTTTTGATACGGCCGGCGTAAAAAAGACGATGGCGAATTATGCGCCGCTGAAACATATTTCTGAGTAAAAACGTCTTTAAGACGGGCGGCGCGCCGGAATTTCCTTTTGTGTTCCGGCCTCCGGCTGAAAACAGGCGCTTGCGGCCACCCGTTCCGCAAGAGGAAACGCAGCGCGGTCCGAAGCCGTCTTTGAAAGGGTTTTGAAGAATGGAAAAAACGCGCAGGCTTTTTTGCGAGATGGGCCCGTGGGCTTATTGGCTCTCCATGAAAAAGTGCCGTTTTGTGCGGCGTGTGCAGGATATGTTTTCCGGTGTGCGTTTTTCCCGGCATCGGCGGTGTGAGCCGCTGCCTGTCGTAGTGTATGCCCATAAGTCACTGATACGGCGCACACTTGGGACGGTGGACCAGAAGCTGCAGGAAAATAAAGCTGTTAATCTATCGCTTGCCGCACCCAGAGTAAACGGAGTGCTCATTCGTCCGGGAGAAACATTTTCGTTCTGGCGGATGGTGGGGCCGTGTACTGCGCGCCGGGGATATTTACCGGGCCTGACAATCAGCAAAGGAGAAACAGCCTGCGGCGTGGGCGGCGGGATGTGTCAGTTTACGAATCTGCTTCATTGGATGGTGCTGCATACGCCGCTCGTCATCACGGAACACCACCATCATGACGGATATGATCTTTTTCCGGATTTCGGGCGGACGATCCCATTCGGAACGGGGACCTCGATCCTGTACAACTATCTCGATTACCGTTTTTATAACCCTACGGAACAAACGTTCCAGATCTTGGTTCATACAGATGAGATTTATTTGTGCGGCGAGCTTCGCGCGGAACATGCGCTCCCGTACAAATACCATGTGCATGCGGAGGATGAATATTTTTCCTGTGAAGGAGAAAGCGTTTACCGCAACAACCGAATATGCCGCTCCCGCATCAACGTGAAAACGGGCGTTTGCGAGGAGCGCACCTGCATAAAAATAAACCATGCAAAAGTGCTGTACGATTCCTCCGGCCTTCCCATCCGGGTGTTGGAGAAATCGACGGCGGGAGAGGACAAGCCATGAAAGTAATGCTGATTGCACACACGCCGGAGCCGGAACGCGTTGTCGCGGCTGCGGCAAAGCTGTGTTATTCCAATGCGCACCTGGACGACCTGTTGGAGGGCCTTACGCCGGAGAAAAGCCGGGAATTTCTTTCAAAGCTCGCCAGCCTGGGGCATGAAAGCCCCACAGAACACGCATCCTTTACGTTTGCAATCGAAGGCGTGAGCCGCGCACTGCTTGCACAGATCACGCGCCACCGTATCGCGTCGTACAGCGTACAGAGTCAGCGGTATGTACGGCTGGACCAGTTTGAATATATTACGCCGCCGGAAGTGGCTCGGGACGAACAGGCCAGAGAGGCCTTTGACGCGGCAATGGCGGAGGAGGCGGAAAACTACCGCCGTATCGCGGAGTTGCTGAAAGACGGGCACATCCGCCGCCTGATGCAGGAGGGAGCGGATGAAAAAACGGCCGCGCGCAAGGCGGAAAAAATGGCCATTGAAGACGCGCGCTTTGTGCTGCCCAATGCCTGCAGCACGAAGATGATCGTTACAATGAACGCACGAAGCCTGAACAATTTCTTCCGGCACCGCTGCTGCCAGCGCGCCCAGTGGGAGATTCGGGAGCTGGCGGACGAAATGCTGCGCCTGGTGAATGAGGTGGCCCCTGCACTGTTTGCGCGCAGCGGCCCGCCGTGTGTATCCGGCGCATGCCCGGAGGGTTCAATGAGCTGCGGACGTGCCGCAGAGATGCGGAAGAAATATGCTTTTCTCAAAGGAGACGAAATGGTTTGAGCGGACGTTTGATCGTGCTGGAAGGGCTGGACGGTAGTGGGAAAGCCACGCAGACGGGGCTGCTCTACGAGGCATTGTGCGGACGTGGAGAACAGGCGATGAAGATCACCTTTCCGAATTATGAGAGTGATTCCAGCGCTCTGGTGAAAATGTATCTGGGCGGGGCTTTTGGGCAGGATGTGAATGATGTGAACGCCTATGCGGCGTCCAGCTTTTATTCTGTGGACCGGTATGCAAGCTATAAGACACTTTGGGGGTGCTTTTACCACGACGGCGGAACCGTGATAGCGGACCGTTATACGACCTCCAACGCGGTGCATCAATGTTCCAAGCTGCCGCGCGAGGAGTGGGACGCTTATCTCGCCTGGTTGTTTGATTTCGAATATCGCAAAATTGCCATACCGGAACCGGATATCGTCGTATACCTGGATGTGGACCCGGAGGTTTCCCAGCGGCTGATGTCCCAGAGGTATCATGGAGACGAAGAAAAAAAGGACATCCACGAAAAAAATATGGAATACCTGCAGCACAGCCGCCAGGCCGGGCAATACTGTGCAAAGGCACTCGGATGGAAGCGCGTGGCTTGCACGGAAGGTGGGCGGATGCGCGCTAAGGAAGACATCCATAAGGACGTTTTGGCACTGATTGCAAAGAGGTGACGAATATGGAAGAAAACAAAGAAGGAACCCAGCAGGCCGCACAAGAGGCTTATGTGCGGCAACTGGCCGAGCTTTCGGCGCGCGTGCTGCACATGACGGAGGAGCAAAAGCAGCGCAATGCGGCAAAAATCGAAGAGCTGAACAAACGTGTGGCGGCGCTGCCGCCTGCTCTGCGCGGGCTGTATGCTCAAAAGCTGCGTTCGTTGGCGCCGGAAGCGCCCGCGCCGCAGGCTGCGCCGGTGCAGCAGCCGCCCGCTGCTGATGCCGCATATGAGCCGGAGTATGCGGACGGCTATGAGTATGAAGAAGAGGATGAAGATGAAGTGCCCGCACGCAGACGGAAAAAACGCAAAAAACACGGATGCCTGATCGTGATGCTGGTGTTTTTGATGCTGGCGGCACTGGCGGCAGCAGCAGGCTGGTTCTGGCTGTCCGGCGAGGTGAGCGGCTCACGCGGTGCGGCTGTCACACAAAGCGTCACCATTGAAAAGGGGTCCGGCCCGCTGGCCATCGGCCAGAAGCTGCAGGATGCGGGGATCATCCGCTCGGCGCAGGTGTTCCGTTTTTATGTACGCGGCAAGGACGGTGCGGCGGATACACTGCAATACGGTACGTTTGAACTGTCCTCCGATATGAGTTATGATGAGATCATCGCCGCACTGCAGGTCGCTACAGATGACAGAGAGACGGTTCGGGTCACATTCCCGGAGGGAAAAACGGTGATCCAATACGCACAAATTATGGAGCAGGCGGGTTTGTGTTCCGCACAGGAATTTCTGGACGTGGCCAACAATGGAGATTTTTCCCAGTTCGGCTTCTGGGCCAAGCGCGAGGAAAAGCCCAACCAGTTCATGAAAGCGGAGGGGTATCTGTTCCCGGACACCTATGAATTCTTTGTGGGAGACACCGTGTACAACATGGTTGCCAAGATATACGGCGAATTCGACAATAAGATCACTGCTGAAATGTATGCACGCATGGATGAATTGGATATGACGCTGACAGAGGTTGTTACGCTGGCCAGCCTCGTGCAGGAAGAAGCAGGAAACGAGTACAGCAAAATGGTCTCCGCAGTGTTCCACAACCGCCTTGCCAGCGGCATGACGCTGGGCAGCAACGTTGCGTGGGACAAAGAAAAGGCCGACGACAACAACTATATTTATGACTCCATGGCCGGGCCCTATGGCTATGGCAGCTGGGATGCGATTCCGGCGGAGCTGCGCGAGGCGTACGATACCTACACGCATACAGGCCTGCCTGCGGGACCGGTGTCGAACCCGGGCCTGCTGTCCATTGAAGCGGCGCTGTGGCCGGAGGAAAACTGCGACTACCTGTATTTCCAGACGGACACACTGGGGAATTACCATTTTGCCAAAACAAATGCCGAGCATGAAGCAATCACGGCCGACCTGGAGAGCCAGGGGATCCGTCCGTGATTTTGAAGAAAAGGCAATAAAATAAGCGAAGCAGCCGCACCTCCTGTGTGCGGCTGCATTTTTGAGGTGATTGAATGAAACGGCCCGAAATTTTGAGCCCGGCCGGCGACCTGGAACGGCTGAAATTTGCCGTGCTGTACGGCGCAGATGCGGTATATGTGGGCGCTACGGAATTCGGCATGCGCAGCGCGCCGAAAAATTTCACGATGGAGCAGCTGGCGGAGGGCGTGCGCTTTGCCCATGCTAGAGGGCGCCGGGTTTATCTGACATTGAATACAGTGCCTACCAACGAGGAGATCGCCCGCATGCCCGATTTTATGCGGCGCGCACGGGAAACCGGCGTGGACGCGTTCATCGTTGCGGACCTGGGCGTGCTGGCGATGGCGAAGCATATTGCGCCGGAAATGGAGCTTCACGTTTCCACACAGGCGGGCATTGCCAATTATGCGGCCGCGTCTGCAGCGTATGATTTGGGGGCGAAGCGTGTGGTGCTTGCGCGGGAGCTTTCTCTGAATGATATCGCGGTCATTCGGGACAACACTCCTCCGGAACTGGAACTGGAAGCATTTGTCCACGGCGCCATGTGCATGTCGGTGTCCGGGCGCTGCCTGCTTTCGCATTATCTCACCGGCCGCGATGCGAACCGGGGAGAATGCACGCAGCCCTGCCGCTGGAAATGGCAGCTTACCGAGGAACACCGCCCGGGCCAGGCGTTTGAGGTTGGCGAAACCGAAGAGGGAAGTTACATTCTCAACGCGGACGATTTATGTACCGCGCCGTTTATCGACTTGATTTTACAGGCGGGCGTGGACAGCCTGAAAATCGAAGGGCGAGCCAAAACCTTCTATTACGTGGCCAGTACCACAAGCGCATACCGCCGTGCGGTGAACGCATATCTGGATGCGCCGGACGCTTACATGTGCCCCGAAGACGTGCTGGAGGAATTGACCCGTACATCGCACCGGCATTATTCCACCGGTTTTTATTTCGGCCGAGAAGGTGCGACGCAAAATACAAAGCACGGCGGCTACATTCGGGAATGGGAAGTTGTGGGCGTTGTAGATGAATGGCGCGAAGGAACTGCTTTTTGCACCCAACGCGGAAAGTTCCTGCTTGGAGAGGCGCTGGAAGCGCTTGCACCATCCGGCAAGGTTGTTGCCTTTACGCCGGAATGGATACAAAATGAAAGCGGAGAAGCAATCTGTGCTACGCCGCATGCGATGATGCGGTTCAGCATTCCGTGCACAGCCGCTCTGCCGGAGGGCACCATCCTGCGGCGCAGGGCAAACGCCGCAGAGGGGTGACGCGCCGGATAGGTGCAGAAGGCTTGGTTGATTCCACGATTAAAAACGCGCCCGGGCGGGTTGACGCCGGGCGCGTTTTGCGTTTGTATGCTATTTGGGAAAAGCATGCCTGGAAGGCGGCTCGGCCCAGAAGTCGGCCAGCAGTGCAGAGAGCTGTTCCGCGCTCTCTATCCGCCGCAGATGAGACCAGTGCGGGGGGAACAACCGGCGGTAGCTGCCGATTCGGTACCGGCTGTCGATGAGCAGCACGAGCCCGCGGTCTGTTTCCGTACGGATAACACGGCCGGCAGCCTGAAGGACCTTGTTCATGCCGGGATATTGATAGGCGTATTCAAAACCCATACCCATTGTGTCTTCGTAGTAATCCCGCAGGGCATTTTGTTCTACGCCAATCTGCGGCAAGCCCACGCCGACGATGATGCTGCCAATAAGACGGTCGCCTGCAAGATCAATGCCCTCGGCAAAAATGCCGCCAAGCACGCAGAAGCCCACAAGCGTTCCGGGCCTGTCGGCTGAAAACTGTGCGAGAAATGCCTCGCGTGCATCTTCGTCCATGCCGTTTTCCTGCACGGTCAATGGGACATCAGGATACATCATCGCAAATTCGTCGCTCACATCCTGCATGTATTTATAGGAAGGCAGAAACACGATATAGTTTCCCGCATGGGCGCTCACGGCCGCGCCGATGAGACGGCACACGGATTCCCGTGTGCGCTCACGGTCTGTATATTTTGTGCTGATCCCGGCAGCGGCGAGGCACAGCCTTTCCTGAGAAAATGGGCTTTGCAGGCGTATCGCTTTGGCGGCCGGGCCGCCGCCCAGCGTTTGAATAAAGTATTCCGCCGGTGATAACGTGGCGCTGAACAGAATGCTGGCGCGGCCAAGCGCCATGGATGCATCCAGAAACGGCGCGGCGTCCAGACAAAGCAAACGGACACAGACCTCCGAACCGAAGGCAGCGAGAAGCGTGGTGTAGTTCGTGTCGTAAAGCTCTGCGATGCGCAGATAAAAATGCACTTCAAAATAGAGCGCGAGCACTTCGGCGTGCAATTCGCCGTCACGGTGTTCTTCCAGCCAATCCTCACAGGCGGCGGACAGACGGGAGAGCAGCTTGTTCAACTCCGGCAAACCTTCCGGAATGACCAGCCGATGTTCATCCGCTTCCTCACAGCGGCGGCGCAGCTCGATCATTTCGCTGTTGACTTTGTTCAGAGCGGCCGTCAGCTTGCGGTGCCCTTTGCCCAGCGCTTTTTTTACGCCATAAACCGCGGATTTGAGCAGCTGTGCGGAATACATATCCCTCGCGCGATCCACCAGATTGTGCGCTTCGTCGATGAGAAAAATGAAGTCTCCGCCCTCGGTGAAAAAGCGCTTGAGGCTTACCACAGGGTCGAACAGGTAGTTGTAGTCACAGACGATGCAGTCGCACCAGTTGGTCAGGTCGAGCGCCAGCTCGAAGGGACACAGCTGCTTTTGCAGGGCAAATGCCTCGATATCCGCGCGGGTGAATTCGTCGGTTTGGGACAAAAAACTGTACAGCGCCGCATTGATGCGGTCGTAATAGCCGTCCGCCCGGGGACAGGCCTCCGGGGTGCAGACGCGTTCCTCCAGCGGGCAGATCTTGTCTTTGGCTGTCAGCGTGATGGTTTTAAGACGCAGCGGTGTGCCGCAGGATGTGCTGTGAACACGCAGACGCGCCAGCGCATCCTCGGCGGCCTGCCTTGTAATGGTTTTTGCCGTCAAGTAAAAAATGCGCTCGCCCTTTTCCTCACCCAATGCCTTTAGAGCGGGAAAAAGAGTGGAAACCGTTTTTCCGATGCCAGTGGGCGCGGCGCAAAACAACCTGCCGCCGCCCGCGATGGTACGGTACACCGCGCCGGCCATCTCGTACTGTCCGGGGCGGTAGGCGGGAAAGGGGAAGCGCAGTGCTTTCAGCGAGGCGTTGCGTGTGGCTCTCCACGCTGCCTCCATGTGCGCCCAAGGCGTATACAAACGCAGTGTATCCGTGAGAAAATCTTCAAGCGCTTCGGCGGAAAATGTGCGGCGGTGGCGGATGATCTCATCCGTGTCGACCTGATAATATGTGATTTGGATGTCCACGCCAGGCAGGCTTTCCCTCTGGCACAGGAACGCGCCGTAGCATTTAGCCTGCGCCCAGTGTAAGGGGTTAAAATCCGCCGTCAGCAGCTCGGCCGGTGCGCCTGTGGTTTTGATTTCGTCGATGGTAAAATGTCCGTCCGGCTCTGTGATAACTCCGTCGGCACGTCCCTCCAGCGTATAGCATACGTCGCCTACCGTGCGCTCTGCCTTGAAGGGTACCTCGGCTTTATAGGAATCTCCCGCCGCTTTTTGCAGCTTGCGGTGGATACGGCTTCCCTCGTTGGCGCGGTCAAAGCCGGAAAAGCGGCTGTCGATGCTGCCGCGGCGCAGCACGAATTCTACAAGCTCACGCACAGCGAGACGAATCTGAAGCGGCTCGGTTTCCATGGCGGAGACCCTCCTTCCCTTTAAAAACCGCACCGGTGCATGCGGTTTTGCGCATCCGTCCCGCAGTGTGCAGGGCGCCGCTTCACCGTTCAACGTGCAGCAGGATATGAGACGGTGCTGCGCCGCCGTGCCAGACGGTGTTGTGCGCGACACGGCTTTCGGTGCTGTTGTATGCATCTTTTGTATTGCTGTTGGGAAACACAAAATGCTTGGCGCCCGAAGTGACGCTCACCCGCAGACGGTGTCCGGGCAGAAAACAATGGGATATTTTAGAGGTGCGGATGACCAGTTTTTCTACCTTACCAGGCTCCAGATATTCTGGCGCGGAAAACCCGTTTCGGAAACGCGCGGCGAGAATGCCGTCCGCCAGCTTAACGCTGCGGCCTGCTTCGTCCACATCACACAGGCGTACCATAAAATCCGTATCCGGCGCATCGCTGGAGACATAAAGCGTCACGCGCGCGTCGCCTGTTACCGTAAGCGGCGCGGGCAGCGTGGGTGTGGTATAACATATATAATCCGGACGCTGCTCCTCTTGGGTGTAATCCTCCGGCACCGCGATTTCGTTCTCGCTCATGTCGATGATGTGGGTGCCGGGGTCCTGCGGGTCATAGGTATATCCTGTCCGGCCCTCTCGGCCGCAGATGGGGAACAGCGTTCCGTTTTCACCAAAATAAAACGGTGTGTCATCCGCGTTTTCCACGGGCCAGCGGCTCGCTGTTTTCCAGCGGTTTTCCCCCATCGTATAGTATTCCACGGGAGCGCTCTGTTCCACGCCGTTTTCTTCGCCCCGCAGGAAGTGGTCGAACCATTTCTGATACAGCAGATCCAGATCAAACCGCAGTGCTCCGGCGGGAAAGGATAGGGCGTGCAGGTCGTACCTGCTGTTGCCGCTGTGCTGCCAGGGCCCGAGCACCACCTTGCGCGTGCCCGGCGGGTAGCCGGCGGTGAGGTCCAGCGCCTCTGTGGTGCCCATACCGTTGTCGTCGAACCATCCGCTTTGAATGAGCACGGGAACCGTTTTCCCCGTGCTGCGTTTTGCCCAGTTGCCGCGCAGCCAGAAACTGTCTTCACAGGGGTGGGCCAGCATTTTACGGATAAAGGGAACATCTTCGCCCAGAGCCTTTTGGCCAATGTCCTCCAGCGGGCGGATATCCAGAATTTCATCCCAATCAGCCCGGTCCATGCGCTCTGGCGCGAAGCGGCGCTTTGTCATGGCGAAATTCCAGGCAAAGCCGCCGCTGGAAAAGCAGCCGCCGTGCAGCGGACCATCTGCAAAAGCAGTACCTGCCGTTACGACACTGATCATCGCCTTCAGATGCGGGTTGCCCAGAGCCGCCGCGCACCACTGTGTATATCCGAGGTATGAACCACCCAGCATGCCGACGCTTCCGTCGCACCATTCCTGCGTTCCAACCCAGGTGAGCGTATCGTCTCCGTCCTCCACCTCGTAATAATGGGGCAGCCATTCGCCGCCGCTCTCATTGCGTCCGCGTACATCCTGCACCACCACGGCATAGCCGCGGCGCACATAACGGAAATAGGTCTGTGCGCCGTCATCTTTGTCGTAGGGTGTCCGGACAAGCAATGCGGGAACGGGCAGCGGCGCTCCCTCGGGCAGATAAACGTCCGCGGCGAGCTCCACGCCGTCGCGCATAGGCATGTGGAACGTACCCAGCATGGAAACACCGTAAAGCGGACGGGCGGCATAATCCTTCCACAACGTCAGCGGCGTATATTCCTCGAAGCCGTCGCGCACCAAAAGATTGGCCTGTTCCCGGCAGGGGCAGAGCCATGCGATGAGCCGCCCGTCCCGGAACAGCGCGTCACAGGGAAATTTGACGCCGCGCTGGATGTAATAGAGCAGCCCGTTCCGCTCTGCGCGGGTATAGCGCAGGCCATCGACGGAAAATTCCGCAGGAGCACTGGCTGCTGCCGCTTCAAACTCGGTCCGCAGCGTCAGCAGCCGGTACGGCTGCAGCTTAACGGCGGCATAGTCTGTGTCATTTTGTGCTGTCATGGGCTGCGGCTCGGAAAAATCGAGCCCAAATATATCCCGACTGGAATGTGTAATGTCTGCGCGTTCCGCGGCAAAGCGGGCCAAAGCAATGCCGGAGGAGTAAAGTGTAAACGGTTCTTTCATTTTATAACACCAGCTTTTGGTTGATTTCTTTTACAACGGCCTCATCCAGCTTGCAGACAGCGCGGTCATAAGTGAAAAGGCCGTTTACTTCCAGCTCCACGTCTGTGAGCTGCGTGTAAATGGAAACGCACAGCCCCTTTTTCAGCAGCGGCAGGATCTGTTCTTCATGCAGCTTGCGGTAGGCGGCTGTCAGCGCGGCTTTATCGGGATACATCCGGTAGCCGAAGCTGTTCTCTTTATCCCATACATGACCGTCCAGCACCTGACTGTAACCACCGTATTCCGTCAGGGCGAACGCGCGGCCGTCCGGGTGCGGCGGACGCACCTTGAAGATGTATTTGTGGATGCTTTTGTAATCTCCCGCACCCTGGTCGTGCCAACCGCTGGCGTGGTCAACGGGGCGGGTGGGGTCCAGAGTCCATAGAAGCGCTGTGGCGGCTGCGGCGTCGAACTGGCCCCAGCCCTCGTTGAACGGCACCCAGGTACAAATGCACACGGCATCGGTCAGCGCTTCCACCATCTCTTTCAGTTCTTTGGTGAACTGAAGGCGCGCGGCGGTATTTTCACGCTTGAACCTCTTGTGCTTTTTATCGGATACCTGTACGCCGATATTCGGCAGGGCCACGGCAAGCAGATCCCCGGGGTAAGCCGCGCCGCTGGGCATATCCTGCCATACCAGCATGCCCATCGTGTCACAATGGTAATACCACCGGGCGGGTTCCACCTTGATATGCTTGCGCAGCATATTGAAGCCCAGCGCCTTTGCCTGTTCAATGTCCCGGCGCAGCGCTTCATCGCTGGGCGCGGTGTACAGCCCGTCCGGCCAGTATCCCTGATCCAGAAGCCCTTTTTGGAAGTAAGGCCTGCCATTGAGCAGAAAATACGGTGTGCCGTTCTCATCCGGCTGCACAGCGAAGGTGCGCAGGCCGAAGTAGCTTTCTACCCGGTCAGTCTCACGCCCGGCGCGCAGAAGGCTCAGGCGCACCCGGTAGAGAAACGGCTGTTCGGGCGTCCAGAGACGGGGCGCTTCAAACGAAACCGTCTGGCTGCCGCCCGCCGTAAACGTGTGGGCGGTGATGCATGAATCCTCCTCCAACACTTCCATGCATACGCTGCCGCTTTCGCTGGTCTGGACGAAGACCTCCACGGAATCCAGCGACGGTATGAAGTGAACGGATGTGAAGTGAGCACTGTCCACCTGCTCCAGCCAGACAGTCTGCCAGATGCCTGTTACCGCAGTATACCAGATGCCTTTGGGGTGCAGAACCTGTTTGCCACGTGGCGCGTCGCCTTTGTCGGTGTCATCCGTAACGGCGACCGTCAGCTCATTTTCCGCCGCGCGCACAAAAGAAGTAATGTCCAGCGTAAACGGACAGTAGCCGCCGGTATGCCCTCCGGCTTCCCGCCCGTTTACAAATACTGTGCAGGCATAATCCACTGCGCCGAAATGCAGCAGCGTACGCTTGGCTGCGTCGTATCCGTTGATGGAAAACGTGCGGAAATACCAGAGCGTCTGGCCCGGCAGAACAGGCTTTTCAACGCCGGACAGCGCGCTTTCCGGCGCAAACGGGACGCGGATGCCGCCTTGCCATACGGCCGGCTGCTCCGGACTTTCCGTAACGGCGTACTGCCACAGGCCGTTTAAATTCTGCCATTGCGCCCGGACCATCTGTGGGCGCGGATATTCGTCCAGAGGAGTGTCTCCGACGGGGAAAGAGGTGGATAGACGTTTCATTGTTGCACCGCCGTTCATTTGTGTTGGACAGAGCGCGTTTGCGGCTCTGTACGTATTCAGTTTACCACGGCGCGGCCTGCGGGGCAACTGAAAGCGGCGGCAAATGCGGAGACCGGGCTTTATTGCAATAAAGAAATAAAGTTTTTTCAAAAAACGTTTGACAAATCAAAAAGCCGTGGATATAATAAAATACAATATCCGCTGAAATGCAGTGAAGGGAACGAATAGCGCGTTTGCTCCGCGCACAGAGAACCGCCGGTTGGTGCGAGGCGGCAGGGGGCGCGCGTGAAAGTCTTCCCGGAGCAGCTTCGCCCAAGGGCGCTATGCCTGTGTAAGCGAACGCCGGTTTGGCACCGTTAAAGAGCCTGCGCGCTGCAATGGAGCAGTGCGCGCCGAGCGGCCGCGTTTTGTGCGGCAAACGGAGTGGTACCGCAGAGTGCTTGTGATAGGCCTTTGTCTCTGATGTAAGATCGAGACAGGGGCCTTTTTGTTTATTCGAAAACAGTTCACAGGGAGAATGAGGGAAGAAGGAGGGCGCAGGTATGGTATTGACAGGCGCGGACATTTTTGCAGAAGTTTTGGTGGAACAGGGCGTCGAGACGCTGTTTGGCTATCCCGGCGGTGCGGTATTGAATTTGTATGATGCGCTCTACAAGTACAGCGGCAAGATACGCCACATAATGACGGCTCACGAACAGGGGGCCGCACACGCGGCCGACGGCTACGCCCGCGCCACAGGAAAAACAGGTGTGGTTCTGGCAACGAGCGGCCCGGGTGCGACAAACCTTGTCACGGGCATCGCCACGGCATATATGGACAGCATCCCCATGGTGGCGATCACAGGCAACGTCGGCACCAGCCTCATCGGGCGGGACAGCTTTCAGGAGGTCTATATCGCGGGCATTACGATGCCCATTACAAAGCATAATTTCGTGGTGCGCAAGGTGGATGAGCTGGCGGACATTCTGCGGGACGCGTTCCGCATTGCGCAGACGGGGCGCAAGGGCCCGGTGCTGGTGGACATCCCGAAGGATGTGACGGGTGCAACGGCGGAATTTACCCCTGTGAAACCGCAGATCCCCGTTTACAAGACGGAGCTTGACGGACAGGAACTGGCCCGTGCGGCGCAGGTCATCGGAAACGCGCGCCGTCCCGTCATCTATTTCGGCGGGGGTGTGGCCGCGTCAGAGGCGGGCGAGGAGCTTTATGCGCTGGCCAAAAAGGCGGAGATCCCCGCAACTTATACGATGATGGCAGCCGGCGTACTGAGCTACGGAGACCCGCTGAACCTGGGCCTGCTGGGAATGCACGGCTGCCGCACCACCAACCGTGCGGTGAACGAGGCTGATCTTGTGCTGGCCATCGGTACCCGCTTTTCCGACCGTGTGGCGCTGAATACGGAAAAATTTGCGAAGAACGCGGCGATCCTGCAGATCGATATCGATCCCAGCGAGGTCAACAAAAACGTCGAAGTGGATTACAGCCTTGTCGGCGACGTCAAGCAGATATTGCAGGCTCTTCTGCCGTTGGTCAAAGATGCGAAGCACACGGAGTGGATGACGCAGATCCAGGCATGGCAGGCGCAGGATTACCGTCCCAAGGATGATAAGTACTGCATCCGCCCTCATCAGCTCATCGGCAAAATGTGCGAGCTGGCCGGGCCGGACGCGCTTTACGTGACGGACGTCGGCCAGCACCAGATGTGGGCCACGCAGTACATCCGCCATGTAAAACCCCGCAGTTTTCTGACGAGCGGCGGCCTGGGGACCATGGGCTTTGGCTACGGCGCGGCCATCGGCGCAAAGCTGGCGGTGGGCGAAAGCCGTCCGGTCATCCACATTACGGGCGACGGTTCTTTCCATATGAACCTCAATGAAGCATGTACAGCTGTCAGCTACGAGCTGCCCGTCATCACGGTCATTTTCAACAATACGGTGCTGGGTATGGTGCGCCAGTGGCAGACGGCGTTTTACGGCAAGCGGTATTCCAGTACGGACCCGCACCGCAAAACAAATTATGTAAAGCTGGCAGAAGGGTTTGGCGCGAAAGGCTATCATTGCGAGACGCTGGATGCGTTTTCGGCGGCGTTTGCCGAAGCGCTGAAATCGAAAGGGCCGGTGTGGATTGAATGTGTGATCGATAAAGATGAAAAGGTGCTGCCGATGATCCCGGCGGGCGGCAGTATCGAAGATATGATCATGGATTAAAGGAGGCGGCAGTATGCCCAGAGAAGTATTGAGCATCCTTGTGGATAACCATTCCGGCGTGCTGACGCGCGTGGCGTCCCTGTTTGGACGCCGCGGCTTCAACATCGACAGTCTGACGGTGTCCGCCACGGATGACCCCGCGATCTCGCGTATCACTATTGTGGTGCACGACGACGCCAAGGTGCTGGAACAGATCATCAAACAGACGGCGCGCCTGGAGGAAACGCGGGAAATTTTTCCGCTGGATACCGCCCACAGCCTGCTGCGCGAGCTGCTTCTGGTGAAGGTTGAGGCGGGCGAGGAAAATCGTTCAGCTATACGGGAGATCGCCAACATTTACAAAGCGAAGATCATCGACCTTTCCATCGGCAGTATGGTGATGGAGCTGACGGGCGAACCGGAAAAGATCGACGGCTTTCTGGATGTGCTTTCCCCATACAAAATACTGGAAATGTGCCGCACGGGCATCACGGCCCTGGAACGCGGCGGCGTGCACCGGCACGCGTGAGCGTTGTATCATCCGGCGCGGCACCCAGCCGTGCCTCACGGTAAATAATATATAGAGGGAGAAATGTAAAATGATCAAAAAGTATTATGACACGGACTGCAACCTGGGCTTTCTGGACGGAAAGACCGTTGCCATTATGGGTTACGGCAGCCAGGGCCACGCGCACGCACAGAACCTGCACGAGAGCGGTGTTGACGTTGTCGTTGGCCTGCGTAAGGACAGCGCAAGCTGGGCGAAGGCGGAAGCGGCCGGCCTGAAGGTCATGGAGGTGCCTGAGGCAGCCAAGGCTGCCGACGTTGTGATGATGCTCGTGCCGGATGAGATCGCCGCCGACATCTATAACGAGCAGGTAGCTCCGTACATGAAAGAGGGCGACGTGCTGATGTTCGCTCACGGCTTTAACATCCACTTTCAGTTCGTAAAACCCGCTAAGAACATCGACGTGATCATGGTGGCCCCCAAGGGCCCCGGCCACACCGTCCGCAGCCAGTACGTGGAGGGCAAGGGCGTGCCCAGCCTGATTGCCGTGGAGCAGGATTACACCGGCCATGCCAAGGATATCGCGCTGGCTTACGCCAGCGGCATTGGCGCAGGCCGCGCCGGCATTCTGGAAACCTCCTTCCGTGAAGAGACCGAGACCGACCTGTTCGGCGAGCAGTGCGTGCTGTGCGGCGGCGTGACCGAACTGATGAAGGCGGGCTTCGACACGCTGGTAGAAGCCGGCTATGAGCCTGAAATGGCGTACTTTGAATGTATCCACGAGATGAAGCTGATCGTCGACCTCATCAACAGCGGCGGTTTTGCCATGATGCGCTATTCCATCTCCAACACGGCGGAATACGGCGATTACCGGACTGGAAAGCGCCTCATCACCGAGGAGACCCGCAAAGAGATGAAGAACGTTCTGACGGAGATCCAGAACGGCACGTTCGCCAGTGAGTTCATGCAGGAATTTTCTCCGGCTGGCGGCCGTAAAGCGAAATTCCTTGCTACGCGCCGCGTAGAGAGCCAGCATCTGCTGGAGAAGGTGGGCGCAGAGCTGCGCAAGATGATGAGCTGGCTGAAAAAATAATCCGAAGCGAAAAGAGCCGCGCCGCGCGTCCCGAAAGACGCCGCGGCGCGGCTCTTTGATGAAACGGATGCGGAAAACGCCTCACACCTCGGCTTTCAGCAGCTCAATGAACTGCTTTGCCACACGGGGGCTGCGTCCGCCGTTGCGGATGGCGTGTGCCTCAGCTTTGATCATCAGCTCCGCTTCCGGCATTTCAATGCCGTAGAGCAGTGCGAGATTCTGTACGATATGGCAGTAAAGCTCTTTGTCCGGCCGGGAAAAAGTGATGGTAAGGCCGAAGCGGGCGGAAAGGCTCATCAGCTCCTGCATGGTATCCGCCAGATGAATCTCGTCGCCTTCCCGGTCGGAGAATGTCTCCTTCACCAGATGACGGCGGTTGGATGTGGCGTAGACCGCGAGGTTGGAACTGCGGCTGCTGACACTGCCTTCCAAAATCGCCTTCAGGGCGGCAAAGTCGTTGTCATTGGTGGAAAAACTGAGGTCATCGATGAACAGAATGAATTTGAGTGGATTGGCGCTGAGCGTTTCCACAAGGTCCGGAATTTGGTAAAGCTGATTTTTTTTCACTTCAATGAGACGAAGTCCTTCGTCTGCAAACGCGTTGGCAACGGCTTTTACCGTGCTGCTTTTTCCCGTGCCGGCATCGCCGTACAGCAGTACGTTGCTGGCGGGGCGTCCCTCCAAAAGGGCGCGTGTGTTGGCAATTACTTTCCCGCGCTCACGTTCATAGCCGGAAAGTTCGTCCAGCCGCTGAGGGTCCGGGTGTCTGACGGGAACGATGGCCCCGCTGTGTACGGTAAATACATGGTATTTGGCATAGATTCCATAGCCGTGGAGCGGAAGCGTGCGGATATTTTCCTCATAACGCGCGGCGAAATCCAGCGTTTGCGTGCCCCAGCGGGGCAGAAATGCGCCTTTCAGCGCGCCGCGCAGGGCGGCACCATCAAATTTGGAAAGCTCCTGCAAAAAGCAAAGCTCGTGTTGCAGGCATTCCGCAAGCTCGGCGGGAATCGACGCACCGGACGCCGCCCGGCGGACATACAGGTTTTCGTCCTCCAGTACGGCTTTCAATAAATAGGTGCTGAGGTCTCCGCCCCTTTCGTACAGTGCGGCGGCAAAGGCGCAATAGGCATCCGCACAGGCTTCCGCGTCCGAGGGCTGTGCGTGCAAAAGCGCCGCAAGCCGGGAAACAACAGGGTCCTCCAACAGCCCGCGGAATATGGTAAGGCTGTGCAGCCGCATGCGCAGGGCTTTATTTTCTTCCAACATAATGGGGATGCTCCTTTGTCTGCAAGATACCTTTTCAGTATACACGGGGCGGACGGAAGGCGCAATATTTTGCTTGCAAAATCACGCTGAAGTGGTAAAATTATTCTTAACGTTGTCCGATAGAGGGAATAATAGGGGAAAGAAGGAAACGGCATGCTCACACTGGACAAAATCTATCACGCCGCATATGTACTGAAATCTGTTGCACGAAAAACGGATCTGATTGCTGCTCCGGGACTCAATGCAGAGAGCGAAATCTATTTGAAGACTGAAAATCTGCAGGTAACAGGCAGTTTTAAGGTGCGCGGCGCCTATTATAAAATCAGCCAGCTTACGGCTGACGAAAAGGCAAAAGGCGTTATTGCAAGCAGCGCGGGCAACCATGCTCAGGGCGTTGCGCTGGCGGCTCAGCGCAGCAATATCCCAAGCGTTATCTGCATGCCGGATGGCGCGCCCATCAGCAAGGTGGAAGCGACTAAAGCATACGGTGCACAGGTCTGTCTTGTTAAAGGCGCCTATGACGACGCGTATGATTACGCCTGCAAGCTTCAGAAAGAGAAAGGGTATACTTTCATCCACCCGTTCAATGACGCGGAGGTCATTGCGGGGCAGGGTACTGTCGGCCTGGAAATTTTGGATCAGCTGCCCGACGTGGAGGTCGTATTGGTTCCGGTGGGCGGCGGCGGCCTCATCAGCGGCGTGGCTTACGCCATCAAGCATCTGCACCCGGAGTGCAAGGTGTACGGTGTACAGGCCGCGGGCGCGCCCAGCATGCGGGATTCCGTGCAGAAGCATGAGGCCATCACGCTTGACGGCGTGGCCACCTTTGCGGACGGCATTGCCGTAAAGCACCCGGGAGATTTGACCTACGAACTCGTCAGCGAGTATGTGGACGGCATCGTCACCGTGACAGACGATGAGATCGCTGCCGCGGTGCTGGCCTTGATGGAACGCCAGAAGCTGGTGACCGAGGGCGCGGGCGCGGTATCTGTGGCCGCCGCCATGTACAACAAGGTGGATATCAAGGGCAAAAAGACGGTCTGTCTGCTCTCTGGCGGCAATATTGATGTGAACATTTTGAGCCGCGTGATCACGCGCGGCCTTGTGATGGCAGGGCGCAACAGCACGCTCACCATCGAGCTGGAGGACAAGCCGGGCCAGCTCTCCGGAGTGAGCGATATCATCAGCCGCTGCGGCGGCAATGTGGTGAGTGTTCATCACAACCAGAGCGATACCAACATGGCCATCACAAGCTGTTATCTGCGCGTGGGCATGGAAACGCGCGACCATGCTCAGGTGGAGCAGATCAAGCAGGAGCTTGCGAAAGCGGGCTTTAAGCTGGTGGCAAACCAGCAGTGATTCCTTGTCTCAACGCATACATACCAGATAATAACAAACGCCCTCCGCGTCCGGCCTAATGGGCCGGACGCGGAGGGCGTTTCCCATTCTTTTGCTCTCAGAACAGAGAAAGCTGCTCTCCTTCAGGCAGAGTTTTTTTTGGCGCCGCGCCACCGGATGTAACGGCGCCGGATGGTATCTCGGCGAGGAACGGAGACGGCTCGCCCGGGTATGTGAGGATGAGTTCGTCCCGGGCGCGGGTGATACCGACGTAGAACAGGCGGCGCTCCTCCGCAAGGTCTGCAGCGCGCTCGGACATCTCCAACGGCAATGTGCCTTTGCATGCACCACAGAGAAAAACGGCGGGGAATTCCAGGCCTTTTGCGCCGTGCAGCGTCATCAGAGTAACCGCTCCGGCGGCGTAATTCTTTCGCCCGGCCCGCAGGATGTCCGCTTCTTCTCCGAGAGTAAGCGCGTTCAGCAAGGAATGCATATCCCGGTGAAACAGAGCTGTTCCAATCAGCTTCTGCAGCGGTTCGCTGCCCGCAAAGCCCGCGTCATCCCGCCAGCGTTCCAAAAGACGTGCAGGAGACTCCTGCGCGGCACACTGAGAAAATTTTCGCAGTGCGCACACAGCGGCACGCATCGGAAGCTCTGGAAATTCAGCCTCGGCTTTGTCCCAAAGATTTTCGTGCAATGCGCTGCACCCGGAGAAAAAAGCGCTGAGGCGCACCGCCTGTTGCGGTGAACAGGCCCAGCCGAGTTCCAGGGCAGTCTGCAGAGAATGCGTGTCCCCGGGTGCGAGCAGAAAGCGGAAGAAGCCTATGGCTGCGCGTACCGCAGGCTCAGACAAAAAGCTGTCGCGCCCGGCTACGGTATAGGGGATGTTTTCTTTTTGCAGACAATATTCCAGAATGTCTGCCTGGCGGTGGGTGCGATACAAGATTGCAATATCGGAAAAGCTGCGGGGTTGGATGCGTTCATCACCTGTGACTCCGCCCGCGTCCAGCATATCCATACCGCCAACCATACGGTTGATCTCTTTTGCAATAAAGATCCCCTCCGCAAGGGAACTGGCCGCCTGTGCCAAACGCACCGGCGCTCCGCTGCCGCGGTTGGGCAGCAAACTGCGCGCGCCGCCGGGATTGTGCCCGATCACAGGCAGCGCGCAGCCAAGCACCTCCGGCGTGGAGCGATAATTTTGGGTAAGGCGAACGACACGCAGCCCGGGGATATCTTCTGCCAAGCGGTCGAAGCATGCTGCATCCGCGCCGCGAAAGCCATAAATAGACTGGTCCGGGTCTCCGATGGCAAAAAGACTTTTGCAGCCTTTTGTCCATGCCCGCACAAGACGGTATTGCAGCGCGTCAATGTCCTGAAACTCATCCACCAGAAGATAAGTAAAACGCTGCGTTATCTCTTCCGGGAGCTCACCCGCTTCAAAAAGCGCCAGCGTTTCCAGGAGCAGGTCATCAAAATCCAGCACATCCAGCTCGCGGCAGCGGGCGACATAAGATTCACAGAACGCGGCATTCACATTTTCCGGCACCGGCAGTCCGTTTTTTTGCCGGGAAACAGCCTGCACCAGCTTTGCAGGCGGCAGCTTTGCCTCGGCCTGACGGAGCACGTCGGCGGCAACGGCCTGTGCATCCTCCTGTGAGAGAAGCGTCACGGCTTTGCCTGTCTCCCGCAGCAGTGAAAGGCAGATGGAATGGAACGTGCCGATGGTCAGGTCGCCGATTGTGCGGTCTTTGTCCAGCTCAGCGGTGAGCCGTTCGCGCATTTCACGGGCTGCTTTATTGGTAAAGGTGACGGCCGTGAGCTGCCGCGGGGATACCTGCTTTTCACACAGCAGATGAACGGCGCGGGAAACCAGCGTTTTCGTTTTTCCGGTGCCGGGGCCGGCGATAACAGCCACAGCGGGTTCGACGGCGCAGACGGCTTTCTGCTGCTCCGGATTCAGCTTGCTGTGAGCGGTTTGTACCGGCGCGGAAGACTTTGCGCCGGATGACTTTTGGGGTGCGTCTGTTTTTCGGGGCGTGCGTGCAGAAGCTTCGGGATGCGGCGCGTCGGAACTGAAAAAACTGATCTGTCCGTTAAGAGATTCGATTTCATCGGGGGAAAGAAGTTGGACGGTTCCGTATTGTCCATCGAAGCCCGGCGTGCGGGACACCTGCCCGCACCGCAGGCGGCGGATGCCTTCTTCCACACAAGGGCCGGCCGCACGGCGGATGTCCTCCAGCGGCGCTTGGCGCAGAATATAAAACTCCGGCCCAAGCTCCTCCAGAAGCGCTTGATACCGCGCGGCGACCTTGAGGCCTGAGGCGGAAAGTCCAGTGGACGCAGCAATCACATCCGGCAGCGGCACAAGGCTTTCAAACGGACGCGCGCCGGGCAGGGAAAAGCCTTCAGGTCTGTCGGCGAGCTGCTCCACCCGATGCTGCACGCCAATGGTGATTTTTTTGCCGCAGACAGGGCATCGTCCTCCGCAGGCTTCGGTTTCACCCGGCTCCAGGCACAGACCGCAGGCACGGTGGCCGTCCCAATGGTACTTGCCCTCCTCGGGGAAAAATTCCAGCGTTCCCGTCAGCGCAGCGGGACTGCGCCCTTGCAGCGCATCGGATAAGCCCGCGTAAGACGGTTCAATGTCCAACAGGTTGGCCTCGCGCCCAAGTTTGGCGGGAGAATGGGCATCTGAATTCGAGATCAGCGCATATCCATCCAGTGCGGAAATGCGCCAGTTCATGGGCGGATCGGAAGAAAGGCCGGTTTCAAGCGCGTGGATATAGGGCGTCAAGTCCTCAAAGCATTCCTCGATGGCGTCAAAACCTGAGAAAGCGCCGAACAGAGAGAAATGCGGCGTCCAGATATGTGCGGGGATAAACACTGCCTCTGGGCAGGTGTCCAGAGTGATTTCCAGCAGGTCACGGCTGTCCAGACCCAGGATTGGCCGTCCGTCCGAGTGGATGTTGCCGATCGCCTCCAGCTTCTGGGAAAGCCTTTCGGCAGCCTCGAGCCCCGGCAGCAGGATCAGATTGTGCACCTTACGCGTTTTGCCGTTCTTTTTGTAGATGGAGCTGATTTCTCCGGTCACTACAAAACGGGGTGCATCGTATTTGCCCGCGGTCTTGTCCGCCAGGCGAAGGCTTTCCCGTAATGTGTACAGGCCGTCCTCAGCAGGCTGCAGCTTGTCCAGTAGTTCAGCACGCCAGGCAGGATGCGTAAAATCTCCAGTGCCCACCAGCCCGATGCCCTTGCGGCGTGCCCAAAGGTCCAGCATCTCCGGTTCACAGTCATGGCTGGTAGCGCGGGAATATTTGGAATGGATGTGAAGGTCTGCAATCAACATTGTATCACCTGCTTGCTTTGAATTTCCTTTATATACCATGCGGCTTTGCATGGTTCAATGTTCTTAAAGCTCTGTGCGCGAGCGCAGAAGCGTGTGCAGTGCACACGCACAGCCGCGTAAGCGGCAGTTTTGAGGTTATTATACCATATTTCTAAGTTCACACTTCGCGTGCAGCTCGTGTTCACTAAGAAACATGGTATCTATGCCGCCAGGCTCATGCTTCGCTTGCGGCTCGCATTCGCTAAGCGCACATATTATACCATGACGCCGCACAGCGGCCACAACAAAACCGCACCTTGCTGCGGTTTTGCATGATACAATGTTCTCAAAGTTCTGTGCGTTAGCACAGAAGCGTGTGCAAAGCACACGCACAGCCGCGTAAGCGGCAGTTTTGAGGTTATTATACCATAATGCTGCGGCCTTCTACAATAAAAGCGCCCGTACGGCGCGGCGGAAAAAAACAATGTTTTTGCAGATTTCTCAGGTTCTGGGCCGGCCGATATTACGGGCGTAAGGGGAGAAGGATATTTTTGCGTGAGCCTGTTGACATTTTCGAAAGAAGATATATAATATCAATTGAACGGATGCTCATATGAAAGGATGTGCTTTTTATGGAACTGAGCCAAAACGAACGCTGCGAATATATGCATGTACACGAAGACATTGTAGCCAAAGTGGAGAAAGAGATGCCGGATGACGAGATCCTGTTCGATCTTGCAGAACTGTTCAAAATATTCGGGGACTCCACGCGCATCAAAATTTTGTATTTGTTGTTTGAATCGGAGATGTGCGTGTGTGATATCGCTCAGATGCTGCGTATGACGCAGTCGGCCATTTCCCATCAACTTGCGGTATTAAAAAAGAGCAAGCTGGTAAAATACAGGCGGGAAGGCAAGACCGTGTTTTACTCTCTGTCAGACGGTCATGTAAGGACGATCATCGACCAGGGAATGGAACACGTTTCTGAATAAACCAAATCAATTGAATCTTGGAGGTTGTCGGATATGAAAAAGCGTTTTAAACTTGTAGATCTGGATTGTGCGAATTGTGCGGCAAAGATGGAAGATGCCATTAAGAAGGTGGACGGCGTGAAGGACGCCACAGTCAGTTTTGTAATGCAGAAAATGACGGTGGAGGCCGATGACGCGCGTTTTGACGACATCATGAAGGAAATCGTTAAGGTGTGCAAGAGGGTGGAGCCGGACTGCGAGATTGTGCTGTAAATATGCGCCGCCCCGCGCGGCAGAACAGGGGATTAAAATATGGGTAAAAAGCAGAAGAAAATGCTGGCGCGCATTCTGGTCAGCGCCGTAGTGTTCGCGGCGGGATTCTTTTTGCCGCTCGCCGGCTGGTCACAGCTCGTCTTTTATCTTACGGTCTACGCAATCATCGGGTGGGACATCGTGTGGAAAGCCGTACGGAATATCGCTCACGGGCAGGTATTTGATGAAAATTTTTTGATGGCATTGGCAACTATTGGCGCTTTTTGTCTGCAGGAATTTCCCGAAGCGGTAGAGGTCATGCTGTTTTATCAAGTGGGTGAGCTGTTCCAAAGCTATGCGGTGGGGCGTTCGCGTCAGTCCATTGCAGCTTTGATGGACATCCGGCCCGATTACGCCAATATTGAACGTGACGGCAAACTGGAACAGGTTGACCCGGACGACGTGGCGGTGGGAGACACCATCGTTATCAAAGCAGGAGAACGCATCCCACTGGACGGTGTAGTTCTGGACGGAAATTCCACCGTTAATACAGCGGCGCTCACAGGCGAATCGCTGCCGCGGGATGTGGGCGCAGGCAGCGACGTCATCAGCGGCTGTGTGAATCAGAGCGGCCTGTTGCGTGTACGTGTTACAAAGGAATTTGGAGAATCCACCGTCTCCAAGATTCTGGATCTTGTAGAAAATTCCAGTACGAAAAAAGCAAAGGCGGAAAACTTTATTACAAAATTCGCGCGTTACTACACGCCGGCCGTCGTGATCGGCGCCGTGCTGCTGGCTGTGCTCCCACCGTTGCTGGGTATAGGGATGTTCAGCGTCTGGGTGGCGCGCGCGCTTACGTTTCTGGTCATTTCCTGCCCGTGCGCACTGGTTATTTCGATACCGCTCAGCTTTTTTGGCGGTATCGGCGGCGCGTCCAAGCGCGGCATTCTTGTGAAAGGCAGCAACTATCTGGAGGCGCTTGCTCAGACGGAAACGGTTGTTTTTGATAAGACCGGGACATTGACGCGCGGCACGTTCCAGGTGACCGCGGTCCACCCGGCCCGGGTTTCCAAGGAACAGCTATTGGAATTGGCGGCGTTGGCAGAGAGTTTTTCGGACCATCCCATCTCCCGTTCGCTCAAAGAAGCCTATGGCCGTGAATTGGACAACGCCCGCGTCAGCGATGTGGAAGAAATATCCGGCCACGGTGTATGCGCCCGTGTGGATGGAAGAACCGTTTGTGCCGGAAACGGTAAGCTAATGGATAAAATCGGCGCGCAATGGCATGAATGTCACAAGACAGGTACCGTCGTTCATGTGGCGGTAGACGGCGAATATGCCGGACACATCGTGATTTCCGACGCAGTAAAGCCGGACGCGGCCCGTGCGATTGCTTCGTTGAAGCGGCAGGGCATCCGCAAAACGGTCATGCTCACAGGCGATGCGAAGGCCGTAGGAGAAAGTGTTGCAAAGCAGCTCGGCCTGGACGAGGTACACGCGGAACTGCTGCCCGCGGATAAGGTGGAGCGCGTGGAAGAGCTGCTGAAGCAGAAGAGCGCAAACGGAAAGCTCGCTTTTGTCGGGGATGGTATCAATGATGCACCGGTACTCTCCCGCGCGGATATCGGAATCGCAATGGGCGGCCTTGGCTCCGACGCGGCCATTGAAGCGGCGGATGTGGTGCTTATGGACGATCAGCCCTCCAAAATCGCAACAGCGATGCGCATTTCCAAAAAAACGCTGCGTATCGTGCATCAGAACATCGTGTTTTCACTGGCTGTCAAGGGCCTGATGCTTTTATTGGGGGCATTGGGCGTGACCAATATGCAGGCTGCGATTTTTGCAGACGTGGGTGTTATGGTTCTGGCCGTTCTCAATGCGACCCGCGCGCTGCGCACAAAGGAACTGGAATAGAGCCGACAGCAAAACAGACCGGCACAGGCCTTTCAGTTGGCCTGTGCCGGTCTGTTTTGCTGTCGAAACCCGGAATCAAAATCGCAACAGCCGCTCTGGATTTCTTCAGAGCGGCTGTCCGCTTATGTTCTGTTTCAGTTTTTGAAATCGATTTCTACGCCGCCAATGGTCACACGGGAAATCTGCTCCAAGGGCAGTGGGGAAGTGAATTGGTTTTTGCAAATACGCTCTGTACCGTTCCAGGAGCTGGAAGAACCATTGACGGGAATGGGGGCGCCTGATTTGTCATATGCAAGGATTTCCGGAAGCGGGTCGCTGGAGCCGTTGTCATCCACTGTCACGGATACACCCATCGGCGAAAGTTCTACTTGCGTGACATGCCAGCCGCCAATATTCAGCTCCACATGCGCCACACGCTGACGGGACACACTTTCCAAACGGAAGGTAGTATCCCATTTGCCGGGTACGGCGTCCTCATAGGAGATGCCGCTGTATGCGACCGTCAGCTTTTCCGGGTCTGCGCCTTGCGGAAGTGGGAGAATATATTCGGTGTATTCGTAATACTGGCTTCCTCCGCGCGTTTCGCATTTCCCGAAATCAATGGAATGGATCGGCAGCTTTTCGTCCTTTTCGGGTTTTCCGGTCATCAGAAATACCTGAGTGAACTGCGCGTATTTGCCGACAGCGCTGTATTTAAGCTGCAAATGGAGCGCGTTATCCGCCACGCCGCCGGATGTGAGACCGCCCCAGGGGAACATGCTGTCCAGCGAACCATCGGATTCCGCAGGGACGAGCGCCTGGTCGCCGTTGAAGGGAGCGCCGGAATCAGAAAAGCCTACAGTGGTGCGGGTGGCGTTGCCTGTTATGGGCTGGAACGCAGGGGAGGGGAACACTGTTTCAATGTCGGAAACGCTGATACCGGTGTTCTGGTCCGACCATTCGGTCCTTCCCAAAAGAACAGCGCCAATGGAAAGCGTGATTTTTTTACCATTTAGATCCTCGCCGCATACGCCTTCAATGCGGAAGGTGGCTGTCGCAGTTTTTTCGTCGAATTGGACCATCTGCACCATCGGCGTCATGGCAATGCCGGAGAGCTGAACATCCGCCAGATTGGTCCGCTCATTGATGCGTGAACCTTCCAGATCCTTGACTGCAACATAAATATCCACCATGTCGTTGTCGTTCATCGCGGCAACAACCGTCGTTTCGATGCCGTTGTCGGTGCAGGAGCGCTCAATGGGCTGCAGCATGGAAGATATCTGTGTGCCCACTATGGCAAACAGATTTTGGACAGAGGGGACGGTGGTGGCCAGTACGCCCATGCTGCAGGCTAATATCAGGCAAAATACAGCCGCCACGGCAAGGGGACGGCGGAACCGGATAACGCGCGGCCTTTTTTTCTGCGCGGCCGCCTGAATGCGCTGCGCCATGTCATCGGGCACACAAAGCGCCGAAAGGCGTCGGTCGATCGCGCTTTTCATCGGGTTATTTTCCGTCGGCATACCATCCCTCCAATCTCTTTTTCAATTGCTCGCGCGCACGCTTGAGCCGCACAGAAACCGTAGATTCCGGCGCGTCCAGCACGCGCGCAATCTCGCTGATTTTCATATCCTGATAATAAAACAGCAGGATGACTTCCTTGTATTTAGGCTTCAGGTTCATGATCTCCCGCAGGAGCGTGTCATCTTCATGGGGAGAATCTTCTGCGGCCGGTATCTCATTCAATGCCTCCACGACGCTGACCCTGCGGTTCCAGGCACTGCGCAGATAGTCCTTACACACATTGATAGCGATACGCATTACCCATGTTTTTTCTCCGGCGGTGCCGTCGAATTGCGCGTAGTTGCGGTACACTTTTAAAAAGGTCTCTTGTGACGCATCCTCGGCAAGGTGTGAATCCTTCAAATAAAGAAAACACATGCGCAATACAGCGTTGCCGTATGCGCCAACGATACGCTCCATATCGGGCGGCGCAGCAGATTGCGCCGTCTGTTCGGGAATCACAGCGGCGTCCACCGCCCTTTCCTGCCGTTTAGACGGCGTTACTCATACAAAATCTTTCAAAATTGCATTGCAAAATCATTATAACCAGATAATGTAAAAAACGCAAATAAAACAGGGAAGAATGGGGATGCGGTGCGTTTTCGCAAACGGAGGCCGGGCGGAGCCAATAAGGCCGCGAAACCGAAAGCGCCTGAGACCTTATATGGCGTCCCAAGCGCTTGTTTTCAGCATTTTGCAGAATAGAAACAGCATGGCGGCACACCCTTGCGAAGCTGGAAAGGCGAACTGCAAAACGGAGGCTGTTTTACAATGCCGAAAAATTTTACATCTGCGTGTCCGGCGCAATCAGCTTTTCCGCCAGCGTTTTGCTGGCGTTGGCCCGCACGGCCATTTCCATAGCCAGCGCGGGGCGCGTCCCGGCAGCGGTCTCAAGCTGCGCCGCCTGCCGTGCCATATCCGCAAACGCGGTCTCTTGAAGGGTGCAAAAGCAGTCGAAAGCCTTCGCGAAGCCGCGTTTCTCCGCGCCGCCGTCGGTCTGCTCCTGCGCGCCTTCAAACTGGCTTTCCAGCAGCGCTTTCACATCGGGTATGGGCAACACCTGCTTGAGCAGGCCGATTACGAGCAGATAAGCGAGTTGGACGCGTCCATAACGTTTCTTTACCGGCGCGGGCACAATACGGAGCTTTACATAATTATTGATCATGCTGGCTGTCAGTGCATGACCACCGTTTTCAGGCAAAAAAGGCCCCAGATATTTGTCCAGCAGCGTCAGGACCTGATCGAGGTACAGGTCTATATCCGGCAGTTCGTCCCAACGCGGCAAACGTTGTGCGGCCAGCCCGGCACTCCAGGCGGCGACACTATTGTTTATTTCCATGATGATGCGGCACTCCTTTTGATTGGGCTGATTCTTTGGCAAAAATACGCCGGTAAATTGCAAATTCAGTATATCACGGTGCTTGCGAAGGAACAATAGCTTTGCGGAAATAGATTGACAAAAATGCAAAACGTGATAATCTAATTATTAAAACCAGATAAAGAGGTGCGGTGAATGATATCGAAGATTGAAGTGTGGGGAGACAGTATTTTGCGCGGCGTCGTGCTGGACCCTGAGACACGGCGATATTCCAGGCTGAAGGAAGCGTCCTGCGTGGCGCTTTCGTCACGCGCGCTCGGAATCCCATCCGAGAATCATGCGCGTTTCGGCATGACAAGTGAAAAGGGCCGCGTTGTAATGGAGCGGGAGATCCCTGCCCATGCGGAGGGAGAAGCGGCGCTGATCGGGTTCGGCGGCAACGATATAGATTACGACTGGCGAGCCGTCGCGGCCGACCCGCACGCGGAGCATCTGCCGCATACCCCGCCGAAACGTTTTTGCGAGAACATGCGTGCGATGGTATGCCTTGCGCGGTCACGCGGGATGGAGCCGCTGCTTATGACCTTGCCGCCCATCGACGCCGTACGCTACTACGAATGGATCGGCCGTGATATCGAAGGGAAAGAGAACATTCTTGTTTGGCTGGGGGATGTGCAGCAGATCTACCGCTCTCATGCCGCATACAACAGACTGGTGGTGGAACTGGCGCGGCAACTTGGATGCCGCCTGGTGGACCTGCGTGCATCTTTTCTGGAGAATGGCGACTATCGTCCGTATTTATGTATGGACGGCATCCATCCAAACGCGGAGGGACATGCGCTGATGGAGCGTGTTTTTCTAAGATATGCACGGGAAAATCTTCGTACGGCATGAATAAAATGAACAGCGTTTGGGAGAAATCCGGGGCGCTGTTTTTGTTGTATTCGCAAAAGGGCAATGTTATAATGTTTTTAGGTTTGCGGAACGCGCCCATGGCTCTGAAAGTGGGAAGCGTGCAAGACTGCGGCAAGAGTTTTGCCGTGCCGCAACAAAAAAACGTGCCGCCGGGCATGAACCGGACGGACGGCGGAATATATTGTAAGCAAGGAAGTGCCTTTTATGCAGTCTACTTATTTGAATTACGCGCTGCGCCAGCTGGAAGCAATCGTCAATATCCCAAGTCCCAGCGGCTTTACGGCAGAGGCCGTTCGGTACTGTTCGAACGAATTCGCCAATATGGGCTATACGCCTGAGATTACACCAAAGGGCGGCCTGCTTGTCTGCCTGGGCGGCGAGGGCGAAGGGCTTTTGCTGGGGGCGCACATCGACACTTTGGGCGCTATGGTGCGCGAGGTAAAAGCGAACGGCGCGCTACGCGTGGCCCCAGTAGGCGGCCTGCAGGCAAACAACACGGAAACGGAGACCGTGCATGTATATACGCGCGCGGGGAAGGTGCTGGAGGGAACACTTCAGCTTGAAAACGCCTCGGTGCATGTGAACGGAGAATATTCCAAAACACAGCGCACCTTCGATACGCTGGAGCTGCTGTTGGACGCCAAGACGCACTCTGCGGCGGAAACGCGCGCTCTTGGTGTGGATGTGGGCGATTATGTTGCTGTCGAACCGCGTTTCAACGTCACCGAAACAGGATTCATCAAAAGCCGCTTCCTGGACGATAAGCTGTCCGCCGCTATCCTGCTCGCTTATGCCAAATACCTGAAAGATACCGGTCGGAGGCCGCGCCGCAGAGTGTATGTGGATTTCACCGTGTTTGAGGAGGTAGGCCACGGCGGCGCGGTGATTCCGCAGGATGTAGTGGAGATGCTCTCAGTGGACATGGGGTGCGTTGGTACAGGGCTGCAATGCGATGAGACGATGGTCTCTATATGTGTGATGGACTCAAAAGGCCCGTCACATAAAGCGGTGGTGGACGGCCTGGTGGAGGCGGCGCTGCGCGCCGGGGTGCGCTACGCGCTGGATGTTTATCCCCACTATTCCTCGGATGCGGACGTAGCGGTCTGCGCAGGCAACGATGTACGGCATTGTGTGGTGGGGGCTGGTGTGTATGCCTCTCACGGATATGAGCGTTCCCACATTGAGGGGCTGGCCAACACCTTCGACTTATTGAATTCCTATATTGAAACCGCAGATTAAACAAGTTTTCGGGTAAACTGCCCAAATTTTGTGAAAGACTTGTGTTTTTTCGGGGGATACAGTATTATATTTTTCATAACTAATAATTTTTGTTTACACAAACAATGATGTTTGCGCGCAGAAGAGGGATACTCTGGAAGCGGCATTTCAGGGGGCCTTTAAAAAGGTCCCCTGTTGTTTTACACAAAAACGTTGGAAATGGAGGCATGGCAAAATGGAGAAACTCAGACAACAGATTGAACAGAGGCTTTCCGCCGTAATGGGCGACGCCTGCTTTTATTACGAGAACCTGGCGACAGGCGTGTGCTTCGGCCACGCGGCTGACAAGCCCGTAGTGGCGGCCAGCGTCATCAAGCTGGCGGTGCTTATTGAAGCGTTCCGCCAGATGGATACGGACGCTGTGCGCGCGAACGAGATGTTCGTGATTGCGCGTACGGATAAATTGCCGTCCTGCGGTGCGCTCAATTATCTGCATGACGGCCTTTGCGTCACATTCCGCGATCTTTGCGTGCTCATGACCATCCTTTCGGACAATACGGCCACGAATCTGCTCATCAAGCGTCTGGGCATCGGCAACATCAACGACACGCTGCGCATGCTGGGGGCAGAAAAAATGACGCTCAACCGCCTTCTGTTTGACCGTGAAGCATCGTCCCGCGGCATTGAAAATTATATCACGGCGCGGGAGGCAGGGCTGCTGCTCAAACGTTTGTACGACGGCGAGGCTGTTTCCGGGCCTGCCAGCGAAGATATGCTTTCGATCCTGAAAGACCAACGCCTCAATGGGAAGATTCCGTTCCTGCTGCCGCACAGCGTGAAGATCGCGCACAAAACAGGTGAGGACGATGGCATTACCCATGACGTGGGCATCGTATACGCGCGGCAGCCGTTTATTGTGTGCTTCTGTGGCGAACACGTATCGCCACCGGAATTCGAGCGCGCAATGCAGGATATCACCCTAATGCTGTATGAAAATGCGGAGCGAATTCGTTAAAATATTGTATAATCGAAGGAAAAAACTTGTAATCGTATGCGCTGTTTGGTATACTGGTTGCAATTTATAACCGCTGTAAAGTGCTAAAGTGTTCCGAGAGGAGGAACAGTACAATAATATGAAAATCACAGAAATTGAAGTCGGAGAGATATTCGTTCCGCTGGCAAAGCCCTTTAAAACGGCGCTTCGTACGGTAGAAAATGTAGAGGATATCGTGGTGCGTATCACAACCGACACCGGGGCCGCAGGGTATGGCGAGGCGCCGCCCACGGCGGTTATCACCGGGGATACCAAGGGAAGCATCCGCTGTGCCATCGAGGATTTTATCCGTCCCGCCTTGCTTGGCATGGAGATCGAAGATCTGGACGGCATTATGTACAGGCTGCATTCCAGCATTGTGAAAAACACTTCCGCCAAGGCTGCGGTGGATATGGCAGTGTATGATTTGTATGCCCAGCGCTTCGGCGCGCCGCTGTACCAGCTTTTGGGAGGCGCTGGGGACACGGTGGAAACGGATATCACCATCAGCGTAAATCCGGTTCCTCAGATGGTGGCGGACAGCCTTGAGGCGGTGCAGCAAGGATATAAGATACTTAAAATCAAAGTCGGCAAAGAGGGCCTGGCCGACGTGGCGCGCATCGCAGGCATCCGCAAGGCCGTAGGCAGCGGCATCCAGATTCGTGTGGATGCAAACCAGGGCTGGACGGCAAAGGAAGCCATTCGTATCATCACCGCGATGGAAGATAAAGGGCTGAACATCGACCTTGTGGAGCAACCGGTGCCCGCGCATGACCTGGACGGCATGCGCGCCGTCACAAAAGCTGTATATACGCCGATTCTTGCGGATGAAAGCGTGTTTTCGCCCGAAGATGCAGCCGAGATCATCCGCACCCGTGCGGCCGACCTGCTCAACATCAAGCTGATGAAGACCGGCGGCATTTGGCAGGCGCTGAAAATCTGCAGCCTGGCCGAGATGTACGGTGTGGAATGCATGATCGGCTGTATGCTGGAATCCAAGCTGGCGGTGAGTGCGGCGGCGCACCTTGCCGCTGCAAAGCGCGTGATCACCCGGGCGGATCTGGACGGCCCGTCCCTGTGCAAAGCAGACCCGTTCACAGGCGGCCCGCTGTATGAAAACGGCGTTATCCGAATGACGGACGCGCCCGGCATCGGCATTACGCGCGTTCCGGCGTTTGTATAAAACGGCCAAACGAAAAGCCCCGGGGCTTTTCGTTTGGGGAACAGGTGTTCCCCAAATGATTCCTTTTGTTCCGCGATGGAAAAGCGTTATCCGGCGTATCTTGTGAAACGCGCCTGATAATAGAGAGAGGGAAACGAAACGGAGGAAAGAACATGAAAAAGTTACTCGCGATCCTTTTGTGTCTGGCACTGGTTGTGGGCTGCTTTGCAGGCTGCGGCCAAAGCGCCGGAAGCGGCACTACGTTCCGCAAGATGTATTCGGGTGAAGTCACCACGATGAACTATCTTGTCACGGGCAGCACCAACGATTTGATCATTCCCGCGAACGTTATCGATACGTTGGTGGAATATGATGCTTACGGCGCCATCAAGCCCGCTTTGGCCGAAAGCTGGGAGACCAGCGAGGATGGCCTGACCTGGACATTCCATCTGCGCGAAGGCGTGAAATGGTACGATTATACGGGCAAGGAAGTCGCGCCTGTCACGGCGCAGGATTTTGTCGACGCCGCCATCTATGCACTGGACGCCAAAAACGCCAGCAGCACGGAATACATGATGGAGGGCATCATCGCAAACGCTACTGAATATTACAAATATACCTCTTATTTGTTGGAAAGCGAAAACGGAACCAAGACCACCGACGAGGATGGGGAAGCCATCGAGCCGGTGGCCGAAGTAAAGCCCGAGGATGTCGGTGTAAAGGCTGTGGACGATTTGACGCTGGAATATACGCTCGTACAGCCCACTCCGTATTTCCTGTCCGTTTTGAACTATGGCTGCTATCTGCCTGCAAACGGTGCATTCATGCAGAGCTGCATTGCCGAAGACGGTACCGATATGTTCGGAACAGACAACACCAAGCTGCTCTATAACGGCGCATATATCCTTTCCACGTTTGAGCCGCAGGGACGCCGCATCATGACGAAGAACCCCAATTACTGGGATAAGGACAATGTGTTCATCGACGCCATCGAGGAGACCTATAACAAAGAGATGGACACCATTGCGCCGGAGATGTTCAAGCGCAATGAAACGGATCTCGCGTACCTCTCCGCCGATATTCTGGATGCATGGCTGGCTGCGGACGACACCAAGAATATGGTCAGCCCGAGCCGGGTGGATTCCAGTTACTCCTATTTTTATGCGTTCAACTTTGAACCGAAGTTCGACGAAGCCTATGAGCCGGACAACTGGACGCTGGCCGTCAATAACGAGAATTTCCGCCAGTCCATTTTCCATGCGCTGGACCGCGTGAAGGCCAAAACCGTCATGCAGCCCTATGATCCGGAATCCTTCATCATCAATACGGTCACCCCGCCGAACTTTACAGATTTGAACGGCGTTGACTTTTCCGAAGTGGGGGACCTGGCCGCGATTTCCGCACGCGATTCCTTCCAGAGCGACAAAGCTCTGGAATACAAGGAAAAAGCTGTGGAGGAGTTAACAGCTGAGGGGGCGACGTTCCCGGTCAAGGTCCTCATGCCTTACAATCCCTCGTCCACGAACTGGGACAAAGAGTGTCAGGTCGTGGAGCAGCAGCTGGAAGGCCTGCTGGGCAGTGATTATATCGATGTGATCGTTGAGGCCGGGCCGTCTACGGGCTTCCTGTCGGAAGTCCGCCGCGGCGGAAAATTCGCTCTGATGAAGTGCAACTGGGGCGCGGATTACGCTGACCCCGCCACCTGGACCGAGCCGTTCAGTGACACCGGCTCCGACAGCTATCTCCACTGGCGTGCAGACACCGCGGCGGGTGTGCGGGATATCATCGCCGAATATGACGCGCTGGTAGCCGAAGCAAAAGCGCAGGTGGAGGATATGAGCGTCCGCTACAACACCTTCGCCCAAGCGGAGGCGTCCATCATCAACCATGCTGTTATCATTCCCTACGGCGTGGAAGGAGACGGCTTCAAGGCCACCCGCCTGAATGAGCTGGAAGCGGAATATGCCCCGTATGGTCTGGCGCGCCAGCGGTATAAATACCAGAAGCTGCGCACCGAGCCGATGAGCCAGAATGAATTCAACACCCTGTACGAGGCATGGCAGGCCGAGCGCGCCAAAGCACTGGCTGCTGAATGATCCGATTGTAAAAGCAGGCTTTGTCCGGATGCGCCGGACAGGGCAGGCGGCCGAAACAACGGCCGCCTGCTTTCATTAGGGAACGGGTGCGCCCGTTTCTTAATGAAAGCAGTCTGTACGGCGGGCATTGTATGTCCGCCATCCAACAAAACAACCAAGTAAGGAGCTCCTGCCCATGATCCGATACTCGGCCAAACGTCTGGCGCGGTCCATGCTCACGCTGTTCATTATTATAACAGTCGTATTCTCGCTGCTGCGCCTGATGCCGGTGGAAGGCTACTTCCAGAACTATGAAAAAATGAACGATGCGCAGATCCAGAACGGGCTGCGTCAGCTCGGCCTGCTGGATCCGCTGCCCGTACAGCTGATGAATTTTTACAAGCAGGTGCTGCACGGCGATCTCGGCGTGTCGAATATTTACCGTATGAATGTACCTATTACGCAGATCGTTGCGGAAAAGGCGCCTGTTTCCATGATGATGGGCGGTATGGCGCTTTGTATCTCGCTGTTGCTGGGCCTGCCCATGGGGGCCGCTATGGCGCGCGGGAAGGGAAAGTGGTTCGATAAGATCGGCACAGGGTTCGTCGTGCTGGTACAGGCGGTGCCAAGCGCCGTGTATTATCTGGTCATCCAGCTGTACGGCACGCAGATACCCGGCTTTCCGCTCCCGATGCTGTTCCGGATGGACAACCCGTTGAGCTGGATCCTGCCAACCTTTTCCCTGGCCATCGGAAATATCGCTTATTATGCCATGTGGCTGCGCCGCTTTATGGTGGACGAATCCAACAAGGATTATGTCATGCTTGCGCGTGCCAAGGGCGTTTCTTCGAAAAAAATCATGAGCGGACACGTGTTCCGTAACGCATTCGTACCTCTCGTACAGTATCTGCCCACGTCTTTTCTTATTACGTTGATGGGCTCTATCTATGTGGAGAGCCTGTATTCTGTGCCGGGAATGGGCGGCCTGCTGGTAGACGTTATCCAGCGGCAGGACAACACTGTGGTGCAGGCGCTTGTACTCATCTATGCCGCGATCAGCATTCTTGGCTTGCTGATTGGCGATATTCTGATGGCCGTGGTGGACCCGCGCATCAGCCTGAACAAAAAGGAGGGCGCGAGGTAATGGGATCGTTCAACAAAAAAAGCGTACAGCTGAGCGACAGCCTGAATCAGGCCACCGCACAGGCGCTGGACGGCCTGAGTGCGGCCGATGAGAAAGAACTGTTTGCATTCGCGGAATACCATCCCGAAGACGCGGAAAAAACCGGGTTTTCAGGCTATTCCTACTGGCGGAGCACACTGCGTGTGTTCACGCGCAATAAAATGGCGATGTTTCTGCTGGGCGTCATCATCGTTCTGCTGCTTTTTACGTTCATTCAGCCGTATCTGCCCGGACAACGTGACCCAATCGTTATTAATAACGATGAAAACGGCATCCAGATTATCAATATGAAGCCGAACAGTGAGTTTTGGTTCGGAACCAATTCCATCGGACAGGATCTGTGGAGCCGCGTTTGGAGCGGTACGCGCACCAGTCTGTTCATCGGCTTTTCCGTAGCCATGTGGGAGGTCGCTTTCGGCATTCTTATCGGCGTGCTGTGGGGTTATGTGCGCAAGCTGGATTTCTTTTTTACCGAGCTGTACAACGTTGTGGACAATATTCCGCAGACGATCGTGCTCATTCTGTTTTCCTACATCATGCGGCCCAGCGTGGGGACGCTGATTTTCGCCATGTGCCTGACGGGCTGGCTGACGATGGCGCGCTTTGTGCGCAACCAGATCGTTATCATCCGTGACAGGGATTATAACCTTGCGTCCCGGTGCCTGGGCACTCCGACGCGGCGCATCATTGTGCGCAACCTGCTGCCGTACCTGGTGTCCGTCATCATGATGCGCGTGGCCATGGCCATCCCGCTGGCCATCGGTAATGAAGTGTTCATCACATACATCGGTCTCGGTCTGCCGGTCTCTACGCCCAGCCTGGGCAACCTGATCAACCAGGGCCGCATGATTATGATGAACCCCTCTTTGCAGTATCAGCTGGTTTTCCCGACCGTCGTGCTGTGCATCATTACCGTCAGTTTTTACATCATCGGCAACGCCTTTGCCGATGCCGCTGACCCCAAAAACCATGTATTTTAAGGAGGACGGCGCAGCATGCAGGATGTGATCTTATCTGTGCAGGATCTTGAAGTGGAATTCACGCTCCGCGGCAAGACATTGCACGCCATTCGGGGTATCAGCCTCGACATCTGTGAAGGCGAGAGCCTTGCCATCGTGGGGGAATCCGGCAGCGGTAAATCCGTGTTCTGCAAAACGTTCATGGGTCTGTTGGATTCCAACGGCCGCGTCACCCGCGGCAGCATCCGTTACGGCGAAAAGGACCTTGCCGCCTTTAAAACGGAAAAAGAGTGGCTCAGCGTGCGCGGAAAGGAAATCGCTATGGTCATGCAGGATCCGATGACCAGTCTGAATCCGCTCAAAACCGTCGGCGCGCAGATCTGCGAAGCGCTGACGCTGCACCAGGGAATGAAGGGGGAGGCCGCCAAGCAAAAAGCTACTGAGATACTGGAGGATGTCGGCATCACTGAGGCGGCGCGCCGTTTCGGCCAGTATCCGCATGAGTTTTCCGGCGGTATGCGCCAGCGGGTGGTCATTGCCATCGCCATTGCATGCAACCCGCGCATCCTTATCTGTGACGAGCCAACGACGGCTCTGGATGTTACCATTCAGGCACAGATATTAAAGCTTCTGAAGGACCTGAAAGCCAAGTATAAGCTGACCACGCTGTACATCACCCATGACCTTGGCGTGGTGGCGAATGTGGCCGACCGAATCGCGGTGATGTACGCGGGCGATATCGTTGAAATCGGGACCTGCGAGGAAGTGTTCTACACGCCCAAGCACCCGTATACCTGGGCGCTGCTGTCCAGCCTGCCGCAGCTCGGTGTGCGGGGCGAGAACCTGTATTCCATTCCTGGTACGCCGCCAAATCTGTTCGCAGATGTAAAGGGAGACGCCTTTGCGCCTAGGAATCCGTATGCGCTGAAAATTGATTTTGTGGAGCGGCCGCCGTATTTTGAGGTGAGCCCGACCCACAAAGCGCGCACCTGGCTGTTGGACCCGCGCGCACCCAAAGTGGAGCCGCCGGAAAATATCCGCAATCTGCGGAGTGTGCAGGAGGGGAATGTATGACAATGGAAAACAAGCCTCTTCTGCAGGTCAAAGACCTCACAGTGACCTTTGGAGAGCGGCACAATAAGTTTACCGCCGTCAAAAACGTCAGCTTCGATATTTTCCAAGGCGAGACGTTCGGCCTTGTGGGCGAATCCGGCAGCGGCAAAACGACCATCGGCCGGACGGTCATCCGCATCAACCCGGCGGCGAGCGGCGAGATTTTGTACGATGGAGAACGCATCAGCGGCAGGATCAGCCGTGAAAAGGACAGGGAAGTCACCCGAAAAATACAAATGATCTTCCAGGACCCGATGGCCTCCCTCAACGAACGAGCCAAGGTGGATTACATCGTCTCCGAGGGGTTGTATAATCTGGGCGGACGCGTGTCGGAGGAAGAACGCCGCAAAAAGGTTGCGCAGGCACTTTCCGACGTGGGACTGCTACCGGAATTTGCCAGCCGTTTTCCGCACGAGTTCTCCGGCGGGCAGCGCCAGCGCATCGGCATCGCCCGCGCGCTTATCATGGAACCGGAATTCATTATTGCGGACGAGCCCATCTCTGCTTTGGACGTATCCATCCGTGCTCAGGTGCTGAACCTGATGGCCGAGCTGCAGCGTCGGCGCGGGCTGACCTATCTGCTCATCAGTCATGATCTCTCGGTGATGCGTTTCATCTGCGACCGCATCGCGGTCATTCATTTGGGACGCATCGTAGAGCTTTCCAGTACGGAAAAGCTATTTGCACATCCGCTGCATCCGTATACGAGAGCGCTGCTTTCCGCTATTCCGCTGCCGGACCCTGCGGCGGAAAAACGCAAGGTCCTGGAGGTGTACGACCCGTCCTGTCATCATTATGAGGCAGACCCTCCGACATGGACGGAGATCGAACCGGGACATTTTGTGCTTGCAAATCAGGAAGAACTTGAAAAATACCGGACAATGATTTAAACTGAATGACATGAAGGACGCAGCGCGGCGTTTTTCGCGCGGAGCGTCCGTGCTGAAAGCGGACAAAGCGTCCGCTTTCGGTGTTTCTGTATGCAGTTTACACAGTTTTTACACATGTTTCCGTTTGCCGCGGCTTTGCCCTCCGGCGGAGGAAAGCATGTGCCGGAGAAGTCGTAACCATTCTGAACAAGCAAAGGAGAGCTGCCATGATTATACCAAAACCGTTGTTTACAGGCGCGCGTGTCGCGCTGATCGCGCCTTCCGGCCCTGTTCCAGAAGGGCGCTTGGAGCCTGCCGTGGCCAGTGTGCAGGCACTTGGGCTGGAGCCTGTCGTTTTTCCGTCCTGTACCATGCGGCACGGTTATCTGGCCGGATATGACCGCGAACGTGCGGCAGATTTTAATAATGCGTTTTCGGACGCGAGCATCCATGGCGTTATCTGCATCCGCGGAGGATACGGTGCGCAGCGCCTGATGGACCGCATCGATTGGACTGCTATTGCAAAAACGCCCAAGGTGTTCTGTGGGTACAGTGATGTCACCATCCTGCATCTGATGCTGAATCAGCGCTGCGGCTTTGTTACTTATCACACGCCTATGCCAGCTACGGAATGGTATGCAGGTTTGGATGAATATACCGAGCGTTCACTGAAAAACGCGATTTTCGGCGTGCAGGAGCCGAATATCCTCAATCCAGACGGTATGCCGCTGTATACAATCGCCAAGGGCGTGAGCCACGGCGTGTTGACGGGCGGCAACCTGTCGCTGCTCGCCGCCTCTTTGGGAACGCCTTATGAAATCGAGACAAAGGATAAAATATTGTTCATTGAGGATATCGGTGAAACGCCGTACCGTATTGACCGCATGCTGCTCATGCTGAAGCAGGCGGGGAAGCTGCGCGCCTGCGCGGGTATTCTGCTGGGTGCGTTCACGGATTGTGCAGCACCTGACCCGGCGGAGAGCCTGACGCTGCGTGAGGTCATCACAGAATTGCTGCTGGATGAAGGCAAGCCGATCCTGGGGGCGCTTCAGTGCGGGCATATCATGCCTACGATGTCCCTGCCGCTGGGGGTAAACGTGAATCTTGACGCAACGAACCGCACGCTGCGGGTATTGGAGTATTGAATATGACCAGGCAAGAGCTTTGCGCCGCGCTGGATGCGCAGCTTGCAGCGGCGCAGGAACAGGTGTGCGTGCTGGCTGTCCCGTTGGCTGGCGGCGTGCCGTTGTATGAACGGGGCGCGGGCAGGAGGGCGGTCTCCGCGTCTACCATCAAGGTGTTCATCCTGCTGGCCGCGCTGGATGAGGTGCGGCGGGGAAGGCTCGCGCTGGACACGCCTGTGTCGGTCACAGCGGAAGACATTCTTCCTGACACAGGCGTCTTTGTGGACGGTCCCGGCATGCATCCGCTGGAGGAGCTGCTTGTGTGGATGATCGTCCTTTCCGACAATACGGCAACGAACGTGCTCATCGGGCTGCTGGGCGCCGAATGTATAAATGCGGCGGCATGCAGCGTTGGGACGAAAAACACTGTACTGGAACGCAAAATGCTGGATTGGGATGCAGTATCAGCCGGGCGCAATAATTATACCAGCGCGGAGGACCTGCTGCGCGTGTTCCGTGCGCTGTATGACGAAACAGTGCTCACGCCAGAGCTTTGCGCGCTGGCGCGCTCGATCCTGCGCCGTCAGCGCGATACGCGGATGCTCACCCGTTACATTTGGCAGGACGTGCCCTGTGCCCACAAGACGGGTGGCCTGGACCGTCTGAGCCATGATGCGGGAGTGTTCGAGCTTCCGGGCCGTCCGTATTTCATCGCCGTACTCATTTGGGACGCACCGGATATTGACGGCGACGAGCCTTTGGCGGGGCGTGTTTCGAAGTTGGTTTTCGATTATTATTCCCAGGAGGATACGCAATGAGTTTTGCTGTTGTGGTTTCTGATATCGCCCCTTTGTATACGAAGCCGGAGCCGTTGTGCGAGCTGGCGGATGAAGCGCTTTATGGTATGGCGGTGGAAGTGCTGGCACGGGAAGGGATGTATTGCCGTGTGCGCACCCATTACCGCTATGAGGGCTGGACGCCCGCGCGCTGCCTTCTGGAGGACGGCGCGCTTGCCGCACAATGGCAGTCGGTGCCAAAGCTGGTAGTGCAAAAACCTTATATCGATGTGCTGAACGAGCCGAAGGTACAGGGGGGCTGCCTGCAGAGCATGCCGAGGGGAGCTTTTCTCTGCCCGGAGGGCGGCCCGGATGAAAACCAGTGGCAGCCCGTTCGTCTTGCGGACGGACGTCTCGGCTACACCAAAGCAACTTATCTGGCTCAGCCGGCTCCCGCGTGGGAAAGCGTTGGGGAAGATGAACTGCGGCAGCGCTTATGCGGCGCCGCACTGTCTTATCTGGGCGCACAATACCGCTGGGGCGGTAAAACGCCGTTGGGCATCGATTGCAGCGGCCTTGTCTCCATGGCCTATCTGCTCAACGGTGTGATTATTTACAGGGATGCTGCCATCAAGCCGAGGTTTGCGCTGCATGAAATTTCATTTGAAGCAGCAAAGCCGGGCGATCTGCTGTTTTTCCCCGGCCACGTGGCGATGTATCTGGGAGAGGGACGGTTTGTTCACTCCACCGGACATACAGGTACAGAAGGCGTCATCCTCAGCAGTCTTGCGGAAGAGGCGCCGGATTACCGGGTGGATCTGAAAGAATCCATGACTGCTGTGGCCAGTATTTTCGGCGCGCCGCAGTGAAGATATTATCAATCAGACAGGGGATCGGAAAGCAATGAAAATCAAGGACTTTGGCGTTGAGATGTGGATGAACGCCTATGAAAACGACTGTACTTATAATTTGGCGGAGACCTGTGTGGAATCCCTGACCGTGGAGCAGCTTTTGGAGCTTGGCGGCTGCCGTGAGCAGGCTGTGGCCGATATCCTCGGCATGAAGCTGACCTACGGTGCGATTGAAGGCAGCCCGCGCCTGCGGATGCTCATTGCCGGACTGTATGAAAAACAGACACCGGAGAATGTTATTACGGCGCACGGGGCTATCGGTGCGAATCATCTTGTGATTGAAGCACTGGCCGGGCCGGGGGACGAGGTGGTCTCCGTGCTGCCCACTTACCAGCAGCATTATTCTATTCCGGAGGCGCTGGGCGCTGAAGTTCACATCCTGCCCCTGCGCAGCGGAAATGCATTTTTGCCCGACCTAGACGAACTGCGCGGCATGGTGAATAAAAATACAAAACTCATCTGTATCAACAACCCCAACAACCCGACAGGCGCCCTGATGGAACGGGAATTTCTGCAGGAGGTTGCCGGGATCGCCCGTTCTGTTGATGCATGGCTGCTGTGCGATGAGGTATACCGCGGCCTGAACCACGAAGGCGAGCCGTTCACGGCCTCTGTGGCAGACCTTTATGAAAAAGGAATTTCCACGGGCAGTATGTCAAAGACCTTTTCATTGGCCGGGCTTCGTCTGGGCTGGATCGCCGGGCCAAAAGCGCTGTTGGAGCAAGTATCCCGCCATCGGGATTACAGTACCATCAGCTGCGGTATGATCGATGAATATCTGGCCGGGATAGCTCTGGAGCACAAGGAGGCGGTCATCGCGCGCAACCGCGCCATCGTCACCGGAAATCTTGCCGTTTTGGAGCGGTGGCTGAAAGGACAGCCTAAGCTGAGCTTTGTAAAGCCGCGTGCGGGCACGACTGCCTTTTTGAAGATGGAGTTCGACATGCCCAGCGCAGATTTCTGCCGGGGGCTGCTGGCGGAAAAAGGCGTGCTGCTCGTACCGGGCAGTGTAATGGACCGGGAGGGATATCTTCGTATCGGCTACGCCAATACGCCGGAAGTGATTGCAGCCGGACTTGACAAAATGGGAGAATATCTTGCGGAGCTGCCGTTGTAAGCTCTGCGCGGCTGGCATTGCAGGCTGTTTCTTCCGCTTTGTTGTATCGATATACAAAAATATACAATATTCAGGAGTGAATTTAGTAGCATTCTGCTATTGTTTTCACGCCTTTTTTTGTGATATACTTTAGCACAATAAAGCATCAGAGAAAAATACGGTACACATCGTATTTTCCGGTGCCTATGGAGGGAAAGAAATGAAAAAGTTATTTGCACTTTGCCTTGCCGCTGTGGTGGCGCTGGGCCTTGCGGCGTGCGGCGGCTCCACATCGTCTTCGGCGGCCGCCTCAGAACCGGGAACATCCGACGCAGCATCCTCTGCGGCAGCTTCTGTTGCTGCCGCCGGCAAGGACCCGGCCAACTGCAAGATCGGCGTCATTCAGCTGACGGAGCATGTGGCTCTTGACGCCGCCCGCGACGGTTTTATCGACGCGCTGGTGGAAGCGGGCTTCAACCGGGAAAATATCGACGTGCAGAATGCGCAAGGCGAGATTCCCAATTGCGCGACCATTGCCACTAAGTTTGTCAATGATAAAGTAGATCTGATCCTGGCTGTAGCTACGCCTGCCGCGCAGGCCGCCGCACAGGCAACCACAGAGATCCCCATTCTGGCCACGGCAGTGACGGATTTTGTGAGCGCCGGCTTGGTGAACAGCGACGAGGTCCCGGGCGGAAACGTATCCGGCACATCTGATATGAACCCCATCGAGGAACAGGCCGACCTTTTGGTAAAGCTGGTGCCCGAGGCGAAAACGGTTGGTATTCTGTACTGCTCGGCAGAGGATAACTCCATTCTGCAGGCGGGCCTGGCAAAAGCCGCCTTTGAGGCGCGCGGCCTGACGGTGAACGAGTATACCGCCGCCGACGTCAATGAGATTCAGCCCGTCACCACAAAGGCTGTCGGCGAGGTAGACGCACTGTACATTCCCACAGACAATCTGTTTGCCGAAAACATGCCCACTGCAGCGCTGGTTGCGGAGAATGCCAAAATTCCCGTGATCTGCGGCGAGAGCGGTATGGTGGATTCCGGCGGCACGGCCACTTATGGCATCAACTACTATAATCTTGGTAAACTGGCTGCTGCTCAGGCGGTAGAAATTTTGGTGGACGGCAAAGACGTGGGCACGGTTCCCGTAGGCTTCGCCTCTGTGGAGGATCTGGAGTTTGCTGTCAACGAGGCGAATTGTGAAGCCATCGGCCTGACGCTTCCGGAAGATCTGAAAGGTTGAGTTTTATCCGGTGCGTTTGTGAAAAAAACAATAAAAACAGGCGGCAGGGCTTTGCCCGCCGCCTGTTTTGTGTTATAATTATTTTATCTGTACGCATTTGGGCGTAACGCTTAACAGTAAAGGACGGATATCATTATGGGCGGCATCATTGCGGCAATTCCCGGCGCGACGGCGCAGGGGCTCGTCTGGGGCGTCATGGCTCTGGGCGTGTATGTGACCTATAAGCTGCTGGACATCGCGGATTTGACGGTGGACAGCAGCCTTTGCACCGGCGGCGCGACAAGCGCCGTGCTGATTTTGATGGGAATGCACCCGCTGCTTTCTCTGGTTTTCGCGGTATTTGCCGGCATGCTTGCAGGGCTTGTAACCGGCTTTTTGCACACGCGTCTGCGCATCCCGGCCATTCTTGCGGGAATACTCACACAGCTGGGGCTTTACTCCATCAATCTGCGCATCATGGGCAAATCCAGCGTGGCGCTTCTGCGCCAGCCGGTGGTCATCAGCCTGGGAAACATCCCCATGGCATTGCTCATCGGCGTGCTGGTAGCGGCGGCTGTTGTCGCTGTGATGTACTGGTTTTTCGGCACGGAACTTGGCTGCGCCATCCGCGCAACGGGCAACAACCGCAAAATGGTACGCGCCCAGGGTGTGAATACCGACACGATGAAGATCATCGGACTGGTCCTCTCCAATGGTCTTGTGGGCCTTGCCGGCGGCTTGCTGGCGCAGTACCAGGGAAGCGCAAACATCAATATGGGCCGCGGCGCCATTGTCATCGGTCTGGCCAGTGTCATCATCGGCGAGGTCATCTTCGGCGCGCGCTTCAATTTTGCCTATCAGCTCGGTTCCATCGTGGCCGGGTCTGTGATTTATCAAATCGTTATTGCCTTTGTGCTGCAGCTGGGCCTTTCCACCGAGGACCTTAAGCTGTTCAGCGCGGTCACTGTTGCGCTGGCGCTCAGTGTGCCCGCATTGCAGAAAAAATTCCTGAAATCCAAATTTACGCCTGTGCCGGCGGGGAAGGAGTGAGCGGTATGCTGGAACTGAAAAACATCCATAAGGTGTTCAATCCAGGCACCATCAATGAAAAACGGGCGATTCAGAATCTCAGCTTCACACTGAACGACGGTGATTTTGTCACAGTCATCGGCGGAAACGGCGCAGGCAAATCCACGATGCTCAACCTTATTGCGGGCGTTTATACCGCAGATGCGGGCAGCATCGTGCTGGACGGCGCGGACATTACCAAACTGCCGGAGTACAAACGCGCCAAACTTTTGGGCCGTGTGTTTCAGGACCCGATGATGGGAACAGCCGGGAACATGGGCATTGAAGAAAACCTTGCCATGGCCTACCGCCGCGGCAGGACCCGCACGCTGCGTTGGGGCATCAGTAATGAGGAGCGCGAATTTTACAAAGAAAAGCTGCAGATGCTTGACCTCGGCCTGGAGGGGCGACTCACCAGCAAGGTTCGCCTTCTTTCGGGGGGACAGCGTCAGGCGCTGACGCTGCTGATGGCAACGCTGCAGAACCCCAGGTTGCTGCTGCTGGACGAGCACACCGCCGCGCTGGATCCAAAAACCGCGCACAAGGTGCTTACGCTCACGGAAAAGATCATTTCAGAGAATAGGCTGTCCACGCTGATGGTCACACACAACATGAAGGACGCCATCCGTTACGGCAACCGCTTGGTGATGATGCACGAGGGCAACATCATTTACGACGTGTCCGGTGAAGAGAAAGCGAACCTTCAGGTGAGCGACCTTCTGGCCAAATTCGAGGCCGTGAGCAACGGTGAATTCGCCAACGACCGCATGCTGCTGGCGTGATAATTTTTTCAAGGAAGGGGCGTCTGTTTGCAGACTTTTGACGCGGTGCTGTTCGATTTGGACGGCACACTCATTGATTCTGCGCCCGGTATCTTCGATTCCTTCGAGTTCACACTGGCGCAATATGAGATGACTGTTCCACAGGAACGGCTCAGGCGTTTCCTCGGGCCGCCGCTTCGCGAAAGCTTCGCAAAGCTGTTGCCGCCCGACGAGGTAGAACGCGCGGTGGAAATCTACCGCGCGCATTATGCCGAAGCCAGCGGTGCGCTGACAAAGCTATATCCCGGCACAAAAGAACTTCTGAGTGCGCTCCGGGAGGCAGGATATATCGTATGCCTTGCCACGTCCAAGGTGCGCTATGCGGCGCTGAAGCTGTTGGATAAACTGGAGCTTACGCCGTATTTTGATTACATTGGCGGTTCTTCTCCGGATGCTTCACTGGATACTAAAACAGCCGTGATCCGCCATGTGCTTGCCCAGCCGTGTGTACAGGACAAGCGGGCTGTGATGGTGGGCGACAGGGACAACGATATGCATGGGGCGGCGGATTGCGGGCTGCCGGCGGTGGGCGTGCTGTACGGCTACGGTTCCCGCGGGGAGCTGGAACCTTTTGCTCCGCTGTATCTTGCGCCGTCCGCCGGCGCGCTGCGTGCATGGCTGCTGCAGCGCAAAGATCAAGGGGAAGCTGCGCTTCCGGAAAAGGAATGACCGTATTTGAACGATACTTCTGCACATTTCAGAATGCGTGACTGGAAATATGTGCCGAAACGGCAGCGGCGCGCATGCGTGACGCTGATCGTCTGCATTTTGTTTTTTCTTGCTTCGGCGTCGGCCACGGTTCTGCTGCTGATCCTTGATGCACGTTCTGCCAATCCTGTTTTGCCGCAGGTGATGGCCGAACTTACCGGAAAGGCCGAGCCGGAGGTGCAACAGCCGGAGTTCCCCGGCGGCGCGCTGCCAGAGAGCGCAGATGCGGGCCAGGCCTATCTGGATGAAACGATTTTCGTAGGGGATTCCAATACTGTGCGGATGTTTGCCTACGGGCTTGTCCCGCTGGAAAACTATATGGCGTTGGAGGGGATGGGCATCGAGAGCATCTCGCAGGCGCCCTGTGTCTATTTCAGTGGGGAGACAAAAGTCTATACCATTCCGCAGGCCATCGCAAAAGTGAAGCCGCGCCGGGTCGTGATGACCTTCGGCACAAACAACGCCAGCGGCCAGTTTACCCGGGAGTCGTTTATCGATGCTTACCGCGACGCGATTGCGGCGATTCAGGATGCTTACCCGTATTGCGACGTCATCATCAACGCAATTCCGCCCATAGGCAAGGTGCGCTCTTATCCTGACATCACAATGGAAACGCTGGATGATTTCAATAAGGCGCTGGAAGAACTGGCGCAGGAGCTGGGACTCCCGTTCCTGAACTCGTCTGAAGCGCTCAAGGGCGGAGACGGCTACGCAAAGCCGGATTATGTGATCGGCGATGGGCTGCATCTGAGCCAGGCAGCGTTGGAAGAGCTGCTGTTCTATACGCGGACCCATGCGTATGAGGCAGAGGACAGGCGGCCTGTAGCTGTAAAAGCACCGGAACGCAAGGCTCCGCCTGCCTGGCAGGGCGTTGTGGCAGCATCCGGCGGCGCGCAGGCGAGCTGACCGGCTGTTTTCAAAAATAAACCGAGGAGTTTTTTATGAATATTTCCGTACTCGGCTGCGGCCGGTGGGGTTCTTTTTTAGCGTGGTACCACAGCGCAAAAAATGACGTGACGCTTTGGGGGCGCGAGGGCTCCCGCAGCCTTGCGGCGCTGCGGGAAACAGGCGGCAACCGCTACCTGAAGCTCCCGGAGTGTGTTTGCCTGACCAGTGATCTGGGCGCTGCTTTGGAATCGGCGCAGCTTGTCGTCATTTCCATCAGTGCGCAGGAGTTGCGCGCGCTGGCGCGATGCATTCAGGCTTATCCTGTGGCGGGCAAAACGTTTATCCTTTGTATGAAAGGCCTCGAATGCGGTACCGGAGACCGGCTGACACAGGTGTTCCGTAGCGAGGTGACGCAGCCCGTCTCGGTTGCCGTATGGGTGGGCCCCGGGCACGTAGAGGATTTTACAGCCGGCGTTCCAAATTGTATGGTTGTGGATTCCGACGACCGGACGGTGGTGGATTTCATTGTGGAAACGATGAGCACCGACCTCATCCGCCTATACAAAGGCGGAGACCTTGTGGGAACAGAGGTTGGAGCCGCGGCGAAAAATGTGATCGGCATTGCGGCGGGCATGCTGGACGGCAAAGGCCTTTCCAGCTTGAAAGGCTCGCTGATGGCGCGGGGCGCGCGGGAGATTGCGCGGCTCATCCGCGCCATGGGCGGAAACGAGCTTTCCGCATACGGGCTGTGCCACCTGGGCGACTATGAGGCCACGCTCTTTTCAAGCCACAGCCACAACCGGCAGTTCGGAGAGAGCTATATCAAAGGTGAGCCGTACGGAAGCCTTGCCGAAGGCGTGCCCACTGTGCGCGCCCTGGTGGAACTGGGGGCGCGCTATGGAGTGGAACTTCCTATTTGTAACACGATTTACGCCATTCTTTATGAAGAAGCAGACGCGGATGCCGCGTTGCGCACCTTGTTTACCCGCAGTGTAAAAGGAGAATTCGATTCCTGAATCCATGCGGCACATCCCGAAGCCTCCCGGCATAAGATGGGCACAAGGAGGTATGCCGTATGATCGAACACAATGCGTTTTGCAACAGTGAGCCGCAGGAGGATGCCCTTTGCGGCTGCGTGGACAACTATGACCTGACGGACTGGAACGATATCGAACCGCCGGACTGGGAGGGCGGCGATGCGCCGCACCAACGCTCCTGCCTGTGCAACGGAGAAAATGGGGACGCCTATGACAATCGGGACCCCGACGGCTGCCGGAATTGCTGCGAAGGGGAGTCCTGCGACGGATGCAGGGATCCTGAAATGGAACTCTTTATCCCAAAGGCATCTTCTCAGCAACAGCCGGAATCCGGGACGCAGCGGCCGATCGTTTATAATTATATGGAGAACGAGGGCAGCTACGAGGAGCAGATCATTCAAATTTGAAGCAGACTGCGGCGGGCATGCCTGCCGCTTTTTGCTGCCTTAACAGAATTTTATCGCCGGCCCTGTTGACGAACGCAGACAAATCATGGATAATAGTAACGATAGATTCTATTTTCGCGCAGAAGGGGCGTGGCGTTTTTTGGCCTTTTATTATTGCCTGCTGTTTGATGTGGACGGCACTCTGCTGGATTTCAATGCGGCGGAGGACGGCGCATTGCGGGATACGCTGGCGCATTTTTCCCTGCCAAACACCGAGGATGCCGTCTCCCAGTACCATGACATCAACAATGCGCTGTGGGCGGCGCTGGAGCAGGGGAAGGTACGGCAGGACAAGCTTGTTATCCAGCGCTTTGAAAAGCTGCTCGCTGCGTTTGGCGTGCAGGGCAATCCCGTGGAGATCAACGATTATTACTTAACACAGTTATCTCAGCGCGCAGATACGTTCCCGGGCGCTGAGGAAGCGCTGGAGGAACTGGCGGAAGTGGCCACGCTGGCTGTTGTTTCCAACGGCGTTGAAAAAGTGCAGGCGGGCCGTTTGGAAAAGTCGGGCTTGGGCCGCTTTTTTGACGGCGTGTTCGTATCCGGCCGGGTAGGCGCGACAAAGCCCGCCCGCAAAATATTCGATACGGCCCTCAATACACTGGGCATTGAAAACCGGAAAAAGGTACTTATGATCGGCGATTCTCTGAAAGCGGATATCGCCGGGGGCACGGGAGCGGGTATCGACACCTGCTGGTGCAACTTCCGCGGCGCGGTTTTGCCCGAGGGCGCTCCGCAGCCGACCTACACGATCCAGGGATATGAGGAATTGCTTCGCATCGTCATGGAAGAGGAGGAGCTTGCAAATGCCGGAAGTAAAGAAAAACGCCATCAGCTTTAAGTCCTCCAATGGAACGGACATCGTCGCGGGGTATTATTACACCTGTCCCGGGATGGAACCGCGCTGTATCCTGCAAATTTCCCACGGCATGTGCGAATACATCGGCCGTTATGACGATTTTGCCGGGTATATGGCGCAGAAAGGCTATGTGGTTTGCGGCAACGACCATTTGGGACACGGCGCCACAAGCAGCGGCCCGAACGGAACAGATGGCTATTTTGCCGAAAAGGACGGACGCAAATTTGTGCTGCAGGATCTGCACGAAATGAACCGCCTTGCCCGCGAGGCGTATCCGGGGCTGCCTGTTATCCTGCTCGGACACAGCATGGGCAGCTTTTTTGCGCGGATGTATGCCGTCCTGTATCCGGAAACGCTGCATGCACTGGTGCTCAGCGGCACGGGCGGTCCTAACCCGTTGGCGGGCGTAGGACTTGCTCTTACTGAGGCGATCGGCAGGGTGAAAGGGCGAAAGCACCGTTCGAAGTTTCTTAACAACATGGCGTTCGGCCAATATTTGAAGCGGGTGGATTCTCCCGATACGCCCTATGACTGGATCTCACGCGACAAAGAGGTCGTTGCACGGTATGCACAGGATGCAAAGTGTACGTTTATTTTTACTGCCAGCGCGTTTCACGAGCTAATGGCGATTTTGCGTGCGGTGAACCGTCCCCAATGGGCGCAGAAGGTGGACAAGCGTCTGCCCGTCGCGCTGTTTGCCGGCGACGCAGATCCGGTGGGAGATTACGGCAGAGGCGTTGAATCCGTTTACCGCGCGCTGAAAGATGCCGGTGTGAAAGACGTTTTCCTCAAACTGTACCCCGGCGCACGGCACGAGATATTGAATGAAACAAACCGGGCTGAGGTATACGCGGATATCCTCGCGTGGTGCGATGCCCATCAGGCGTGAAAGCTCGGGCAAAATGTTTTTGGATAAAGCGGCGGTGTACTCATGCCGTTGTTTTATATAGGCGATATCCCAAATCTTTGGAATGGAGAGAGAAATCGTAAATGGAAGTATTCATGAATTTTATCAATGCGATGTTTGGAAGCATCCTGTCGCTTGATCCCGTTTCGGCCGTTAAAATGGTCGTGATGTGGGCCATCGGCGGCACTCTGATCTATCTGGCTATCAAGAAGGACATGGAGCCCAGCCTGCTGCTGCCCATGGGCTTCGGCGCCATCCTTGTCAACCTGCCGCTTTCCGGCGCCATCGACCAGATGCATGAGTTGGGCATCGAGGTGGGCGCCCTGAGCGAGCTGTTCCGCGCGGGCATCTCCAACGAGCTGTTCCCGTTGCTGCTGTTCATCGGCATCGGCGCGATGATCGACTTCGGCCCGCTGCTGGCCAATCCCAAGCTGCTGTTGTTTGGCGCGGCCGCGCAGTTCGGCATTTTTATGACGCTGACGCTGGCCTGCCTGGTGAACCTGATTTTTCCGGGCATGTTCAGCATTCAGGATGCCGCCAGCGTTGCCATCATCGGCGCTGCGGACGGCCCCACGTCTATTTTTGTCGGCAACTTCTACGGCACCAAGTATCTGGGCGCCATCATTGTTGCGGCGTACAGTTACATGGCGCTGGTGCCCATCATCCAGCCGCCGGTCATCCGCATGGTGACAACAAAAAAAGAGCGTCTGATCCGCATGCCTTACGAGGCGAAGGAGATCAGCAAGACGGTGCGTATCCTGTTCCCGATCGTGGTCACCGTGATTGCGGGCCTGATTGCGCCGCGCAGCGTTTCTCTGGTCGGCTTCCTGATGTTCGGCAACCTGCTGCGTGAATGCGGTGTTCTGAACAGCCTTTCTGAAACAGCTCAGAATGTGCTGGCAAACCTCATTACTATCGTGCTCGGCATCACCGTTGCCACCCAGATGCAGGCGGATATGTTCCTGTCCTGGGGCACGCTGATGATCATGCTGCTTGGTCTGTTTGCATTTATTTTCGACACGGTCGGCGGCGTGATGTTTGCCAAATTCCTCAATCTGTTCACGAAGAAAAAAATCAATCCGATGATCGGCGCATGCGGCATTTCCGCGTTTCCGATGAGCAGCCGTGTGGTCCATAAGATGGGCCTGAAGGAAGACCCGCAGAACTTCCTGCTCATGCACGCGGCGGGCGTCAATGTCGGCGGGCAGATCGCCAGCGTTATCGCGGGCGGCCTGATCCTCAACCTGATCGCCAGAGTATAAGGAGGTACTGGTATGGATATGGTATTGCAGTCTCTCAGTGTCATGCTCATGGGCATGTGCGGTATTTTCATTGTTATGGGTATCATCAGCGTGGCCGTTTCACTGCTGAACCGGTTCTTCAAATAAAAGAAACTGGCAAAGAGAATCGATGCCTGCACAGGATGTCTGCGCAGGCTTGAGATACAATGAAGAAACCGCTGCCGAGGCGCATTCCCGGCGGCGGTTTCTTCCTGTTGCAGGGAGGAGGGCCGACGTGCCGAGAAAATTGTTCTTCCGATTGAAAGACGGTTTCCCACGGGTAAAGTTGTGTTTTTGCGTGCTCTGCGTTTTGACTTATCTGGCGCTCATCCGCGTGTCTGGAGCAAAGCTGTGGGGGATGTTTGTTTTCTTCCTCTGTGCCGCGGTGTATTTATACCTCCCCGGCCGTTTCTGGGCCCGCGTCACAGGAATGGAGAAGGTTCTGCCGGAATTCGCTGTGCCGCTGGGCGTCCTTCTTGGCACAGGCTTTCTGGCCGTCCTGTATTGTGTCAGCATGCGTTTGGGCGTTCTGTGGCTGCTGCGCGCGCTGCCGCCGGTGCTGGGGCTGCTCTGGCTGGTGCTCCTGCGGGGCGCGCCGCAAAGTCCGTGGAAAGCGGCACGCGCTGTATATGCGGACGGCGGATTCCTTTCACGGGTCACTCTTTGGTGTGTCCTGTCCGTTTTGTTTGCGCTGATGGTCAGCGTAAAAAATGCGCACCCTGCCGCTGCGGGAGAGATCGTGCTGACGCAGGATGTGATGTGGAATATCGGGAATGCCAATTCCTTTGCGCTGGGATTCCCTCCGCAGGACATCCGCTTTTCCATGGTGCGTTTTTCCTATCATTATCTCACGGAGCTTGTGTTCGGTGCGCTTTCTATTGTGAGCGGAATCGCCTGCTATGATATTTACGTGTTTTATGCGGGACCGCTGGTTTTGGCTGCTCTGCTGTGCTGTCTGTATGCACTGGGCATCTGCTTTTACCGCGGCCATCGGAACAAGGCGTTATTGTTCACCTTCGCCATGTTTTTGTTCAACTGCGCCAGCCTGTGGACAGCTCTGACAAACGGAACAGGCAGTTTCGGCAATACAAATATGATGCACCTCATTACGAACGTGAATGCGCAGGGAACAGCGGCTGTTTTTGTTTCGGTTTTTGTGATCCTGTTTACAGAAATGGCCCGCAGATGCTTTGATGTGAGTTGGATGTATCTGACGGTTTTTCTGGGCAGTTTTGCACTTGTGTGTTTTGCCAAAGGGCCGGCAGCAGCCATTGTCGTTTGCAGCTTTGCGGTCACAATGCTGTTTGTACTGTTCCGCAAACCGCGCTGGAGCCGGGCATTGACCGCGTTGGCTGGAGTTCTGGCGGTTTTCCTGGTGGTCTACCTTGTGATTTTTTCTTCCGGGACAAACACCAGTGTTCATTTCGGATTCAAGACGTTGGAAGCTTCCGCACCGCGCCAGTGGCTGCGTGCATGGATGGGAGACAGCGCAGCGGCCGGTGCGGTATGCATGGTGCTGGGAGCGGTTTTGCATGCATTTTGTATGCAGCCTTTTCAATTTCCACTGTATTTAAAAGGGCTTTGTAGGGACATCCACGGATTGCTGCGGCTTCCGGCGGAACGCTTGCTGGCAAACGGCATTGTGGCGGGCGGCTTTCTTGCCTATTTTCTGTTTTGGCATCCCTCATACAGCCAGCTTTATTTTGTTCTGATTGCAATTATGTTTATGAATCTGCTCGCGGTTGACCAGGTCACGACGGTGCGTACACGCGCGGGAAAAGCCTTCTGCACGCTGTGCGGTGCCGTCGGTCTCGCCACCAGCGCCGTGCTGGTGATTAACTTTACAGGCAGCGGGATGCGCCAGCTGGCGCGTAACCTTGATATTATCCCCAAGTACCCGTATGTCAGCACCGCCAGCGCAGGCGATGAGGCGGCGATGAAATGGCTGCAGAGCAATACGCCGCAGGATGCAGTGTTCGCTACCAACCGTATTCACAGCATGGCCAACGCCTCGGACGGTATCTCCAGCTTGTATACCGCGATGAGCGGCCGGCAGGCATATATGGAAGGCTATACCTATGCAGTGACGAACATGGGGGTTTCCGAGGCCGTTGTTGCGCAAAAGCAGGCTGTGAATACTGCACTGTTCGATGCATCGACGGCGCCGGAGGAAGTCCTGCGACTTTGTGCGGAAAACGGCATCGACTACCTTGTTTGTTCCAAACAGTATCCGGGCGACACAAGCCAGCTATCCGGGCTTGTGGTCGTGTATGAAAACGCCGACGTAACGATATACGCGGCAGATCAATGAGAAAATTATGTTATTAACGATACAAAACATTCAAAAATATTTTGGAGCTGAGCTGTGTCTCAGGAACATCAGCTGCGTGCTGGACGCACAAGACCGCGCCGGAATTATTGGCGAGAACGGCGCAGGCAAAACCACGCTCATCAAGATCATCACGGGTGAGCTGTACCCGGATGACGGAATCGTGACGCTGGCGCACGGGGCGACGATAGGTTATCTGGAGCAGAACAGCGTGCTGGACCCCGCATGCACGGTATATAGAGAAATGGAAAACGCGTTTCGTTCCGTTTTGGACGCGATGGACGAGATGAAGCGTCTGGAGCGTCAGATGGCGGAGTGTCCGGACGACCATATGCTTTTGGAACGTCATGCGCAGCTCTCCGCTGTTGTAGATGCGGCGGACGGCTATAATATGGACACACAGATCAAAAAGATATTGAATGGCATGGCTTTTCCCGCGCCGGATTATCAGAAAAGCGTGGCTGTGCTCTCCGGCGGCGAGCATACCCGACTTTGCCTTGCCAAGCTGCTGCTGCAAAAGCCTGATCTTCTGATTCTGGACGAGCCGACAAACCATTTGGATTTTGAGACGATGGAATGGCTGGAAAGCTATCTCAAAACCTATCCGGGCGCGATTCTGGTGGTGAGCCACGACCGTTATTTTCTTGATGCTGTCTGCAACCGCATTTTCGAAATCGAGGACAATACGCTTACAGCATATAAGGGGAATTATTCCGCTTATCTTCCGCAGAAAGAGGCGGCTGTGGCGCTTCAGCAGAAGCAGCATGATGCGGATATGGAGAAAGCCGCGAAGCTGGAAGATTATATTGCGCGTAATCTGGTGCGCGCCTCCACCACAAAAATGGCCCAAAGCAGGCGCAAGCAGCTTGAGAAAATGGAGATCACAGAAGCACCGCGCACCTCCCACACCGATCTGAAGTTCCGCTTCACCTTCGATGTGACGCCTTACAACGAGATTCTTACGGCGAAGAATATTTCTGTCACACTGGGCGGCAAAAGACTTGTTGAAGGATTGGATCTGCTTGTAAAGCGGGGAGAACGCCTGGTCATCGCGGGCCCGAACGGCGCGGGAAAATCCACGTTGCTGCGTGTGCTGGACGGCAAGCTGCGTCCACAGGCGGGCACAGTGCGCTTAGGCGCTGGCGCAAAGCCGTCTGTGTTCGAACAGCAACAGCTTCGCCGAGGCGGCACGGTCATCAGCACGATTTGGGACAAATATCCAAAATTCACGGAACTTGAGGTGCGCAGCCACTTGGCCAAGCTGAATTTTCGTGGTGAAGATGTATTCAAGCCGTGTTCGGCACTTTCGGGCGGCGAACTGGCCCGTCTGCGCTTTGCGGAAATTTTGCTGGAAAAGCCGAATCTTTTGTTCCTGGACGAGCCGACGAACCATTTGGATATCTATACCCGGGAATCTCTGGGGGCGGCGCTGGCTTCCTATGAGGGGACGCTTGTGCTCGTCACTCATGACCGTTATCTGATGAACAGCCTTGCTTGTCCAATTTTATTCATTGAAAACGGAAAGACTTCGCTATATGAAGATTATGACGCGATGATGCACCGCGGGGCTGTGCCGCCTGAAAAAAACATCGCACCGGAAAAGACGGCGTCTGCAGGCAAGGCTGCTTACGGCAAGGAGCAACGCCGCCGTCGCGCGGAGCTTCGCACACGGATCAAAGCGCTGGAGGATGAAATGGAGACTCTGGCCCTGCGCATTATGGCGTTGGAGGGTGAAGTGAACGACCCTGATGTTCTGCGGGATCACACGCGTCTGCGGGACGTATGCGATGAGCTGGACGATACCCGTTTTCATCAGGACGAGGTCCTGGCCGAATGGGAAAGGCTTGTGGAAGAACAGGAAGCTTACGAGCAGGAAAACGACGAATAACACAATACAGGTATGCCCCGGACGCATTCAGCGCCCGGGGCATTTTTGGTTCTAACGCCTGTCCGCGTTTCATATCATTGAACAAATGAATGGCAAAGGACGGGAAGATATGGACGCTTTTTATCATGCTGCGTCACAGCTGCCCGGTGCAGTCTCGCAGGCGCTGATGCGCATTCCGCCCCGGTGGGCGGGGGACATTACGGAAATCCGCCTGCGTTCGGGCCGCCCGGTGTCGCTTAGCACGCCGAGCGGCGCACGGTTTGTTTCCATAGACGGCGGTTGGCGAGAAAAACCGGATACAGGCGTGCTGTCTACGCCGCACACGCTGGTGCAGAACTGCTTTCAGGCCATCTGCGGATATTCGGTGCACAGTTTTGCGGATTGCATCGCGAACGGCTTTGTTCCGCTGCCGGGCGGGCACAGGGCGGGCGTGTGCGGTACGGCATTCGTGGATGGCAACGGAACCTTTACGCTCAAAAATATCACGTCCATCAATCTGCGCGTGGCTCGCACGGGCTTGTGTGCCTGCGACGCCGTTCTGCGTCCGCTGCTGTGCGCACCCGGCGTGGGGCTGCTGATCGCGGGTGCGCCGGGCAGCGGCAAAACGACGCTGCTTCGCGCCGTGCTGGCGGAGCTTTCCGCGGCGGGCCGAAAAACAGCCGTGGTGGACGAGCGTTTCGAAATCGCCCCTGTGGAGCAGTCCGGCTTCTGCACGCGGCTGCCTCAGCACTGCGACGTGCTTTCGGGATACCCCAAACACATCGGTATGCAGCATGCGCTGCGCGCACTTGCACCGGACGTTATCGTGTGTGACGAGGTTGGAGCAATGGAAGATATCGCGGCGATCACGCAGGCGGCAAACGCAGGCGTCGGGCTTGTGGTGACCATCCACGCGCCTGACGCGGAAACGCTGCGCCGCAGGCCGCAGTACACGGCTCTGCTGCAGACGGGCGCTTTCCGTCATGTGGCGTTTTTAAAAGGTAAGGAAACACCGGGCAGAATATCGGAGGTCGTGGATGCGGGAACTGTTTTTTAAATGTATCGGTGCGATACTTGTGCTTTACACGGGCGCAGCCATGGGCTGGCGCAAAGGCAACGCCGCCATGCGCCGCGTACAGGTGCTGGCGGATATCTGCGCTTTTTTGGGCGCAGTGCGGGACGACCTTCATTTCCGCTGCGGCCGAACGGAGGAAATCCTCGCTGCGGCACAGCAAAATACCCGGCTGTCGGCGCTGCCGCTTTATTTTTCCGATCTCGCCTCCGGCTGCGGCCTTCAGACAGAGCTGGACAATGCGCTTTGCCGCACTGAACGGGAAATTGCGGGCGTGACGCGGCGGGAAGAGCGCGTGCTGCTGCGCGGCGCGCTGGAGGGGCTGGGCGGCTGTCCCGCGCAGGAGGAGGAACAAAGGCTGGCCTACGCCCAAACACAGCTGGAAACCGCTTTGGATGCTGCCAGAGCGGAGGCTACCCAGCAGCGCCGGCTGTACCGGACGCTGGGCCTCTCGCTGGGCGGGGCTGCCGCGCTGCTGCTGCTGTGAGCCTGGCGGCGTTCCGGGCAGCACGCTGTATGTGAAAAAGGAGCGAAGCGGAAAATGAACATTGATTTTGTATTCAAGATCGCCGCCATCGGCATCATTGTAGCTGTGCTCAACCAGCTGCTGATCCGTTCCGGCCGGGAGGAACAGGCCATGATGACGACGCTGGCGGGGCTTATCGTCGTGCTGATGATGATCATCAGCCAGATCAGCGTCCTGTTCGACACCATCAAGGACCTGTTTGCATTGTGACCTGCCATGGACATTTTCAAGGTCCTGGGCTTCTGTCTGTGTGCGCTGGTGCTGTTGAGCGTACTGCGCCAATACAATCCCGGATACGCGGTGCTGGCCGCACTGGCCTGCTGCATGGTATTGCTTTGGTTCGTCATGCAGGCGCTGGGGCCTGTACTTTCTTTTGTGGAAACTCTTTCGCAGTTTTCAGGCTTCGAGCATTTGGGAACCGTGTTCAAGGCCGTCGCCATCGCGCTGATGGCCCAAAGCGTGCAGGACCTGTGCATGGAAGCAGGGCAAACGGCCCTTGCCGGACGCGTGGAGCTGGCGGGCAAGGTGGCCGTGCTGCTGGCGGCTATGCCGCTGTTCACGGTGCTGACGGATACGCTGCTGGCGCTGCTGCGATGAAGGAGCCGCTTCACTCACGAAGGATTTGGAAACGGCTGGCTTGCCTTGCAGCCATGCTGTTCTGCGTTGCGGCGGCCGGCGTGCCGGCGCTGGCGCAGGAGGCGGCGGGAGACTCTGGAAGCGGGCAATCCGGGATACCTGAGGAATGGGCGCAGGTCACGCAGGAAGCACCAATGACCGCCGGGGATTTCAGCGGGATGACATTGTCCGACTGGCTGGAAAAGGGCGCGGAAATACTGCGCGAGAGCTTGCATGAGCCTTTGAGACTATTGGCAAGGCTGTGCGGCCTGCTGCTGCTGGCGGCCGTGGGAAAAAGCATGTGCACCGAGCGAACGTCGCCGGAACTCGCGGGCCTTGTGGATACTGTTGTCACGCTGGCTGTGTTCACGCTCTGTTCTTCCTGCATGCTGGCGCTCACCGGTGTACTGCAGGATGCAATCGAAACAAGCCGCGTTTATATCATTTCTTTTGTTCCGGTGTTCGCTTCTGTGCTGACAGCCTGCGGACAGGTAGGCGGCGCGGCGCTGTACAGTGGCTTTTTCTTCGGTGCGGCTATGGTTATGGCAGATATTCTGTGCAGAGTGGGGCTGCCGCTCACGCGTGTGCTGCTGGCGCTGAATGCTACTGCGGCCGTAGGCAGTACGCTGGACCTTTCGCAATTGACCGCCTCCGTATGCCGATGGACGAAGTGGCTGCTCACGTTTTGCGCCACGGTGTTCGGCGCGCTCATCGGCCTGCAGGGGATATTTGCGCAGAGCGCGGATACACTCGCGCTGAAAACCGGGAAATTTCTGCTGAGCAGCGGCGTGCCCGTTGTGGGACGGGCAATCTCCGACGCAATGGGCAGTGTGCTGGCCGGATTGAAAATGCTCAAAGGCACAGTAGGGTTTGCGGTGATCGCCGTCATTGCGGCGTCGTTTCTGCCGCTGCTCATACAGTGCTGTGCGTACCACCTTGTGTTTTCCGCCGGAAACATCGTGGCGTCGGCAACGGGCGGCACCAAAAGCGCAAAGCTGCTTTCCGGCCTCTCGGATTGTGTGAGCCTTTACATTTCGATGGTTGTCTTTTTTAGCCTGATCGTCATTTCTTCCACGCTTGTGATGATCCTGCTGGGGAATGGAGGGTAGAATTGGAACAAATCAGGGCCTGGGTGCTGGCCGTGTGCTTTGCGTGTATCGCGGCCGGCATCCTCGGGCAGCTTTCTTCCTCCCGGACGCGGTTTTCTGTCATAAAGCTGATACTCACCCTATATATTTTAATAACCGCATTCGCCCCGCTGCAAAGCCTGGGCGATGGGCATGTAACGTTCGACATTCCGGAAGCGCCGCAGACAGTGCAGGCGCCGGATACGGAAGCAATGGTGTTGAACACGGTGTGCACACGGTTGGAGGATACTGTGCGCAGCGCGCTTGCGGAGAACGGGATTGCGTACACCGAAGTGGACGTGGCGTTGGACGCCGACAGCGAGACCGTAGAGGTGGCGGACGTCACTGTAATAGTCCCCGGCGGCACAGATGTTTCGGGCGTGGAGGATGTTGTCACAAAAGCGCTGGGAACACATGTCCCGGTAACGGTAAATGAAGAAGGATAATGCAAATGGAAAAGAAAGCGGAGCATGGGGGCTGGCAGGAAATGCTGCACGGGCTGTTCCAGAAAAAGAATTGGCTTTTCTTTGTCGGGCTCGCGGGGATCTGTCTGATTTTTTTATCCGACATTCTGTTCGGAGGCCGGGAGGGTTCCACGGGCGCGGCGCGGCAGAGCACACAGCAGGCTGTGAGCGCAGCGACGGGCGTTCAGGAATTGGAGACCCGCCTGACCGAAATGCTGGCGAGCGTGCAGGGCGCCGGCAAAGTGCAGGTGATGATCACACTGGAAAGCGCCGGAGAAACGGTGTATGCACGCGACGAACAATCTGATACACAGACGACGCAGGACGGATCGGACGGTGTGACGGACCGCAAGGAATCCTATAAAAGCGAGCATATCATCGTTGACGCGGCGGATGGAAAACAACCTCTTGTGGAAACGTACATCGAACCGGAGGTGAAGGGCGTGGCCGTGGTGTGCGAGGGCGGGGACGATATTACTGTGATAAAACGCATTACCGATCTGGTCTCGGTTGTATTGGGGCTTTCGACCAACCGGATATGCGTTACAAAAATGATTTAGACGGAGGATGCATATGAAAAGCGCAAAAAGCAAAAGACAATTCACCTTGCTTACCCTGGTGGTGGCGCTGGGCGTTGCGGTGTACCTGAACTGGGAGTACGCGAAAACAGACGCGCCTTTCGCACTGCAGGACCCCGGTGCTGTAAGCGCCAACGCAGCCGTGGAAACTGTTACAGACGGCACCACATCCGGCGTGCTGGACGCCCTGCCCGTGCAGGAGGCGCTGCCCGACAAGAACTACGGCGACGCACAGCTTGTGAGCGCGAATGAGACCAGCAACGACAAATACTTTGAACAGGCTCGACTGACACGAAGCAAAACGCGGGATGAAGCGCTGGACACCATGCAGCAGGCGCTGAAAAATGCCGAGTTGTCCGAGACTGAAAAGACAGCGGTCACCCAAACGCTCACCAACACCATCAACAGCATCACAGTGGAAAGCGACATCGAAAACATGGTAAAGGCGAAAGGCTTTGCGGATTGCGTCGCATTTATCGAGGGAGAAAAGATCAACCTTGCCGTGAAAACAGGCAGCGAAGGATTGGATAAGAGTGAGGTGGCGCAGCTGCGGGATATCATTTTGGGTAAAATGGAGACGGAGGCGAAAAATATCAGTATCGTCGAAGTGAAATAGGTGTTGTGAAAGCAGCCGGAAGATGGTATAATAATTCCAAAGCCGCTTCGACGGGCGGCCGGCGCACAGTTGGTGTGCCGGCTTTCCTATCGCCGGCGGCTTGTGGGATGCCGGCAGTGAAAAAACGTGCCCGGCACTCCTGAAAACTTGCATGTGCGCCCGCGCAGCGGGCAGGGAGGCTTTGAAATGGACGTTACAAATTCCAGCACCATCGGCGGCAGCCTGCAGATATCCACGGATGTCATTGCGAAGATCGCAAAGCTCGCCACGCTTGAGATCGAAGGCGTGAAGGAAGTATCCACCGGAACGATGGGTGTAAAGAGCCTGTTCAATAAGGTGAATCTTCAAAAGCCGATCCTCGTCCAGCTCACTGATGATGTGGCGGAGATCACGGTGAATATCATGGTGAGGTATGGTTATAAGATTCCGCAGCTCTGCGAGAAGGTGCAGGAAAACGTGAAAAGTTCTGTGCAGAACATGACATGCATCACCGTTTCTAAAGTCAACATTGTGGTAACAGGCGTCGCGCAGGAAACTGCCGGCCCGGAAGCGGAGTAACCGAGAAAATCCATGACCCTCCCGCTCTCTGCAGGAGGGTTTGTTTTTGTGAGGAATATCATGAAGAGAAGAATTGCCCGTGAAAACGCTTTTATCGCCGCCTTTGAAGCCAGCTTCAACGCCAACAGCATCGAGGAGATCGTTGCCGCATCACGCGAGCAGGACGAATATGCCGTCGATGCGTATGGCGAAGCGCTGCTGGCAAACTTTTACGCACACAGCGCCGAAGTGGACGATCTGATCAAGGCCAGGCTTAAAGATTGGACGCTGGCCCGTCTGCCGCGCGTAAATGCAGCCATCCTGCGCCTCGCCGTGACCGAAATGCGGTTCAACGGCAGCGACGATATGGACAGTATCGTCATTAACGAAGCGGTAGAGCTGGCGAAAAAATACGCCGGAGAAGAGGACTACCAGTTCATCAACGGCGTGCTGGGGGCAATCTCCCGGGAGGCGCACAGCGCAAAAGCGGACGAGCCTGCCGTTCCGGCGGACTCCGCTTCGGAGGAAGCCTGAGCATTATGTACACCCTTGGCATTGATACGAGTAATTATGCAACCTCTTTGGCTGTGTTCGACACCGCGGCCGAAGAGGTTGTTTGTGACCGTAAACGTTTTTTACCCGTGAAGCCGGGCGAACTGGGCCTCCGGCAGAGCGACGCCGTGTTTCACCATACGGCTGCGCTTCCGGAGCTGCTGCGGGAGCTGGATGCCGAGTTTCCGTTGCACAGAGTGGACGCCGTCGGCGTTTCGGAGAAACCGCGCCCGGTGGAAGGCTCATATATGCCGTGCTTCCTCACAGGGCTTGCAGTGGCACAGGGGCTGGCGCTGGCGCGCGGCGTCCCTTTGGTGCGCACCACTCATCAACAGGGGCATATCGCCGCCGCTCTGCTCTCCGCAGCGGGGGCGTCGCTTTTCGCACGGCGCGTGCTTGTGTTCCATATTTCGGGCGGAACCACCGAGCTCCTTTTGTGCAGCGGAACGTCTGTCGTGTGCCGGGTGGGCGGCAGCACCGACCTTTATGCCGGCCAGGCGGTGGACCGCATCGGCGTAAAACTGGGCTTTGCGTTCCCGGCAGGGGCGGAGCTTTCCAGCCTCGCTTCTGAATGCAGCGAAGAGATAAAGCCAAAGGTAAGCGTAAAAGGTGCGGACTGCAGCTTTTCCGGATTGGAAAACCAGTGTGCCGCACTGCTGGAACATGGCGCAGCCCCGGCTTACGTTGCGAAATATTGCCTGAGTGCCGTGGGCCAGACGGTACTTCGAATGATCTGTGCCGCACAGGAACAGTATCCCGGCGTGCCGGTGGTATGCGCGGGCGGCGTGATGAGCAGCGATATCATACGCGCTTATGTACAGCGGACGCAGCCGGATATTTATTTCGTACCGGGCCGGTATTCCAGCGACAACGCCATCGGCGTGGCCGTTCTGGCGGCAAAGGAGGTTCAGGCATGGCCAATGTGATCACGGTAACGGCGCTGAACCGTTATGTGAAAACGCTGTTGGAGCGAGACTCTGTTTTAACAGATGTGGCGCTGCGCGGCGAGATATCCAATTTTACGAACCATTATAAGACCGGACATTTTTATTTTTCCCTGAAAGACGAGCAATGCTCTGTCAAAGCAGTTATGTTCCGGCGTGATGCACAGAATCTGGCATTCATGCCGCAGAACGGCATGCGCGTCATCGTGCGGTGCCGGATTTCTCTGTTCGAGCGGGACGGCGCGTTTCAGGTCTATGTGGAAGATATGTTTCCGGACGGTATTGGTGCAATGCAGATGGCATTCGAGCAGCTCAAGGAAAAGCTTGACAAGGAAGGTCTGTTCGCTCCGGAGCACAAGAAGCCCCTGCCTGCAATGCCGAAATGCGTCGGCCTGGTTACCTCCAAAACGGGCGCGGCGTTGCAGGATATCCTCAACGTGACGCAAAGGCGCTATCCGATTGCACGTTTTCTGCTTTATTCTGTAACCGTACAGGGAAACGAGGCTGCTCCGGAGATCGCAAACGCCATTACGCGGCTGGACAAGGGCGGACGTGTGGACGTGATCATCGTTGCGCGGGGCGGCGGCTCACGGGAGGATCTGTGGGTTTTCAACAATGAGAGTATCGCCCGCGCGGCATTTGCCAGCAGTACGCCCGTAGTCTCGGCCGTGGGGCATGAAATCGATTTCTCCATTCTGGATTTTGTGGCGGATCTGCGTGCTCCTACGCCTTCGGCGGCAGCGGAGCTGGTGATGCCGGACATGGAAGCGGAATTGCGGGAGATTCGGCGCAGTTATTCAAATATTTGCAAAGAAATACAAAACCGCCTTCAGTTATGTTATAATAGAGTGCGGGATATAGAGGCGGCGCCCCAGCTTGCGGCGGCGCGTTCGCTGCCGCTGGGCCTGCTGCGGGAGCTTTCAGAAAAAGCTGACGCCGCCCGGGCTGCCATGCATGGCAAAATGGACGCCGCCAAGGGGCGCGTTGCTCACGCAGCCATGCTCTGCGGTTCGCTCAGTCCATACAGTGTACTGGCGCGCGGTTACAGCATCGCCCGGAAAGCGGGCTCTGTGCTCAAAAGCAGCGCGGACGCTTCGGAGGGCGACAGGGTAGAGGTACAGCTGGCCGCAGGACGGCTGAGCTGCAGGGTGGAAACGATTATTACAGAGGAAGAGCTATGAAAAAAGAAATGACATTTGAAGCGGCGGACACGGAGCTGGACGCTATCCTTGCGGAGCTTTCCGACTCGGAGACGCCTCTGGACCGCAGCCTTGTGCTGTACGCCAGGGCGGCAGAACTCATCGCCTTTTGCAACGAAACACTGCAAAAGGCGCAGATCACCATTGATGAGATCGACGCAAAAAACGCCGGGAAGCAGGAATAAAGAAGGAGCGTTCTATGGATTACAACGCGCAGTACCAGGCATATTTGAACACGGCCGAGACGGCGCTGGCGCAGCAGGCGGACCGGTGCTTTAACGAACGCTCCCGCGTGTGTGAGGCGGCGCGGTACAGCCTGTTCGGCGGCGGAAAGCGTGTGCGCGCCGTGCTTTGCCTGGCCGTGTGTGATATGCTGAACGGCAACAGAAACGCGGCAGCCTGTTATGCGGCTGGGGTGGAGATGCTGCACTGCTATTCTCTCATCCATGACGACCTTCCTTGCATGGATAATGACGATATGCGCCGAGGGCGTCCGTCGTGCCACAAAGCTTTTGGGGAGGCTACGGCTCTGCTGGCAGGCGACACTCTGCTTACGGCAGCATTCGAAACTCTTTCCGGTTCACCAGGCACTGCCGTCCAGAACACCGCCGCTGTTTGTGCGTTGAGCCGTGCGGCCGGGGCAAACGGTATGGTGTGGGGTCAGGAGCTTGACCTTGCTTTTGAAGAAAAGCCTGCCACGGCTGAAGAATTGCGCGAGGTGCACCGCAACAAGACCGGAATGCTCATCAACGCGGCGGCGCAGCTGGGAGCGGTGGCGGCAAGTGCGGACGATATTCAGCGGCAGGCCATTGCGCGATATGCCTTTTCCGTAGGACTGGTGTTCCAGATCATTGACGATATTTTGGACGTTACGGCGACGGCGCAGCAGTTGGGCAAACCCATTGGCAGCGACACTGCCAATGGGAAAACGACGTTTGTTACATTGCACGGCGTGGAACGCTCCCGCGGGATTGCGCAGGAATTGACAGACGGGGCCTGTGGCGTCCTACGCGCGGCATTCGGCGGCCGGGCGCAGTTTCTGGAGACCTTAGCGGCCAGCCTGCTGGAACGAAATCAGTAGAAAGGACCAGATCGTAATGCATGTTTTGCAACGGCTTTTTTTCGGGAATTACATCCTGTCCGTCGCTCTGCTCTCCTGGCTGGCGGCGCAGATATGTAAGACGATCATCAACTATATCCTGAGCGGCAAATTTGAAGCGGAGCGCATGTGGGGAGCAGGCGGCATGCCCAGTGCACACTCGGCGCTCGTCTGTTCCATGTTTATGGCCGCAGCAAAAAGCCAGGGCGTCAACTCGCCCATTTTCGCTATTGCATTTATCCTGGCCGCTATCGTAATGTACGACGCCATGGGTGTGCGGCGTGAGACCGGCGAACAGGCCAAGGTACTCAACCGTATGATATCCGACTGGCTGAGCGAAGACGAGGACGCACCTGCCTATCTGGCGCAGAATGGCCGCAAGCTGAAGGAAAAAGTGGGGCACACTCCATTTGAAGTGCTTTCCGGCGCGTTATTGGGAATTTTGATCGCTGTGATCGTCCCCGCACCCTGAAGGCAGTAAAACGATTGATAGAAAGGACGTGAACGGCACGCGCCTTTTAGACACGATCCATTCCCCGGCCGACGTCAAACGGCTGGATTTCGGACAGCTGCAGGAGCTGTGCGCGGAGATCCGCGCGTTTTTGATTGACTCCGTCTCCAAAACCGGAGGGCATCTTTCCTCCAATCTCGGTACCATTGAACTGACGGTTGCGCTGCATAAGGTGTTTGCTACACCCAGCGATAAATTTGTCTGGGACGTGGGACACCAGTGTTATACGCACAAGATCCTTACCGGGCGCAGGGAAGGATTCGACCGGCTTCGCATGCTGGGAGGCATCTCCGGGTTCCCAAGCCCGCGGGAAAGCGAACACGACGCTTTTATCGCGGGACATGGCAATACCTCACTCTCCGCTGCCATCGGCATGGCCCAGGCGAAGAAGCTTCGGCATGAGCCGGGCAAGGTCATTGCCGTCGTGGGAGACGGCGCTTTTACCGGTGGCATGATCTATGAGGGCATGAACAATATCCGTAGCCTGAACAATTTGATCGTCGTGCTCAACGACAACAAAATGTCCATTTCCAAAAACGTCGGTTCGGTGGCGCAGTATCTTACCCAACTGCGCACCAGCCCGCGTTATTTCAAAGCAAAACGGGATGTGGAATCTCTCCTGGACTCCACGCCGGTCGTGGGCGGCGCCATCAAGGCAGGCATCCAAACGGTGAAATCTGCATTTCGGCGTTCGTTGTATCATTCCACAATGTTTGAGGAAATGGGGTTCCAATACGTCGGCCCGGTTGACGGGCACGACGTCAAAGAACTTTCCATGTTGTTTGATGCATACCGGCAGGAGCAAAGCGCGCCGCTGTTCGTTCACGTTTTGACCATAAAGGGGAAAGGCTTTACGCCGGCGGAACAAAATCCCGGCGAATTTCACGGCGTTTCCGCTTTCGATGTAAATCATCTGACGGATCCGGACGTCGCGCCGGACAGCTCTTTTTCCACAGTGTTCGGGCAGCAGTTGGCACAGCTCGCCGGGCAGGACGAACGTATCTGCGCGATCACGGCGGCCATGAAGTACGGCACAGGGCTTCAGTATTTTTATAAGCAGCACAAATCGCGGTTCTTCGATGTGGGCATGGCGGAACAGCACGCCGTCACGTTTGCCGCCGGCCTGGCGGCAAATGGAATGCGGCCCGTTGTTTCAATCTATTCCACATTCCTGCAGCGCGGTTACGACCAGATCATTCACGACGTCAATTTGCAGCGTCTCAGCGTGCTTTTCGCGGTAGACCGCGCCGGCCTTGTGCCCGGTGACGGCGAGACGCATCAGGGTATCTATGACGCCGCGTTTTTCAGTGAGCTCGACAGTTTTCAGATCGTTTCTCCCTGCAATTACGCAGAATTGGCATATTGGCTGGAACGGCTCCTTCTGGAAGACGGCCCGCGTGCGCTGCGTTACCCGCGCGGCGCGGAGGACGAAGCGTTGGCCGCTCTGGACTGCAGCGGCCTGGAATACGACGTGTTTCGTGCGGAAGGTCCCGCGGATGCGGCGCTCGTGACCTATGGCGCACAGGCTAAGGAAGCGTTGGCGGCCGCGAAATTGGCCGCGCAGCAAGGCGTTTGCGTGGATGTGTACAAACTTACAGTGATACATCCTCTGCCGCAGGGGCTTTGTGATGCGCTCGGCGGTTACCGCAGCATCCTGTTTGCAGAGGAGGGCGTGCGGGGCGGCGGTATCGGTGAGCATCTGGCGGCCGCGCTGCTGGAGCGCGGCTGCAACGCGTCTTATCGGCATATCGCCGTGCCGAACAACGGGCTGACGCATGCTTCTGTGGACGAATTGCGCGCCCGCTTTGGGTTGGATGCGGCGTCCCTGGCAGCAGCTATTATGAAGCAAGGAGACGTCAAGTGAAAATTCGATTGGATCAATATCTTTGCCAAAACGGCCTGGCACAGAGCCGGGAGCGTGCAAAAGCGCTCATCATGGCCGGCATTGTGTATGTGGGTGAGGAAAAAAGCGACAAGCCCGGCAATATGGTAGACGAAAATGCACACGTGGAAGTACGGGGCCATGATATCCGATATGTGAGCCGTGGTGGACTGAAGCTGGAAAAGGCGATGCAGGTATTTCCGCTCACCCCGGAGGGAAAGGTTTGCATGGATATCGGCGCGTCCACAGGCGGTTTCACCGACTGCATGCTGCAGAACGGAGCTGTAAAGGTATATGCTGTGGACGTGGGCTACGGACAGCTTGCATGGACGCTGCGCTGCGACAAACGTGTTGTGAATATGGAACGCACCAACATCCGCCATGTGACAGCGGAACAGCTACAGGAGCCAGTCGCTTTTTTCAGCGTGGATGTTTCCTTTATTTCTCTCAAGCATATCTTTCCGGTCGCTGCCGCCATCACCGCGCCGGAGGCGGAAGGTGTCTGCCTTGTAAAGCCGCAGTTTGAGGCCGGGAAGGAAAAGGTTGGGAAGAAAGGTGTCGTGCGCGAAGCTGCTACCCACCGTGAAGTCATTGAAGCGGCGTCCGGCTTTGCCGTTCAGAATGGTTTTTCTGCCGTTGGCCTGGATTTTTCACCCATCAAGGGACCGGAGGGGAACATCGAATTTCTGATGCATGTGCGCAAATGCGTACAGCCTGAAGGCCTGCCGCAGCGTACGATAGAAGCGGTTGTGTCAAAGGCGCATGAATCCCTGTAAAGGTGTGGTTTTGTGACTGTTTTTTTGATCCCAAACCTAAAAAAGAAAATGCCGTTCCCACGGCGCTTCGTGCGGCAAAAACGCTGCGGGGTGCCGGCGCGCGCGTTTTGCTGTCCGATGCAGTGCGGGAGTATTTTGTCGGAATGGGACAGGAATTTGCGGAGGACGCCAAAGCGTTCGAACTTTGTGATGTGATCGTGACGGTGGGCGGCGATGGCACGATCCTGCACGCCGCACGCCAGAGCCTGGGATATAATAAGCCGCTTCTGGGCATCAACATCGGCCGTATGGGCTTTTTGGCCACCGTCGAAGCCTATGAGATGGAAAAGCTGGAACGCCTGGTGCATGGAGAATATATCCTTGACAGGCGCTCTATCCTTTCTGTTTCCGTGGACGGACAGAATCGGTTCCGCCAAACGGCGCTGAACGATGTGGTCATCTCAAAAAGCGGCATCTCTCAGACGGTCGATGTAGAGATTTTCTGCGACGACATTCTGGTCAACCATTACCAGGGCGACGGCGTGGTCATCGCAACGCCCACGGGTTCTACCGCATATTCGCTTTCTGCGGGCGGCCCGGTGCTGGATGCTCACATTGCAGGACTCGTCGTGACACCCATCTGCGCCCACAGCCTGCACAGTCCGTCCATGGTGTTTTCGGCCGGACGCCGTCTGCGCGTTTCGCTGTCTTCTCCGTTGGGGCCTCATAACGCGCTGCTCAGTTGCGACGGCCGCAGTCCGGAGACGATTTCCTGTCAAGACACAGTGGACGTCGCGCTGTCGGACAAGTACATTTCGCTGATCTGCTTCAACGAGGCGGATCAGTTTGAAGCCATAGACAAAAAGCTGAAAGGACGGTAACACAATGAAAAACGCACGCCACAGCAAAATTTTGGAGCTGATCGGCCAGCATTCTATTGATAAACAGGAAGAGCTTCTCGCGCATTTGCGCCGGAGCGGCTTTGAGGTGACGCAGGCCACCGTATCGCGGGATATCCGGGAACTGGGGCTTGTCAAAGTCGCCACCGGGGATGGGCATTACCGCTATGTCGCGGCCTCCGGCGCAGGTAAAAGCGCCCATTCGCCCAGCCGGTTTGAAACAATCTTCCGGGAATCTGTGCTTAAGGCGGATTTCGCGGGCCATTTTGTGCTCGTCAAATGCTATACCGGCATGGCCAATGCCGCCTGCGAAGTGTTTGACGCAATGGTGTGGAACGATGTGGTCGGCACGCTTTCCGGCGACGACACATTCCTTGTCCTGATGCGCTCCGAGGATGCCGCGCGCACTCTCGTGGGTGAGCTTGCGAAATATATTGCGCATTGACGCCGCTCTGCGGAGGTGATTTGCCATGTTGTGCGAAATAAAAATTGAGAATGTCGCCGTCATTGAAAAGGCTGCCGCTGTATTCAGCGACGGCCTCAATGTGTTGTCCGGTGAAACGGGCGCGGGCAAATCCATCCTGATCGATTCAATCAACGCTATTCTGGGGAACCGAACTTCCCGAGAGATCGTGCGCAGCCACACGCCCAAAGCCATGATATGGGCCACGTTCCGCGGAATCGGCGCAAAGACACGCGCCCAGCTTGCGGACGCGGGCTATGAAGCGGAGAACGAGCTGCTTCTCTATCGTGAGATCACGGCAGAGGGGAAAAGCACTTGCCGCATCAACGGCATGCCGGCAACAGCGTCTGTGGTGCGCGACATCTGCAGTGGACTTATCAACATTCATGGCCAGCACGACAATCAGAGCCTGATGAACCCTGCGCGGCATCTGGGTATTCTGGATTCCTTTGCGCAGAACGAGACGGCGCACGATGCTTATTATGTGGTCTACAAAGAGCTTTGCCGCGTCAAAAAGGAAATTGACGCGTTGTCCATGGACGAGACGGAGAAGGAACGCCGCATCGAGACGCTTCGGTTTCAAATTGAAGAGATCGGAGCTGCGGAGCTGCGGCCCGGTGAGGAAGATGAGCTGCTGAACCGCCGGACACTCATCCGCAACGCCCAGACCGTAACGGAACAGTTGAACATTGCTTACGCCGCGCTCAGCGGTGCAGAGGATGCTCCCGGCGCGGGCGAAATGCTGGGCAGTGCCGCCACGGCACTGGAGAGCATCAGCAGTCTTTCTGAGGATTTTGCACCGTTGGCTGAGCAGATGAGCGGGCTTTATTATACGGCCCGGGATGCGGCAAGCGACATTGCCGATATCCTTGCGCGCTGCGAGTTTGACCCGCAGGCGCTGGACGCTGTGGAGGAACGGTTGGATCTTATCTATCGCATGAAGCAGAAATACGGTGGGGATGTGCAGGATATCCTTGCTTATCTGGATGCGGCCACGGCGGAACTGGACGGTATTGAGACAGGCGCGCAGAGGCTGGATGAATTGTACGACCGTCAGGCGGCTTTGTACGATAAAGCAAAAGCGCTGGCAGACGCCCTGACGCAGACGCGGCTGGAGGCTTTTGAGCGCTTTAACGCGCAGATCACGGACGCGCTGCGCTTTTTGAACATGCCCGGCATCCGCTTCACGCTGTCACACAAAAAAGGCCCGCTGGCGGGCAGCGGACAGGACTCCGTTGAATTCAACATCTCTACGAACCCGGGCGAAGAGCCCAAGCCGTTGGCAAAGATCGCATCCGGCGGCGAGCTTTCGCGCATCATGCTGGCTGTCAAAAGCGCATTAGCGGATAAAGATGATATCGGCACTGTGATCTACGATGAGATCGACACCGGGGTCTCCGGTCTGGCGGCAGGGCGCATCGGTGAAAAGCTGAAGCAGACGGCGCAGGGCAGACAGGTCATCTGCATCACACATACTGCGCAGATCGCGGCGCAGGCAGATAACCACCTGCTCATCCGAAAAAACGTCAGTGAAGACCGTACTTATACGGAAATAGACGCACTGAGCGGGGAGGGCCGTGTGCAGGAGCTGGCGCGCATGATTTCCGGCGATAAAATTACGGAACTGGCGCTGGCGAATGCCCGGGAAATGCTTCGGATGGCAAAGGCTTGACAGCCGCGCGTATTTTGGCTATACTATAACCCATAAATGCAGCGACGGGAACGAGTACCTGTGAAAGCGCCGGCAAAGAGAACCTCTGTTTGGTGAAAAGGGGAGCGGTGCGCATGGCGAATACATCCCTGAGCAGCGGGCTGAACAAGTGATTCAGTAGGCCTTGCCGGGTGCGCCCGTTAAAGCGCAGTGTGTTACTGGACACACGGAGGCCGGCATCCGCGAGGGGCCGGTGAACAGAGGTGGTACCGCGGATATCCGCCCTCTGCCAAATTTATTTTGGCAGAGGGCTTTTTTGTATGTCTTCTGCCGCAAAACACAGGAGGAAGTTCCATGGAAAACGTATTCGATCTTTTCAAAGAGCGCGGTCTCATCGCGCAGGCCACCGACGAAGCATCCATTCGAGAGCTGTTGGGCAAAGAAAAAATCACTTTCTATACCGGCTTTGACCCTACGGCGGACAGCCTGCATGTGGGCCATTTCATGCAGCTTATCATCATGCGCTACATGCAGCAGGCGGGGCATCGCCCCATTGTCCTGCTGGGCGGAGGTACCACGATGGTGGGTGACCCCACAGGCAAAACAGACATGCGCAAAATGCTCACCCAGGAACAGATCCGGCACAACGCGGACGAATTTAAAAAACAGATGAGCAAATTCATCGATTTTTCCGAGGGCAAGGCCATCATGGCGAACAATGCCGACTGGCTTCTCGGCCTGAACTATGTGGATTTTCTGCGGGAGATCGGCGTGCATTTCTCTGTCAACAAGATGCTCACCGCCGAGTGCGTCAAAACACGTATGGAAAAAGGCATCACGTTCCTGGAATTCAACTATATGCTGATGCAGAGCTATGATTTTCTGCACTTGGCGCGGGAGTACGGCTGCAAAATGCAGTTCGGCGGAAATGACCAGTGGAGCAATATCATCGGCGGCGTGGAGCTGAACCGCCGATGTGATAACCGCGATGTGTACGGCATGACGTTCACGCTTTTGACAACGCGCGAAGGCAAAAAAATGGGTAAGACCGAAAAAGGAGCAGTCTGGCTGGACCCCGAAAAAACAAGCCCGTACGAGTTCTTCCAGTACTGGCGCAACATAGACGATTGTGAGGTGCAAAATTGCCTGAAGCTTCTCACCGGTGTGCCCGTCAAGGAGATCGACGCGATTGACATGGGCAACGCCTCCGACGTGAACAAGGCGAAGGAACTGCTGGCCTATGAGCTGACGAGCCTTGTGCACAGCAAGGAAGACGCCGAAAAAGCCATTGCCACAGCAAAACGCCTTTTCAGCGGTGAAATGGATGCGGAGCATATGCCCGCCACCGTTGTGGACGCGGCGCTTGTGGCGGACGGAAAGGCCTCCGTGCTCGACCTGCTCGTTGCCGCGGGCCTCGCGCCCAGCAAAGGGGAAGCACGGCGCCTGGTGCAGCAGGGCGGCATTTCCGTGGACGGCGAAAAGGTGACGGATGTATCGGCCGTCGTAAACGCCGAAGCGTTGGGAAAAGGCATCGTTATCAAAAAAGGTAAGAAGGTCTATCACCGTATTACACTGTAACCGGAAAACAACCAAAAAACAAGCCGGGATGCTCCGCAGAGGGCGGTCCCGGCTTGTTTTTTAATATGTCCGTTTATGCGGCAAATGCCTGACGCAGCACATTCAGCGCGCTGTCCTCATTTTCCCCGCGTACAAGCAGAGAAATATCCAGATCGGACGTCGTGATGAGCACTACCTCGATGCCCGCATCCCGCAGCGTACGCAGAGCAAGGGCAGCCACGCCGCAGCTTGTCACCATCTCTTCACCAAAAAGATTGATCTTGCTGTATCCGCTGCTGATAAGAGGCGCGCTGCCCGCGCCCGTGCGGTACTCCGAGATGGTCTGCATGGCGGATTCAAAATAAGACGCCGGCATTGTAAAGCTGAAGTCGATGGTAGCGGCACGGGGCGCGCTCTGGCAAATCATGTCTACAACAACGCCTTTTTGCGCAAACGCGGTCAAGGCGTCCGCAAGAGCCGAGGCCGTATCGGCCTCTGTAAAAGTAATCATCATAACGTCCTGCTCACTGGAAATTCTGGTTACGCCGTTCATAGCAATGCCTCCTTATTCAAGTACGAGAAATTCCGGGCTGATGTATTCTGTCAAAAGCTGTGTGATATATTCCTTACTGAAACCGGAAAAGCGTGCGCGCACACCATGAGCAGCAGCAAGTTCTTCCGTGTAATCCCGGTACAGATAGGCGCGCGCATTGGTGTAGTTGGAATCATAATGCATCACCATCGGCACCGCATGAACATTACCCACCGACGCGCTGGCGGAGCCGTCCGGCTGTGTTGTTTTGGTGATATCAAAGGTCAGGATCACACCGACCATGTTGTTTGCGGCAGCCTGTGTGGAAACAAAATTTCCCAGGGAATAGGCAATGGGAACCGTTTTGCCCGTTCCGGCTGCGGTAAGCAGCTCCACGGGCTGGATGACATGCGGGTGCGTGCCAATAATGACATCCGCGCCCCAGTCCGCAATTTTCTGTCCCAGCGCACGCTGGGCGTCGGTGGGAGTATGACTGCCTTCAACACCCCAGTGTACACCCACAACAACGATATCCGCCTGTTGGCGTGCAAGCTCGATCTGCTGCTGGATCACATCCTCCTGGCTGGTATAAATAACATTGGCGGCAGCATCGGAAGGCGTGGGGAGGCCGTTCGTCGTCTCCGTATAGGCCAGATAAGCGATGCGCACGCCCTCCTTTTCCTGGATGGGAATGTTGCCGTAATCGGCTTCGCCTGCGTACAGGCCCGTGGTGACCACGTCGTCCGGCATGTCGTCCCAGAAACGGAGCGTTGCTGCGATACCCTGACTGCCTTTGTCGTAGGAGTGGTTGTTTGACATGGAGATCACACGCCAGCCGACATCATATACCGCCCGCCCCAACGCGCCGGGCGTACAGAAACAGGGATAGGAGGAAGGCGGAAGCTCGTCCGTTACCAGAGTTTCCTGATTGATCCAGTTGATGTCGAAGTCTTTATAAAAAGGCGCGACATTTTCATACAAAGCCGTAAAATCATAACCTTCGCCGCCTGCACGGCTGCGGGCCTGCAGATAAAGACCGTCATGAATCAGGTTGTCGCCTGTGGCGGAAAAGCGCAGCGTCGTCACGGCGGGCTGCGGTTCCGGCTCGGGCTGAGAAACGGAAACGGCGGGCTCGGAGCCCGGAGCGGTGCTGGAAGACGAAAGCTGTCCCGATGCACCGCTTCCGCAAGCGGAGAGCAGCAAGGCCGGCACAAGCACCACGCTCAGCAAGGCTATGTGTTTTTGGTTTCTCTGTTTCATAGATGCATCAGATCCTTCATATTATACATCCCGGCGGGTTTTCCCGCCAGAAACACCGCTGCGTTCAGCGCGCCGTTGGCGAACACCTCTCGGGAACCGGCGCTGTGGGAAATGGTGATGACCTCCTCCGGTCCGGCAAAAATCACCTCGTGCTCGCCCACGATGCTGCCGCCGCGCACAGCGTGAATGCCGATCTCTGTCGGTTCACGTTTGCGCCGCTCGGCGTGCCTGTCATATACATAGTGGTAGGGAACCGGGGACGCGCCGCAAAGCTCATCTGCAATCATCAACGCCGTGCCGCTGGGCGCATCCAGCTTGTTATGGTGATGCTTTTCGATGATCTCTACGTCGAAATCTGTCCCCAGCACAGCGTTGGCCTGTTTGGCAAGCTCGATGAGCAGATTGACGCCCAAAGACATGTTCGCACTCTTGAACACCGCTACGGTTTTTGAAAGCTCACGCAGCGCCTGTTCCTGTCCCTCGCTCAGGCCCGTTGTACATATGACGCAGGGCAGCTTGTGCGCTCTGCAGTATTCAATGGCATTCTGCGTGGCGTCAGGGTTGGAAAAATCGATCAGCACGTCCGCTGGCACGGTGTTTTTCTCCAGTGACGGGAACACCGGAACAGCGCTTGGAAGCTCTTTCGCGTCCACACCAGCCACCACGCGGCAGTCTGTGCGCGCCTCGATCATTGTACACAGCGCGCGGCCCATACGCCCGTGGATGCCCTGGATGATGATATCGGTCATATTCACACTTCCTTTTCAAAGGATGATATAAGTATAACACAACAGCTTACCCGATGGCAAAACCAAAGGTAAGCTGTTGCGAAGCTGGGGCTGCATCAGGTTCGGCCGCAGGTGCAGCCATGCTCCTGGAGAGCAGCCTGTCGATTTGTTTTACGCTTTCAGGAAACCGGCCGCACAGAGCGCCGTGCGCAGACGTTCCCGGTTCGCTGCGTTCAAAGGAGCAAGCGGCATACGGCATTGTCCCGCGTCATGTCCCAGCAGATTCATCGCTTCCTTTACAGGAATAGGGTTCACGTCGCAGAACAATGCTTCGATCAGTTCCAGAAGCCGAAGCTGCAACGCAAGGCTTTCCGCGTGTTTGCCCTCGAAATAAAGCCGGCAGATATCGTGCGTTTCCCGCGGGGCTACGTTCGCCAGCACAGAGATCACTCCGATGCCGCCCAGAGCCAGCAGGGGAAGGATCTGGTCGTCGTTTCCGGAATAGATGGCCAGTTCGTCGCCGCACAGCGCAGCCGTTTTCGCGATGGCGCTCACGTTTCCGCTCGCCTCCTTGGTGGCCACAATGAGCGGATGCTTCGCAAGCTCTGCGTATGTCTCAGGCTGAATATTCATACCTGTGCGCGAAGGCACATTGTAAAGGATCATCGGCAGACCTACGGCGTCCGCCACCGCATTGAAATGCCGTACAAGACCTGCCTGGCTGGTTTTGTTGTAATAGGGCGTCACCTGCAGCAAAGCGTCTGCGCCGCGGCTTTTCGCCTCGCGGGAGAGGGCGACGGCGTGGCGCGTATCATTGGAACCTGTGCCGGCGATGACCGGCAGACGACGGTTCACCGTCGCACAGGCAAATTCTATCACATCCAGATGTTCCGTGTCGTTCAGCGCGGAGGCTTCGCCCGTGGTGCCGCAGATGACGATTGCATCTGTGCCGCCCGCGATCTGCTGCTCCAGCAGTTCTTTCAACACCGGATAGTTGACGGAACCGTCCTCCAGCATCGGCGTGATGATGGCCACGCCGGAGCCCTTGAAAATCGTCTGCTTCATGGGGGTATACGCTCACTTTCTTTTAAACGGTTTCTGAATCTCAAAACGGTGGGGAAGACGATCAGCCCATGTACCCCTCCGCCGCCAGCAGCTCTGCCAGCAGAACCGCACCGCCGGCGGCGCCGCGGAGCGTGTTATGTGAAAGGCATACAAATTTGTAATCATATTGCGTGTCGGGGCGCAGACGGCCGATGGAAACCGACATGCCGTTTTCCAGGTTGCGATCCAGCTTTGTCTGAGGGCGGTCGGCCTCTTCAAAATAGTGCAGGAACTGCTTCGGCGCGCTGGGCAGCTTCAGCTCCTGGGCCGGGCCGGAAAAGGCGGCCCACTTTTCTTTGATTTCCTCCATTGTGGGCTTTTTGTCAAAGCTGACGAACACCGCCGCCATGTGGCCGTCTGAGCACGCAACGCGCAGGCACTGGGCAGTAATGGAGGGCTTGTCGGCCGGAACGATCTGTCCGTTTTCAATATGGCCCCACAGCTTGAGCGGCTCTTTCTCGCTTTTTTCCTCTTCACCGCCGATGTATGGAATGCAGTTGTCAACCATTTCGGGCCAGGTCTCAAAGGTCTTGCCTGCACCGGAAATAGCCTGATAGGTGCACACAAGGCATTTGGAAACGCCGTAATCCCGCATCAGGGGATGCAGAGCGGGAACATAGCTCTGCAAAGAGCAGTTGGACTTTACGGCAATGAAGCCGCGTTTGGTACCAAGGCGCGCGCGCTGAGCGGAGATAACTTCAATATGCTCCGCGTTGATCTCAGGCACGACCATCGGGACATCCGGCGTAAAACGGTGCGCGCTGTTGTTTGAGACAACAGGGCATTCCGCCTTCGCATAGGCCTCCTCCAGAGCTTTGATCTCGTCCTTTTTCATGTCCACGGCGCAGAACACGAAGTCTACTTTCGCGGCAACGGCGGCAACGTCGGCGGCATCCATCACCACCATTCTTTTCGCTTCTCCGGGCATTGGCGTAGGCATGGCCCACCGTGCGCCCACGGCTTCCTCATACGTTTTTCCGGCGGAACGGGGAGAGGCGGCCAACGCCGCGAGACGGAACCACGGATGATTTTCCAGCAGAGAAACAAACCGCTGCCCAACCATACCTGTTGCGCCAACAACACCGACTTTGTATTCTTTCATTTTTAACAACCCTTTCCCATTGACCTCTTTATCTATTTTATGCGCATGATACAAAAACGATGAACATGCGAATAAAGCCGCAAAAGAAAAAAACCGGCTTGAAAAACCGGCAAGAATTGCAATATAATATATAAGATTGCTACCTTCCGCAGCGCAACGCGCCACGACGGACGCGACAGCCGCAAGCCTTTCAGCGTTGCAGCCAGGCGGCGCTTGCCGCGCGCTGCCTTCGGCGGTTTTCCCTTTTGACGCGGCTTAGGATTTTGGCAATCACGATACACGCGTTTACTCTTGAAAACCGCACCTCTGCGGTTTTTATTCTATTTATTGTTTAATATATCATCCACACAACGTGATGTCAATGAAAAGAAGGCCTGAACGATGCAAAAAAGCGACTTTTATTTTGACCTGCCCAAAGAACTGATCGCCCAGGAGCCATGTGAACCACGAGATGCCGCGCGCCTGTTGTGCCTCGGCCGCGCCAGCGGCGAGCTCCGTCATGCTGTATTCCGTGACCTTCCCGGCCTTCTGCAGCCCGGGGACCTGCTGGTCGTCAACAATTCCAAGGTGCTGCCTGCGCGTCTCATTGGGCACAAGGAAGGCACCGGCGCAGTCTGCGAACTGCTTTTGCTGCGGCAGGTGAAAGGCGACGTATGGGAATGCCTGGCCAAACCCGGCAAACGCCTGCATGCGGGTACGCGTATCATCTTCGGCGACGGCACACTGACGGCGGTCGTCCGTGATACAATGGAGGACGGCAACAAGCATGCGGAATTTTTTTACGATACTCCGACGCTGTATGAAAAACTGGACGCCTTCGGGAAAATGCCTCTGCCGCCCTATATCCAAAAGCAGCTGGACGACCAATCCCAGTATCAGACTGTATATGCGAAAGAGCTTGGAAGCGCTGCTGCGCCCACGGCAGGCCTGCATTTCACACCGGAGCTTATGGATACACTGCGAAAAGAAGGCGTCCGCTTTGCCGAGGTAACGCTGCATGTAGGACTCGGCACGTTCCGCCCTGTGAAAGAGGATGATATCCTTGACCACAAAATGCACAGTGAATGGTATTCCGTCAGCGAAGAAACCGCTCGTCTGATTCGGGAAACCAAGGCTGCCGGACGACGTGTGATCGCCGTGGGAACCACAAGCTGCCGCACGCTTGAAGCTGTTGCCACAAAATACGGCGAAGTCCGCGCATGCAGCGGCGATACGGATATTTTCATCTATCCGGGCTACCAATACAAGGCCATCGACGGTCTTATCACCAATTTTCATCTTCCGGAAAGCACGCTCATCATGTTGGTGTCCGCCTTCTGTGGCTACGAAAACACCATGCGCGCTTATCGTGTGGCCGTGGAAGAAAAATACCGCTTTTTCAGCTTTGGAGATGCAATGTACATTGGGTGAGTAAAAAATCCGGTCAGAGAGCAGGAGAACGAACTAATACAGCTTCTTTTTGCTAAACAGGAGTTTATCAAAACACTGGTTGGCGATGCCTTGTGATGACGTTTGAATGGACATAAAAACATCACTGTTGAACCTTTTTTCTGCAAATGCTGAAGCAGTGCCTATTGTCCATGTTGACTTTCGAAGAAAAGCCTGTTATGATAAAAGCAAAGAAAAGCGGTGTGGGGAAGTGTTCCTACACCGCTCATTTTTTGGGGATGCATTTGCCCGTTATAACGGCCCGCCGCATCCGTTTGCAAGCCTGTAACAGAGAGGAACGGTATATCAATGTACAAGCTATTGAAAAACGAAGGTTCCGCCCGCCGCGGAGAATTTTCCACTGTGCACGGAACTGTGCAGACTCCCGCCTTCATGAACGTTGCAACTGCGGCGGCCATCAAGGGAGGTCTCTCCGCGTTCGACCTGAAGGCCAACGACTGTCAGGTAATGCTGTGCAACACCTATCATCTGCATCTGCGTCCGGGTGACAAAAACGTAGCCAGACTGGGTGGATTGCATAAGTTCACGCGCTGGGACGGCCCCATCCTCACGGACAGCGGTGGATTCCAAGTGTTCAGCCTGTCGAAGCTGCGCAAGATTACTGAGGAAGGTGTTACGTTCAATTCCCATCTGGACGGCCACCGCATCTTCATGGGGCCTGAGGAGAGCATGCAAATCCAGGCAAACCTCGGTTCCACAATCGCCATGGCGTTTGACGAATGCATGGAAAACCCCGCGGAATACCAGTATGCAAAAGCCTCCTGCGATCGGACGGTTCGCTGGCTGAAGCGCTGTAAAGCAGAACTTTCGCGTCTGAAAGGCGAGGGCCTCGCCGTAAACCCTCATCAGCTTCTGTTCGGCATCAATCAGGGATGCTGTTATGACGACCTGCGCGTCGGCCATATGCAGGAGATCGCAGCGCTCGATTTGGATGGTTATGCCATCGGCGGCCTTGCCGTGGGCGAACCCAAAGAAGAAATGTACCGTGTGATTTCTGTGGTGGAAGAGCACATGCCCAAGGATAAGATCCGCTACCTGATGGGTGTGGGTACACCCGGCAACATCCTCGAGGGCGTACGGCGCGGAGTGGATCTGTTCGACTGTGTGATGCCCAGCAGAAATGCGCGTCATGGGCATCTGAACACTTGGAAGGGCATCATCAACATCAAAAACGCGAAATACGAACTGGATGAACAGCCGTTGGACGAGGCATGCTCCTGCGAGTGCTGCCGCAATTTCTCCCGCGCGTATCTGCGCCACTTATTCAAGGCTGACGAGATGCTGGGTATGCGGCTGGCCGTGATGCACAACCTTCATTTTTACAACAACCTGATGCTCCGTATCCGCGAAGCACTGGACAACGGTACCTTTGATGCGTTTTACCGCCGTTACGTGAATCTCCTGGACACCCGTATCTGACCACACCGCAAAAAGGTGAACAAACTGCAAAAAAACGGGAAAACACTTGCAACAGCGCGCTTTTTTCGGTATACTTTATGATAACGCTTATAAGGAGGAATATTTTTCAATGAGTGCAGAGACAACCAGTATGCTCGTCACATTCGTCCCGCTGATCGGTATGGTGGTGCTGCTTTATTTCTTTATGATTCGTCCCCAGAAAAAGAAAGAGAAGCAGGCCGCTGATATGCGTAATTCCATCGAAGTGGGCGACGGTATTACCACCATCGGCGGCATTGTTGGCCGCGTTGCCAGCATCAAGGAGGATACCTTTGTGCTGGAGACGGGGTCCGACCGTGTGAAAATGCGCTTCAAACGCTGGGCGATTCAGGACGTCGAGAAGCTTTCGCTGGATACCCCGGCGGACAGCAGCGCCAGCAAATAAATCCGGAATGAACAGACACCTCCATGCATACCTTTTGATAGGAACATGGGGGTGTTGTTTTATGCAAAAACGCAAAATGAGTGCCGAACGCGGTGCGCCGCGCCTTGCGGCACATGCCCTGGCCGGAATGGTGAGCGGCCTCGCGTCGGCATTCATCCTGTTTGGGCTGGTCGCAGCCGTTTGCTGCAAGGTGGATATTCCGCCGCATCTGCTTTTGCCTCTCTCCACCGTGGCAGTTTCGTTCGCAATGCTGCCCGCCGGGCTTGTTTTTGCAGCACTGCACGGAGAAAAGGGGATGCTGTACGGTCTGCTCATGGGGGCAATGTTTTTTGTGGCGCTCTGGATCGCAGCCTTGGCGCAGGGGCAGACCGAATTCACATCTCTGTCCGCCGTGAAAGGCGTTGCAATGATGTCTGCGGGCGCTATCGGAGGATATTTGGGCATCGCCCTCCGTGAACGCCGCCGCCGCATTCATTGAAAAAGCCCGTCCGTAAACGAATAAACCCCGCATTTCACTCATATCCTGTACAAAGCTTGTACAGCAAAGAGGAGTGTTAAAATGCGGGGTTTTATAAAGCCAAGGTTTACTCGTCTGCACATGCCATTTCGTGCGAAGGCAGAAAGAAGCCGCCATTCGTTTCATCTGCAGGCCGTCAGTCTGGCATTGGCTCTGCTGGCCGGAGTGCTCTGCGGCAGCTTCTGGCAGCATGCCTCCCAACAAAATGTATACCTGTCTTATTTTGCAGAACAATATCTTGCCGGGCACAATACCGGCAGCTTTTCCGCGGCAATGTCGGTATCCTTTTTGTCGGCTATGATATTACAGGCCGTCGTGCTTTTTTTCAGCCTGTCCTGTATCGGCGCGCCGGTGCTTGCCTGTGTGCCCGTACTGCGCGGTATTTCTATCGGATGTGTATCCGCCTACCTGTATGCCTCTATGGGGATGAGGGGTCTATTGGCCAATCTGATCCTTTTCTGGCTCCCGGCTATCCTGCAATCCGTATTTCTGGTTTTATTTACAGACGCTGCACTGGATACTTCCACAAGCCTGTTCCGGCTGAATTTTCTGGAACAGGCAACCGGAGCGGGCACCAAAATTAGCCGTTGCCTGCGGATTTTTGTTGTTTCCTCTCTCGGTATGCTGCTTGCGGCAATCTTGGAAGGGCTTCTTGCCGTAATATTCGCTCCCGTTTTCTTGAAATAAATGATCCTAACCGATGCACCTTAACCGCCATAAGGAGGAGGGGACAGGGAAAACGGCGTTCAGAGTTCGTCATCCGAATGCTTAGGCAGCGCTGCAGCCTTTACCGGCTGTTCAGGCGCTTTTTCAAAATCGAGCTTTGCAAAAGGAGACGCCTGGGCTGCCTGCCGAAGCTGTGCCGTCCCCATGTGGGTATAGATTTCTGTTGTGGATACATGCGCGTGGCCCAAAATCTCCTTGAGGGCGAGCATATCCACATGGCCTTCCTGATACATCAGCGTCGCCGCCGTGTGCCGCAATTTGTGAACGGAATATCCTTTTCCAGACAAACCCGCCGCTTTCAGACAGTTGTCCACAATTTGCTGGATACGCCGCGCGGAAAGGCGCTTCCCGGTATGCTTGGAAACAAAAAGAGCTTTTTTGTCCTGCAAATTCGGCAGTTTGGCGCGCTCGTCGCACAGGCGGCGCAGTGCAGTATTACACGCATCGTTCAAATAAACGAGCCGCTCTTTATTGCCTTTCCCGACGATCCGGATCGTGCCGTCATCATGAATATCGGTAATATTGATATTAACCAGTTCACTCAAACGCATCCCGCAATTCAAAAACAGCGTTAGGATACAATAATCGCGTTCGTAAAAGTCGGACTGCACATTTTTCAGCAGTTCGACGCCTTCATTCAATGATAAGTACTTGGGCAGACGTTTTTTCAATGCCGGCGTTTCCACGTCATCGGTGGGATTTATTTCCAAAACCTTCATTTTATTGCACAGATACTTATAAAATCCTTTCAGGCTGGAAAGCTTGCGTGCGCGAGTCGCGGGAGCGTTATCACGCTCCCGCGTGACATAATGCAGAAATTCGTAGATATCGCTGGTCGTGACGCTTTTGATTGTATCCAAATCCACGCGGCGGATGTCGATTTCATCCGGAGGCACATCTGCCGGGACAAGCCCGTGTGCCTGCATTAAAAAACGAAAAAAGGTGCGCAAATCAATGTAATATCCGTTCACTGTACGCGGCGAAAGGCCGCGGATGGTTTCACTGTCGTACAGATAACGTACGACAAGCTCCGGACAATCTTTATAGTCGCCATGTTTGTTTGGCTGGCGAGGATCAATATAGGTGCTCAAACCAATGACAAATCTTTAATCTCTCATCTTATTATAAATCAATCCCCTGAATTTCGCTAAATTTTGATTTAGCGAAATTGCTCCTATTCCTCATTCCTGTCGGATATGTCCCTCCCTTCGCTGAAATTCGGAGATTTTTCAAGATCAAGATTCGTCGTCCCTCCCTTTTTAGATTAATCCATAACTGCATTGAATCGTCTACAATAGCTGAATCGCTTGCTTCACATACGTTACACCCAGCAATTCCATTGTATTGAATTCCTTCGGATCGATTTGTGCAAGGCTGTGCTTGGGCACGACCGCACGTACAAATCCCATACGCTGCGATTCTCGAAGACGATATTCTAGATTTGTTACGTTTCGCACCTCACCGCCAAGCCCGACTTCACCAATTGCAATCATATCGTCCGGTACAGGTTTGTCCATCAGGCTGGATACGACCGCCAGGCAAACCGACAGATCGCATGCAGTTTCGTCCAGTTCCAGGCCGCCTACAATATTGATATAAACGTCCAAATTACCCAGAAAATATCCTGCCCGCTTTTCCAGCACGGCCAACAATAGGTTCATCCGGTTGAAATCAAACCCGGATGCGGCGCGGCGCGGCGTGCCAAAGCCTGTTTTGGTTACCAGCGCCTGAATCTCCGACAAAATGGGACGCGTTCCTTCCATCGTGCATGCAACACAATTGCCGCTTACGCCAATCGGGCGCCCTTCCAGCAGCAGCTTGGAAGGATTTTCAATCACTTTCAGTCCGGTGCCCGTCATGTCGAACATGCCGATCTCATTGGTGCTCCCATAGCGGTTTTTAGCAGCACGAAGCACGCGGTACGGCAGCATTTTATCTCCTTCAAAATAAAGCACGGTGTCAACAATATGCTCCATTACTTTCGGCCCGGCAATTGCGCCGTCCTTATTGACATGGCCCACAATAAATGTGGGAATTTCCAGCGTTTTTGCCACGGTAAGCAGCCGCGCCGTGCACTCCTTGACCTGCGACACGCTTCCTGCCGAGGATGATATCTCCGCACAGTGCATCGTCTGGATAGAATCAATAACGACAATGCCGGGTTTTGTTTGTTCAACCAAATCGCAAATTGAACCGATATCGGTCTCCGCCGCCAGCATGATATTTTCTTCTTCTACCCGCAGGCGTGTTGCCCGCAGCTTAATTTGCCTTGTAGATTCCTCTCCCGTGATGTAAAGTACATTCACTTGCCTGGAGATTGCCCCACATAATTGCAGAAGAAGCGTGGACTTTCCCGCGCCCGGTTCGCCGCCCAACAGCACGACGCTTCCCAAAACAATACCGCCGCCCAACACGCGGTCCAGTTCACTGATTCCGGTGATGATGCGGCTGTGCTCTTCCGTGGTGCTGATGTCCTTAAGCCTGCTGGCGATGATGGCCGCGTTTCCTGTCGCCGGAGCAGATACGCCCTTCCCTTTCGTTTCTTTTACGATGTCTTCCACCATTGTGTTCCATTCCCCGCAAGAGGGGCAGCGTCCCATCCATCTGGGGCTTGCTTCTCCGCAGGAGGTGCAGACGTATACAGTCTTAAATTTTTCCTTTGGCATAATAAGATTTCTTCCTGTTTATCCATAGTTTTGTTGTTTGTTACAGTATAGCATCAAACCCGTTCAAAATAAACAGGCTTTGAAAAAAACATCCCAAAGATGTTATACTAATCTTATATTGCCAGAAGGAGGCTGCACGAAATGCTCGCGATCCTTTCTCCCGCCAAAAACATGCACCGTGTGCCCACTCCGCCGCATGCTACGCGCCCTATGTTTTTGCAGCAGACCGAAACCCTCGCAGCATCGATGAAGCGTTATGCGCCGTTTCAACTGGAGAGCGTTCTGAAGGTCAACCCACAGCTTGCGCTGCGTGCATTTACGGATATCCAAGACTGGAATGCGTCTATCCCCGGCTCTCCCGCGCTCCTCAGCTATCACGGACTTGCTTACAGCGCTCTTGATGCCGCAACGCTCTCCCGGGAGGATCTCACCTTCGCTCAGGATACTCTTCGCATCCTGAGTGCTTTCTATGGCGTGCTGCGCCCATTGGATAACATTCTTCCGCATCGTCTCGATTTTGAAAGCAGTTTTCGCTGCTGCGGCAAAACAATGTATGAATTTTGGGGCAGCATGCTGCATGATGCCGTTTTTCAGGCCGGCGCCCCTGTTATCAATCTTTCTTCTGCCGAGTATTCGAAAGCGGTTTCCCGATATCTTCGCGCACAGGATGTTTTTATCACCTGTGATTTTCTGGAATTTAAACACGGAAAATGGTGCATGCCGGCGACCCATGCAAAAATGGCACGCGGCAAAATGGCACGGTTCATCGTGAAAAACCGCTTGACAGCGCCGGAACAGCTGAGCCTTTTCGAAGAAGACGGATATTGTTTTTCTCCGAAGCTGTCGACCTCCAGCCGCTATGTGTTTTCACGATCGTAATCAACCTGTAAAGCCAATAGACATTACAGTGCAAAAGCAACCAGGTGCTTTCGCATCTGGTTGCTTTTGCGCTTTTTAATGGATAGACTGTAAAAATGCACGCAGCCGCGGGCTTTCAGGGCATTCGAACAACTTTTCAGGAGTGTTCTCCTCCAGTATCTTTCCTTCGTCCATAAAGAGAACGCGGCTGGCGGAATCTCTTGCAAAACGCATATCATGCGTTACGATCAACATTGTAACCGCGCGCGCCACCAGCTTCTGTATCGTGACAATTACTTCGTTGGTCGTCTCAGGGTCCAGAGCGCTTGTCGGTTCATCAAACAACATGATCTGCGGATTCATTGCCAGCGCCCGAGCAATCGCAATGCGCTGCTTCTGTCCGCCGGAAAGCTGTGCAGGATAATTGTCCGCTTTATTTCGAAGCCCCACAACATCCAAAAGTTCCATGGCTTCCGCCAGAACTGCCGCCTTGTCCCGCTTGAGAATACGCAGCGGCGCGACGGTGATATTCTCCAGACATGTCAGATGCGGGAAAAGGTTAAAATGCTGGAACACCATTCCTGTTTTGGTGCAGATACGCCGCACTTCTTTTTCGGGGGGATATTTCGCCGTGCCTTTCACTGTGTCCACCAGCACATCCCCATCAATGACGATGCGGCCGGCAGAAACGCGTTCCAAATTGTTCACACAGCGCAGCAATGTGCTTTTGCCGCTGCCGGACGAACCGATGATCGCCACCGCTTCCCCTTGCTCCACCTGAAGGGAAACATCGTCCAGCGCTGTAAATGAACCAAACCGTTTGCTGACATGCTCGATCGACAAAATCGCCATATCTCACGCCTCCTTCCTCTCATGGCGGGAAAACCGCTTTTCACACCACTGCGAAAGCAGCGTGAGCAAAAAGGTGAGCGCCAGATAAATCACGGCAGCAATAAAAAATGCCGTAGGATTTACATCCCGGTTGTTGGCGTCCTTGGCCGCTTTCAGCAATTCTCCCACACCAATTGCCGTCACTAGGGCCGTATCCTTGATGAGCGTGATGACCTCGTTGCTCACAGGCGGAATTACACGGGCGATGGTCTGAGGGATGATAATGATGCGCATGGTTTGCCAGCGGCTGAAGCCGAGCGTCTTGGCCGCTTCGTGCTGGCCGTGGTCGATAGACTGCACACCGGCTCGATAGATCTCTGCAAAATATGCCGCATAATTCATCGTGAATGTAAGTACAGCGGCTACGGTATTTTCCATCCGGAACGCGGGCCCGAACATAATGGGGAGCCCGTAATACACAAAGAACAGCTGAAGCATCAGCGGCGTGCCGCGGAACACCCAAATATATGCCTTTGACAAAAAACGCACCGGAAAGAAGCGTGAAATCGATCCCAGGGCAAACGGAAGACCCAAAGGCAGTGATAAGACCAACGTCAGGAAGAACACCTGAAGCGTCTGCCACGTTCCTTTCAACAGTGCCGGCAAAATCGCCTGAATATATTCAAGATTCATCTTCGCTCCCCTTTTTGCAGTTCTCTGTGGCGCCCCGCAAAAAGCGCGGGCGGGGCGGCCCCGTCCGCGCTGTTCACATTTTAGCCTTTGACGACGATATCCGCGCCGAACCAGGCTTCGCTGATCTCCGCTGCTTTTCCGCTTTCAATCAAAGCGTTAATAGCGTCGTTGACGGCCTGCGTCAGTTCAGCGTCACCCTTACGGAATCCGATCGCATACAAATCGTCTCCAAAGTCCACTTCCGAGACGGCAAAAATGCTCCCCAGCTTGGCGTTTTTGTAACCGCCGTATACTTCATCGATGATCATGCAGTCCAGACGGCCCGCCTGCACATCCAAAATCACTTCATCATAAGTAGGATACTCCGTAATTTTGTCCTGAATGGACGCGTAAACGGCATCGTTCGTTACCGCTTCAAGCGCTGCGCTGCCGGCCTGGATGCCGATGTTATAATTCGCAAGATCCTCTTTGGCAGATACTGTAACGCCTTCCTTCGTCATAATGACGATTTTGTTGTTCAGATATGCCTGGGATAGGCTCATCGCTTCCTCACGTTCCGGCGTGATGGACATTCCATTCCAGATGCAATCGATATTTCCGGAAGAAAGCTCCATTTCCTTCGCATCCCAATCAATAGGCTGGAATGTCGCCTTTACACCCAATTCTTCGCACACTGCCGTAGCAAGGTCAATGTCGAAACCAACAAGGTTTCCGCTTTCGTCCCGGAAGCCCATGGGAGCGAATGTATCATCCAGACCGATGACAAGTTCGCCTTTTGCCTGAATATCCGCGAGTGTGGTGCCATATACGCTGCTGTTCACCGCACTCCCCGAAACCGAAGCTGGTTCAGATGCGCCGGCAGCGCCGGAGGAAGACACGCCCGCGCCGGAACCGCCGCAGGCAGTCAGTACAGTACCCAAAACTGCCGCGCTCAAAATAAGGCCGAAAATCTTTTTCATACGCTTTCAAACTCCTCTCATACCACAGTTCACTGCGGCGAGATTCATTATACTATATTACGCTATCATAGTAAAGTGAAAAATTGCTGAATATCCGTTTTTTTGCAAGAAAACACTTCTCACCTTTTCAATATGCCCAGAAGCAGCATGTCCAGAACTTCTTCGGCAGCCGCCAGCATAGAGCGAGCATCTTTGGGGTCATCTTTTGCGCAATACTGCTCCAGTATCCGGCGGAACACACACTCCAGGCTTTCCAAATAACGGGCTGCATGTTCTGCTTTTACAGCGGGACGCAAAGACATTTCGGCAATCACCTCTTGCAGGAAACGCCGGTTCATTTCACGCACGGGACGCCGCAGTTCCAGAATATCCGCTCTCAAGTGCTCCGGCATATGTACCATCGCACTCTCAAAAATCACTTCCCATGCGGGCTCCCGCGCAAAGAAGCGCTCGCGAAGCATGAAATATTGACGGATAGCGGCATGACTGTTTTCTTTTTGTATTTGCGTCGATTCTTCCTGGATATACGCCTGCAGTGATTGAAACAATTCTTTAACGCAAAGAAGAAACAATTCATCCTTGCTGGAAAAATAATGATACATCATCCCTTTCGAGATTCCGTGGCGCGAACAGATCCGGTCCATCGTCACGGTCTCGTATGGCTGCGCGCCAAATTCCGCCAGCGCCGCCTGAAAAATCGTCTTTTTTGCATGCTCCTGCCGTTCCCTTTGCGTCATATCACGGATTCCTTTCCGCCTGATGCAGTTCTCCTGCCCATTCAAAGCCTTTCTTTGCCATAAAAACAGCGATGATTTCATTGATAACCGCTGCGGCTGCAATCGTTCCTTGAATGATAGAAGCACACTCCGGCGCCGGGCCGTTCAGTACAGAGACCGCGATGCCGGTAAACACCAGCGATACTCCCGAATGCGGCAGCAACGTAAACCCTAAAAATTTTTTGACTGTCTGCGGCGCATGCGTGACGGATGCGCCCAAATATGCACCGCTGTATTTGCCTATCGCCCGGGCCGTGATATAGATGGCGGTATAAAGGCCTGCTCCGAAAATCAAATGGTAGTCCAGCGGCGCCCCCAGATTCAGTATCGCGATGATCAGGCTTATTCCGATTACAGGGTCCATCACTTTCATGATTTCTGCAAGCTGTTTCTCTGAAATCATATTTGCAAACACCGTCGAAAACGCCATACCAATAAGCAAAAAATTGATGGCCGGTACAGGCAGAACATATTGATTCAGCACCATGCCTATTGCCGCCGAACACAGCAGCAGCAACAGCATTGCGGCAAGCGCTCCGCTTGCCGTATGGGCTTTTTGAAGCAGTTTTCCCGCTACAAAGCCTGTTGCCGCTCCTATGAGCACAGGGAGAAAGACAAGAAACAGCACGCCCAAAACCGGAATCCCTGCCGTCGAAACGTGAGCCGAAACAAGCGCAACAACCGTAAAGAACACCAGTGCCCCGACAAGGTCGTCCAGCGCCGCCATAGGAATCAGCGTGCTCGTGACAGGCCCTGCAGTTTTCATTTCATTCACAATGGAAAGTGACGGGGCTGGTGCTGTGGCTAAAGCGATACCGCCGAACAGGAATGCCAGGTACAACGGCACGCCCGTTATCCCAAAAATGACGCCGAACACCAGGCTGACGACCAGAAATGTCCCCAGGGATTCGGTGATGGTCGTGACAACGATTTGCTTGCCGGCCTTTTTTATCTTGCGCCAGATAAGCTCCGTACCAATCATGAGGCCCACGACGCACTCCAGAATGCTTTCCGCAGTAGTATACCATGCGGCTTCCATCATGGGCTCGTTCAGAAGGCCCAGTGCGTGCGGGCCCAATGTCATACCTGCCAACAGCCATCCAAGAATTGCCGGCAATTTGAGCTTTGAAACCAGTTTTCCGAACAAAAAAGCAACAAAAACTGCGAAAATCAATTTCAACACATCTAAAAACACCATATTAAGCAGCACCCCAAAAATATAGACGAAGTCGTCTATTTATTGCGTCTTTTAGCATATCACTTTTAGACGGAACAGTCTATATCTTTTTTGTAAACTTTATTCGGCTGTCTAAAACCGTGGGAATTTGAGTTCTTTTCAGTTCAGACTTTTCCACTTATCCCCTTTCAAATTCCATTCGTCGGGTATCTCTCATAAACCTGGCGGCAAATCCTGCACCGGTTTGACATTTTCAACTCGCGCCAGGCGGAAGCACTTCTGAAAAATAGTGTGAAAATATCTCTGTCACTTGCTGCACTAAGCATACATCATTTTCAGCTTCACTTCAGTATTTTGATGTAATATAATAAAACCGAACACTGGAGGTAAAAGGCATCATGAGAATCCTGATTATAGAAGATGAAAAACTGCTGGCCGATTCGCTTAAAGCCCTGCTTGAGCAAAATGGCTTCGAAGCCGATGCCGCCTGCGACGGCAAAACCGGTGAGTATTATGCTGCGCTGGGAATTTATGACCTGCTGATCCTGGACGTGATGATGCCGGAGCGGGACGGTTATGAGGTGGCCCGGCGGCTTCGGGAAAGGCGGATGGAAATGCCCATCCTGATGCTGACGGCCCGATCTGAACTGGACGATCGAGTGACAGGGCTGAACGCCGGCGCCGATTACTACCTGACGAAACCCTTTGATACGCAGGAATTGTTGGCCTGCGTCAATGCATTGCTGCGCAGACAGGGCGTACATGTGGACGTGCTTTCCTTTGGAAATACCGTTCTGGACTTAGCCAGCGCCACACTGGTCTGTGGAGCGGAGCGTATTCGGCTTTCCTCCAGAGAGTTTGAGATCATGCGGCTTCTTCTCCGGGCGGAGGGAAATAACATTTCCAAGGAAACGATCCTCACCAAGGTATGGGGATATGACTCTGATGCGGTGGAAAATCACGTGGAGGTATACATCGGTTTTTTGAGAAAGAAACTTGCGAATATTGGCTCCAACGTGCGGATCGAGGCGATCCGCCGGCTGGGATATCACCTGGAGGTATGCGTACATGCTTAAAAAGCTGCGGCTCAAATTTGTGTTGATCAACATGAGCATCGTGACCATCATGCTCTGCGTCATCCTGGGATTGGTCTTTTATTTTACCAGCGCGAATCTGGAGGCCGCGAGCATCAATATGATGCAGAATATTGCGGCCAACCCACTCCATCTCGGAGTTCCCAATGAGAGAGAGAAGGATATTCGCCTGCCTTATTTTACGATCCAACTGGGACTGCGCGGTGAGCGCATTGCTGCCGGCGGCGGCTATTACGACTTATCTGACACGGATTTTCTGGATGATCTTGTAAACGCTGTTTTTTCGTCTCCAAAACAGCTTGGCATCATTGAGGAATATAACCTGCGATATTACCGCTCGGATATGCCGCTGAACCATTGTCTCGTGTTCGCGGATATCTCCAGTGAACGCGCGACGCTGAACGCTCTGCTCGGCACCTGCGGCTTCATCGGCGCGCTTAGCTTCCTCGTATTTCTCGGCATCAGCATCCTGCTTTCCCGATGGGCGGTAAGGCCGGTAGAGACGGCGTGGATGCAGCAGCGGCAGTTTGTGGCGGATGCTTCGCACGAACTGAAAACCCCACTCACCGTAATCATCACAAATACGGAACTCGCCCAAAGCAACGAGTGCAGTGAATCCGTCCGAAGGACATCACTGAACAATATTGCAGCGGTGTCCAGGCAAATGCGCAACCTGATTGAGCAAATGCTTGAGCTTGCACGCGCGGATAACGCTCGAGGAAAAGAACTTTCCGGCAAGGTGGAGCTGGGCAAGCTTATTTTAAATGCTCTGCTGACCTTTGAGCCGGTATTCTTTGAGCGCGGACGTATGCTGGAGCAACGGGTCATTGAGGATATTCATGTACAAGGCAGCGCGGAACAGCTCCGACAGATCGTGGATATCCTGCTGGACAATGCCCAAAAGTATTCCAGAGAAAGCGGGAAAACGTGGGTGAGCCTTCAAAAGAATGGGAAAAAGCGATGTCTTCTGACCGTAGAAAACGAAGGCGAGCCGCTTTCGCCGCAGGAAGCACGGGATATTTTCAAGCGATTTTATCGTGCCGATAAAGCGAGAAGCCGTACCGGAAGCTTCGGGCTTGGATTGTCCATTGCGGAACGCATTGCAATGCAGCACCATGGAAAAATATGGGCAGAAGGAAGAGATGGGGTCAACTGTTTTTTTGTGGAGCTTCCCTGTCTGTAACACAATCGAAAGAAGGCCAAACGCCGTACGCACTGCGGCGCTTGGCCTTCTTTGCGTACGATCTTCAGTGATCTATCTGACATCAGGCTGCGCTTTCAGCGTCATTTCAGCTTTGTGTGTTAACATGGAAATGCTGACAAAGCATAGCAAACAGGAATGGAGGCAAAAACATGATATCGGTCGAACATTTGACCAAATGCTATGGCGGCTTCAAGGCAGTCGATGACCTTTCGTTCGAAATCGACGAGGGACATGTATATGGCTTTCTGGGGCCAAACGGCGCCGGAAAATCCACCACCATGAACATTATGACCGGCTGTTTGTCTGCTACAGAGGGAAGCGTTAAAATTGATGGTTACGGCATCTTTGAAGATGCAGGCAAAGCAAAAAAACTGATTGGCTATCTGCCGGAGCAGCCGCCGCTGTATATGAACGAAACGCCGATGGAATATCTGCGTTTTGTAGGTGAGGCCAAAGGGCTTCATGGCGCAGAGCTGGAATCTCAAATCGAGGAAGTGATCCGCCAGACAAAAATCGGAGATGTGAAGGGCCGCAGGATTTCCGCGCTTTCAAAGGGTTACAAGCAGCGCGTCGGAATCGCGCAAGCGCTGCTGGGCAATCCGAGGGTCATCGTCCTTGACGAACCAACTGTCGGTCTGGACCCCATGCAGATCATTGAGATCCGCGCGCTGATCAAAGAGCTGGGACAAACGCACACTGTTATTTTCAGCTCACACATCCTGTCAGAGGTGCAGACGATCTGCGACCGGATTTTGATTATCGCCAAAGGAAGACTGGTCGCCTTTGATGAACCGGAGAACCTGGAAAAAAGGCTGCTGGCGCCGAACGAGATCACCATCACAGCCGACTCGTCCCAACAGGAGATCCGGGAGATCCTCTCCTCCGTCAAAAACATCTCGGATGTGCGCATCGAGGCGCGGGATGAAAGATTTGTACAGGCGCATATCAAAACCGACTGTGAAGATATTTTTGCAGTATCCCGCGCAGTGTTTTTTGCCTTTTCCACAAGAAAAACAGCTCTGCTTGAGATGTCGCTGAAAAAAGCGAATCTGGAGGACGTGTTTATCGAGCTGACAGAGAACGACAGAAAAAAACAGCCGTCTGAAGGACGCGCCCAAACAGCTAAAGCGGGAGAAAGTGAGGGAATGAGTAAATGACTGCGGTATTGAAGCATGAATTGCGGGCGTATTTCCATTCGCTGACCGCCTATGTGTTCGGCGCATTTCTGTTGGCTTTTGTTGGGATCGGCGCCATGATGTATAATCTTCAGGCATCTGTGAGCAACTTTGAATATGTTCTCAGCTTCGGCTGTCTCGTCTTTGTGGTCATCGTCCCAATCCTGACGATGCGCGTCATCGCGGAGGAGCGCAAGCAGAAAACAGATCAGCTCCTGTATTCCCTGCCCATCACCACCACACAGGTAGTCATCGGGAAATATCTGGCACTGCTCACAGTCTATCTTATCCCTCTGTGCATCATCTGTATTTACCCGCTGATTTTCTCGCAGTTCGGCGACGCTTATCTCTTGACATCCTATGGTTCTGTTTTTGCCTTTTTTGTTCTGGGCGCCGCGCTGATTGCAGTGGGCGTGTTTATTTCTTCCCTTACAGAAAACCAGGGCTTTGCCGCGGGCATCGGCATTGCTGTAATTTTGCTGAATTATTACAGCGTCAGCCTTTCAAAGTACGTCTCTTCCACGGCAACCGGCTCTGTGATTGCTCTGGGCGTTATTGTTCTGGCTTTGGGGGCGGTAATCCGATATTTGACAAAAAACGATAACCTCGCCTATGCGTTCAGTTTTATTCTGCTCCTGGCAATTGCGGCGGTCTGCTTTATCGACAGCTCTAAATTTGAGGGTTTGCTGCCGCGCATTATGGAAAAGCTGTCGCTGTTTGAGCGTTTTTACACCTTTGTCAACGGAGTGTTTGACATGACGGCCATCGTATATTTTCTGTCGGTTATTGTATTCTTCCTGTTTCTGTCTGTGCAATCGCTTGAGAAACGGAGGTATAACTGATGAAAAAGATGAACCTGCTAAAGAAAAATCCGCCAAGTTACAACGCCTTTCGCGGCGGCTCGTACTCGCTGATAATCTCTGCCGTAGTGCTGGCACTTTTGGTCGTGGCAAATGTCTTTGCTTCTGCCCTGCCCTCCGCAATGACAAAATACGACATCAGCTCTACGAAATTGTACTCCGTTACAAGCAACACAAAGGTAGTTGTGAACGCACTGGAGCAGGACGTGACGATTTACTGGATCGTTCAATCCGGAAAAGAGGACGACATCATTGAAAACCTGCTCAGCAAGTACGAAACCCTTTCCGGGCATATCAAGGTCGTAAAGAAAAACCCGGACGTTTTCCCGACCTTCACGGAACAGTATACAAACGAAACCGTTCAAAACAACAGCTTGATTGTGGAATGCGGAGACCGCAGCCGGTTTATCGGCTATGACGATATCTATATCCAAGAAGCAGATGTGTATTCCTATTCCTACAACACCTCCTTTGACGGCGAAGGCGCCATTACCTCAGCCATTGATTATGTGGTCAGCGAGGAACTGCCGCAGTTGTATATGCTGGAGGGGCACGGCGAAGCAGAGCTTCCGGCTACATTCAGTGAACAAATTGAAAAGGAGAACATTGAGGTCAGCAGCTTTTCACTGTTGACGGTAGATTCCGTGCCGGAGGAAGCGGACTGTGTGCTGATTTACGCACCCACCAGCGATATTTCCGAGGAAGAACAGAAAATGCTGGCCAACTATGTGACAGACGGTGGAAAGCTGCTTGTCATGGCAGGGCCCACAGAGGAAGGGACGCTGAAAAATCTGTACGGTCTGCTGGAGGCATATGGCGTAGAGGCCAGCGACGGCGTAGTAATTGAGGCGGACCGGGAACACTATGCGTTTCAGGCGCCTTATGTACTGCTTCCGGATATGGCCGGTAGTGACATTACAGACTCTCTGATTGAAGAAAATTATTTTCCCATCATGCCGATTTCCCAAGGGATGAAGAGCACCGGCTCTTCCGGAAATGGGACTGTGACAGAGCTGCTCACGACCTCAGACGCAGCCTTCAGCAAAATTGCAGGATACAGCCTTTCCACCTATGAAAAAGAGGAGGACGACATTGACGGTCCATTCTCTGTTGCACTCTCGGTCGAGGCCAACAGCGGCGGGAAAATCGTCTGGTTCGCCTCGTCGAGCTTCCTTGAGGATATGTACAATGCCTATTCCTCTGGGGCCAACGGAGACATGGCCATGAACGCGTTGTCATCTCTGGTCGGCGAGAGCGAAGCCATGGCGATTCGAAGCAAGTCGCTGAATTACAATTATCTGACGATCAGCGCGTCCACGTCCTCTTTGCTGAAGGTGATGATGATCGGCGTGTTCCCGCTTTTGTATCTGGGAATCGGCATCTGCGTGGTATTGACAAGGAGGAAAAAACAGAATGAAACGGTATAAAAGGCTGTATCTGCTGCTGGGCGTTCTGGCCGTCGCCTGCATCGCAACCTTCGGTGTACTCCGATTCGAAGAACATCAGGAGCAGATCAAAAACAGCGATGAAATCATTTTGAAGGTTCCCAGCGACACAGTAACATCGCTGTCGTGGGAGTATCAGGAGGAATCCCTCTCTTTTCACAAGGAAGAAGTATGGCTTTACGATGAAGATGAAGCGTTTCCTGTAAGTGAGGAAAAGATAAATGGACTGTTGGCGCAGTTTGAGGAATTCGGCGCGTCCTTTATTATTGAGAATGTTCAAGATTACGGTCAATACGGGCTGGATGTCCCGGTTTGCACCATCCGGTTTTCCACCGATGAACAGGAATATGAGGTGCAGTTGGGCGATTACAGCAGCATGGATTCCGAGCGGTACGTTTCAATCGGAGATGGAAATGTCTATCTGGTGCAAAACGACCCGCTGGATCAGTTCGACGCAGTGCTCAGCGACATGATCGACCACGATGATGTCCCCCGCTTCGATGCCGTGGCTTCGATCCAATTTTCCGGAGATGAAACATACAGTATCGTTTATGAGGAGGGCAGCGATAACACCTATTGTGCCGATGATGTTTATTTTGCCCAAATAGGCGGCGAAATGCTGCCGTTGGACACCGAACGCGTGCAGAGCTATCTGGACAGTATAACCGACGCAGTTCTGACGGATTATGTCACCTATAACGCAACGGAGGAAGAGCTGCAGTCCTATGGGCTGGATTCACCGGAACTGACAATTTCGCTGAACTACACTTCGGAAGACGAAGATGGCGAGAGCTTTTCCGATGCCTTTGTGCTGAATATCAGCCGGGCTCCTGATGAAAAGACTGCGGCCGAAGCGGATGAGACAACCGAAGCGGAGAGCAGCGTCGAAAACGGAGAGACAGACAGCAAAGAGGAAGAGATTACGGCTTACGCGCGGGTTGGGGAATCGCAGATCGTCTATCAGATATCTGCAGCAGATTACAAAGCGCTGACAGCCGCGGCGTACAACTCTCTTCGTCATCTTGAGGTGCTCAGCGCAGACTTTGCAGACATCGAGCAAATCGACATTTCTCTTGATGGTGCGGAGTATACCATTGCTTCCGAAAAAAAAGGCAACGATCGCACATATTTCTATGGCGAGGAAGAGCTGGATATCGCCATGTTCCAGAGCGCTCTGGAAGGCTTGGTTGCGGAAAGCTTTACGTCCGAGCAGCCCTCGCAGCAAGAAGAGATTGGCCTGACGGTTTATCTGGATAATGAAAATCATCCGGAAGTTCAGATTAAACTGTATCGCTACGACGGCTCTCACTGCCTTGCGGTGGTTGACGGTGCGCCGGTGTCGCTGGTGACGCGTACCAGCGCAGTCGATCTGATCGAAGCCGTCCATGCCATTGTGCTGGACTAAAAGCGCGTGAAAGCACATGGGAAAACCATTTAATAAGCGGCCGCCGGAATGATTCCGGCGGCCGCTTATTGGTTTCCAGCAATACGGAGGATGTCTTTCATTTATGGGTATGCGGCACCATCCGTTATGGAAAGCTTTGCTTGAACTTCAATAGTGTAAACTTTATAAAATTTTTTCTTCGTTAATAAACCAATCCGAACCCATCGCCAATCGGCACAAGTTCGGATTCACGTGAAAAAACAAAGACTCTTTTTGACACCAAATGTGAACCTCTCCAACCTTGTGTGCAAGGGTCAAACGGTATGTGCTTCTTTTAATTGTTTGTTTTTAATCATGGTGTGCATTCTCGTATGCTTTCCGTACATCCTCCGGCAAACCATTAGGAATCATGCTCCGCACCCGATCTTCGCTGCCATCCTGCGCTGCCTGCCCATAGTACCAGCACTTGAATTTCAGCATATCCAACACTTGGTTCATATGGGCAATTTCCGCCTCCAGTGTTTCCCTTTGCTTTTCAAAGAGTGCCTTTCTCTGGGAGTAGGTGGATGCACCTTTCACGCACCAGTCCATAAATTGCTTAATATCCTTGATTTCCAGTCCGGACTTTTTCAAACACTCAATAACCCTCAATGCTTCAAGTTCGGTATCACTAAATTTGCGGATGCCCGATACTCGCTCCATCTCCGGAAAAAGTCCCTGTTTATCGTAATAGCGCAAGGTAGAAATGGGCAAACCGAACATTTCTGAAACTTGTCCAATCGTATACATACGCTCTCCTGAAAAAATTACAAATAAATTTTCAAATCCATCTTGACCTAAAGTCAGGTTTATGTATTACCATAACTATAGCAGAAATGCAAAACCGATGCAATGGAAAAAGGAGATTTTTCGATGCGTAAAAATGTTTTGATTATTTCTTCCAGTCCTCGTAAAGGCGGCAATTCCGAAACACTGGCAGCATCTTTTGCAAAAGGCGCACAGGATGCCGGAAACCATGTAGAAACAGTCTGGCTTCGTGAAAAGCAGATTGGGTTCTGCAAAGGCTGTCTGGCCTGCCTCAAGGCCGGTCATTGTGTAATTAAAGACGACGCGGCGGAGATTGCCGCAAAGATGCACGACGCAGATGTGCTGGTGTTTGCCACCCCGGTCTATTACTACAGCGTCAGCGGCCAGTTTAAAACCATGCTGGATCGTGCCAATCCGCTGTTCGGTACGGACTATGCTTTTACAAAAGCTTATCTTCTGGCAACGGCGGCGGAGAATGAAGCAGCGACGGTAGAGGGCACTGTCAAGGCGGTACAAGGCTGGGTAGACTGCTTTGACCGCTGTGAATTGGCAGAAACCATCTTTGCAGGCGGTGTCAGCAGCGTTGGCGATATTGCCGGACATCCTGCACTGGAACAGGCTTATCAGTCAGGCAAGGAGGTATAAACGTGGAAAATTTAGAATTGACCCAAGAATGGGATAAGGTCTTTCCCAAAAGCAACAAAGTAGACCATCAGAAAATCACCTTCCATAACCGCTATGGCATCACGCTGGCGGCGGATATGTATACGCCAAAAAATGCTGCCGGAAAGCTCTCAGCCATTGCGGTCAGCGGTCCTTTCGGCGCGGTGAAGGAGCAGTCTTCCGGGCTGTATGCTCAGACAATGGCGGAGTTTGGATTCTTGACCATCGCCTTTGACCCGTCCTTTACCGGCGAAAGCGGCGGCAGTCCCCGTTATGTGGCATCCCCGGACATCAACACGGAAGATTTCTGTGCCGCGGTGGATTTTCTGTCCGTGCAGGAAAATGTTGACCCCGACCGCATCGGTATCATCGGCATTTGCGGCTGGGGCGGCATGGCAGTCAATGCCGCTGCTATGGATACCCGCATTAAGGCAACCGCTGCCATGACCATGTATGATATGGCTCGTGTGAACGCCAATGGATATTTTGACAGCGAAAACACCGCCGATGCCCGTTACGCAAAGAAACAGGCGATGAACATCCAGCGCACCGAGGACTACAAAAACGGCAGCTACGCTCTTGCCGGCGGCGTGGTCGACCCACTGCCGGAGGATGCACCGCAGTTTGTGAAGGATTACCATAGCTATTATAAGACCCGGCGCGGCTACCATCCTCGCTCTCTCAATTCAGGCAGTGGCTGGAATGTCACTTCTTCTCTTCCCTTTATAAATATGCCGATTTTGCAGTATTCCAGCGAAATTCGCTCTGCCGTCCTACTGGTGCATGGAGAAAAGGCGCACTCCCGTTATTTCAGCGAGGGTGCATATGAAAAGCTGACCGGAGACAACAAGGAATTGATGATCATTCCGGGTGCAAACCACGTTGACCTCTATGACAGCCCGACTGCAATCCCCTTTGAAAAACTGAAAAGTTTTTTTGAGGAATATCTTAAATGAAAGAACGGATTTTTCTTTGTCTGCTGTTAGCGACTGTATCGCTGCTCTGCAGCTGCTCTGAGCAGCGGTATGTTCCAGACAGTATATCGTCGCATGCAGAAATCACCGCCAAGCCGAGAACTACGCAACCTGAGAAAAGCACCACTTTGCCTGGGCCCGAGCCACAGGAAAAAGAACTCACGATGATCGTAAATGGTATGGCGTTGGATGTCTCGTGGGAGGATAATGAAACAGTTGAGGAATTGCTCGTCTATGCCCAAAACGGAACAATTACAGTAAACACTACGATTTACGGCGGCTTTGAACAAGTGGGCAGTCTGCCTCAGAGTTTTTCCAGAAATGATGTACAGATGACCACCGAGCCGGGAGATATTGTGCTGTATTCCGGCAATCAGCTTGTGGTGTTTTTTTCCTCAAACACTTGGAACTACACCAAACTGGGGCATATTAACTTGGCTGCGGAGAAACTGGCGGGATTGTTGGGCGGTGACTCAGCGGTTATTGAAGTCAAATACGAATAATCGAGCAGAAAGGACGCAAGGAGTGCGTTGACCTTATAATACTTCCTGTTCGTATTATGCACAACATCCAGCTCTAAAAATTAAAAAGTTTATACACAAAAAGGCACTACGGCAACCAAGGAGTGGCCGCCGTAGTGCCCGCTTTCGTTAAATGGCAGGGACTTTGCAAAAAGAAACTGGACACCCGCTCTGATACACATTGTGTCAAAATTGGTGTCCAGTTATGGTGGAGATGACGGGAATCGAACCCGTGTCCGAAAAGAGGTCCACGCTAGTATCTCCGGGTGCAGTTCACCTACAGGATTCCCCCATCGGCAGGCCGGTAAACGGGCCGCCGCTTCGGTAGCTTCATCAGTTCATGGCAGCAAACAAAGCTTGATGCTGCTCACGTGCACCGCTAAATGATGCCTTGACCCCGGCGCGCGGTAAGCCGGGCAAGACAGCTGCCTTTAATTAGGCAGCGACAGCTAATTTATTGTTGTTAGCTATTTTTTTGGAGGCGTTTTAAGTGCGTCCCCCGAGCACTACCCGCTGCTTTCGCTTTCCTCTCTCCGTCGAAACCTTTACATCCCCATATAAAAGGCTGTTCGATGACAGCCTTAACGGCGCTGCTCTTTCATGGCGCGGTCGATGTCCCGTTTTGCTTCCCGCGCCGCCATATCGGCTCTCTTGTCATAGAGCTTTTTGCCTTTGCACACACCAAGCTCCAACTTTACTTTACCACGTTTGAAATAAAGCTGCAAGGGGATCAGTGTATATCCTTGCAGCTTCTGCTGCTCCTGCAGGTGTTTGATTTCCCGTTTATGCACCAGCAGCTTGCGTTTACGCACCGGGTCCCGGTTAAAAATGTTGCCTTTCTCATATGGGCTGATGTGCATGCCCAAAACATACAGCTCACCGCCATCGATCTCCACCCACGAGTCCTTCAGATTTACTGCGCCGGTACGGATGCTTTTCACTTCCGTTCCCACCAGCTCGACGCCCGCCTCCATGGCTTCCATGACAAAATAGTCGTGGCGTGCCTTGCGGTTCACTGCGATCAACTTGCTGTTTTCCTGTCCGGCCATTTTGTCACCTCCTGCCGTGGGATAATAGAATACCCGATTGCGGCCCCTTTGTCAAGTGCTTCGCCCGCACACGTCACAATTCGCCGCGGTTTGCCAGTGAACGCCCCAGTGTTACCTCATCGGCATACTCCAGATTACTGCCCACGGGAAGTCCATAGGCAAGCCGCGTGGCTTTCACACCCAGAGGCTTGACAAGCTTCGCCACATACATGGCTGTCGCCTCCCCCTCCACCGTGGGATTGGTCGCCATAATGATTTCCTTTACACCGCCTGCCTGAATACGCGCCAACAGCTCTTTGATGCAGAGCTGTTCTGCGCCCACACCGTCCATCGGAGAAATCAGCCCGTGCAGCACGTGGTACAGCCCCCGATATTCCCGCGTGCGTTCAAACGCCGTCACGTCCCGCGGGTTTTCCACCACACAGATCACGCTGTGGTCCCGCGCCTCTCCGGTGCAGATGGCGCAGATCTCATCCTCTGTAAAATTCTGGCACACTCTGCAGCGATGGATTTTCGTATGGGCTTCTTCAATGGCGCGGGCAAAGTCCAGAGCTTCTTCTTTATCCATGCTCAGCACCTGATACGCCAGGCGCGTGGCGCCTTTCCGGCCGATGCCCGGCAGCTTGGCGAATTGTTCGATCAGCCGTTCCAGCGGCGCCGCGTTATATCCCATAATGCGATTCTCGCTCCTTCTGCGTTCTTCCCGTTACAGACCCAGCCCAGGAATATTCAGTCCGCCCGTCAGCGCACCCATTTCCTTTTCCGATGCTTCGTCCACCACACGCACAGCTTCGTTTACCGCCGCAGCAATCAGGTCTTCCAGCATTTCCACGTCATCTTTTTCAACAACGTCCGGGTTGATTTTCAGCCCTGTCACCTGATGTTTGCCCGTCATCTTCAGTTCTACCATGCCGCCGCCCGAGGTGACGCTGTACTCCGTGTTTTCCAGTTCCTCCTGCTTCAGACGCATATTCTCCTGCATCTGCTGCACCTGCTGCATCAGCTGCTGCTGGCTCTGCTTGCCGTACCCCTGCGGTAATCTTGCTTTCATTACGATTTCTCCTTTATATCATTCGTTTTCGTAAACTATTTCAACACCCTGCCGTTCCAGCTGGCTTAGAACGTCTTCGGCACTCTGTCTGGCCTCTTCCTCCTGCCTTTTGCGCTTGTAGGGGCCGATGGCATATCTTGTGCCCGTCACTTCGGCAATGGTTTTTTTGATAAGGTCTGCCGAATAGTCATTTTTGCGCATATACTCCAGGAAAAGGTCGCTTCCGTCGATCAATACACGCTTGCCATCATAAAATGCATTGGAATTGCGCAAATAGACAAACAAAAGCTGATCCTTGGCCTCCATCGCCGCAACGACTTTTTTCCATGCCGCAAACGGCTCCTGTACCACACCGTCCGCCAACGGCGGAGGCGGCGCCAGAGATGGCGCCGCCGGCTTCGGCGCGGAAGGCTCCTTCTTCGGTGCCTGCTGCGGAGAGGATACAGCCACAGGTTTGGCTTCGGCGGCTGAAGCAGGCATTTGGGCAGAGGACACAACCGCCGGTGCAGTTTCAGCAGCCGAAGCAGCTGCCGCACTGAACTGCGCTCCCGGCGCAGAGACAGAAGCCGCCGCAAACGGCTGCGGGGCGGCAGGCACAGCAGCAAAGGGCTGCGAAACAACAGGATGAACCGTCTGGACATCCGGCGCACCCTCGCACAGCTTGAACAACGCGACTTCCAGCTCGATGCGCGCGTCGGTCCCCTTCCCCATCTTGTCCAGCGCACCACATAAGATCTTGATGGCGCGTACCGCATCATTCTGAGGAACTTTGGGCGCAGCCTCCAGATACTTCCGCTCTTCTTCCGGGCTCACACCTACCAGCAGACCTTGTCCGCCGGACATTCCGGCAAGCAGCAGATTGCGGTAATGCAGGATCATTTCATCGCACAAGCGCTTGATATCGATGGATTTCTCCCGCAGCTCCGCCACCAGGCGAAGCGCGCCCGCCGCATCCTGCCTTGCCACGGCACCGGCCAAATCAAACAGGTAGCTTTTATCAGTCACGCCCGCCATACGGCGCACAACGTCCGCATCCACCTGGTTCGTCACGCCTGCGCATGTATCCAAAATGGAAAGCGCGTCGCGCATCGCCCCGTCGGCCAACCGCGCGATCAGCCCGGCGGCATCCGGCGTCAATTCGATTTTCTCCTGCCCGGCCACATACAGCAAACGGCCCTCGATATCCTGAGGCGCAATGCGGGTGAAATCATAGCGTTGGCATCGGGACAGAATCGTCGCGGGCACCTTGTGGATCTCCGTGGTGGCCAAAATAAAAATAACGTGGCTGGGCGGTTCCTCCATTATTTTGAGCAGCGCATTGAACGCCGCTGTGGAGAGCATGTGCACCTCGTCGATAATATATACTTTGTATGTGCAGACACTGGGCGTGTAAGCCGTTTCATCCCGCAGATCCCGGATATTGTCCACGCCATTGTTGGATGCGGCGTCGATTTCCACAACGTCCATCACACTGCCATCGTCAATACCCGTACATACCGGGCATTGTCCGCAAGGGTCTGCGCCATTCCGGCTTTGACAGTTCACTGCTTTGGCGAATATCTTGGCGCAGGTCGTTTTACCGGTGCCGCGCGTGCCTGTAAAAATGTAGGCATGTCCTACTTTGTCGTGCAATATCTGGTTCTTCAGCGCCGTGGTAATGCCCGCCTGGCCCACAACGTCCTCAAATGTTGCAGGACGCCATTTACGGTAAAGCGCACGGTACATATTCACGGCCTCCTTTTGAAGATGCGGCAAAAAACAGGACAGGACGCGGCGCTAAACGCCCGTTATACGGCTCGGCATACAGAGGACAGGCTGCCTGCGGCGCACAAGGCAGGCCACTTAATGCTGCTCGGTTCCCCGCCTGACATGGTTCATGGAGCCCCGTCGCACAGGGCCCGCCCTCTGTATGCCGAACAGTACAAACCTTCGCCCTGTCCGGTTGTTCTCTGATGCGGCTCCCCGGCCGCCGCACCTTCGCCTTTATACGGAACTGCAGACATGCGTGGCCACGGCCGCGTCTCCGGGTGTTTCGGGTTATATTATACTATATTTTCAAGCCGAATGCAAGAAAAAAGCGGGACGCGGCAAAAGCCGCGTCCCGCCTGCACGCAGGCATTCTTATTTAATGATCTCTCCGCTGTTGGGGCCGCCCGCAGCATTGCTTTCGTCGGTATCGATATGCATAGCCGTAGCGAATTTCTCGCTCACACGAATGACCACATCATCGAACACCAGCTTACGGCCGTTGCCGCCTGTAACGACCTTGACAATATCCTTGTCCGCCACGCCTGCGGCCGCTGCATCGGCCGGAGTCATGTGGATATGCCGCTTGGCAATGATAACGCCCTCGCCGATCTCCACCTCGCCTGCCGGACCGACAAGCTTGCAACCGGCAGACCCGACCACATCACCGGATTCACGCACCGGTGCGACAATACCAATGGAGCGCGCATCGGTCATGCTCAGCTCCACCTGCGTGGCGCTGCGGCACGGGCCGAGAATCGAAACATTGGCAAGCTCCTTCTTCGGGCCGACAACCGTCACGCGCTCGTTAGACGCGTACTGGCCGGGCTGAGAAAGCTCTTTTTTCACAGTGAGCTGATATCCTTTGCCGAACAGGGTCTCCAGATCGGCCTCGGTTACATGCACATGACGGGCAGAAGTTTCCACAAGAATATTCATTATAAGTCCTCCTTCCAGGTACAATACTATTTTAGCAATCCGCATTTAAAACCGCAAGGGGTATGTGCTATAATTAAAAGAATAAAGCAATAAAAGGTGATTAAAAATGGATTTTGAGCAATTAAAGCAAACCTGCCTTGTGTGCGAAAAGTGCGATCTGTGCTGCACCCGCACCCACGTCGTGTTCGGCACGGGAAACCCCAACGCCGAAGTTCTGTTCATCGGCGAGGCGCCGGGACGCAACGAGGACGAGCAGGGCCTTCCCTTTGTGGGACGCAGCGGCCAGCTGCTGGACCAATACCTGAAAGCGATTCACCTGGACCGCGAAAAAAATGTGTTCATCACAAACATCGTCAAGTGCCGCCCGCCTGAAAACCGGGACCCTCTGCCCAATGAATGGGACGCATGCATCCCCTATCTGCGCGAGCAGTTCCGGCTGATCAAGCCGAAAATCGTCGTCTGCCTGGGGCGTATCGCCGCGCAGCGCATCATCCGTCCGGATTACAGCGTCATGAAAGAGCACGGCCAGTGGGTGGAAAAGAACGGCGTTTACTTCACCGCCACACTCCATCCCGCCGCGCTGCTCCGAAGCCCGGGCAACAAGCCGCTGAGCTTCGCAGACTATGTCGCCATCCGCGAAAAAATCGAAGCCGTGTGCACCCACACTTATGATTGACCGAAGCGCAGGCATTATCCTGCAAACCCGCTGTAAAACAGCGGGTTTTTGTGTCAAAATCCCAGCATTTACATACTATGGACTAAAGGGGTGTATGCATATGCAACAGCAGGAATTGGATTTCTTTTTGGGAGCGCTTTCCCCCACCGGTTTTTCTAGTTATTACACACAAGTTGTAAAAGATGCGGAAACACAGACCTCGGCCCTTTTGAAGGCCGGCCCAGGCTGCGGCAAATCTACCCTGCTGCGGCGCATCGCGGCCCATCTTGAGGAACAGGGCGAGACTGTGGAGCTCATCCACTGCTCCAGCGATCCGGACTCTTTGGACGGTGTCATCTGCGGCGCGCGGAAATTTTCGGTAGTGGATGCTACCCCGCCGCACGGCGCGGTACATAAACACACTTTTTCATGAAGAATATATAACGTCATATTTAATTATTGCAGAATACATTGCAAATGTTTAAAATTCGACTTTTTCGGCAAAACAAGCATTGCGTTCGCCCAAAAGCAGGTTCGCGGCTTCGTTTTCATGCTGCACGCGGTACTTTGCGGACAGAACATGCACAGAATACGGGACCCTTTTGTACGTATTTTCTAAAGAAAATGAGCAGAACGGAAAGCTGCCTTTAAAACAGCTTTCCGTTCTGTTATATACGTCTGCCGAATCTCGCCGGCGGTGTGTTTTACATATCTTCCAGGGGATTCGACCACGTATAGTGCAGCTCTGTTTTTCTCCAGTCCATGCGCTCCATCATGACGTCCATAGGCGTTCCCGCCTGCTGCACAGGCCGGAAGCTGACGATATTGTTCGCAGACGTCTTTCCGAAGAACATCTCATCACAGAAATCCACAATGGCGATCCAATCCGCCGCCTGAAATTCGTGTTTTCCTTCTCGGAAATGCAGAGCATTTTTTTCGGGGACACCCAAAAAATCAAACACTTCCTGCGCGGCACGCCAGGTGACCTGGGTGCCGAACGTGTTAGCCCAAACATCGCCCAAGCCGTCCGTTGTGATCAGTGCGCGCGGCGCAATCAACGCCTTTGCGAAGTGCATATCAAAGGGCAGGCGGTCCTCGTCTTGCAGTGTTCCCAGTTTGTCCAGAGAAAAGTTCGCCATAAACTCCATCTGATTTTTGGCCACCGGGAAATTGGAACGCGTATAGCGCTTTTGCCGCGCACCGAATTCTCCAAAGGCGTCCGTCCACCAGTATCCCAGCATGTCATTGATGCTGCCGGCCGTTTCGCACAGACCAATGCCTTCGCCGTAGCGTCCGCCCAAAAAGCGGAAGCAGCCCGCCCCGCCGCAGCCGGAGCCGTTGGGTGCGCACAGCGCGATGCGCTCGTCGTAAATTGCAGCGCACAGCGCTACCTTGCCGCCGCGGGAATGTCCTGTGGCGATGATCTTATCGGTATCCGCCCAGTCTGTTGTGAACAGATAATCCACCAGGCGGCTGTGTCCCCAGGCCCACATGGCAATGGCGCCCCAGTCGCACTCCGGGAAAGCCTTCGCCACAACACCGTTAATGGCGTCTCCGTTGTCCGGAGCGAGCTGTTCCTTGTCGAATTCCATAATGGCATAGCCTCTGCGGCAGACGATCTCCTCTTCTGCCGGAGAACCATGGGTTCCAGTAAATTGATTCCAAGTGAAAACAGGGACCTTGCCTTCTTTCACCGGCCGGATCAGGTCTGCATAAAACACGACCTCGCCCTTCCGTCCTGCCGTGAGCTTTATTGTTTCAGCCACGGCCTTTCCGTTGTAGACAGGACGCGAGAAAACGACCTCGCCTTTTGTTACGCCGGAATCTTTAGGCATATGTCCGTACAGGTAATGGGCAAGCATTTCTTTGAGATATTCCCGCTGCGCAGGCCATTCCTCGGGCACCATCACACGGCTTCCGTCCGGTTTTTCAAAGGGGTCCGGAAGTTCCGGGATGCTGGGCAAATCGTCTTTTTTGCGAAAATAGTATTCCATTATTCTTTTACGCCTCCAACCATAACGCCAGAAACAAAATATTTTTGCACGAACGGATACACTACTAAAATAGGCAAAGTAGAAACAACGATGGTAGCATATTTTATCATTTCGGACAACGCCAGCATACTTGAAGCGTCGCCACCCGTATTGACCATGGACTCTGCTGAGCTGGTGAGCAGAATCTCCCGCAGAAATATCTGTAGCGGGAATAATTCACGACTGCGAAGAAACATAGCTGCGGGCAGCCATTCATTCCAGCGTGCCACTGCATAGAACAGCAGTATTACCGCCACCGTCGCTTTACTTAACGGGATAATAATACGGAACAAACAAGTTATATCGGACGCGCCGTCCAACTTCGCGGCTTCAATCAGACTTTCGGGCACACTTGCGAATGCTGTGCGCATCACAATCATATTATATGTGTTCAGTGCCAACGGCACAAGGATAGCCCAACGCGTGTCGATAAAACCGAGTTCCTGTATCCATAGATAAAATGGCACGATGCCGCCGCTGAAATACATTGTGAAGAGGATGAACATTGTGAGCGGTTTTTTAAGCATATAACCTTTGCGCGAGAGTACATATGCTCCGAAGAAAGTAAGAAGCATGCTGATGGCCGTACCTCCTACCACATAGATAAGCGTATTGGTATAGCCTGTTAGAAGATCATTTGTGAAAACACGGCTGTATGCTGTTAGTGAAAAGCCCTTGGGCCACCATAGCAGCGTAAAATCGTGTTTCATGAACTGCGCCGGGTTGCTGAACGAGGCAAACACCACATACAGGAAAGGATACAGGCAAACAATTCCAATGAGCACAAGAAGACAGTGATTGCACACATCGAATACCTTGGCACCTAGGCCTTTTTTTCTACCATTCTTCTCCTCTCCTTCTCACCACAGGCTCGTCTCACTGACCTTGTCGCTGATTTTATTCACAATTACAACGAGGAAAAAGTTTACAATCGAATTGAACAGGCCCACGGCCGCACTGAAACTGAAATTTGACTCTACGACACCCTTACGATACACAAATGTGGAAATCACATCTGCCGTCTCATAGATGCTGCTGTTGTACAAAAGCAGTATCTTGTCGTATCCCACGCTCATGAACTGACCTACACGCAAAATGAACATAATAATGATGGTGGGCATAATAGCCGGAATCGTCACGTGGAGCACACGGCGGAATCGTCCAGCGCCGTCCACAGCGGCCGCGTCGTACAGCGTCGGGTCAACGCCGGAAAGCGCCGCCAGATAGATGATGGAGTTCCAGCCCAGCGTTTGCCAAAGATCACTGACAACATATATGGAACGGAAGCGGGCGGGATCCTGCAGCATTGTCTCGGCTGGAACTCCCACCATTGCCAGCAACGAGCTGACGAGGCCGGTGCTCTGAGTAAATTCCTTGATAATGCCGCAAATAACTACCAGCGAAATGAAGTGGGGCAAGTAGCTCACCGTCTGTATGGTACGCTTGAATAGCTTGCTTTTCACTTCGTTGAGCAACAGTGCAAATACGATAGGCAACGGGAATGTAACAAGAATAGTATACAGACTGAGCAGCATGGTATTCCGGATGGTTCGCCAGGCGTAAGGCCCGCTGAAAAATGCGATGAAATGCTCGAGGCCCGCCCATGGGCTACCCCAAATGCCTGCGCCGAAATTATAGTCTTTGAAGGCGATCTGTACACCGGCCATAGGAATATAGGAAAACAGAATATAAAATGCAATCACAGGGATTGCCATGATATAGATCCAGCGGTTTTTCACCAGATCGCGGCGCAGGTCACGCAATATGTGACGGGTGCGATTCATGATCAGTCTCCTTCTGTCGGCAGACATGCCGTCAGGGCGCAGTCCGCTCGAATAGATTTATGTCGGTTCATTTTGGGCACCGCCCCTTCATGCGGTGCGGTTATAATAGCGCTGCAGTGCGCCTTCCTGCAGTTCCAGCACACGGTCGAGCCCCATGGTCTTGAGTGTTTGCTGGTACTGCTCAAAGTTTGAAAGCGGTTCCGTGCCCATGATGAATTTCGAGAACATTTCCTCCACATAGGTGGACAATTCATTGTAGGTGTTGGCATATTCGCTGGCCTCCTCCGTCAACATCGTAATAGAGGGCAGGCCTGCGCGCACCGAACCGTTGGCATTCGATGACCAGAGATCCAGCGCCGCAATATTCTCGTCTACCGCGCCATCGGGCAGCGAGTAGTCGCGCTTGAGCACGAGACGCTGGGTATGATCCTGCGGATAGGGACCGTTGAGGTTCCGGTAGCGGGAGAAAGCCTCGGACGGCGTGTACTGGGAATCATTAAGAATCTGTTCCGTCAGTTCCGGCCAGCCGTCCACCATCTGATACGACTCGCCCTCGATGCCCCAGTTAAGCAGCATATTGCCTTCATCGCTCCAAGCGTAATCCAACACACGGCACGCCGTGGCAATATCTTTACAGGATGTTGTAATTGCGGCACCGGAGGCCGTATAGGCAAGGTTTCCCTGACGATAGCGCAGCTGCTGACCTTCTTCCTTCACGGGGTTCAGCACACCAATTGGATAGAAATCAGAATCAGGATCGAGCGCCAGAACTTGTCCGCGCAGTCCTCCGATACCGATGGGCATCATCTGGACCCATGCCCCCACCTCGCCGTTGACGATCTTTGTGTGCATCGTGGTGGCATCCTGCACCATAAAATCCGGATCCAGCAAGCCTTCCTCATACAGTCTATGCATAAATGTCAGATATTCGCCGTAGCCGTCCTCGGCTGGGCCGTACTGAATTGTGCCGTCCTCGCGCAGCGCAAAATCGCTTCCCATGCCTGGCATGCCCACAACGGGCAGCGTGATGTCGAATGCTGATGCAAAACTCTGAGCCAGCGTGGCATGAGTCCAATAAACGTTTCATCATAGGGCTCACGCTCGATAGTGTTCTGCCACACACCGCTGTCCTGGCTCGTATAGGTATATATAGCCGGGAAACAATAAATATTGCCTGAGTCGGTCATGATTTCTTTTGCAACGTCCGGGTGCGCCTCAAGATATGCTGTAAAATTCGGCGCATATTCCTCAATATAATCGTTCAACGCCACGATCTTTCCATCCGCAATGGCGGCGTCCGGACCGCCCGGATAGGCGTTCAACCAGCTGTAATACATGATGTCCGGCATGTCAGGCGAGGCAATGATAAGATTGAACTGTTCGGCGGACTGGCCGCTGGCAGGCTGCTGCCATACAATATCTACACCCAAATTCTCCTCGTATTTCTGCCAGCCTAAAGATTCGTCGAAACCTGAAAGTACGCTAGACGAAAGATTCAATGGATCCATCCACCAAGTGACGGACGTGGCCGTCCCCGAAGTGTTGGGCAACTCTCCATCTGGTCCGTTGCCGGATGACGGAACCGGCGTGCCGCCTTCACCGCAACCTGCCAGCGAGAGCGCCATGACTGCACATGCGAGAAATGCGGAAATGCTCTTCTTCATGTTTGTACCTCTTTTCACTCCATTTTATTATCCCGAAACGTCCGGGTTTCAACGCTTTCAGTTTATCAACCATTCGTCAAAATTGCCATCTTTAGTTTTTAATGCAATGTATTTTTGTTTTGTATTTACAGTTTTTCGCCATCGCTAGTTTTTTGTCTATCACTATTTTTTTCAAATCTATTTGTAAACCGCACAAAAAAAGCGGGAAAGTTTTGTCAACCTTCCCGCCGAGACGACATTTCAAGCTCAGCTGTTGATGCTTCCGGGCGTCGTGCCCTCATATTTTTTGAAGATACGGATAAACGTATTGATATTTTCGAACCCGGCCTCATGCGCGGCTTGCGCGACCGAAATGTGCCGTTCCAAAATACACTGCTTCGCATATTTGACGCGCAGGCCGCTGATGTAATTCAAAAGGCCGATCCCTGTTTGCTGTTTGAACAGGTTGGAAAGATACGGTACGCTCATGCCCAGGTATTCCGCGGCCCGGGATACATTGAAATCCAGGTCTCTGTAATGCTCATTCACACACTGCATGATGCGCTCCATCGGCTGTTCCCGCGCTGCGCCCGCCACAGTGTGAAAGCCCTCACAGGCGGCGGATGAGCGAAGCACCGTCGCCATCAGCATCTGTGCTATCTCATCCCGAGTGCCTGCGTGGCGCAGCAGATGCAGGTCCGCCCGCAGCGCCTCCCGCTGCTGCTCCCACACCTCGGGCATGGTTCCCAGGCAGCGCAGAATACCGCACAACAGGTCATACGCCAAACAGCGGCACATGCTGACAGGGAGCTCCTGCTCTTCCCAATTGTGCCGCAGGATCATCTGCAGAACAGAAGCTGCTTCTTCTTCATTTCCTGCCGCGATGTAGCGCATCAAAAGCTCTTCCTGCTCACTGGAAAGCCGCGGCACCTGCGCCGGTTGCAGAGTCGGCCCGCATTGTTCCTGACAACCGGCGGCTTTTTCATGCTGTTCGCGCAGCGCTTCGTTGGCCGCCAGATAAGCAAGATGGATGTTTTTAAAATCCCGCCATGGTTTTGAAAAGGCGCACAGAAAATCCCCGCCCGCCTCCCGCGCCGCGCGTTTCAGCAAAGCGTCCAGCTCCGCCACGGTTTGTTCGATCCCACTGCCGGTGGCCGCGTTTAAAAGTATGCTCCACTGGCGTCCGCGCGGCAGAAGATAAGCCCGGACGCCCTGCGCCATATGGTTCAAAAGATCCTCCAGCGCTTCACGCTCACTGCCGCTGTCCAGCAGCGTCTCCGCTCCGCCTCCGGCGTCCAGCAGGACCACACCGAACCAATCGCCGCTGAAGCCGGCATCCAGACGCTCCAGGACCTGATGCAGATGCTTTTCATCATATACAACGTCGCCTTCAATGCAGGACTGCACAAATTCCTGCCGCAGCTCGTTCCTCTGGTTCTCCCACAGCATTTGTATCTGATCTCTGCTGCTTTTTGCGTCTGTAAACGCAGCCAACAGCTGGTCATACTCATTTCCGCTCAGCGCGTGGCCCGCTGTGCCGGCAAGTTCCTTGCGAAGCCGGTTAAGCGGCTTGTATTGGATATACAAAAAACACAGACACAGCACCGCTGTCATGCAGACCATAGCCAGCATGACCGGGAGTGCCCGGCGGATGATCCAATCTGACTTTGCACCGATGGAAGACATCGGTACGACCGTGATAAGATGCCACCCGGCTTTCGGGAGCCGTTCGCGCTGTATCCAGTAGAGCTGTCCGCCCAATGTGATCTCCGAGTCCTCCGCGGAAGACACGTCGGCGTTTTCCAGCAGCTCCGCAACCGCAGCATCACCTGTTGCGCTCAGCAATGAGCCGTCCGAATCCAGCAGCACTGTCGTACTGTCCTCAACGGCGGAGTTTGACTGGATCATTCCCGCAATGGTTTCGGGGTTCATCACTTGTACCAATGTTCCTTTTGGCGTTCCGCCCACAAGGGGCACGCTCGTCAGCATCAATGCTTCTGATTTTCCGCCTGTTTCAAACACATACAGCTCGTTGTAATGATAGTCCTGCAAAAGTGTGGTGAAATCCCCGGCAGACATGGCGGCTTCCAGCCTTAACGAGGTGTAAAATTCATACAGTCCGTAAATTGTATCTTTGGAAAGAGTCCTGCCGATATTGTCCATGTAAAGATATCGGCTCACCTCTCCGCCGGACTGGAGCGCGTATACCGAAAGAGACTGCTGAATGGGCTGCAAATTGTAATATTTCGAGCCGCTTGGATCAGGCGTAGAAACAAAATCGTTTACCAGATAATCGTTGCTGATCTCATACGCACAGCGCTCCAGTTCATCGAAATAATCATTGATCGCGTTGTTGCTCTGCTTTTGCAGCGTCTGCGTAATAGATTTATATTCACTGATGAGCTGGTTTCGCGCATTGCGCCCCAGCATAATGCACATGACCACCATCATCAAGAGCAGCAGTCCATAGGAAAGACACCAGGTATACAATACGCTTTTTCGTTTAAACATCTTCCCCATCCCTCTCGTTAGCCATAGAAATTATTATAGCACACATGCAGACGGCGCGCAAAACATCGAAACAAAAGAGACTGCGGACGCCCTCTCTTCGATAGCGCCCGCAGCCCCAATATATCCTTAATAAATAGCAGCAATATGTATATGCCGTACAGCCTGAGAGAAAAAGCTTTTATTCTTCGCCACACGCGGGGAACCGCACGCAAGCATATCCTCAACCACACCTTCGAAATGCACAGAGGCGACACGCCGACGGTTCATGCACCCCGCCATCAACTTTACATGATGTTTGTTTGTGGAGATATCTTCGATTTTCCGTCGGACCCCACCGTCTTTCCAAAGTGCGATTCCATAGGTCCTATGAACCACACCGTGCTCATCTCTTATCGCTCCTGCTGTTACAAAATAATACTCCAACTGGAATCCGCCCTTTCCGCCGAAAATAATAATTGCAGAATCCAGTATACTGAAAAAAGGCGTTAATTGCCGTTAAGAAACCGCGGGCAGCCGCCAATCTTCCGTTAAGACTTATTCCTTTTCCCCGTCCAGCATCCGGTAACCGACGCCGGTCTCCGTAAAAATATATTCCGGCTCCGCGGGGTTCTTTTCCATCTTGCGGCGAATATTTGCCATATTCACGCGCAAAATCTGATTGCTGCCCCCTGTAACGCCGGGGCCCCAGGTCTCCCGCATCACAAAGTCGTAAGTAAGCACACGCCCGGCATGGCGCGACAGCAACGCGACGATATTATATTCCGTTTGCGTCAAATGCACATCCGCACCGTCTACCGTTACCCGGCGCTTGTCATAATCGATGCGCATTTTGCCCGCACGGAACACGCCGCCCGATGCATTTATATCCGCTCTGTTCTGGCTGTGGCGCAGCGCTGTGCGCACACGGGCCAACAGCTCGCTGGTCCCAAAAGGCTTTGTGATATAATCATCCGCGCCCAGATCCAAAGATTCCACCTTATCCCGCTCATGGGAACGCGCCGATACAACGATCACCGGCGTCTGTGTCCAGCTGCGCACCGTACTGAGCACTTTCTGCCCGTCGATATCCGGCAGGCCCAAATCCAGAATGATCAGATCCGGACAGTAGGAGGACGCCATCATCAACGCCTCCTCCCCCGTGGCTGCGCGTTTCACCTCATACTGGTTCGCGCGCAGAACCGTTGTGATGAAACTGGCAATGTTGCTTTCATCTTCCACCAGTAAAATCAAATATTTGTTTGCCATTTTTATTCCTCCTCCAGCGGAAGCCGAAATGTAAACTCCGCGCCGCCTCCAGGCACGTTGCGCGCCTCCATGGTTCCGCCGTGCGCTTTTACAATACTGTTGCAGACCGAAAGGCCGATTCCCATGCTGTGGTGGGCGTCCGCATGGTCCTCTCTGTCCCTTTGAAACATGCCGTCAAAAATATGCGCAAGCCGTTCCGGAGAAATGCCCGCGCCGTTGTCACTAACGCAAAATTGTGCGTTTTTCCCCTGCCGTGACACGGTAAGCCTTGCTCTTGTATCCGGCGGAGTATGAAAAGCCACGTTTTCCAGCAGATTTATGATCACCTGCTTGATGAGCATCGCATCCATGGGCACCATCAGCAAATCGTCCGGCACAGAAGCCGAGATCACGCGTTCCGGGAAACGTTTTCGAAATTTTGAAACAGCTTCTGCAACAACTTCCTCAGCCGCCTCCGGTACTTTATTCAAATTCGCTCCCACCGCCCCGTCTACACGCGTAACCGTAAGCAGATTTTCAACCATACCCACGAGCCATTCGGCATCTTCGTGTATCTCTCCCAGCAAAGTAAGGCGTTCTTTTGCTGTGAGCACACTGTCATTTTCCAAAATCGCAGAACTTGCCCCCAGAATGGAAGTAAGCGGCGTGCGCAGGTCATGCGACACGGCTCGCAGCAGATTGCTGCGCATCTTTTCGCGCTCTGCTTCAAGCTGAAGCTGTCCCTGTTCCTTGATGCGGGCCGTCATCGTGCTTGTTGTGACGGAGACAATGAGCGCACACAAAATCGTTACAGGATAACCGGGCAGCGTGAAATTGAACGCCCAGTACGGATAGGTGAAAATAAAGTTGGTAAGCAGCACGCCCGCGACTGCGGCAAAGGTTCCGTACAAAAAGCCCTGGGTAAACCTTGCAATCATGAACGCCGCCAACACATAAATGACCTGTACAGCCGCCATGTAATCATCTCCCGGGTTAAGTTCCCGCAAAATGATGCACGACGCTGTCGCCAGAAACAGACCGAACAGCGTTTTCAAGCAGTCTCCTGCGGATACGGGAAAGCACCGCTTGAAAAATCCGCTTATGCGGTTCGCCACAAAAATCACCTCTCCCTGTCTCATGCTCAGGAACTGCAATAGAAAAGCTCTTCTATATAATAACAAAATCCAGCAAAAATTCCTAGTACCCAGCTTTTGTGCGGAACGGCGGAACGGCAGATACAAATAAAATACGGAATATGCCACAATCTCCACGGCATCCACGAATTTTTTCTCAAATCAGCCAGTCGATTTTTATTTCCTGCGCACCTGTTTTACCATCTCTTTCTCCTATCTGAACATCTTGAATAAAAAGAGCCGCCAGTTCCCTTGTCAGAGCGGATGCTTCCGTAATCTCCTGTAAGTAAGTCTCCAGTTTCGTCCTGCCTCCCGGCGCTTTTTGTTCCTCTTTTTCCTCAAGAGCCAATGCTTCGAGCCTGTGTATCAATTCTTTTTTGTCCGCAAGGTAAACCCGGTTCAGTTCCAGAAACTGTTCTTCTTCCAGAATGCCACGGGATTTGTCCAAATACAGGTCGTGCAATGCCTTGACCCGCTGCTCAAGCTCCATCTTCAGGCGCAATTGTTCCTTTGTACGGCGTTTCCGGTCGCTCTGTGCAAGATCTTCCATAGCGCATACATCCGCCTGCTGCGGATCGAAATAGCGATTTATATGACATTGCAGCCGGCGCAGCACCTCCTCCTCCAACCAGTCCAGGCGGATGTTATGATTTGTACACAGAGGCTTGTGCGTCGCATACAGCTTGCACCTGAGATAAGAATATTTGCCGGCAGCCCGGCCGTTGCTGTAGCGCTGCATCGCGCTGCCGCACTGCATACAATGGACTTTCCCCGCCAGTGGATGCACCTCTCCCAGCCCCGTGGAGCGTGTGCGCGCATGCAGCATTTCCTGTACGCGCTCGAACGTTCTGCGGCTGATGACCGGCTCATGGGAATCTGGCACAATGATCCAATCGCGCTGCGGTACAGAAGCCATCTTTTTGGATTTATAGCTGATTTTTTTTGTGCGCCCCTGTACAAGGTCTCCCGTATACATCTGATCCCGCAGGATACGGCTTACTGTCGTGCGGTTCCACAGCCCATGGTCGTTGTGCGCTGCGCCGTTACGGTACGGATAGCCCATCGCCTGCTTGTGCCTCGTCGGGTTCGGCACGCCGTCCCGGTTCAGAATGGCCGCGATGCTCTGTGTGCCATGCCCCGCCAGATACAGCGCGTAGATGCGCCGCACCACGGCGGCCGCCTGCGGCTCCACGATCAGCTTATTTTTATCCGCCGGGTCTTTCCGGTAGCCGTAAAGCGGGAACCCTCCGATGTATTGTCCCGCCCGGCGCTTGTAGTCGAACACAGTACGGATATTTTCCGATAAGTCTTCCAGATACCACTCGTTGACAAGGCCGTTGATCTGCCGCGCTTTTTTGTTGCCCTTGATGTCCGTGTCCACGTTGTCGACCGTAGCGACAAAACGAATGCCCCACTCCGCGAATAAGCCGTGGATGTATTTTTCGACCAATTCCATGTCGCGCGTAAAGCGCGACTGTGTTTTCACCAGCACAATGTCGAACCGCCGCGCCTCTGCATCCGCGATAAGCTGTCGAAAGGCCGGGCGCTCCCGGTCAATGCCGGAGTAATCTTCATCACAATAAATATTGTAAATGTCCCAGCCCTTGTCCAGCGCGTACTTGATGAGCATGGATTTCTGGTTTTGGATGCTCTCGGACTCCGATTGCTTCTCCTCATCCTCCCGGCTCAGCCTGCAATAAATCGCCGCCGTCATGGCACTACCTCCTGCACAGTGTTCTGCTGCAACGGCAATACGGCCACATCGTTTTCAAAACAGCCGTCACACACAGGAAGAATTTTCTGTACGGGATTGTAAGTATTGCTCCATTTTCTGCTGAACGGATGTCTTCCTTTCAGCCTCTGTTTTCGCCTGAAAGGATTCTGTTACAATAAATATTGGCCGTTTCATATAGATCGCCCCGGTAATACTTATGCATCAGCAGCCCGTCCCTATCGCTCGGCAAACAGGACATTCTCCGGCAAGGAGCCGCACTGCCTGTATACCGCCACTCCGTTTTCGCAAATAAGAACATCTTGCATTTGGCTTTTAGCGCGGAATCCATCTTGAATGCGCATAAATTCCATTTCCACAAAAAAGCTCCCCGGAACAGTCAATTGGGCTGTTTCGGAGAGCTTTTTCTTATTGATTCGTATCTTTTTGATTTGCAGATTTGCGTTACATCCTGCAGGCGCTGCACCCCTGAGGGCATGCAGGAGAGGCATCGCCCTCTTCATTTTTGCCGAACACCTGTTCGTACAGCCGCTTGCCTGCCGGCGTCGCCGCGAGGCCTCCTTCTGCTGTTTCCTTCAATGCCGTGGGCATCGCGTCGCCTACGCGCTTCATCGCGAGGATCGCTTCATCGGCGGGGATAGGGCTGCGAATGCCAGCCAGCGCGAGCTGCGCCGCAACAAGAGCGCCCGCCACGCCTGCCGCATTGCGGTGGATGCAGGGAATTTCCACAAGACCGGCCACAGGGTCACACACAAGACCCAATACATTGCCCAGAGAGATGGACACCGCGTCACCCAGCATATCCGGCGTGCCGCCGCACAATTCCACAAGAGCCGCCGCAGCCATGGCTGCGGCACTGCCGCACTCGGCCTGACAGCCGCCCTGCGCGCCCGCAATGCACGCATTGTTTGCAATCACCATACCAACCGCTGACGCCGTGAACAGTGACATCACGCAAGCGCGCTCCGGCAGCTTACGCTCTGCCTGCAACGTGAGCACGGCGGCCGGCAGAATTCCGCAGGAGCCTGCCGTGGGCGCCGCAACGATACGGCCCATTGCCGCGTTCCATTCGCTGACTGCAAGCGCGCGGGTGAGCGCGCCGGAGAACACCCCGCCGCACAGCACGTTCCCTTCCCGCTCTGCACGTGCCATACGGTAAGCGTCTCCGCCCGAAAGGCCGCTGGCCGAACGTACGCCGGGCGCTTTCCCCTCCTCCACGGATGCCGCCATTACCGCGTAGCTTTTGCGCATGATTTCATACAATTCGTCCGCGCTCTGTTCCATTTGTACCGCCTGCTGCTCCAGCACCAGCTCAGAGAGCTTCCTCCCGCTTTGTTTCGCTGCTTCGATCAATGCGGCGATTGAATCATATCTTAAATCCATTCTCATTCTCCCCCGTTACATCGGTGCAAGCATCGTGGACGACAATACATTCGGAAGTTTTTCCACACAGGAATTCACATCAGGCTCCAGCGCGCCGTCCACCTCGATGGTCATGACCGCTGTTCCTCCTTTTTGTGCGCGGGAAAGGCGGAAATTACAGATATTGACGCCGCGCCGGCTCATTTCCTCCGTAACGGCGGCAATCGTTCCTGGCGCATCACGGTGCAGTACGATCAGCGTCGTATACTGACCGGTGATCTCCACAGCCATGCCGTTTACGCGTGTGACAAGAATATTTCCTCCGCCCACTGAAGCTCCCTGCACGCTCACCGTATGTCCCTGCGCATCCGTCAAAGTGATAAGCGCGGTATTGGGGTGTGCATTTTCCAAAGCAGCCGGCATGATGGTGATGGCCAGCCCGGCTTTCTGCGCAAGCGTCAAACTGTCGCGCAGGCGCGCGTCATCGGGCTTCATGCCCAGTATCCCCGCGACAAGCGCCTTATCCGTCCCGTGGCCCCGGTATGTCTTGGCAAAACTGCCGTGCAAACGAATGTCCGCCGTCACGGCCGGAGCACCCAAAAGCGCCCGTGCGATGAGCCCAATACGCGCCGCGCCCGCGGTATGTGAGCTGGACGGCCCGATCATCACAGGCCCGACAATATCAAATACATTCATGGAACCCCTCCACATTATGTTTTACATATGCGCTGCCGCCATTTGCCCGCCCCTCTGAACATCGCTCTGCGGCTTCGGGGTTATTATACTACATTTATCCCTTTTTTGATATGGGAAATATGTATCATCCGCAACCAAAAAGGCGGCGCTCCCGTGCAGAAACGCCGCCATGAATGGGTCAAATTTTGATTTTGAGCCACTTGTCATGTTTGAAGCGCCACATTGTGAGCAACAGGCGCAGAAGCTGATCGATGGCCAAGCCGAGCCATGCACCGAACAGCCCCATGCCCAGCGGATAAACAAACAGCCAGCCGGACAGCGGACGGATACACGCCACACTGATAAGAGAAACCAGCGCCACGAAACGCGTATCGCCGCCGCCGCGCAGGCACCCGCTGTAAATCACCTGAGATATCTGCAGGAACACGATGACCGCGACGAAATCCATGATCATGGCGCCGTAATCGAGGATCTCCGGATCTGCTGAAAAAAGGCGGAACACATCGCGGCCAAATACAACATACACAAACGCCACCGCTGCCGAGCACAAAAAGCCCAGCCGCTGGCAAAAGCCGCCGTACACCTTGGCCAGGTCCGGACGCTTTTCTCCCAGGCTCTGCCCGACAAGTGACACCGACGCAACAGAAAGGCCGTCGCCAAACGCAAAGGAAATGGTAATAATATTCATGCCGATCTGATGGGCGGCAAATGCGTTCGTTCCCAGGCGCGCCACGACCATCGTGTACATCAGGAAGCCAAAACGCAGGAACAGCTGTTCCGCCAGGGTGGCGGAACCAATGTTGGCGATGGAGCCGAGTGTCTTGCGGTCAAAGCCCACCGGCCTTTTATTGTAAAATAAGCAGAGGAAGCTGTCGGGATGCATTACCGAGCGCAAAGCCATTCCGCTGGCTACGACAGTACCCAGCACTGTTGCGATGGCAGCGCCGTTTACCCCCAGTGCCGGGAAGCCGAAGTTTCCGCCGATAAGCAGGTAGTTGAACACAATATTCACAAGATTTGAAACAATATTGGTACGCATCGCAATTTTTGTGTTGCCGACGCCGCGCTGAGCCGCATTGATGACCATATTCAGCACGTTGAAAAACTGGCAGCCCACAATGATGCGAAAATAACCCGTGGCAAGCTCGTGCGTGTCCTCGTTGGTTCCCGCGAGCCGAAGCACCGGCTCTGCAAAAATGAGCGCTAGAGCGGTGATAACGACAGTAAGCACCACTGTGATCAAAATTGCCTGTACCAGAACACGATTTGCGCCTTCGCGGTCTCCTTCCCCCTTGCGCCGTGCTACAATGGCACTGACCGCCACATTCACAGAAAGGAAAACCGCCAGACAAATGAATTTCGGCTGCCCGGTCAGACCGATGGCCGCAATGGCCGCGGCTCCCAGTGACGATACCATAATGGTATCCACCACGCTGACAAGCGCCACCAGAAAGGATTCCAGCGTGGAAGGCCATGCGACGCGGAACGCCCGCCTCAGCAGGTCTCCGTCGTCCGGCAGGGGTCCCTCCAGCTGTGTGCGCTTTAAAATGCGCCGCGCATTAAAAAGCAATGAAGCAACTCGGTTCAATTCCCAATCCTCCATACATTTGGCCGCATCACAGATGCGGCCATTTTTCCTATATATTTACATTATATAACACCTTTCGGCACAGAGCAAGCCGCCTGCTATGCCGTCAAAAAATCCCGGCCGAAGTACAAACGGCCGGGATACATTTTAAGATAACAGGAGCCGCTGCCTTATCCTTTGACCGCTCCCGCTGTCAAACCAGTGATGAACTGACGGTTCGCCAGCAGGTATACGATCAAAATAGGGATCAGGGCGATGGAAGCGCCGGCCGTCATAATGTGCCATTCTGCCGCGGCGTTGGCAGAATAACGCAGATTTGCCACAGCCACGCTCAATGTTTTCAAGCCCGGGTTTGACATCGTGAAAACCTGTGCCGTCACAAATTCGTTCCATGCGGTGCGGAATGCAAACAGCGCGATGACGCCGAGGATGGGTTTGATCGCAGGAACAATGATCTGCCAGAAAATGCGGAACGTACCTGCGCCGTCTATGGTCGCAGCTTCATCCAGTTCCTTGGGAACACTGCGCACAAAGCCTGAAACCATGAAGATATTCGCCGCCTGCCCGCCCGTGAGCAGCAATGCCAGCCCCACCATATTACTGGTGAGTCCGACGGCATGCAGAAGGCCGTACAGCGGATACAGCGCCACAGAACCCACGGAGATGAACATGCTGAGCAGATAACTTGTGGTGAGCAGTTTTTTGCCCGGGAACTCTCTGCGGGCAATGATATATGCAGCCATCGAAGCAGTCGTAACTGTGAACAACACGGTCAGCAGGGCCAGCACAACACTGTTTAGCGTATATTTACCGAACTCCAGCTTCTGGAATGCGTAGATATAGTTTTCAATCTGCCATTTTTCCGGCAAGATACCGCCGCCCAGCGTAAGCTCGGCATTTGTTTTGAAAGAGCCCAACAGAGTGTAAATAACAGGATACAGCGTAAAAATGCACATTGCGCCCACAAAAGCCCATTTGAGCACCTGCCCGATGAAAGATACCGCCGCATCGCGGCGTTCGCTGGGGCGCATCTCTGCCCAGCGCAAACGGTGTGTTTTTTCCATAGCGGTCCCTCCTTATTCGCCCGTTACTTTGTCCAGCTTACTGCCGATAAAGAGATACAGACCGGTGATCAAACCGATGATGCAAGCCGCCACCAGGCTGACAGCCGCGCCGTATCCAAATTCCTGGGTGACCGTAGAGCCTGCGGAAATCGGGAAGAAGAGCTGGTAGATATAAAGGAACATGACATTTGTTTTGCCCATTGGACCGCCCTCGGTCAGCACCATGATGCTCTGCATATCCATAAAGGAAATCACCAGTGCCAGCATCAAGATCATCTTCAGAACCGGTGCCAGGAGCGGTATCGTGATGCGGAACAAAGTCTGTGCACCGTTTGCACCGTCCAGCTTTGCGCTTTCATATACATCCGTAGAGATCCCCGTCAGGCCTGCGATAAAATACACCATGTAGTTGCCCACACCACCCCAAACAGCCAGGATGATGACTGTGAGCATCGCATGCTGCACCCCCAGCCAGTTTATATTTTCATCGATGACGCCAAGCCACATCAGAAAACGGTTGATCTCGCCGTTGTATGTATTGAACAGCAGATAGAAGATAAGAGCCATCACTGCGCTGGACATAATGGTTGGCGTAAAAATAATGGACTGGCTCACGGCGTTGATGCGTGTGCTTTTACTGAGCAGAAATGCCAGCATGAACGCGATGGGCAGCGTAAGAATGAGTTTGCCCCCCACATAGACGAAGGTGTTTACCACAGAATCCCAAAACACAGGGTCCCTCGTAAAAACACGCACAAAATTGTCCATTCCAACAAACTTCGCCTCGCCGTAGCCGCGATAGTCGAACAGCATATACCGCAGCGCCCACAGGATGGGATACACCGTGAACACTGCGAACATGATGATGTTCGGCAGCAGCATCAGATACGAGGTGCGCTCGTTATAGACGCGCTCCCAGACCTTTTTCCCTTTCTTCGACATGCCGTCACTCCCCTTGCCGTAATTGGTACCTCAATTATACCGCCGGCCCAAGTATGCGAGGGAGGAAAATCATCGGAAGATATGTCTAAAATTCAACGAATATCAAGCCTTTCCCGCCAGGGCGGCAGCTTGATATTCACTGGGCGTCATATGGTAGAATTTTTTAAAACATACGGAAAAATATCGTGAATCCGCGTAGCCCGCCTGTTCGGCAACATCGCACACCTTCGTCTGCGGATTGCCAAGCAGCATGTGTGCGTGCTGCATACGCTGCGCTGTCAGGAATTCCGTAAACGTCTGCCCAGTCTCCTGCTTGAACAGCTGCCGCAGATAATTGGGGCTGATAAACAGTGCCGCAGCCACGTCATCCAGAGAAAAATCAATGTCTGAGATATGCGCCTGCACCACCTCGCTCACCCGCTCCGTCAGTATGCGCCGGGGCGGTTTTTCTCCCTGGCGGCGCAGCCAGTACAGCGATACGAAGTTCTCGAAGCAGGCTCTCAGCTCCTCCATGCTCGCCGCCGCCATGATCTCCTGCTGAAAATTTGTGAATTCGTAATAGCTCATCGGCATATCGGAAGCTGGTTTTTTCAGAATGGAATAGCATAAGCGCAGCACGCACATGCGAATGAATGTCGCATCGCGGATCTCCCGCTCCACAAACCATGCGAACAGCGCTTCGCAATTTTGGACAAAAGCAGCCCGGCTGCCGCACTGTACCGCGGCGGGGATGTCACGAAGGAGCTCCTCCGGCGGCTCCGGACACGGCAGAAGCTTTCCGGCCAAAACATCCTCGTAGGTGGTAACGGGCGCCGCCTGTTCCGGGAACGCATAGGCGCGAGCCTGCGTAGATTGGCGGTAGGAAAGCTCCAGCTTGGCGGGCGTTTCCGCAATACAGCCGACAAAAAAATGCACATCCAACGCCTGCGCGCGTTTACAGGATACCGCAATGGAAGTAAGCGCATGGCTCAGCGTGAGAAACAGCCCTGCGCGTGCCGTGCGGGGCGCACAGAACACCACCGCCTGCCGGGGCGGCGTGCCGAGACGGAGCAGTACAGTACGCACCGCGCCATAGAGCCGTTGTTCCAGCACCCGCTCTAAAAGAGCGCGCTGTGCGTCCAGGCCGTCGCACAGTACGCAGCAATAGCTTGTCCCCTCTTGCGCAAACACGGCGTTTGCCGCAGAGAGAGCAGGCAGCTCTTCTCCCAGCAACGCAGCACGGAAATAGCTCTGCAATTCCAGCTCGTTGGTTTTCTGCGTGTTGGTCCGCAGCGTTTCTATCTGGGCCCAGCGCAAAGCCTGTGCGTCCAGTTCCGCTGCGAAACGGCTCAAAGCGGAAACGAGCTTTGCAGTGTCCAACGGCTTCAGCAGGTAATCGCTGACCCCAAGACGGAGAGCCTGCACAGCGTATTCAAACTGGTCATACCCGCTCAGCACCAGCAGCTTTGCCTCCGGCAGAAGATCAGACAGGCTTTCCAAAAACTCCAATCCGTTCATGTGGGGCATCGTGATATCCGTCAACACCGCATCGGGCAGAATCTCCCGCGCCAGCGCCAGCGCCTCGCGTCCGTCCCGCGCCAGTGCTGCAACATCCCATTCCGGGCAGTTCTGCCGCACAAAATCCGCCACGCCCTCGCGGATGCTCTCCTCATCGTCCGCTATCAGTAAGCGATACATATTGCTCCACCTCATCCTGTGTGATACAGGGCAATCGCACGGCGGCCACCGTGCCGCGCCCATATTCGCTCTCCAGCATCAATCCGTACTCTGCGCCAAAATACAGCCTGATACGTTCGTTGACGTTGAAAATGCCGTACCCCTCCCCGCTGACGGAAAGGCCGCGCGCAAGGTCTGCCTGCAGCATGGCCAGCCGTTCCGGCGGTATCCCCGGGCCGTTATCCGTCACGCGCAGCTCCATCACACTGCCGCTGCGCCGCCCGGATATGGCAATAAGCCCCGGCGCCTCGCTCTCTTTGATCCCGTGATAAATCGCGTTTTCCACCAACGGCTGCAAAATCAGCTTAACGGTATAAAGCTGCAGGATATCCGGCGAAAGCTCCACCGTATAACTCAGCTTTCCGCCGTAACGCAGCTTCTGAATCTGCAGATAACTGCCCACATGCTGCGCTTCCTGCTCCACGGAAATGATCTCTCTGCCGCGGCTCAGCCCGATACGGAACAGCGTCGCCAATGCCGTTGTCATTCGGCTGATATCCTGCGCGCCCGCACGTTCAGCTTTCCAGCGAATGGAGTCCAGCGTGTTGTACAAAAAATGAGGATTGATCTGCGCCTGCAGCGCCTTCAGCTCTGCGCGGCGCTTGAGCTGCTGCTCCACACGCACACGCTCTTTTTCGTCCTGTAATTGGGCGATGTATGTTTCCTGTTCGTCCAAAAGCATGTGAATGTGCGCCAGCATGCTGTTAAAGCTGCGGGACAGCGTTCCGATCTCGTTATGATACGGATATTCAAAGCCCTGCCAGTCGTTTTTCACGTCCACACTGCGCATACGCTGCGACAGACGCGAAAGCGGCTGTGTTACGCTGTGGACGATACGGGTCAGCGCCACGAGAAGCACCAGCACCACAGCAAGACTGACGGCAAAAAACACATTGCGGATGTTCTGCAGCTGGCCCAGAATATGTTTTTCCGATTGAAGATAGACCACGTGCCAAGGAGCGTTTGCCAACGCACGGTGAGCCGTCAGATACTTCCCCCCTTGCGCTGCGGTTTCTGTAAAACCTTCGGTTTCAAGCACCGCATGCAGCGCCCCGTAGTCTTCCGCAAGCGCGGCGGCAGCCGCGCCTCCCGCCTGCGTAACCAACCGGCCCCGGCCGTCCACCAGCAGCATATCCGAACCGTCGTCGGGTACAATATCGTGCAGATACGCCGTCAGACGCGCTTTGTCGATATTGGCCAGAAGCACGCAATCGCCCCCGTAACCGTCTACGGAAAAACGGTACATCACAGGCAGCACCTCGCGATGCGTGATGAATATTTCATCTTTCTGCACTTCACCCCAAATAACATAGCTTTCGCTTTCTTCAGCCTGGCGCCACAGCACAGACGCCTCAAAGCGGTATTCCTGCTCGGTAGAGACGCCCATATCCGTGAAGCTGCTTTTGGGCGTATACAAAAAGATGGAACTGATGAGAGGCTCCGTTACCTTGTGCAGCGAGAGGCACGGCGAAAGCAGCGTCATCGCCACGCCCTGCGCCGACGGCTTATCGCTGAGCAGATAATCGGTCAATGCGCCCTCAAAGCTCGGGTCGAGCCGAATATAAAACAGCCGCTCCACTACATTGCGCAGCTTTGCGTCCATATAAGTCTGCGCCTGTGTGAGCGTCACATCCGCCGCGCTGCGCGCCTGCCGTTCCACATTTTCAGCCACATAGAAATACAACGCTACCTGGCACGCGATCAGCACGGTCAAAAGCACCGCCGTCACCAGCAGCGAAAGCTTTACCCTGAGGCTCGCGTTGCGGTAAGCACACAACAGCCGTTTCATTCCAATCCCCCCGGCACGAAGCGCAAAATACCGTTCATTCTTGCTTTGCACAGCAAAGCAAGAAAACCGCCCGGGCGGTTTTGCGCCGCTTTTTTATACAAGTATACCATTTTGCCCCGCCAAACGCCAAAAAGAGAGCCCTTGGGCAGGGTTCTCTTTCGGCGCTTAGGGTTTGTATTTTACTTGGCGGTGTCCTGCTTGAGCGGATCAAAATTGGGATAGACGATGCGCTCCGCACCACCGTCCACCAGCTTGTCGTAAGCGGCGTTGTAGCGGGTGTTCAGGTCTTCAATGGCACTGTCGATGTCCGTCACACCAAAAATGCACTCCACACAGGTGGTGTAATAATCCTTGCCTTCCACCACGACGCCCGCAGGCAGCGGCGGCCAGTTCTGGTCATCGGCATTGATGGCCAGATTCGGCATCTTCTCAATGGATTCCGGCGCTTCGGCGCTTTCCACGGCGCTGGGGATCATCACGGTGCCAAGCCCGGCTGTATGATACGGTCCCATAACCTCATCGCTGTGCAGGAACTTCATCACTTCCCACGCCTCATCCGGATGCTCCGTCGCGGGATTGATGCCGAGGTTCGAACCGCCGAACCAGAGCTGCTGCTTACCTTCCACCTTGCCGTTCACCGTGGGGAGCTGAGCGCAGTTCCAGTTTGCATCCGTCGGGAACTGGCTGGCATATACGCCCGGCTCCGCATGGCTGATGGAGATATACATCGCGATATTTCCGGCTGCGAATTGCGTGCGCAGCGGGTCGATATCCAAAGATTCACTGCCCGGGAACGAAACGCCGGTGGCGAACATTTCCTTGAACGCCTCCAGGACGGGCTTATAGCTGGAGAAGTCATAAGTACCGGTTTTGTAGTCAAACCCACCGCGGGTGCCGCCGCTGCGCATCACGATCATGTCGATGGAACGCGCCACGGAGCTCGCCGCGGATTTGAAGTTACCCGCAATGCCGTAAATCCCTTCACTGCCAAGCTGTTCTGTAACAAGCTTTGCGTCCGCCACCAGCTCATCCAGCGTTTGAGGTGGCCCGTCTATGCCTACACGGTCAAAGATGTCCTGGTTATAGAACAGGCGCGCGGCAGAAGCCGTGTACGGCAGCGAATAGATGCCGTCCCCCAGCGCGTTGATGCCTTCCACAAAAGCGCCTTCGCCAAAACGCGTTCTGTATTCGTCATCCATGTAAGGGGCAAGGTCCAGAAGCTGCCCCTTCTCCTTGACGACGACCTCGATCGGGTCCGTACCTGCAAGCTGGTACACATCCGGCGCTGTGTTTGTGCTGAACGCCAGATCCAGCATTTGGCTGTAATTGTCGGCATATACCTGGAAATCAATGTAGATATTTTTGTCGTTGGTCGCATTGAACTCTTCTATGAGCGGCGTCATATACGCCTGATCGTGACGGTTTGTGGTCCAGTAGGAAATCGTGATTTTCCCTTCCGCTCCTGCCGGCGTGGAACCGGCTGCCGGAGCGCTCCCGGATGCGGACCCGGACGCGCTGCCGGAGCCTCCTCCGCACGCGCTAAGCGAAAGCACCATAACACCTGCAGCAACTGCCGAAAGGATACGTTTTGCCTTTTTCATGTTTCTTCCTCCTTTGGTTGATATCCGCCGCGCCGTCTCCAGCGGCGCTGCCGTGGTTTCATGGTATCCGTTTTTCGCCCGTTTTAAAAGAGAAAATTTTCCGAACCCATGTGTGTTATCTTCAGTTTCAAGCGCCGGAGCCGCTACGCCTCACAATCGCACCATATCTCCAGGCCGTTTTCGCGAAACACTTTACCGACACGGATGGCGTCGGGCGCACAAACCGCGGCAGCCTCTCCGGACATCAGACGGTCCGTCATGGAAATATATCGTGCAATCGCCTGTTTTTCCCGCAGTGCGGGCAGCTCATGTCCAATACAGATAGAGTCAAATTCGCTCTCGCGCGCCCACAGTCTGCGCAGGCTGGCGTTGTACTCATGAAAATCATGTCCGGTGAGCGCCATGCTTACGTTGACCGTGTCGCCGGTAAACAGAAGCCTGTTTTCTTTGTCCAACAGACAAATGGAACCGGGCGAATGCCCCGGCGTGTGGATGACCTCCAGCCTCCGTCCGCCGAGATCGAACACATCACCGTCAGCCAAAGGCAAATACTCGGGCTGCGGAAGCTCCTGCCGGGGCACCAGCGCATCGATTTTCCTCTCGTTGCCCGGGTTGCGCACCGGCGCCCGCGTTTTCACAAACCATTTGCGCATCGTATTGTTCAGCGGGAAACGGCGGCTGTGTTCCCAATCCAGAGGGTGGAGATACACATGCGGGAAATGGCCCGCGCCGCCCACATGGTCCGGGTCTCCGTGTGTCGCAATAACAACGAGGGGAAGCCCTGTAAGCCTTTCGATGTCTTCCGGCAGCGGGCCGATACCTCCGCCCGTGTCGATCAATGCGGCCCGGTGTTTTCCGACCACGAGAAACATATTAACGAGTTTGTATTCACTGACCAGATAAGTATCCGGAGCTATTTTTACAACGGGCCGTTCCAGCATGTTGTTATCCTCTCCTTTAATCATACAAGGCGTTCGGGTTCATACCAGATCAGTACGCGCTTGTATTTGTATCCTGTTCCGCCATGCAGTGCATTCCGCCCTTTTTCCCCGTGTGCCTGTCCGGACAGCAGGAGATCCGTCGCTTCAATATAGTCCGTGATCATGGTTTTATCCGCCTTGTCCAGCGCGTCATGCCCCAGGCAAATAAAATCAAATTCTTTTTCCCGCGCCCACAGTCTGCGCATACTTTCGTTATACACTTTCACGGTACTGCTGGAATCTCCGCAGTTCAGCAGCAGACTGTCGTTGCACATATCGCCCGTGAACAGCAGACGGTTTTCCCTGTCCAAAAGACAGACGGAACCCAAGCTATGGCCAGGCGTATGGATGACTTCTATTGTGCGGCCTCCCAACTCGAAAACCGTTCCGCCTTCCATAGGGATGCGCCTCACAGGCCCGTTTTTCTGCACCAGCGCCAGAAGTTCTTCCTCCGTCGCCTCCGGGTTGCGCACAGGGCCGCGGCTTTTGGCATACCAGGCGCGCGCTTCTTCACCGCGGGCATAGCCCTCCTCCGACAGCTTGATATCCATCGGATGCAGGTGAATTTCCGGAAACAGTGCGGCTGCGCCGTCATGGTCAAAATGGCCGTGTGTGATGGCAACCGTGAGAGGCTTATCGGTAAGTTCCCGAACCGTCTCGGCCGCATTTCCGATGCCGGTACCGCAGTCGATGAGCAGCGCAGCTTCATCGCCCTCCAACAAATACATATTCACCAGTTTATATTCACTGATGAGCCAGGTGCGCGGTGCGATTTCGACAACAGGTTTTGCAAGCATATGTTTTCCTCCTTTTATCAGCCGGACTCTCGTTCATTTGAATCCGGCGCCGGTGTTGATCCATGCGCATATCTCATCCAAGGCCCAGTCTCTCGTGAAAAGTAGTTTCACATCCTATCGCTATGCGTCGTTTTTGTCCAGAAACAGCAAAAACTGCATCCAGTCCCACGCAGTCAGGTCATGGCCGCCCTCCCGGCGGTGATATCCGATCCCCTCTGTAATGATTGGCTCGCCCGCCAAAGGCGCATTCCGCGGCAGCTCCGGATGCCCAAACAACCGCCATGCGGCACTCGCCTCCCTTGCGCCGAGCCATTCCGCATCCGGATCGCTCCACGCGTCCTGCGCGCCGCTGGCCACATAGCAAAGACGCGGGGCAACAGCAGCCAGCAGCATATGCTGGTCAAACGGCATTTCATCTTCCCGCCAGGCATACCGTGCGTAGCTGGGACAGAACCAATGCGGAAAAAACGCATTGATGGAGGCCACATTCTCTCCGCGTTTTCCGCGCGACACCGCAGCACCTGTGCAGCCCGAATCGTTCACCAAAACGCTATGGATACGCGTATCCTGCGCAGCACACCACAGCGCTGTTTTCGCCCCGCGGGAGTGCCCGGCCAGAGAAATTTTTTTGGCATCTATTCCTGCATGGGCACACAAAACGTCTGCCGCTCGGCTGGCCGCAAATGCCCAAACGCCCAACGTTCCCAACCCGTCCGGCTCCCGGGCCGTGTCCTCCCCGGCAAACAGCCTCGCAAGTGCTGCTGGGAACAGCCTGCGGTCATCCGGCTGCACCTCTCCGGCATAAAACGCCGCAGCAGCCCGCCCGGATGCAAGTATCTGTTCCACCGGCCAATATCCCTGCGCGGTATCCCGTTCAATATCCAGAAGCTGCGGCATGGACGCCCCGCCCTTTTGGAACGCGGCCATCATCCGTTCCACATCTGTCCGCCATTCTTTCGGCGCGCGCGCCATCAGTTCCTCCAAAGCGGACATGTCCGGGCCCTTCACAGCCGCAGGAGTTTTCTCATGATTGCTGATCATCAGAACCGCCGGCACAGGCTTTTGCGGATTCGGCAACACCAAAGCCATGTGAAATGCCGCACTGCCCCGTTTTGTACGCACCGTGATCCTGTAAAATTCACGTTTTGCGGTGCCCTCCAGGGCTTCTGCTGCATACAGCAGATCCGCTCTTATTTCGAAGCCATCCCGTGGCGTGCGGCCGAAGACGTTTTTTTCAAATAAACGAACGATCTGCACACGGCGCTGTTCCCAATTTTCCGCGGTAATATCCGGCCCGTAAATGGGCGGCAGACAATGCTTCATCCCACAAGCACGCACCTTCCCGTATATTTCTTTCAAAATCTATTATACAGGCTTTTATCAGAAAGCCGTGTACAGTGGATTACGAAGCTTGGTTGAAAAAATTATGATGATGCTTTTTTCACAAATAAAAAACAGCCGCGCTGCGGAACTTTTCCACAGTGCGGCTGTTCATCGTTGTTAATAATAAAATGCGGGGCGTCAAGGCTTATACTCTTCCAAAAAAACGCCGTCCGCCTTAAGCTGCTCGCGCAGAGCGTTTGTATCCAGCTTATTTGCAGGCATGTCCGTGTGCGCACTCTGTGCAGCAGCGGTACCCGCCGCCTGGGCGATCCCCATGAGCACCGGAGTGACGCGCACCGCTGAGCACGCTACGTGTGTAGCGCTCAGGCAGCGGCCCGCCACAATAAGGTTCTCCACGCCGGGCGTGACCAGGCTGCGGTAAGGAACAGAGTACCAGCTGCCCGGCTTGAGGAATTTGTGTACGGTGTTTCCTCCGTCCGGCGAATGCACGTCAATGGGATAGCCTCCCATGGCGATGGCATCCGGGAACATCACATTGTCCGTCAGATCTTCAGCCGTCAGCTTGTAAACGCCATCCACTTTACGGCTTTCGCGAATGCCGATGTTCGGCCCGGAAAATGCCAGATGACAATTTTCAAAGCCCGGGATATACTTTTTCAAAAAACGCAGCGTTTCCTGCACCTGCTTACGGCCTTCTATCTCCGCTTCCGTCAAATCGAACGGGTCCACAGCACTGTGCTTGGCGATGCGCGTCATATTTACCACATATTCGCCGTCAGTGTTCGTTTCAAAACAGAGCACAGTATCCCGGTCGATATGAAATTCACCCGCATCCTTTGCGGCCTGAATCCTGCTGAACGCCCCGGAGATGTCATAGTGGCGCAGCTCACGCAGGTTGCGCGGCGTATAACGCGCCATGTCGTCCAGATTGTTCAGTACAAAATCGCAAACCTTTTCTCTGTCCACTCCGTAAACGTGAAAATTCATTGTCATCGGCTGGGCGAGATTGTCCTCCTCGCGGCCGTAAACACTCGTTACGCCGGCACTTGTGGCGACGTCCGCGTCCGCCGAAGCATCCACGAACACCTTGGCGGAAAGCTCATAAAAGCCGCCCTTGGTGTAGAGGCGGGCCGTGCGGATCACGCCATTCTCCACAGTACAGCCCGTGAACACCGTGTGATACATCAGCGTCACACCTGCTTCACGCGCCATATCCTCCCAAACGATTTTCATCCCCTCCGGATCAAACGCCGTAGTGGAAGAACAAAAACCTACGGCATCCGGGATATGCCCCGTGGAAAAGCCCCGGCGGATCATTTCCTCTTCCATTTCCTGGGGGATGCCCCGCACGACCTGCACGTCTCCCGCGTGGTATGTCATCTGCGGGCCGGTGCCGCATGCCGTCAGCGCACCGCCCAGATATCCGTTCTGCTCTACAAGGATCGTCTTTGCGCCCCTGCGCGCGCTGGCAATGGCTGCGACGGTTCCCGCCGGGCCTCCGCCGATCACAGCCACATCAAATTCCAGTTGCTTCATCCTTCCGCTCCCTTTCTTCGGTCAATTCATAATATGTACGGGCAAAGGCATGAGCGCCGATCTCCGAAAGTGCGCGCACACCGGTCTTTCCCAGCTTCAAAGGCCCCAGCTTCAGCATGGGAACTTGATATTCCCTGCTTGTCAAGCCCAGCTTCGTCCACTCCAGAAAGTGAAAATACTCATGGCTTAGGATAACGTTCTGCGCAGTTTCCAGTGTCATACCATTTTCCTGCGCCCACAGGCGGATAGCGCCAAGATACAGATGAATACGGCTCTGTCCCGAAATATAATCACTGAAATAACGCTGGTTTCCAGATATATAATCCTTATCGACACACTCGCAGACGAGGCCGCTGTCCGCGGCGATCTTGAAAAAATCCGTTTCACCGCCGTATTTTACAAAAATATCCCGCGCCGCCTGTTCACCTTTCCGCCAGGCCCGCTCCACGATGGAGGCACGGTCCTGCGGAAGGATCTTTGCGTAACAGACGTCGTACGTCAGCTCCTGGTCCGCAAGTTCCCTTCCCGGGAACGGCAGTGTATAATCCGGCATCATATCCTCCTTTGTCGGGCAGCCCCTGCTCAGGCATCAACGCGCTTGGTCGCGGCAACGATCAGCGGCTCCTGCGCGCCGCACCCGGCAAGCTCCACATTGCCCAGGCTATATATCTGTGTATCGCTGGAGAGACCGGAAAGGTCTATCACCCGTTTGCCCAACACCACATATAAGTTGGGCAGGTTTGCGCCGCCGTCGTTGTATTCCGTTAATTCTTCCAGCATCCATGCGGCATCCTTTTCCCATTCCGCTACGCTGGACTGCCGCACCCATGCATTGTTTTTCTGCAGGCGTATGACGCCCTCCTCGTCGATGAGGCGCAGCGGATGCGTCGTTTTTTTACGCAGGCCGAACAGCTTCTTTTCGACCTTGTCGTACTGCACCGCGAACATGGGACCGTTCTCGGCAACAATGCGAAGCTGAGCTTTGTCCGCGCCCAGATTTTCCGCCACAATGGCGAACAACGCATCTTTCCCCAGCTTCTGATTCATCATATCCTTGCTGCGCATCTCGGTCGCACCCACGGCGATTGCGCGGATGATATTGCGCTGGGTGTCCACCTCCACGCTCACCTCCACGGTGCCGGGAGCCGCGCCGTTCTGGATGGCCTTCAATTCGGCCTCCCGGCGCACGCTGATGATATCGTCGTCAGTGGGATTTGTCACCGTACGTTCCACCATATCACGCACCATGGCCAGCGCCACACCGATGGTGGAAATGACGGGCGCGTTTTTTGCGATGCGGTGCTTATGCCCCATCGTTTCCGCCAGGTGCGGCACGACGGTAGACGCGCCGCCGCCGCCGCCAACAAACACTGTATTGCGCGGGTCCATCTGATAATCTTTCATCAACTGTGACGCTACCCGGGCGTTTTTCTCCGCCGCAAAGGCCAGCACCCTTTTGGCCGCCTCCTCCACAGTGCATCCCATGTTATCCGCCAACGGCTTCCAGGCCTTTTCAGCAGCCTCCCGGCTGCCATAGGCATAATCATCCGGGTGGACATAGCCCGCAATGTTCGCCGCGCCCGCCATGGTGAGCGCCACTTTCACGCCATTTGTGCATTGGATACATGCGTATTCCGGGTCTGTGGGAGTGGGGCGCACGCCTGTGAGGCGCGGTTCCACGATGTCTTCCGGCTTGGAATAGACCTCGTACTCCAGATCAGCGATATGCGCGCTGCGCGGCCCGGTGCCGACAGCCTTTCCATCCCTGAGCTGCACCATGCTGCCGCCGCCTATCCCTACCGTACGAACATCCAGACTGTTTAAATAGGTTTTGTGTCCGCCCACCTCGGCGTATTGGATCATCACCTTGCCGTCCTTCACGCAGGAGATGTCCGTGGACGTGCCGCCCACTTCAAAAAAGATACCGTCGGTGAGCTTTTCATACATCAAAGCGCCCGCCACGCCTGCGGCCGGGCCGGAAAGAATGGTAAGGATGGGCCGGTTGCGAACCTCCTCCACCGTCATGACACCGCCGTCGCAGCGCATCACCATCAGCGGGCTTTTGATGCCCGCCCCCTGGATGCTGCGTTCCGTCATTGTGGCGGCCTCCAGCATTTTCGGCATGATGCTGGCATTCACTACTGCCGTGCGCGTGCGGATTTTCAGGCCGTAAAGCTTGGAGATATCGTTGGTCGCCGTGCCCGGTACGCCCAGTTCTGCGCACACATGCACGGCAGCGTTCTCATTCGCCGGGTCATCCACGCTGAATGCCTCGGCGGCAACGATGCTGGTCGCTCCCTGCCCAATCAGCTCCTGCACCGCGCTTTTTACTGCGGCCGCAACGTCCTGTGCCGCGCCGGTATCCACATAGACGTTTTCGCTGGGCAGGAACTTGCCTGCCGCCAGCTCAATGCTGCCCATCGCCGTGTCGGATCTGCTTTTCGCGCCCTGCAGGCCGCTCCCCATTGTCACGATACCCACGTTTGCAACGTCGCCTTCCAGCAGAGCGTTGGTAGCCTGTGTGGTACCGTGGGCAATGAAGGTAACATCCTCCGGGCGGATGCCGTTTTCCTCCATCACCTTATGCAGCACCTCCACGATGCCCGCGGCCACGCCCTCTTTGGCCGTGTGGGTGGTCGGCACCTTCACGGTGCCGATGAGTTCATATGTATCGTTGTTGATCGCGACAGCGTCGGTAAAGGTACCGCCGACATCGATGCCAATGCGCACTTTCATATCATGCATTCTCCTGTTCGTTGTTCTACCGGGCCTTTCACGGCCAGCCCAAGGGCGAAAGCATCTGCGCTTTTGCCCTTGGGCCGGCTGTGAAACGGAGCGCCGCTTCGCGGTCCGCGCCCCGTCCACAGCGGATAAAAGTTTATAAAAAATCAGAAATAAAGGAATGCGCTGAGCACCACACCGAAGACCGCGATGACCCACAGGTAGGGCAGCAGCTTTTTGGTGATGGTGTTTACATCCACTTCCGCAAAGTTCGCCGTCCAGACGTTCTGAGTATTTGTCGGGTCGCCGCAGCCTTGGATGCGTTCAGCCGCCAGGAAAGCGCCCATAACGGCCAGCGGGGACAGCGTGCCCAGGCCGATGACAAGTGCCGCAATGCCGGAGCCGAGGCCGAACAGGTTCATCGGGCCGCGGTACAGAGAGAGCGGAGCCAACAGGCTGAAGAAAATGATGTAAGCAATGCGGTTCGACGGAATGACTGCCAGCAGGAACGGATTGAGCACTTCCTTTACCATGCTGTGCGTCACAGCCAGGTACAGGATGCCGATGCCTATCATCAGGATAACGGCCGGGCCTGCATCCGTGATGCCGTCATAGCAGGTCTTGACCAGCAGATTCATCGCCTTGGAAAAGCTCTTGGATGTAAACACAAGCACCCAAATGATGCCTGCGACGAATGCCGGCACAACAGGCACCTTAAGCAGAGCGACCAGCAGGATGGGAACCAGCGGAGTGAGCATGGCCAGCGTACCGGCAACACCCTTGAGCTGGCGGGTCTCCGGAACATCGCTCACGGGGGCGGAGAAGGCAAATTTCACACCGTTTTTCTTGAATTCCACAAACACCAAGACCAGCGTGGCGATGAGCGTGGCAATCAGCAGATAGATCTCAAAACTCTTGATCTGTTCGATCTCCAGTCCGAAAATACTGGAAAAGCTCTTCCAGTTGGCAATGTTAAACGTGAGGCCCGTGGTGAATGCCATTAGGAAAATGCACGCTGCGCTGATAGCCGGAACGCCTACCGACACCAGAATAGGCAGCACGATGGAGCCAACCATAATGATAGAGCCCAGGCCGCTCAGCGTGGTGAACAGGATCGCCACGGCCACCACCATGATGAGGGTAACGACCAACGGGCGGTCACCGCCCAGCTCAGCGCTCTTTTTAATGATGTTTTCCGTTACGCCCGTCTTGTTCATCAACTGGCCGAGCCATGCGCCGAAAATAACGGCCATGATGGCGCTGCCCATACGGACAGTGCCGTTTTCCACCACCGTCTGCAGCCAGCCGATGGCATTGCCTTCGGCGTCGGTGCCCACGGCGGGCACGCCTGCAATGATGCAGATGATGACTGCCATCAGCGGCAGCGCTAACAGTGTGGGGATCTTCTTGGTCATCATCAGCGCCGCAATGACCAAAAAGACTACGATGATGAGGATACCTTGTAGCATAATTCTGCTCCTTACTTTCCGGGGCCAGGGGCCCCTTGTTCTATGTTCAGCCGCCGGGCGGCGGCCTACATACAGGGTTCAGACTGCGTCCGCAGCCGCACGGAAAGCGGCAGTGGCACGCTTTACGTCCTCCGGCCGCGCACCGCCCATCACAACGGCGCCAATCATTATGGCCTTGCATCCCGCAGCAGCCAGATGACGCACCTCTTCCGGGCGTATCCGCCGCTGTGTGGGCACCACACAGGGCTTGGCCGTCTTAGCCGCAATGTCCGAATAACGCAGGATATCCGCATAATTCATGGACGTGCCGTAATTTTCTCCCGGCTGGATGCTGCATTCCAAAACGTCGATTGCGGATGCGCGCACAGCATCCAGTGTATTCTGGGTATAATCCGTACCAATGGCAATCATGCTGGAAAGGCGCGTGCTCTCCATCATGTGGCAGGGAACGTACTGCGCATAGCTGGAAAAAAAGGAAAGCCCCATCTCTTCCAGCTCCAGCCGCTCCTCCTCATTGATGTAGGCGTCCTCCCCGCCGGGAACAAGGCCCACTGGCACATCCCCGCACAGGGCGATCAGCTCACGCAAAAAAGTCCTGTTTTCTGCAAAGGTGCCAAACGTGTTTCCGCTGGCGCGGTGCCAAACATTGCAGTGCACCTTGACAGCCTGCGCTCCGCCCTCCAATGCAGCCTCCGCCAGCGCAAGATCGTTGCGGGGCAATGCAGCTATGACGGAAAATCGGTTATCTGTGAGCATTTCTGTATAATCCATTCTGTCATTCCCTTCCTTTCCCGTTCTGAAGGCGGTGTACTCGTCCCCCCCCGCCTGCGGTGTGCCGCGGCAGACCTTGAAGCAAAATTTTTTTAAAATAATTTCAGCCCGCACAAAGAACGTTCTTACGGATACGCTCCGCCAGCAACGCCGAAAGATCCCGATGCGGCAAATCAGCCCGACGCACCTCCGGCGCCTGTTCGGAAAGCCTCTGCTTGACCTGCGCATCCACCTGCTCTACAAATCCACGCACTTTTGCAGCGTGTCCGGACAGCAAAACGGTATCCAGAGGGAACAGCGTGCACAACACTGCGATCAGGCCGGAAATCTGCGCGGATAGGATACCCGCCCAACCGCCCTGACGGGCGGGCAGAAGCCCTGTCTCTTCCGCATCGGGGCCTGCGGCCGCTTTAAGCGCCGGCAGGACCAGCGCGTCGCCGCAAAGCATCGGAGTGACATCAGAGCACATACCTTCCCGCAGCGGCAGCGGCCGTCCGGACAGCGTGATGCTGGCCAGCACGCGTTCGCCAATGGCGATATGGGCGGTGTTCTCTGCTTCCACATTCTCCCGCTGCTCCAGCGCACGGCTCACCGTATATACCTGAGAGTACTCTTCCGTCACCGGCACGCGAAATTGTGTAATCAGCGCTTCCCGCAGCGAAATGCTCGCGGAGGAAAAGCCGGTGGAATACATTACGTTAAATTCGCTCGCCTTCATGTCCTCCTGGAACAAGAGACCGAAGCCGGCCACCTTACCAGCATGGAGGCTGGCGGAATCAAAAAGCTCAAACACCGCGGCAGTGATGGCAACGAGCAACTCATTGCCGGAAAGATAGCTTTCCGACAACACCTTGCCGTTGCAGCGGTTCAAACACATATCAAACAAATCAAGGCTTGCGCCCTTTCTCCCGATGTTTACAACCGCTATGCAGCCGTATTCGGTGTTGATGTCCAGTGCAGTACGGCTTCGGCCTGCCGTTATGGCCCTCTGGCCGCTTTCGGCCAGAATCCCCTCTTCCAGCAGCTCTCCTACAAGAGCGGACACTGTACTGGGGGAAAGCTGTGTTTCATGCGCAAGCTCAATGCGTGACAACTCGCCCTTTTCCAGGATCGTGCGGATCAGCATTTCCCTGTTGCGCCGTTTCATCTCTTTCAAACCTGTTTTTTTCATGTTTCAAATTCTCCCATTGCAATGGCATTCTGAGCAGCGGGACGTCTCCCGCCACCTATTATTTCGGATTCCGAATCCGTTATTTCGGAGTTCGAAATAATTGTAGCTTTATTATATCGCCGCACCTTCTGGTATGCAAGGAGAAGTTTTCAGTGCATTGTTTTTTCTCTTTTTTGACAGAAATCCCAATGCGTTTTTTGTGCAATACTATAAAATCTCAATTTTTCCAGCCATTTCGTTTTATAAAGCAAAACAGCCGGGTACAGTTCAAACTGCACCCCGGCTGTTCCATTGCCCTCATGTCCTGAAAAACTACTCGATCGCCACTTTCATCACACCGTCGCGCCGGTTCTCGAACAAATCATAAGCTGCGGCGATTTCCTTAAGCGGATAGGTATGCGTGATCAGCGGCTCGGTGTCCAGCTTGCCCTGCGAAACAAGCTCCAGGATCTCTCCGCAGTCACAGCCATCCACACCGCCCGTTTTAAATGTCAGATTTTTGCCGTACATTTCCGGCAGCGGCAGTATCTGGCTGCCATTATACAGCGCAACGATGGTGACCACGGCGTTTGGGCGCGCGCACTTCCAGGCCAGACGGAATGTCTCCTCCGCGCCCGCTGCCTCCAGCACCACATCCGCACCGCCGTGGCTGCTGTTGGCCCGTACAAATTCAAGCGCATGAACCGGTTCCACCGTCAGGACCTCCGGATAATGCTCCCGTACAAAGCGCAGGCGCGCCGCGTCCTTTTCACAGACAATAACACGGGCAGGCCTTTTCAACAGTGCGCACAACAGCGTACAGATGCCTGTCGGCCCGGCGCCGATAATGAGCACGGTATCCTCCGGGCCGATTTCAGAAATGCGTACCGCCCAAAAACCCGTGGCCAGCACGTCGCCCACCAAAAGAGCCTGGCGGTCGCTGACATTGGCCGGAATCCTGTTCAACCCCTGATCGGCATACGGCACCCGGACATACTCCGCCTGTCCCCCGTCGATGCGGCAGCCCAGCGCCCACCCGCCGTTCGGATCAGTGCAGTTGTTTACATAGCCATGCTTGCAAAAAAAGCATTCGCCGCAAAACGTCTCTACATTTACCGCCACTCTGTCTCCAGGCTTTACAGCCGCTACTGCCGGCCCCACAGCCTCCACCACGCCCACCATTTCGTGCCCAACGGTAACGCCCGGCACAGCGCGCGGCACCGAGCCATGCTTAATGTGCAGATCGCTGGTGCAGATGCTGGCCAGCGTTACCCTGATAATCGCATCCCGGTCATCCTGCAAGGCAGGCTTTTGTTTTTCCTGCAATTCGAATTTTCCGCGTTCCACATAAGTATAGGCCAGCATAATTGCAATACCTCCTGAGATGTCCCGACGCCACGCGTCCTATTACTGTATTACCAATATCATACCATTTGAAACGTTGGGGTTCAATCACGGGTAAATGCTTCGATACTTTCTTCAAAAATGATCCTCGTAAAGGCTTCGTTAAAAAAAGCCTATCTTCATTGACATTGCATAAAGAGGTTCGCTATACTGTCTGCAATTCGCGGATTTTCCGTCCGCCGACTTTCAGGGAAATCTTTCCCTTAAAGGGCGGACACTGAAAAGGGCATGGCCCGCGCCTGTGAGGCGCCGGCTGTGCCTTTTCCAAACTGGAACCGCTGAAAACAAGGAGGCTTATGAAAGAAAACTGGTTGAAAATATTTTTGAAAGGGCTGTGTGTGGGGGGCACGATGCTTGTGCCCGGCGTAAGCGGCGGTTCCATGGCAATGATCCTGGGTATATACGACAAACTCATCACTTCGGTGAGTTCCTTTTTTGCCTGTAAAAAAAGGAATGCCTTGTTTCTGCTTCTATTTGCTCTGGGAGGCGGTGCCGGGATGCTGCTGTTCGCCAATCCGCTGCTTTACCTGCTGCAGCGTTATCCTCTCGTGCTCCGCTGGTTTTTCATCGGCGCGGTGGCGGGAAGCACGCCGATGATGCTGAAAAAAGCACAGATACACAGCGTCTCCTGGCGGCTCCCCGTGTTTCTCGTGGTCGGTTTCAGCGCCGTTGCATTATTTTCCATTCTGCCAGCAGCAGACGCCTCCGGAGCGGAAAATCCCGGCGCGCTGTTTTTGATCTGCGCCGGCCTGGTCGCGGCTGTTGCACTTGTTCTTCCGGGCATCAGCGTATCTTATCTTCTTCTCATGATGGACATGTACAATACAGTCATCCAATCCATCAGCCGCCTTTATCTGCCCTATCTGCTCCCTCTTGGTGCGGGCGTGCTTTTGGGGATTATACTAACGACTAAGCTGCTGGAACGCGCCATGGAAAAGCATCCGCAGCAAACCTATCTGCTGATTTTAGGCTTTGTGCTGGGTTCTCTGCCGGAATTGTTTCCCGGCTTCCCTGTTTCCGTCCCGCAATGGCTTATGTGCCTTTTTTCACTTGCCTTGGGCGGCGGAGCGATCTGGCTGCTCTCCTCACAGGAGGCGTGATCATTTCCGCAAAACATTCCGTAAAATATTTTGTGAAAGCAAGGTCAAATAAATGAATTTCATCAAAAGGCAGCCTCCGGGCCGCCTGATTGCCGCAGGTTTCGCGCTGGTGATCCTCGCCGGAGCCGCATTGCTGATGCTTCCTGTATCTGTTCGAGACGGCGCGCAGGTCACCCCCATTGATGCACTGTTCACTTCCACCAGCGCGGTCTGTGTTACAGGGCTCATCGCCATCGACACGGCGGATCATTTCACCGTGTTCGGGCGTACAATCGTTGCGCTGCTCATCCAGGTCGGCGGTCTGGGCGTTACTTCTGTAGGCGTCGGTTTCATTCTGGTAGCAGGCAAACGCGTAGGTTTCAAAAGCCGTTTACTGGTGCGTGAAGCCATGAATATGGAAAACGGAAAAGGCATCGTACGGCTTGTCAAATCCATTCTGCTCATGACACTGTGCTTCGAGGGTGCGGGCGCGCTGTTGAGCTTTCTGGTTTTCGTACAGGATCATCCTCCGGTGGAAGCCATAGGCATCAGCATATTTCATTCCATTGCCGCGTTCAACAACTCCGGCTTTGACATTCTCGGCGGGCTGCAAAATCTGATCCCTTATCAGAACAATTTACTGCTCAACTTAACCACCGCTGGGCTGATCATTTTCGGCGGATTGGGTTTTCTGGTTATCCTCGACATCTTAAAAAAGCGTTCGTTCCGCGCGCTGGCTCTGCACTCCAAAGTCGTCATCGTGATGAGCGCGGTATTGATCCTTCTGGGCACGCTGCTTTTGAAAGCGACGGAAAACGTCACATGGCTGGGCGCATTCTTTCAGAGCGTTTCGGCCAGAACGGCCGGTTTTTCCACCTATCCGATCGGTTCGTTCACTGACGCCGGCCTGTTTGTTTTGATCCTTCTCATGTTCGTAGGCGCGTCGCCCGGCTCCACCGGAGGCGGCATAAAAACCACTACGCTGTTCGCTCTTCTGCAGGCGACGCGCAGCGCGGCTACCGGGCGGATGCCCACGGCGTTCCGGCGCACTGTGGCCGGAGAAGTCGTCCAAAAAGCTTTTATCGTCACGCTGCTGTCTGCGTTCGTCGTATGCGGCGGCACGTTCATCCTGTGTCTTCTGGAGCCAGACCTCACATTTCTGCAGCTCTTATTTGAAGCGACATCCGCTTTCGGTACGGTGGGCCTGTCCACAGGCATTACGCCGCAGCTCCAGCCCGCCAGCAAACTGATCGTCATATTGATCATGTACACCGGACGTATCGGCCCGTTGACTGTGGCCTCGCTTTGGGCCTTCCGAACGGAGCAGCACGTCTGGTATTCAGAAGAAACCATCACCATTGGATAAGGAGAAAAGCATGGCAAAAAATAAGGATTCCGCGTCCTACGGCATCATCGGGTTGGGACGCTTCGGCACGGCGCTGGCCAAAAGCCTGGCTGCCGCTGGCAAAGACGTAATGATCATCGACAGCAGCGAGGCAAAGGTGCGCGAGCTGCGCCAATACACCGAACACGCATTTGTCGCGCACGATCTGGGCCGCGAGACGCTGGAGGAAGCCGGCATTCAAAACTGCGACACCGTCGTCGTATGTATCGGTGAAAAAATCGACACCAGCATCCTCACCACGCTCAATGTCGTAAGTCTGGGCGTGCCCAATGTCATCGCCAAAGCGATCAGCGAAGATCAGGGCGCGGTACTGGAAAAAATCGGCGCGGAGGTCATCTACCCTGAGCGCGACATGGCGCTGCGCCTTGCCAAGCGCCTGCTTTCCAGCAGCGTGCTGGATTATATATCTCTCAACAGCAATATTGAGATATCGGAGATACGCATCACGCAAAAGCTCGTTGGCCGCAGCGTACAGGAGGCCGATCTGCGCCGCAAATTCGGGTTAAACATCATAGCCATTGAGCGCGGCGAACAGACGATGACTGACATCAATCCCGCTCATGTTTTTGCGGTGGATGATATCATCGTCGTGGTCGGTAAAAACGAAAGCATACAGCGGTTTGAAGAGCATCTGGTTTGATGAAAACAGCATCAGAAAACAGCGCAGGGTATACTTGTCACACCCTGCGCTGTTTGGCGTTTCCCCTATCTCACAACCCGCCCGCGTAGCCATAACCGTTTCACCTCCAGCCGGTACGGCCGCGGGCATCGATAACGCAGTCCCCCGACGGAAAAGACGGCTGCCGCGCGGAAAATACCGGTTTGCCTTGTGCCGATGTGTTGGAGTATCACCTGAAAGGCCAAAACAAATTGATAATCAGGCCATCCGGCACTGAACCCAAAATCAAAGTATACCTGTCTGCAGCCGGCAAAAGCAACGCCGGCGTTGAAGCAATAAACACCACATTGACCAATGCGGTTTTTAACCTGGTAAAAAGCATTGCATTCATTTAGCTCCCTGATCGCATGTAAGGCTGTTTTGCCTTCCAGCATCAACGTGTTCAAAATTTGCAGAGCCGCTCATCCCATCGGCCGCTTTACCCTCCACTCATTTAAAAAGTGTGTTTATGAACTGCGCCGCATGTGCTGGAGCCTGTATATCCTGTCGCGTTCGAGGATATCGTGTCTCTGTACCGTGCAGTAGACCGTCACAAACTTCAAGCACATCGAAGCGAGATCATCAGCCTCTTCCGGCAAAACACGGCATTGGTCGAGCGCGCCACACGTTATATCACTGCTGCCGGCAGCCTGCTGCAGGACAGCATGCGCGTCGCTTTGTCCTGTACGGACACCGCAAAGGCGCGCGCGTTTGCAGGCACACTTTCCCGCCGTTACATTTCTTCCTCCGGAGAGGCTCCGCACGAAGAAATCAGACTGTTAAGCGCATTAACTTTACAGGGGATAATTTTTTACAGCAATACGATCGCAAAGCTTGCAGACACGATCGTAGTACTGGATGACGAATACGGCGCCGCCAGCCGCACATTGCTCTACGCATTGCGGGAGGAGGCGCTGCAGAAAGGACACAACATCGTAACCTGTTATTGTTCCATGAGCCCATACGAAAAAATCGAGCATCTGTTCATTCCCGCACTGCGTCTTTGCTTTGTCACCAGCAACTCATATCATCCGATACAGTTTTCCGGCCAACGCACCATCCACTGCACACGCTTCTGCAACAAGGAAGGGTTGAAGCTGCGCCGCAAGCGCCTGCACTTCAATAAGCGCGCCGTGGATGAGCTGTTCGCACAGGCTTCTTCCATTCAGAAGGAAGCCAAAGAATGCCATGACGCTTTGGAGCAATATTATATTGACGCGGTCGATTTCACTTTTTTGGAAAAGGCTTATCAATATCTGCTTACCACACTTTGAACAAAGGCCGCTATTTTCAAAACTCCCATATACACATTTGAAGAGATGCAAAACGAACGCCCCGGCAATGCGCGCCGGAGCGTTCGTTTTAGCTTATTCAAGGCTACCAGCCTTCCAAAAAACGTCCTGTTGCAGACTCCGTACAGGCAGCCAGTTCCTGAGGCGTCCCCGAAAACACGGCCCGTCCTCCGTCCACCCCGCCGCCGGGCCCCAGCTCAACGACCCAGTCCGACGCAGCGATCACCTGTTGATTGTGCTCCACTGCAATCACCGTAGCACCGCCTTCCACCATACCGTTCAGCAGCGCGAGAAAGTGCTCAACGTCAAGCGGATGCAGGCCTACGGTCGGCTCATCCATTAAATACAACACATTGTTCTGTGCCTGCTCCATCAGTTCCTTTGCCAGCTTCAGACGCTGGCCTTCTCCGCCGGACAATGTCGTGAGCGTTTGCCCCAACTCCAAATAGCCCAACCCCGCACCGCACAACGTGTGCAGCCGCGCCGCCAACCTGCGTTCTGCGGCAAACATCTCCATCGCCTCTTCCACGGAAAGCGACAGTATATCGGAAATATTTTTCCCGTTCCACCGGACAGACAAAACCTTTTCGCCGAAGCGCCTGCCGCCGCACACCGGGCATGTGATTTCCGTATCCGCGAAAAACAGCAAATTGTTTGGAACAACGCCCAGGCCTTCGCACGTCTCACATCGGCCCCCTTTTGTATTAAAGGAAAAAGCCCCTGCTCCCAATCCCAGCTTTTTGGCCTGCGGCGTTGCCGCGAACAAGCTGCGGATATCAGAATACAGTCCTGTATAGGTCGCTACATTGGAGCGGCGCATGCGGACAAGCGCCTCTTGTTCAATAACCACCACACGGCTGAAATGTTCCAGCCCCGCAACATGTGTACGCTGTTCCCTCTCGTCCGCCAGCACGCCGAATACCAGCGAGGACTTTCCGGAACCGGACACCCCCGTCACCGCAGAAAGACAGCGGATCGGAAATTCCGCATCCACATTTTGCAGATTGTGCAGGCAGGCGTTCCTTATCTTCACCCTTCTGCCGTCCCCCGCCCGAGGCGTCCGCTTTTGCGGCCGATGCCTCGCCAACCAGGCGCCCGTGACAGAATCAGGCTGCGCTGCCAGCTCTTCCAGCGTGCCGCTGCCGACAACCTGTCCGCCATGCCGGCCCGCACCCGGCCCAATGTCGATGATATGATCCGCAGCGCGCATTACATCCGGGTCATGCTCGATCACCAGTACAGTATTGCCGTTGTCACGCAGCTGTTTCAAAACATCGATCATACCCTGCGTATCCTGCGGATGCAGGCCCACCGTCGGCTCGTCCAGCATATAAAATATCCCCGTGATGTCCGAGTCCAACGCCGCGGCCAACCGCAGGCGCTGCGTTTCACCGCCTGAAAGTGTTCCCGCCTGCCGCTCCAGCGAAAGATATCCCAAACCAACATCCGACAAGCGCCGAAGCTTTGTCTGCAGATCCAGCAAATACGGCTCCACCAGTTTTTGATGCGCGGAAGGCAGCTCCTGCTCCAACTTTTCAAGCCACCTGCGAAGCTCATCCAGCGAAAGCGCAGAAAGCTGTGGCAAACGCACGTCCCGCACAGCGGCGCCGCGGCTCAGAGGATTCAACCGCTCGCCGCCGCACGCGCGGCACGGCGTATGAAGGAAATACCCCTCCATCCCCTTAGCGTCGCCGCCCTTTTCCTGCAAACGCCTCCAAAGCATCGGTTCCACGCCCTCAAACCTGCCCTGCGCGACAGTTTTCGGCACGGCTATATTCGGAAACGTTTCTTGCAGCGCAGAGCAGGAAGTTCCCTCATACAGCACTGCCTTTTGCAGATCGCTGTATGCTTCGACTGCCGTCCCCGGCTGTACAGGGAGCCCATAATGCCGCAGAGCCGCATAAAACGCACCCGTCTGGTATTCAGCGTATTTCTGTGCCCAAAAACGCACAGCGCCATCCTCCAGAGAACGCCGCTCATCCACCGCCCCCGTTCGGTCCACCTTGAGTGTCTGGCCAAGCCCCTGACATTCAGGACATGCCCCTTCTTTGGTGTTATAGGAAAACTGCGTGCGCGTCAGCTTATCCATGCGTTTGCCGCATACACAGCAGTCCATATAGACAAAAAAATCTCCGCCGCGCTTTTCCGTGGTTTCAAAGCAGTCCGCCGCGCAAATGGCAGCTCCGCAATGCGGACAATTGCGTACCGCCAGCTTTTCGTACAGCATGCGCAGTTCCGTATAAATGTTCGTGACAGTGCCCACAGTGGAACGTGGGTTTCGATTCGCCCCGCGCTGCGTGATGCACACGGCCGGAGAAACGCCTCGGATGCTTTCCACCTGAGGCTTTCGGATTCCCTGCAAGTCCATCGCCTCCAGATACTGCCGCTGGCATTCATTGAACAGTACATCGATCAGCAACGTGGATTTTCCTGAACCGGACACGCCCGTGAGTACCACAAGCTTCTCCCGTGGTATCTGCAGAGAGATATTTTTCAAATTGCCCTCTCGGGCGCCGGAGATGACGATATCTTTCATGGCGGCTCCTTTTCTGCTTTCTATAAAAATCATATACAGCGGCCTGACTCGCTCTGGCCGGGAAACAGCGAACACGACGCGGCGGTAGTGGAATCATTATATCATGAACGCTGCGAAGCGGCCACAACGAAACCACACCCGCTGCGGTTTTGCATGATTCAATGTTTTCAACTCTATACGCGAAAGTGCATCAGCGCATAAAATGTGCACAGCCGCGTAAGCGGCGGGCCTGAGGTTATTATACCACAGCGCTGTTATCGACGGCTCTATCTCAACCGCATCTGCTTCACTTCTGCCAGTTTTCCTCATTTTTGCATCTGAACAATCTTTCATTTAAGTCTTGTTATTTTGCCAAAGTGGAGTATAATAGTATAGAAAGCGTTTTCCACATCATCATCGACGAAGTATTCTGCCGCGATTATATGCTCAACCGGCTTCAGGAGGGAATATTCATAGTATGCTGAAATTATCAAAACTCACATGGCAGCCACCGGAAGGCGGACAAATTATCAAAGGTATGGACCTCGCTATTCCGGACGGAAAACTTGTCGTGCTCACAGGCCCCAACGGCGGCGGGAAAACAACGCTGGCGAAGCTGATCGCCGGGCTGGAGACACCCACATCCGGGCAGATATTCCTGGACGGAAAAGACATTACTCCGCTTGACGTTACCCAACGCGCACGCTGCGGCGTGAGTTATGCATTCCAGACGCCCGTCCGATTCAAAGGACTCACCGTGCGCGACCTCGTGGAACTGGCCGCAGGAGGCGCTCTTTCCGAAGCAACACTGTGCGAGCTTCTGGGAAAAGTCGGGCTGTGTGCCCGCGAATATATGGACCGTGAGATCAACGCCAGCCTGTCCGGCGGCGAGATCAAACGCATCGAAATCGCCACTGTGCTTGCCCGGGGTACGCGCTTCATGCTGTTCGACGAGCCGGAAGCAGGTATTGACCTGTGGAGCTTCACCGGGCTTATCGACGTTTTTCGCGACTTACGCAGCCATCTGGACGGTTCGCTTGTCATTATTTCACATCAGGAACGCATTCTCGCCATCGCGGATGAAATCGTAGTCATTGCCGACGGTGTAGTACAGCAGGCCGGACCGCGTGCCTTGGTGCTGCCCGGGTTATTGGACGGCGCAGCCGGCTGCACGCAATGTCCCAACAAGGAGGTTGGAAAACAATGAACGGCATCACTGAAAAATTGCTCGGCATCGTTTCGGACTGGGCCGGCTCTTTCAACGGCGCGTTCAACATTCGTGAAAACGGCCAATGCGCAGGGCGGCAGTCCACCGCGCATATTAAAATAGAATCCAAAACCGACGTCCCCGGCTTGGATATCCGCATTCTGCCCGGCACAAAAGGCGAAAGCGTTTCCATTCCCGCCTGTGTGACTCACGGAGATGTTGATGATCTGGTTTACAACGACTTTTTTGTGGGTGACGGCGCCGACGTGACCATTGTCGCTGGCTGCGGTGTGCACACCGACGACGGAGAACCCGCCCGCCACAACGGAATCCACCGGTTTTTTCTGGGACGGGACGCTCACGTCGTGTATCTGGAAAAGCATATCGGTACGGGCGGCGGCAGCGGCAAACGCAGCATTGACCCCGTAACGGAAGCCACGCTCGCAGAGGGCGCCATACTGGAAATGGACACCACGCAGCTCGGCGGCGTGGATGACACCACGCGCACCACCCGCGCCACCCTGGCCGCAGGTGCAAAGCTGTATATCCGTGAGCGGCTCCTCACTGAGGGCAGCCAGCAGGCGCGAACTGATTTTGAAGTTTTTCTCGACGGAGAGGACTCTGGCGTGGACCTCATTTCCCGTTCTGTTGCCAAGGGAAATTCTCATCAGGCTTACCGCTCGCGTATCGTTGGCAACACGCGCTGCACAGGCCACTCGGAATGTGACGCCATCATTGCAGACAACGGTACTGTAACGGCTGCACCCGAACTTACCGCAAACAGCGGCGATGCCGCGCTCATCCATGAAGCGGCCATTGGTAAGATCGCTGGCGAACAACTGCTCAAGTTGCGAACGCTCGGCCTTACAGAGGAAGAAGCTGAAGCAAAAATCGTGGCGGGCTTTTTAAAATGATATAATGGCGGGCCGGTTTTATACCACCCGCTACAGCTTGGCAAAAAAGCTACGCTTTTCCGCCAAGCTGCCTGCGAACAGGGCTTTTGGCCTTGTTCGCCGCGCACGGCGTGGGTTATTTTAAATGAAAAAGGGGCGTCTGCGCGCTATAAGAGCCGCGCTTCCAGCGCGGTTGCTTTTCGACACGCGCCTGCGGGCGCAGCCGCCGCCCCTTTTTCAAACTTTAGCCTGTGGCGGGTCGGTTTATACGGCCCGCTATTTTCATTCTCCTGCGGTCTTCACATATGTAAAAATTTTTTGTTTGGATGGTTTTCTGTCATAAATCGTGTGGATGCCGCGTATATAGAACATTACAATGGTTTAAGAACGCTATGCTGAAGGAGGATGCCCCTTGCAACAAATCATCTGCAAAACAGGCTGTATCCAATCTGTCGGCGGCGCGATCGACAGCACCGCCGCACAGTATACCATCACCGCCCACGTCAAGCTGTATAATGCTGTGCAAAGTGCACGTTTGACCGTTGTGCTGCAAAAAAACGTACAGACCTGGTCGGGCACCTGGGACGATATTTTCGTCTTCAGTGCCGGAGGCGCAGGCAGTGCCGCGCTGGCGCACGAAATGCGCCTTTCCTCCGGCGTGTACCGTGCAAAGATCATCGCCGATGTGTACGATCCGGGCGGCATTCGTGCGGATACTTCCACTGTGTATACAGCGGAACGCATTGTTTCCTGACGCAGACCCTCCCACACAAGGCCAAGGCCGGGCAAAAGCCCGGCCTTGGCCTTTTCTTATCCCAGTAAAGCTTTTCCGAATGAAATACGCACGAAACGCCATGTTTCAGCCGTCTCCTGCGCACATTTTCCTATGGACAAATAAATTTCATCCCTTTACAATTGTTGTATTACACCAAAAAGGAAGGAAAAGGAACCATTCATGGGAAAACGTTCATTCGCTGCAAGACTGCAGCAGCTTTTCTCCGCGCACGATATGACTCTGGGCGCTCCCTGGAAGCGCATTCTTGAGTTTGCTATCCCCATGCTGATCGGCAATCTGGCCCAGCAGCTTTACAACACCGCGGATTCCATCATCGTAGGCCGCTATGTCGGCGATAATGCGCTGGCGGCCGTCGGCAGCGCCTCCCCCATCCTCAACCTTCTGCTTGCGCTTTTTGTGGGCGTCGCCACAGGCGTAGGCATCCTGGTAGCACAGCGTTACGGCGCAAAAGATCGTGAGCAGCTCTCCGTCGTTATTGGCAACTGCATCACACTGTCCGCCATCGTATCCGTCATTACAATGATCATCGGCGCGCTTATCACCCGCCCAATGCTCGAGCTGCTCAGCACGCCCGCCTCCATCATCGACTGGTGCGCGGATTATCTGATGATCTATTTCCTGGGCATTGCCGGTTTTGCTTATTATAATATCCTGTCCGGCGTGCTGCGCGGCATGGGCGACAGCCTGTCCGCACTGGGTTTTCTGCTTGTTGCCGCCGCGTTGAACGTAGGGCTTGATTTGTGGTTTGTAGCCGGCCTGGGTATGGGTGTGGCCGGTGTGGCGCTGGCCACCGTGCTGGCGCAAACGATTTCCGCTTTCCTCTGTCTGTGGAAACTGCTGCGCATGCGGGACGTGTTCGACCTGACGCTGCATTACTTGAAACCCCGCTCCGCGCCCATTGCCAATATCATCCGCATCGGTGTGCCTTCCGGCATCACTCAGGCCATCTTCTCCGTGGCCATGCTTGTGGTCCAGTCCCTCACCAACAGCTTTGGTGAAATGGTCATCGCCTGCAACGTGATCGTCATGCGGGTGGATGGCTTCGCGATGATGCCGAACTTCACCTTTGGACAGGCAATGACGACGTATACCGGACAAAACGTTGGCGCGCGCAGGTTGGACCGTGTGCATCAGGGTGCAAAGCAGGGCACCTGGATCGCCGTCGGCATCTCCGCTTTCCTGACTGCATTGATTCTTTTATTCGGCCGCCAACTGATGGGCGTTTTTACCGAAACAGCCGTGCTGGTAGATTTGAGCATGCGCATGATGCAGATTCTCGCCTTCGGATATATCGCCATGTCCATTACTCAATGTCTCTCTGGCGTGATGCGAGGCGCAGGAGACACGATGACACCAATGTGGATCTCCATCATCACCACTGTTGTGCTCCGCGTTCCCATTGCCTACGGCATCGCATTCTTTACACGCAGCGCCGAGTATCCCACCGGGCGCCCGGAATCCACCTTTATCTCCCTGCTGGTCTCCTGGTCGCTGGGCGCACTGCTCACGGCTGTCGCCTATCGCTTCGGCGCCTGGCGTAAGCGTTTGGCTACCGCAGAACCTGCCCCGCAGCTTTGAACGGCATACCGTCATCCGGCAGAAAAGCACCTGCGGACACATCGTCCGCAGGTGCTTTTGTTTGTCGATCTTTCTCTACAGCTCCGGCTGCTCCAGCTCCAGTGTTCCGTCCGCGTAAATGCGCACTCCAGGCGAAAGCGCCCGCAGATACTGTAATAGCGCCGCGCCCTCTGCATCTTCCATGAGTGCGGTACGTCCTCCATGCTGGATACACGGCTCGAACTGAACGGAATACTCACCCGGCGCTGTGATTCTGACGGAAAGGAAGCCCGTTTCCACCGTATCCATATTGAACCAGAAATTCCCCAGACTATATGCAACATGCTTTCCGTGCTCAAATGCAAAGCCCTGCAGGCAGTGCGGATGTGCGCCTACAACAATGTCCGCGCCCGCTTCAATATATTGGCGGGCCTGCTCCCGCTGAGCGGTTTCCAGCACAGCGGTATTCTCCGTGCCCCAATGCACATAGGCCGCCACAAAATCGCTGTTCTTCCTCGCTTCTGTGACTGCTTGCAAGAAAAGATCGGGTTCGTAGGTGCGCAGCACTCCCGGCTGTGTTGCCCCCGCCTCCTGCGTGAAAATGAATTTTTCCGCACGGGTGGCTGCGACAAAGGCAAGCTTCATGCCGTTTACAATAAAATATTGGGGGCGCATTGCCTGCTCCAGGTCTCGCCCTGCGCCGATATAGGGAATCCCTTCTTGTTCCAGCGCCGCCAGCGTGTCCTCGAATGCGTCCGGTCCGTAGTCGAATACATGGTTATTGGCAAGGCCTGCAAGGTCCGCTCCCATCTGTCGCAAAAAAGAGGTGCTTGCGGGGTCTGCCCGGAACGTGTATAGTTTTCCCGGCAGCGCCACGCCGCGTCGGGAGTACGGGAACTCGTTGTTCACCACAAGGACATCCGCGCCGCGCAGCCGCTCTAACAACGCCGATGAAAATGCATCTTCCACGCCGCCGCCGCTGTCTTTCAAATGCCGCATAATCTCCCAATCATCGTCAAGGTTCACGTCGCCTGCAAAAATAATCTCCGCCGCGCCGTTGCCTCCCTCCCGCTCATGCCAGTTCGAGCCGCTGTCCTGCCCGGAGTAGCGGCCGTACAGCACATGAAGAGAAATCCCGCACAGGTCATAGAACCATGCGTCTGAATACAGGGCCTCGGCTTCGAGACGATCATCTATTCCCTCCAGCAGACCGGACGGCGCCTCCTGCGCGCACCATGAAAAAAATTCTTCCGTCAGCGGGTGCGCACTTTGTACCGCAGCCAATTGACGCGCAAGCGTTTCGGGCACAACCTGTACGGCCTGCCCCTCCGTGCTGCTTCCTCCGGATGCCGGGGATTCCGCTCCCCATGCGTCCGTTCCCCGCCCGGAAAAACCAGAGCAGCCTGCCAGCAGCACGGAGCACAGTAAAATCGCAGCGATATATTTTTTGCAGCTCATCCCTTTGTCTCCCTGTTTTATATCAAGCGCACACGGCCCCAATTTTCCCCGAAACGCAAAAGAGGCCGGGGCTCACGATAGGCCCCGGCACATTCTCTAAAGAATTATTTCCAAAGCACTGCCAGCGTCCGGTGGACAAATGTGCAGGTCAGTATAATATTGTATCCACCCAGCATCACTACATACAGCTTTTTATTCTTCCTGTTCCTGATCTTCCCCGAAAAGGACATGATCATAAGGCAGGAAACCACTACGGCGGCGATATCCGCAAACGCCACCACCGATTGAGGCGCAAGCGCGGGAAAAAGCGAATCTGTCCACCAGCTTACCGGCAGCGCGAGCAGATGCACGAAGGGAACGGCCAGGATGGGCGTGACACTCGCTGCGTAATCCCCGTGCCCCGCACGGATGAATACCACAACGAGGCAAAGTGAGATTGCCAGTATCGCAACGCATTCTGTAACCATTCTTTTCCCTCCCGAAACTTCTCTGTTTGCTTATTGTACCGCAAAATAAAATTTTCGTCCACAACTTTTCAGAAAAAGCTTGACGAACGCAAAAAATTCCTTATAATAGATAAAGGCACTTGATTTAAGCGCCATATGCTGGTGTGGCTCAGTCGGTAGAGCAGCTCACTCGTAATGAGCAGGTCGTCCGTTCGAATCGGATCACCAGCTCCAGTAAGAAAAACCCATAAAACAGCCTGCAGGCTGTTTTATGGGTTTTCTTTTTGCGCAAAAGCACAGCCCATGCTTTCCAGAGACGCGCTTTGGTCTTATGACCATTGTACGGAACATTTTCACAAGGGCTTGTTTGCGTTCGAAGCCGAACTGCACACCCGCAGGTATATCTCCTATCAGCCGAGCGCTGCAGACCATTCCGCCTCGCGGAAACCCACCAGCACAAAATCGTCCGCCACAATCAAAGGCCGCTTCACAAGCATTCCGTATTCACCCAACAAAATGTACTGCTCATTGTCCGTCATTCCAGGCAGCTTGTCCTTCAGCGCCATGCCTTTGTACAGCAGACCGCTTGTGTTGAAAAAACGCCGGAGAGGCAGGCCGCTTTTTTCATGCCAGGCCCGCAGCTCCTCCGCGTTCGGGTTTTCTTCCTTGATGTCGCGCAGCGTATAGGTCACGCCATGCTCATCCAGCCATGCCTTGGCGCGCTGGCAGGTGGAACATTTCGGATACCAGACCAAAACCATTTTCTACATCCTTTCTTCTTATCAACTGCCTGTCAATATCGATAACAAAAATATAAAGCCCAACAAAACAGGCTGATGCAGCAAATATGCCCACAAGCTGTGCCGCCCCAGCCAAACCAATGGACGGCAGGCAGGCCAGCCGCGCACCGTCTCTTCGGCATACGGGCGCAGAAAACGCCACAGGAAAAGCCCCGCCCAGAACAGAAATATCCACGGGATCAGCGGAAAATAATCCGCCGAATAGAAGCCCGGGCCGGGCAGGCCAAGCGGAAACAAAAACGGCACGCTGTACAGCTGGCGCGGCAGCTCAAACAGCTGCAGCTCGCCAATGCCCAGATATCCCATCGGGACGCTTCGCAGGAACAAAAACAATACAAAGGAAGCTATGGCGCCGGGCAGCGCTGGCGCGCGGTCCAGAAAGCGGCGCAGCAGCGCGCTGAGCAGCACGGCCGCCCCAATCAAGTGCAGAACGCCGAACAGTATTTGCTCCGACGGCATCACCAGCATCGTAACGGCCGTGAGCAGAAATCCGCAGCCAAATGTGACCGCGCCACGGCGTACCGCATGCTTCCCATAAGGAAACACAGCCCCCGCCAGCAGAATGAACGTCCAACAGATGAATTGCTGCCAGATATGCGCGTTGCCCGTTTGCGTAAACCATGCCGCAGGTCGGCCGAATACATAGACCCAGTCGTAAACGCCATGGTATACGGCCATATTTACCAGTGCAAAACCGCGCAAGGCATCGAACGCCGCGATTCGCCGCGGGGCAGCCGACCATTTTTCCCGCACGGCTTACAGTGCCTCTGTCACACACAGCGCACCGTAGTTGCGCACATTCAGCACGTAACAGGAGCCCTCGCCGAACACGCTGTCCATCGCCGCGCGGTACGCCTCCAGCAGATGCACCGGGACGAACGCCTGAATGGTGCCCGCAAAGCCGCCGCCCTGCAAACGCCACGCACCATACCCCTCGAGTATATGCTGAGAAAGTGCCAAACCAAGCGAAACGCCCTGCTCCCGCGGATTTTTTGCACTGTATGCATTCTGGTTGTATTCAAACGACGAATGGCCGCCTGCCACGATCAATTCCAAAAAGTCTTCAAAGCGATCCTCACGGATGGCACTGCATAACGCACCGGCACGCCGACTGTCCGCAAAAAAGTGGATAGCGCGCAGTACGGCACGGTCCCCCAGTTTTTCACGCACACCAGCAATATCCGCATAAAAAGCAGACTCATCCACTTCGCGCAGCACCGACTTATCGAAATAGGCCGCCACTGCTTCCATCTCTTGGCGGACGGCCGCATATTCATCGGTAAGCGACGCATGGCTCCCTTTTGTATCTGTAATGCACAGACAATAATCGTGTTTTGCCAGATCAAAATCCACTTTTTCCACTACGGGGCTGGCAGGATCACGAAAATCAATGGTGATCACGCTGCCCACGCTGCAGGCTGTCTGATCCATCAGGCCGCTGGGTTTGCCAAAATATTCATTTTCCGCATATTGACTGATCTTTGCGATGTCTACCGCGGAGAAACGGCCTTGGTTGTATTCCCCATTGAATACAGTACCAATGACAACCTCGAACGCAGCCGAACTGGACAGCCCTGAGCCGCGCAGCACATCGGACGTGGTATAGGCGTCGAAGCCGCCCAGTACACCGCCCTGCTTTGCGATGCCCGCAGCCACGCCGCGGATGAGAGCGGCGGAGCGGCCCTGCTCTGCCAGCACAGGAGACAGCTGCTCCAGCTTCACTTCGTCCCTGCCGTCAAAGCCTTTCGATTTCACACGTACCACATCGTCCGTGTTTTTGGAAACCACGGCAATCACGTCCAGATCCACCGCGCCGGCCATTACCACGCCGTGGTTGTGGTCGGTGTGGTTGCCTCCGATCTCGGTGCGGCCGGGCGCGGAATAGATGGCGGCTTCCCGTTCCCCGCCGTATAGCGCCGCAAAACAGTCCAGCGCATCCGCGTACCGCGCACGCTGGCGCTCCAGCACGCCAGCCCGCCGGCCATACAGCTTTCCCAGGGACGCGTCCCACACACCGCGCTCGATCTCTTTCTTTAACTCTTTTGCCGTTGACATATTACCGGCCTCCCCTTGTCTTTCGTTTATCCTATAGACGCCGCCGAAAAGCGGCCCCGATGCCTTCTTCTCCGCCGGGGTGCCGCATGGCGGCGCATTTTCAGCGCCGCTCCAAATGCAGCCCGGTACTGCCCCGGTGTCAAATCCATTATAACAGACATGCGCTTGATGTAAACACTATTTTATATCACGAAAAAATGGACTTTTGTTGATTGATTTGCTATAATTAAATATCATATGAGGAATAAGAGGCGGAATCGTTTTTTGTCCCACACGGTTTCGCCGGAGGTGAATCGGATGCCCAGCACATACAAGCAGTCGTTCAAGCAGAATTATACCGACAATGTGGAACTTTCCATCTTCAACTGCGGCCTGCAGAGCTGTGAGCGCGGCTATACCTGGGGCCCCGGCGTACGGGATCACTATCTGATCCATTATGTTGTCGACGGGAAAGGCACATATACGGTAAACAACACAGTTTATGAGCTTCGGGCGGGGGATATCTTTCTTGCAAAGCCCAGCCAGCTCATCACTTATTCCGCAGACAAGGAGGAACCGTGGGAATATTACTGGGTGGGCTTCAACGGGGCCTGTGCCAACAAGCTGGTGCTTCAGCTGCCTTTTCGGGAGGACATGCCCACCCACCACTGCAAAAATGCCGAACGCGTAAAAAAGGCGCTGTTCAATATTTTTCTGTCCCGGGGGCCCGAGCCGCGCAATGAAACGCTGATGGTCGGATATCTGTATCTTTTCATTGCTGAGCTGATGCAGGAGGCAATGGACCTTGAACCGCATGCCTCCAATTCCAGTTCTCAGTATGTCATCAACGCAATCAAGTATATCCAGTTCAACTATTCCCATGACATCAGCATCGACGATATCGCCAAGGCCGTGGGCGTCAGCCGCAGCCATCTGTACCGGGTATTCATGAGCAACGTGGGACAGTCCCCTATTGATTACCTTACCAGCTACCGCATCAGCGAGGCATGTTTCCTTTTAAAAAATTCTCAGCTTTCCATTGCAGAGATCGCCGTGTCCGTCGGCTTTTTTGACCAGTTTTATTTTTCCCGCGTGTTCAAAAAAAGCAAGGGCGTTCCGCCCAGCAAATACCTGACCAGCATCAACCAGGAAAAAGCCGCGCGCTAGCACGGCTTCCCCGTTATTTTCAAAGCGGCATGCCTGCCGCTTTTTTTGTGAGGAGAACCGCTCATATGCCGCTTGTCAAAAACCAGATCATCCCCCTTACCATCGACGCACTGTCCAGCGACGGCAACGGCGTCGGACGTTTTGAGGGCCAGGCCGTTTTTGTCCCGTTTGCCGCCGTGGGCGACGTGCTTTCCGTCAAGGTGGTAAAAATCTGCAAAAGTTACGCCTTTGGCATCGTCGAAAGCGTCCTCACGCCCGGCACCGGGCGCATCCCTGCGGACTGCCCTATTTTCGGCCGGTGCGGCGGCTGCTGTTTCCGGCACCTTTCCTACGAAGCAGAGCTTGCGGCAAAGCAAGGCTTCGTGGCGGACGCCCTGCGCCGCATCGGCGGGCTGGATGTGCCCGTGCGGGACATCCTTCCCTCTCCACAGACCGAGCGCTACCGGAACAAGGTGCAGTATCCTCTGTTTCTCGCTGGGGACGGCAGTGTTCAAGCCGGCTTTTATGCGAGCCGCAGCCATCGGCCGCTGTCTTGCGGGGACTGTCTGCTCCAGCCCGGACTGCTGAACCGAATCGCCGCGACGCTGTGCGCGCTTCTGACGCAATATCATATCTCCGTCTATGATGAACAGGCACACCGAGGGCTCGCGCGCCATATTTATTTGCGCCACGCCGTCACAAACGGAAGCGTGCTTGTATGTCTTGTCTGCAACGGACGCAGCCTGCCTCACGCACAGGATATCTGCGCCGCGCTGGTAAAGGCGCATCCGGAGGTAGAGAGCGTGGTATTGAACGTCAACACGCACAAAACGAATGTTATCACCGGAAAAGAATGTATCACGCTGTACGGTCCCGGCGTGCTCCACGATACCATGCGCGGCGTACCCGTCGCGCTCGGTCCGCTTTCTTTCTATCAGGTGAATACCGAAGGCGCAAACCGCCTATACAGTGTTGCTGCTGATTTTGCCGCGCCCGGCCCCGAGGATACGCTGCTGGACCTTTATTGCGGTGCGGGTACCATCGGCCTTTCCATGGCGGAGCACTGCGGCAGGCTTATCGGTGTAGAGATCGTACCCGAAGCGGTGGAGAGCGCCCGGCGCAATGCCGCCGCAATGGGGGTAGAGCACGCGGAGTTTTTCTGTGCCGACGCCGGAACCGCCGCACAAAAACTGGCCGCCGACGGCCTGCTGCCCAATATCGTCGTTCTGGACCCTCCCCGCAAGGGCTGCGACGAGCCGACGCTGAAGGCCGTATTGGCCATGGCCCCCCAGCGCATCGTGATGGTGAGCTGCAATCCTGCCACCGCCGCGCGGGATCTTAAATATCTTTCTCAACACGGATATGCTGTACAGGCCGTACAGCCAGTGGATATGTTCCCGCGCACAAAGCATGTGGAATGCGCGGCGCTTCTCTGCCGCGAAAAATTCTGAAAGTCAACAGAACGGAGGCTCTGCATCCGCACCGCCATGTCAAATGAAACGATATCAAACAAGCCTGCCGGACGTGTTCTGGATTTGACTTCCGGCAGCATCACCGGCACAATGCTCCGGTTTGCTCTGCCCATGATCGCCGGCAATCTGCTGCAGCAGCTTTACAATGTAGCCGACACGCTCATTGTCGGTCGTTTTCTCGGTTCCGTCGCGTTGGCAGCCGTTGGCTCGTCTTATACGCTGATGACCTTTCTCACCTCTATCCTTCTGGGGCTCTGCATGGGCAGCGGAGCATTTTTCTCCATCCGTTACGGAGAAAAGGATTTCTCCCGCCTGCGCGCCGGCATTTTCGCTTCTTTCACGCTTATCGCCGCGCTGACATTCGTCATCAATGCCGCTGTCTTTTTGTGGATCGACCCTATCATGCGCCTGCTCTCTGTTCCCGTCTCTGTGTATGGGCTGATGCGGGAGTACCTTTGGGTCATTTTTTTCGGCATCGCCGCCACGTTCCTTTACAATTTCTTCGCCTGTCTGCTGCGTGCGGTGGGCAATTCTGCGGCACCTTTGATTTTTCTGGGGATCTCGGCGGTATTGAACATCGTGCTGGACCTTGTGTGTGTGCTGGTGTTTCATTGGGGCGTGGCAGGAGCTGCAGCGGCGACTGTGTTTGCACAATGGATATCCGGTATCGGGTTGGGGCTGTACACACTGGCGCGTATGCCGGGCCTGCGTGTTTCCCGCAGCGACATGCGTTTTGATCGGGCTCTCATGACGGAAATCTCTCATTTTTCTCTGCTGACCTGCATGCAGCAATCTGTCATGAATTTCGGTATTTTGATGGTACAGGGCCTGGTGAACAGCTTCGGGCCTTCCGTCATGGCCGCATTTGCCGCCGCGGTAAAAATCGACTCCTTCGCCTATATGCCCGTGCAGGATTTCGGCAACGCATTCTCCACCTTCATCGCTCAAAATTACGGCGCCAAAAAAGAAGATCGCATTCGCGCGGGGATTAAAAGCGCGGTCGGAGCCGCAGCTGTTTTCTGCCTTCTCATCTCCACATTGGTGTTCCTTTTTGCAAGGCCGCTTCTCTTGATTTTCATACGTCCCGAGGAATCTGAGATCCTTTCTATCGGCGTGGAGTATCTGCGCATCGAGGGCGCTTTTTACTGCGGCATCGGCGCATTGTTCCTGTTATACGGACTGTACCGTGCCATCCAGAAGCCCGGAATGTCTCTTGTGCTCACGGTCATTTCCCTCGGCACACGCGTAGTGCTGGCTTATACGCTTTCCGCTGTACCCGCCATCGGTGTTGCCGGCATCTGGTGGTCCGTCCCCATAGGTTGGTTCCTTGCCGACCTTGCAGGCCTGCTTTATTACAGATATTACATCCGAAAAAATCACGGATTGTTCTGAACGGAGGCTTTTCCATGGAGATTCGAAATGTCACAAGTATTTTCTTCAGTCCAACAGGCTCCACCCGGCGCCTTGTGTCCATGCTCTCGAAAACGTTTCCCTCAAAACCACGCGAGGTCGATATCACGCCGTATACACAGCGCGGACTAAGCATGGACTTTGGCCCGGATGACCTTGTGCTATTTGGCGTCCCCGTATATGGAGGACGCATTCCCTCTCCGGCGGTGCAAACGCTGCGCCGCATGCAGGGCAGCCGGACGCCTGCCGTCCTGGTTGCGGCCTACGGCAACCGCGAATATGACGACGCGCTGCTGGAGCTTGCGGATATTGCCGCTGCAAACGGGTTTATCCCATTCGCAGCGGCCGCGCTGATCGCGGAGCATTCCATCATGCATTCCGTCGCCGCCGGACGGCCCGACGCACAGGATGCGAAAAAAATCGAAGCGTTCGGCACACAGCTATGGAAAAAGCTGTCCACATCCGAGGCGCTCTCTCCAGTTTCCGTAAAAGGGACTCGCCCTTACAAAGAGTTTGGCGGTGTTCCCATGAAGCCAAAGGCCGGGCGAAGCTGTACCGGCTGCGGAATCTGCGCCGCGCTTTGCCCTGCACATGCCATCCCCGCTAACGTTCCCAGTTGTACGGATAAGGACGCGTGCATCTCCTGTATGCGCTGCATCAAGGTGTGTCCCGTCCACGCCCGCAGGTTGAATCCCGTGATGCTGCGCACTGCAGAAAGCGCTTTTTACCAAAAACACAACGCACGGCGGGAGCCGGAATTCATTTTATAAAAACAAATATGGGCAGGCACGCTGCTTTACCCGCCGTCAAAGAAATTCCTGCTTTCCGCGGATACCCGGCTTTTTTCTTTCTTTGTCATCCCACTCAAATCGAGGCGTAAAATCAATGCAGTCATTTTTCAAAAAGCTTCCGCGCTATTCCCTGCGCTTGCTGCTTGCCTATCTGGTTTATATCTTTACCGGAGGTGTGTTGGCCTATCTGCTTCCCCGCCAGGCGCGAAACCTTCCCCAAACCGACAGCTTTTACGGCATCGGCCGCGGGCCGGACCGGGCCGTACTGGTGGAGGAGCCACAAGATGCGTTTGCACGCCGCGTGGAAGTGATCCGTACCGCGCAGAGCACACTGGACGTCTGCTATCATTGTGTCAAAAGCGGCGAGACTACGGAGTGCTTTTTCGCAGAACTGTTGAGGGCGGCCGACCGAGGCGTGCGCGTACGCGTTCTGCTGGACGGCACTGTGGGCGGCCTTTCCGGCGCGCGGAGTAATATCGCCCTTGCGTTGCGTGCGCATCCCAATATCGAATACCGTATTTATAACCCCGTAGATCTGCTCAGGCCATGGGAATGGAATGCACTGCTGCATGACAAATTTATCCTGGCAGATGATCGGATGCTTCTGTTGGGCGGCCGCAATATCGGCGACGAATATTTCGCCCCGCCCGGCTATGAGGGGGCTGTCACATATGACCGGGATGTTCTTGTTTTGAACGATCTTGCTGGGACGCCGGATTCCTCCGAAAGCGTGACCGCACAAGCCAAAATCTATATGGATACGCTTTGGGATGCGCCGGAGACCGACAAATTCGGCACACTTTCACCAAGCCGCCGTGCAGACGGCCTTGCGGCGCAGGAATACTTGAAGGAAACTGCCGCAAGATGGGAGGCCGCCGCCCCCTCGTTCTATCTGCCCTCGGAGCCTGCCTCCCAATGTGCCGTTCCTACACAGCGCGTCACCCTGCTGCACAATCCTGTCTCCCCGTTCAAAAAAGAACCCACACTGGGCGCGACGCTGGCGCAGCTTCTCTCCGGTTGCCAAAAAATCCGGCTCCAGACGCCCTACGCGACAGCCAATCCGTCAACGCTGGCCGCGCTCACCCGCCTTGCAAAGCAGGGGCATGTGGAATATCTGACAAACTCCATGGCATCTTCGCCCAATTATCCGGCGTTTTCTGCGTATAGCTCCCAGCGCGCCAAGTTTTTGGCAACCGGCGTGGAAATCTACGAATATCAAAGCACAGATTCTATTCACGGAAAATCCTGTGTCGCAGATGGGCGGATTTCCGTGGTAGGTTCCTTTAATCTGGATGACCGAAGCCTGTATATCGACACGGAATCTGTTCTTATCATCGACAGCCCGGAGTTTTTCGCACAGCTGAATGCGGAGCTGGATACTTTGTTCGCGCAATCGGCCGCAGTCGGTCCGGACAACGCTTATCTTCCGGGGAGCGGAGCAACGGCGCTGAATGTCTCTCTCGGCAAGCGCCTTTTGATGGGCTTTGTTTCCATTTTCTCCCGGTTGTTCCGGTTTCTGATATGACGTAAAACTAAGTGAGGGATCGTTTATGCAATATGGATTTGTAAAGACAGCAGCGCTTACCCCCAGCATCCGCGTGGCGGACTGCGCCTACAATGCCCGGCAGATCATCGAGGTGCTGCGCGGCGCAGCAGCCGCCGGTGCGGAAATCGCATGCTTGCCGGAGCTTTGCATCACAGGCTATACCTGCGGGGACCTGTTTTTTCAACCGGTGCTGCAGCAGGGCGCGCGGGACGCACTGGCTGACGTCCTGCGGGATACCGCCGGGCTGCCGCTTCTTTTTGTTCTGGGGCTGCCGCTTACGCACGGCGGTAAGCTGTATAACTGCGCGGCTGTGTGCCAAAACGGGCGTGTGCTGGGCGTCGTGCCGAAAACACACCTGCCCAATTACAATGAATTTTACGAAAAGCGGCAGTTTACACCTGCCCCGGCAGAAAACGGCGTCATTGACCTGTCGGGCGCACAGGTCCCTTTCGGCACGAACCTGTTGTTCCAATGCGGAACGCAGCCCGCGCTGACGCTGGCCGTCGAGATCTGCGAGGATCTTTGGGCTCCTTTGCCTCCCAGTACACGGCACGCCATGGCAGGCGCCACACTCATCTGCAATCTTTCCGCCAGTGACGAGACCATCGGCAAGGCTGAATACCGCCGTGCGCTTGTGACCGGCCAGTCTGCCCGCCTGCTGTGCGGTTACGTTTACGCGGATGCAGGTGAAGGCGAATCGACCACCGATATGGTTTTCGCCGGACATAATATGGTCGCTGAAAACGGCGCGCTTCTGGCCGAAACTGCGCCTTTCTGCGGCGGTATGGCGTTAACCGACATCGACGTGGAACGCCTTGCGGGGGAACGGCTGAAAAACACCAGCTTCCCCGCTGAAGACAACGCAAACTATGAAGTCATCCCATTCGTACTGCCGCAAAACGTCTCTCCGCTTACCCGCATCGTCTCATCCGCTCCTTTTGTGCCGGCGGACGCCGAACAGCGCGCCCGGCGCTGTGACGCCATCCTGGCTATGCAGGCGTCAGGCCTGAAAAAGCGTCTGGAACATACGCATGCTAAAACCGCTGTTGTCGGCATCTCCGGCGGACTGGACAGCTGCCTTGCACTGCTCGTCACCGTTCGGGCCTTTTCCCTGCTGGAGCGCCCGCTCTCTGACATCGTCGCCGTAACGATGCCTTGCTTCGGCACTACGGAGCGCACGCGCACCAATGCCCAACGCCTTTGCGAGGCGCTGGGCGTGACGCTGCAGCATGTAGACATCACTCAAACCGTGCGCAGCAACTTTGCCGACATCGGCCAGGACGAAACCCGACACGACGTCACGTATGAGAATACGCAGGCTCGTGTGCGCACGTTGGTGCTCATGAACCTTGCCAACCGGCTGGGCGGGCTTGTCATCGGCACAGGCGATCTTTCAGAGCTGGCGCTGGGCTGGGCCACCTATAACGGCGACCATATGAGTATGTACGGCGTAAACGCCTCGGTCCCCAAGACGCTCATTCGGCATATCGTCGCCTCCGTGGCGGACGAAACTGAAAGCAGCGCGCTTCGGCAGGTGCTTCGCGATATTCTGGACACACCCGTCAGTCCGGAGCTGCTGCCCGCTGAAAACGGAAAAATCAGCCAACAAACAGAAGAGATCGTCGGGCCTTACACACTGCACGACTTTTTCCTCTATTATGCCGTGCGCTGGGGGTTCTCTCCGGCAAAGGTCTATTATCTTGCCCGACAGGCTTTTGCCGGAGAATACACAAATGCCGTGCTGCTGAAATGGCTGCGGAATTTTTACAGGCGTTTTTTCTCCCAGCAGTTCAAACGCAGCTGCCTGCCGGACGGTCCCAAGGTGGGTTCCGTAACATTGTCGCCGCGCGGAGACTGGCGCATGCCCAGCGACGCCAGCGCCGCGCTGTGGGTGGCGCAGGCAGATGCGCTGGAGGAATAATGCTTCACAGCAAACAGCTTTTGCTGTTTGCCAGACCGCGGTACTTTCCGTATTTTACGCTCTTTGCCACGGCAATAAAAAATGAAAAGAAGGTATGAAAAAAATGGCTGACCTTGAATTATGCGCTGCGATATCCGATGCATTCGGCCCCTCGGGATATGAAAAAGAGGCGGTCGATGTGATTGAAAGCAGCCTGGGCGGACTGGCCGCACACCGCGACAGCATGCAGAACCTGTATGTCTCTTTGCCGCAGAATGTGGGCGGACGTCCGTTGGTAATGCTGGACGCCCATACGGATGAAGTGGGCTTTATGGTACAGAGCATCACGGCCACAGGCCTGCTGCGCATCGTGCCGCTGGGCGGCTGGGTGGAGCACAACATCCCCGCCCACACCTTTCTGCTGCACAACAGGCGCGGTGAGACCGTGCGCGCCGTGTCCACCTCCAAGCCGCCGCATTTTATGACGGCGGCTGAGCGCAGCGCGCCGCTTTCGATGGAGAGCATCCTGCTGGACGCCGGAGTGTGCAGCCGCAAAGACGCCACAGAGCTGCTTGGATTGGAACCCGGCCTTGTTGCGGTACCCGACGTGCAGTTCAGCTACAACGACGCCACCGGTTTGATGCTCGGCAAAGCTTTTGACTGTCGCTTGGGCTGTGCCGGTGTTGTGGAAGTTCTGCGTGCATTGAAGGACGAAACCCTTTGTGCCGACGTTACAGCGGCGTTTTCCACGCAGGAGGAAGTCGGCCTGCGCGGTGCAAAAATCACGGCGGAGCGCCTGCGTCCCGCACTGGCCATCTGCCTGGAGGGCACGCCCGCGGACGATAACTTCACCGCCCCGGACGAGGCCCAAGGCGCCTTGAAAAAAGGTGTGCAGATACGCTTCCGCGATGGCAGCATGGTGGCGCATCCCGGCCTTGTGGCATTTGCACGCAGGGTTGCGGAAGAGAACAACATTCCCCACCAGTGCGCGGTCCGCACAGGCGGCGGCACCAACGGCGGCAGCATCCACCTTGCGCCGGGCGGGGTGCCGACGCTGGTGTTGGGCATTCCCGTGCGCTATGCGCACACGCATTACGGCTATTCTGCCGCCGCAGATGTCGACGCCGCCATTGCGCTCGCCTGCGCCATCCTGCGCGCGCTTACGCCCGACGTGCTCCGTCTGCTCAACCCCATGGCCTGATGCTTATATCAAACAAAGCGCAGTGCAATGAGTAGAGAGCCTCGTCGCAGAATAGCGAAGAATTCTGCGGCCCTGCTCCTGATTGGGTTGGGCGTGAGGCCGTTTCCAATTCAATGCGTTTAAAATTGTAGAATTGGGTGTACTCAGGGTTCAGTAAATGCGTTTCGCAAATTGAAAATGTATAAAAAGAGACAATGGTTTGCAGCCCATAGCTTTCTGCTTTTTCCCGATTTGTTTCTCCTGCCGCTTTCTTTCGAAATACTTCCCCGTTCAACTCTTCTGCTTTTGCATATTGTCTCGACACAACAACACCTCCTGTTGTAGTTTTTATTCTACAACAGGAGGTGTCTTTTCTCTGTCCATTTTTCGGGTATAATCTGCTATTCGTGCCGGATGGCTTCCAACGCAGAGATTTTGACGGCCCGATTGGCCGGAGCAATGCCGGAAAGCAGTCCCACCACCGTCGCAAAAATCAGCGCCATCAACAGCAGCCAAGCGGGAATATCGGAAATGTTTCCGATACCGCCCATGCCGCCCATACCGAACAACGCGCCGACGTCAAAGCTGGAAGCATCGAAATTCACCTGCACGCCGATGCTCATCAGCCACCCGGTGATGGCCTGCATCCAAACCGTAAAATTATTCAGAACAAAGCTGATCAAAACACTAAACAGACATCCTATAACACCGCCGATAAAACCGATGGTGCCGGATTCAATGAGGAACATCTGGCGTATCTTCGAAAGCTTGCAACCGAGCACCTTCATCACGCCGATCTCTTTTGTTCGTTCGTAAATCGCCATCGTCATGGTATTGGCAATGTTGAGCGCCGCCACCAGAAGTGAAACCGCCGCAAGGCCACCCAGCATCATCTGGCCGGAAGCTACCTGCTTTTGCATATCCTCCCTGTACTGCGTCATGGAGGAAGTTTGGTAGCCGATATCCTTGATCATCTGCTCCACCGCGCCCACATGGTTCACATCGTCCACCTTAACGTATACCTGGTCGTATCCTTTCACCTTGGTACCGCTGGAGCCACCGTACATCACGACGCTGCCGCCGCCCATACCGGAATTTTTGCTCAGTTTTTTATACTCTTCCTCCAGCCGCTTCATATCGGCAATATTCATGATGATGCCCTCGGTGCCGCGTTTGGAGTAGTCAGTCTTCATCACGCCCACAACAACCAGTTCGTATTCCCGCATTTTGGGGTTGCCCTGGTCATCGTACTCGTAAATCATCTGCATGGTGAGCGTCTCTTTCGTGATATCAAAAAACGGCTGCTTGATGACGTTTCCGTTTTCATCTGTTTCCTTCCAGCGGTAACGGTCCGGATTGCGGTAACTTTTTTTCGTATCCTCGAACTGATAGGCTGTGTCCTCGCCCACCAGCACGGGAATCTTGTTGCGTCCCAGCGACTGGCCTGTCAGATAACTGCCGCTGACAAGCTCGATCCCCATCGGCTCGATCGCATCTACATCCATGCCCACAGCGTTGTACATATACATGGAATAGCGGTCTTTTTTGCCCGCCACCACGTTCGCGTTCATGCTTTGAAAATTGTACAACGGCGTGGCCGCCACAACATTTTCCATTTCCTTGAACTGTGCGACCATTTTATCATCCAGCGCAGGCGTATCCGGATTTTCCGAATAGCTGAACACCTGAATCTGCGTCAGATCGCTCCAAGTAGACAGCATCTCGTCCGTGCGCCGGTTGGTGGCGATGCCGAGGGAGATCATTACGACAATGGCGCAGGTTCCCACGACAACACCGATCACGGTGAGTGCTGTACGGCCTTTGCGGCGGCGAAGGTTATCCGTGCTGAGCTTCAGCAAATCAGATATCTTCATCGTCATCCTCCATGAGCTGTGCCGCGCGGCGTTTCGCCTTTTTCTTCTTCAAAACAACGAGAACCACGACCACGGCCGCTACAACGCCCACGCCCACAACGATCCACACCCATACGGGCACGCCTGTGGGCTCCGGCTCCATCGGGACCATAGTGTCCATACCGCCGCCCATCGTATCGTCGCCGCCCATCTGCATCTCCTCTACGGTCATGGAGAACTCTTTTGTGAGCGTTTTTGCGTTGCCTTTCTCGTCCTCATAAGTGACGGTCAAAAGGCCGTTCAGCGTGCCTGCATTGGCAGTTTGAATGGTAAAGTCTGCAGAGCTTTCAGTTCCTGCAGCAATATTGCCGATGAATTGGTTGCCCTCGGTGGTTGTGATTCCATCGCCCGTGATCTCGGCCGAAACATTATAAATGATGCCTTTGCCCTTATTCACAAAAGAAACAGAGGCATAGCCTTCCTCGCCCATGGAAAGATACTCCGGGAAATCCGTGCGGGATATCTCGAAGCGTTCGGGCTGTACAATGGGTACCGTAACAGGCATCTGTGCTGTGAGCGCAGCGCTGTCAGACGCGGAATTTCCCGAAACGTTTACTGTAATATTATAGCTGCCGCCATTTGCCACAGCGCTGGCATTCAGTTGAAACGTCACCTGTGTGGAAGCGCCCGGTTTCATGTTGCCTACAAAAATATTGGTGCTGCCGCTGGCAACGGTGATCTGCTCGGGCAGCGCAAGGTTGACAGCCACATTTTCGGCCCCCACGGTACCGCCGGAAGCCAGCACATCGACGGTCAGCGCGAAATCGCTGCCCGCGTTGATGCTGCCGCCGCCATAGCTGGCGGAGGTGACGACCAGCGCCGAGGCCTTGGCGCCCTCGGTGGAAGAACCCACGCACTGGCTGATGGGCTGCGACATGGATTTGAGTTGGCGTGTATTGTCATTGTACGCCAAATCGAAAGAAAGCTTATTATCCCCGCCCAAGTAAGTAATGTCGTTCAGGATAATCGCATATTGAAGACCTGCTGCACCGACTTTATCGGCAGCGAATGTCGTCGTCGTGATATCTCCCAGCGAAGGGGATGCGAACGATGCTGTCGATGTAATTTTAATATTCGCAGCCAGTGCGCGTCCGTCTGCCAGTGTCAACTGATCAGCGGAGGTAATACGCGGGTCAACAACCGCAATGATAATACGGCATTTCTGCCCTTCTTCAATGCGCTGGAGCTCTGCTCCTGCAGCATCCGTGACTGTATAAGCCGCAATGTACGGGTCGCCTGCAACAGGAGCAGGCGTTGTGTCACTGCTGCTGGTACTCGCGCTGGAACTTGTGCCTGAGCCTGTCTCATCCGCCCAAGCCGGAACGGCCAGCATGGTGAAGATCATCACCATCGCCAAAATCACGCCTGTCTTTTGCAGGACCTTCTTCGTTTGGTTCTTCATATGTTTGTACTCCTTCTCACATGGATTCCTGGTTTACTTTTTCAGCCACGGCAGCAGCCACGGCCTTTGCCTGCCTGGCTGCCGGTTTTTTTCCCTCTGCAACGGTCGTTTCCGGCTCTGCGATATCCCCGCTCGTTACATCGCCAAACAGGCGACGGCGGTTTTCCGCTTTTTCGTCTTCGCCCAGCAGCACATTGTCCAGCACACGCCCGTCCTTGATGGTAACAATGCGGTCTCCGCAATAGGCCAGCTCTTTTTCATGCGTCACCATCACGAAAGTGATGCCGTAGGACTTGGCCATCTCCAGCATGGAATAAAGCACCTGGCGCGAGGTCGTGGAGTCCAGATTGCCCGTCGGCTCGTCTGCAAAGATAACCTTTGGCTTTGCAACAAAAGCGCGCGCAATGCCCACACGCTGCTGCTGCCCGCCGGACATCTCCGTCGGCTTGTGGTTCGCGCGGGAGAGCAAACCCATTTTTTTCAATTCTTTACGCGCCAACTTTTCCCGCTGCTTTTTCCCCATGCCTTTGAACATCAGCGGCAAGGCCACGTTTTCCGCAGCCGTCATGGAAGGCAGAAGATTGTAGCTCTGGAAAATGAACCCCAAGTGCTGCTGGCGGAAATCCGCCAATTCGTCCTCTGTCATTGCGGAAATATCATGCTTGCCAATCAGCACCCTGCCTTTGGTGGGCTTTTCCAGCCCTGCAAGCTGGTTGAGCAGTGTGGATTTGCCGCTGCCGGAAGCGCCGACGATACAGCACATCTCCCCTTCGCCGATTTCCAGGCAGATGTCGTCCAGCGCGACCACCTTTTCCTTGCCTACGCGGTATACCTTGCGCAGGTTTTGTACTTTTATAATGGATGCCACGAAGCGCATCACCTCTTTCTAAAACAGTCTATCACAGTCTGGCTCTGTATTTCAAGTTGCTTTCGACAGCTTTCGCTGTTACAATAAGCCTATCGAAGAAACGGAGGTCCTCATGAAGATCATTTTCGTCTGGCTCCTTGCCATTGTTTTCCTCATCGACAGCGTCCTGCGCGCCATCCGCTCCAGCTTCAACCTTGGGGTGCTGATGATGTATCTCATCACTGCCGCACTGTGGATATACGCTCTTTTCAATACCAAAATCGACGCTTTTTGCGCTGCCGGTGCAGGCCGCGTTCTAAAAATCATCTTTTTCTGCTGCTGCGCCGTTTTTGCGCTGCTGCTTATATTCGTCGCGGTGAGCGGCTACTCCGACACCGCGACCAAACAGGAAAAAGCGGTGATCGTACTGGGCGCCGGCCTGCGAGGCGAACGCGTGACCGACCTTTTGGCACGCCGTCTGGATGCCGCATATGATTATCATCTGGAAAACCCGGATGCCGTTATTGTTGTGACGGGCGGACAGGGGCCCGGCGAGGACATTCCCGAAGCCCGGGCCATGAAAGCCTATCTTGTGGAGAAAGGCGTGCCGGAGAAGCAAATTCTGGAAGAAGCGTCCAGTACCTCCACCGAGGAAAATTTTTGCTTTGCGCGCGAAATTTTGGAACAGAACGGTCTTTCGCAGGACGAACCCGTCGCGTATGTCACCAATGCGTTCCATTGTTACCGCGCAGCAAAATACGCTGCCGCCGCAGGCTTCACAAATGTGAACGCCATCCCCGCCTCTATCGGCTTTTCTTCCGTACTCCCCTGTTATATGCGTGAGGTAATGGCGGTGCTGTACTACTGGGTGTTTCGCACCTGACAAGACGGGAATACCGCAAAATCTCACAACCGCTGTATAATGAACGTTTTATCCTCCGCAATTATTTCATAATTATTGCAAAAAGTATGCGTGCTATGCCATTTTTCGCAAAAACCGGCCAGACGTTTTGCCGTAAAATTTCGCGCGATGGAATCTTCGTCATCTGTTTTCTTCGTCCACCATGCCTCTTCTTCCGAATTTCTCATGTTGTCCGGGTTGCAAATCACAATAGAAAGGCTTGTGAATGTATGATAAAAAAATTTTTTCTCAGCGCACTGCTGTGGATGACAGCGCTTTCTTTTGCAGGATGTCAGGCTGTATCCGCATCGTCTGCTCTTTCAAATCCTGCCTCATCCTCCGCTTTTTCAGGCAGCAGTGCCGTTCGTTCCCCTGCTGTTTCCTCCAGCGCAGCTTCTCTTTCAGAAACGCCCGGCAGCACCCCCTTCGGCGAGATGATGTCGGCCCTGTCCAGCTATCAGCAAGGAACCGCCGGGAGCCATCTGAAGCAGTATACCGCAGCGTGCGGTGTTCTCAACTTTGCACAGCAGTACGACAGCAATCAGGAGGAACAGCTGCGCAGCGATCTGGACGAATATCTGAACGCTGCCAGCGCTGAAACGATCGACATCCTTGCAGAGGGATGCGGAAACGTCGACTTTGCCGCTCGGGAAATTCTTTCAAACGGTGTAGACGGTGTGGCCGATATCCTGAACGATGCGGGAAACCCAAATCAATACGATGAATATGATCCGGAAAAGTACGAGGCAGTGGCTGGCATCCTGAAAGAAACCCTGGCGGCATATACCTGACGCAATTCTCTCTTTGAGGCATCTCCCCGATACGGAAAACGGCGGTTTGCAAATCTGCAAACCGCCGTTGTTCATTTCATTAAACTTTTAAACTTTCAGCGCAAAATCTCTTTCAGGAAGCTTTTCCCGTCCAACTGAACAGGCACGCCCAGATACTCGCAAACGGTCTGCGCAATGCAAGCAAAGCTGCGCCTTGTACCCAGGTCCACGCCCGCACGGACACCTTTGCCATAGGCGAGCATCGGCACATACTCACGCGAATGATCGGTAGATGGGGTCGCGGGGTCACAACCGTGATCAGCCGTGATGATGAGCAGGTCCTCCGCGCGCAGCAACGGCAGCAGCTTTGCAAGCTGCCCGTCGAATTCCGTTGCCGCATTGGCATAGCCGTTCACATCGTTGCGGTGGCCGTACACCATGTCAAAATCCACGAGATTCACGAACGCAAGGCCTGAAAAACCACGCTGCGCGAGCTCCAGCGTCACTTCCATGCCGTTGGCGTTGCCCGTTGTCTTAAGCTTCTCGCTCACGCCTTCCCCGTCGAAGATATCATAAATTTTCCCTACGCCGATGGTATCCAGCCCCGCCGCGCGGATATAGTCCAGCATCGTTTTGCGCGGCGGCTTAAGCGAAAGGTCGTGCCGGTTGGTGGTACGCTTGAAATTCTTCGCGTTTGTTCCCACAAAAGGACGCGCGATGACGCGGCCCACATTGTGGTCTCCGGTAAGCATCTCCCGCGCTATTTCGCAGTAACGGTACAATTCCGGCACCGGAACCACAGCTTCATTCGCCGCTACCTGAAACACGCTGTCCGCAGAGGTGTATACGATGAGCGCGCCTGTTTTCATATGCTCTTCGCCGTAATCCCGGATAACGTCCGTTCCTGAATACGGCTTATTGCAAAGCACTCTGCGGCCCGTGCGGCGTTCAAACTCCGCAATCACCTCATCCGGAAAACCGTTCGGATACACGGGCAGCGCCTTTTCGCTTTCCACGCCCGCGATTTCCCAGTGGCCGGTCGTGGTGTCTTTTCCGTTGGAAACCTCCTCCAGCCGCGCAAAACTGGCCAAAGGCGCCTCGGCCCGCCGGCCGCACACAACTCCCTCGATGTTGAACAGGCCCAGCTTCTGCAGCGTGGGCGTATGGTATTTGGGGCTTTTCACGATCGCTCCCAGTGTATTGCTGCCCACATCGCCGAAGCGGGCGGCGTCCGGCATCTCTCCGATGCCAAAGCTGTCGAGCACAATGATAAACACTCGTTTTGCCATAATTTTTTCTCCTTTGGGCGGGGCTTTTTTCTGCTTCGCCGTTTTGGTCCGGCATTTCATAGAATTCGCCTCCGCACCCACAGTATACCAGAATCTTTACGGAATGTTAAGCCTGCCGCCATTGCATGGAGATGGAATTTGTGTATAATATAAACTAGGTAAATTTGTTGCTTTTCACAAAAAGCGGATTGGAGTATCTGACTATGCTGCGTAAACAAAAATCGTCTGCACGCTGGGACCTTCCACAGATCAGGAAGGCGTGATGCGCAATATGATCGTGAGCGGGATGAATGTAGCCCGTTTCAACTTTTCCCATGGCTCCCACGAGGAACACGCCGCCCGGCTGGCCAAGCTGCGCGCACTGCGCGACGAGCTGTGTATGCCTGTGGCCGCCCTGCTGGATACCAAAGGCCCTGAGATCCGCCTGAAGAATTTTAAAAACGGCAAGGTCACGCTGAAAGCCGGGCAGACATTTACGCTCACCACGCGCGATGTTGAAGGCGACGAAAACATCTGTTCCATCACTTACAAAGAACTGCCGCAGGACCTCGCGCCCGGCGCGCGTGTGCTGCTGGACGACGGCCTTGTCGGCATGAAGGTGGACGTCATTCAGGGCGACGACATTATCTGCACCGTGCAGAACGGCGGCCCGGTCTCCAACCATAAGGGCGTGAATGTGCCCGGCACCAAGCTCTCGATGCCGTATATGAGCGCGCAGGACCGCGATGACATCCTGTTTGGTATTGAGCAGGGCTTTGACTTCATCGCAGCCTCCTTTGTACGCAGCGCCGCCGATATATTGGAGATTCGCCGCCTGCTGGACAGCCGAAAATGTGATTTCATCAAAATCGTGGCCAAGATCGAAAACCACGAAGGCGTGGAAAACATCGACGAGATCCTCAACGTGGCCGACGGCATTATGGTGGCGCGCGGCGATATGGGCGTGGAGATCGACTTTACCGAGATCCCCATCATCCAGAAGGACATCATCTGGCGCTGTTATAACGCCGGAAAGCCCGTCATCACAGCCACGCAGATGCTGGACAGTATGATAGAGCACCCCCGTCCCACCCGCGCTGAGATCACCGATGTCGCCAACGCCATTTACGACGGCACCTCCGCCATTATGCTCTCCGGCGAAACGGCTGCCGGGCGCTGGCCTGTGGAGGCTGTGCGCACCATGTCCGCCATCGCCGAACGCACCGAGAGCGACATCAATTATGACAAACGCCTGAAAATGCGCACTATGGAGGGCCAGCTGAGCGTGGCGGGCGCCGTCGCCCACGCGGCCTGCACCACGGCCATGGATATCAAGGCAAACGCCATCATCACTGTAAGCAAAAGCGGCGAAACAGCCCGCCTGCTGTGCAAATACCGCCCCGAGACGCCCATCATCGCCTGTGTGCTGACAGAACAGGTATACCGCCAGCTCACACTTTCCTGGGGAATCACACCGATCATGATGGAATATGCGCACGACACAGATGAACTGATCGAAAAAGCCGTTTCGACCTCCCAGAGTGCGGGCCTTGTGCAGGACGGGGACCTGGTGGTCATCACTGCGGGCGTCCCTGTGGGCATCTCCGGCACTACCAATATGATCAAGGCCCATCTCGTGGGCGATGCGCTCCTGTCCGGCATCGGCATCGGCAAACGCAACGGCGTCGGTGTTGCCTGTGTGTGCCGCAGTGATGACGAGGTGCGCAGCAAATTCAAGCCCGGCAATGTGCTGGTCGTCCCGGCAACGAACAACAATATGCTGGATTCCATCCGCGACGCCTCCGCCATCATCGCCGAAGAGGCGGGCGTTAATTCCCACGCCGCCATCGTTGGCCTTACGCTGGGCAAACCGGTTGTCGTGGGCGCGGCGGGCGCTACCCGCAAGCTGCACGACGGTGTGCGCGTTTCGGTGGACGGAGAGCGCGGCGTGGTGCATTCGATGCCCCAATAAGCAATATTTTTGACCGGATTGGAGGAACAGCAATGGAACGGATCGCAAGCTTTTGTGTGGATCACACCCGGCTCGAGCGCGGCATGTATATCTCCCGTGTGGACGGCGATGTGGTCACTTATGACATTCGCATGAAAAAACCGAATCAGGGCGATTATCTGGCCAACGGAGCGCTGCACACCATTGAGCATCTGTTCGCCACCTACGCCCGCAACTCGGTATATGGCCCCGGCGTCATCTATGTCGGGCCCATGGGCTGCCGCACCGGGTTCTATCTGCTCACCCGCGGCTTGTCCCACGCAGACGCCATCCGGCTGGTGCAGGACAGCTTTCGCTTTATGGCGGATTATGCGGGCGATATCCCCGGCGCCTCCGAAATTGAATGCGGCAATTACCGTGAGCAGGACCTGCCCGGAGCGAACCGGGAAGCGCGGGCCATGCTCCCGGTTCTAAAGGAATGGACGGAGGAACGTCTGCAGTACGAGGCATAAAGTGTGTTTTATCTGTGCCGCCGGTTTCTTTGCCGCTGCCTATATAAAAGCGCGGCGTCTCGAATGTCAACCACCGATAAGGAAGTATTGAAAGCAAACTAACTTAACGGCTGACAAACAGGTACAATACAAAGCAAAGGATAGGCTACCAATCTCGGTATGCCTATCCTTTTGCTTTATAATCAAATCTACTCCGCTAATTTTAATTCCATTTGTCGCGGTTCTTCCAAAATCTCTGACAGATAGTCTTTTTCGATTAATGCTTGGTAATGAGTTGTCAACTTGTCTTTCAAATTAAACAATCTCTTTCCGGCGGTTTGAGCAAGTTGCCTATATGTATAGGCATAAACTTCGCCATAGTCTTCCTGTGTCTTTTTTGTGCTTATAGCTTCAGAAATAGTATCGCCAACAACAAAAGCTTTGATTTTAGGCTTACAATTCAGCTTGTTCCCTTTGTAAAGGCTATCAACATACTCTTCTGCTTGCCCCATTTCTTTTCGTCCAATAGTAAAGCCACCCTTTTTTAGTTCAATAATTAACACTTTGCTGATTACAAATATTTCATTTTCATCAGCTTCTTCTGTACATGTAGAACTAAGAGTAAAGTCGCTTCCAATTGCTAAGTCTGGTCGTTTAGACCAATTAATATCAACATTTTCGTTGCGCTGACCTTTTAGCAGAGTTTGTAGCACTGTAGTAAGCGTTCGGTTAAACGTGTAATTTGGATTATCAAATTCTACTCCGAATAACCATTTTGCTTGACTGATAAGGGGGTGTAAAACGTGCAGTTCATCAGTCGTGGAATCACTACAAAGTTGCTCAATCGCACTAATAACTTTCAACCTGCGATCAATTTCATCAAGCACATCTTTTATGTCAGTTACCGACCATTCATCCAAAAATCTATTCAGGGTATCTATATCGTCAACATCCATTTCAGCTAATTTCTCTAATAATGACAATCCATTTCTTGATTGGAGAACAGATATAAGAGCGTTGACAATAATATTCAATTCATCGGTATCAACTTCTGGTTTTTGTTCCAAATAATTTTCAAAAAAATTTTTTAAATCATATAACGAAGGTATTGAAAGGGTTTCGATTCTATCAATATTATTTTTAATTACATCCTTTCTAACTTCTGCTACTTTTCCTTTATAGTATTCCCCACGGAATTCTCTAACGAAGTGTATTACCGCAGAAAAAACTTCGTTTACCTTTTCAGTATTATTAAAACGCGACCAGTCATAAAACACATCATCTATCAAGTGGTCGGCTTCTATAACTATCAGATGGCGTAGCGCAAATTTTCTGCGCGCATCTTCAACTCGTGTATTACCTATATTCCAAGAGGGATTTCCAACTAATCTCGCACCTGTCCAAAATGCAATTCCATTAGTAGCAGTAGTTTTTTCGCCATCCGGAATTTGGTAAATGTCAATCTTGATTTTAGCCTTTGATTTCAGCAAAATTTCTTTGCTAACCGTAGGAGCAATATTGGTTTGAAATTCAATTTGTTCATTATTTACAAAAACAGAAAACTCCGGGTCAAAAAGGAAACGATATCTAAGAGTACGCATTACTTCACTTTTCGTGGGCTGCTTTTTTATTGCTTTTACAGTTAAGCGAGTACCATTTCCAGCTTTGTCAAATATACTATGCTCAAGTACAGAAAACGCAGAATCACCACCGTCAATACTAATTAAGTATTTATTGCATTTTCCATCTCTCCAAGTTTCTACTTGATACTGGTCATTAAAACAGAACATTGCATGGCGCCCTACGCCATTTCGGCCGTATGCTAATCTTTTTGCCTTTCCCTTTGATGATATATACTCAATATATTCCCCTTGATGTGCTACTCGATTATATGCAATAACCATCCATCTTTGTTGGAACTCATCGTCTGTCATTCCTGTTCCATTATCTTCAATAACGATTTCATCGCCTCTTTTTTCAGGCAACGTAATAGAAACCGTTGTTGCACCAGCATCCCAAGAATTCGCTACGAGCTCAGAAAACGCAATGGATATATCTGTAACAATACTTGAATAAGTTCGTTCGATGAAGTCTTTTTCATACTTTGAACGTTGAATAATTTCACCCATCACATTCACCCCCGACGTTTTTATTATACTGCTGTATGTGTACAAATACAAGAAATATTAAGAGTTAGTGGAACGATAGAACAGCATTTTTGTGCTTCCGAGGGATATTATATTACCCGCCCCGTTGCTGCACTCTGCAAACCTTATCAATTCAGATTTTTTGCTCGCCTAAATATCCACGCTGGCATAGCGAACTGTTACGCAGGAAGAAGCCGTTTTTACTGGCGAGCATATAAACCCTTAACCGTTCTGCTTTTAAGTCCGAAAAGCATTGCAGCACTAAGGGTTATCACGCTCCATTGCGTAACGCACAATAATATTTTGAGGGCGCAAGCGGTCTATCCGTTTGCGCCCTCTTAACTACCCAACAGCAAAGGCGGGAAAAGCCGTCAAGGACGCGAAGCGCGAAGTTTATCCTTGACGGCTTTTTCTGGCTTTGCTACTCGTCATCTATCAAAGCGAAACTTGGGTAGGCTTCCATTAAGCATGCTTTGAGGTAGTCTTGAATATTATCGTTGATACTCCCTTGAAAATAGGACAGATATTTGATGTATCCGATATAGTTTTGGATTACCGTATTCACTGCTTCCGGCTCCCCGACTGCTGCTTTCTCGATGATTTCATAAGGCAGCAATTTATACTTCCTATTCCTCATTCTCGAACACCTCCATTTCTTTTCGCATTAAGTGCAAAGCGATTTTTCGTCTGCGGAAGACTGCGCTTCGGCTAATGCCGCACATCTTACTGATTTCCTCGTCGCTGTAACCGAGATAGTACCGCAAAAACAGCACTTCCCGCCGCTTTTTCGGAAGTCGAAGCAAGGCGGCTGCTAACGTATCACTTTCCACAATTACTGTTTTCCCGCGAACGATAAAGGCAATAGGCTCATCGTATTTCACAAAATGCTCATCTGTTGTAGTAACAGGCTCAAAATTAAACTCATGAAGATAGTCAAGGGATATTTCAAATTGCTGCTTTTTTCGCAATTTCTTGTAAGCCTCCAGCGCCGCATGGTAAAGCACAATTTTGTAAAAGGCGTTGAAAGTACACTCGATATGCTCCCGATACTGCTCTGTATTCGCCATTTTTCTCACCCCCTTTTCTGCCTAAAGTAGGGGGAATGACAACAAGCGCCCACGCAGCATAAAACTACATGGGCGTTTGGAAAAGAAGAATTATTTAAGACAGCTAATCAATTTAGAAAAATCTTCAAATGTATCGCCCGTCCGTTTTTCCGCATTTTCAATGAGATTAAAAAAGCAATTTGGAATTTCTTTCAACTGTAAATTCTTACTGATACATGGGCTACACCCTTTGTCATGCTTTGTTGGATGTAGTGGACAATTTATGTTTTTGCAAGTGCAAAAACTACTGATATTATTCATCAACATATATCCTGCTTACTTAATTGCTTCGTTGAATACGGAAACAACATACTCCGCAATCTCGCAATCTTGCGCCTCACTCCCGCCGCCGACACCAATACCGCCCGCGATTTTTCCATCTGCAAACAGCGGATACCCACCAGCTACGAGCGTAATGCGGGGATCATTTGTCTGAATTGCCATAAGGGAAGCGCCCTCCGCGGCGGCTTCGGCAACATCTTTTGTTTTGCATTGGGTAACGGCGGCGGTATAAGCCTTGCCGGGAACAAGTGTAATGCTTAATACCAATGCTTCACCATATCTGCGGTAAACGCGCGGCAGCCCATTTTCATCGCTAATGGCAAAACTGATGTCAATGCCGATCTCCCTGCTTTTCTCCTTTGCGGCAGCGCATAGTTTGTCGCACAATTCGTCTGTTAAAATCATTGTAAATACCTCGCTTTCAGATAACTTCTTAAGGAAATAGCAATGTGCTTCCTATGTCGTATCATAACAAAAAGAACAGGCATTTGGCTTGCCTGTTCCTCTGAAAAAATATCCTATTTCTTTAACGGCTCCTTGAAGTGAGAAATATCTTCTTTAGGCGCGGTTCCAAACATTTTCTTATAATCGCGGATAAATTGCGACACACTCTCATATCCGACTTCCAACGAGGCCTCTGTTACATTCCGGCCATCGTCTAACATCAGCCGCCGCGCTTCAGTCAAACGTAACCTCTTCTGGCATTGCAGAGGCCCCATTCCCACTGCGCTCTTGAATTTTTGATGAAACAATGAAACGCTCATATTTTGCTGTTCCGCCAAACTCTCTACGGTAAACGAACTGCGGAAATTCTCTTTAATCCAACTATTTGCTTCGTAGATTTCATCGACGTTCTGTATATTTGTAATGGCTTGCAGGAACTGTTTGCCACATGAGCCGCAAAGGATATAATAGATGACTTCACGCATGATATTCCTGCGTATGTAATCAGATGCGAGCGGCTTTTGCATTGTAACGAGAAGCCGATAAACAGATTCTATAACGGCATCATCAGCCAAAGACATTTCTTGCTCTGGAATGGCCTCTTTCACAATCCTTTCAGCCAATGTGTTGTCCAAATCCAGTACGGCAGCAATCACCTCATGACTTGTCAGTTCCAATGCGATTGCTAAAAAATCATTCTGTTCTGAAAGGGATAAAATTGTACCGTACAATGGCGTGTCTATTTTGGATATGGAGTATTGTCCGGGCATATAGTCCATGATTCCCGACGGCGTATAAAGCCGGAGCGTCCCATCAAGGACAAGATACAGATATGGCTTTTCCGTCTGTGGCATATTGATTTTTGCTTCGGTAAACCGATATGCTGTCATAAAAGAAACCTTTGCTTGATTGCCGCTTTCTGTACGGAAAATGTTTTGAATCTCAAGCCGCAACCTTGAGAGAACCGAATCCATATGAGATCACCTCTTTTACCCCGTATTATTAAAATTATATCATGGAATATCGCCATTTACAAACAACCTGTTTAGCAAAGCCAAGAATCGGATTGCTGAAAAACTGCACTACACAACGATAAACACGCAACAAAAACCGCCTTTCAAACGGGATATTGAGTGAGGGAACACACAAGGGATTGGGATTTTCCCAACAAGCCCAAAATTGCAAATGGGTACTCATTTGCTGTGCTTGCTCCCTACTCGAAACAAGGAAAGGACGGGAAAGGAATGGAAAAGAAGCGAGAAGCAGAACATAGCGATGTATTGCCTCATACGGGCAATCCATTGAACGAAATCGTATGCTATCAAATCAGCGGGACGGTCTTTGAAGTCGAAACTTCCTGCGGCGGCTCCGAACTGCTCTACGACAAGATGACACGCCTCATCAAAGCGGAAACCAGCGAAACGCCTGCTGACAAGAAAATCAAGGAGCGTTATAATAGCGTTAGCAACCTGTTTGTCGGGCGTTCATTACAGGAGGAATGAACCATGAATACATATCCTGACAACATCACCGCTTTGTATGCCCGTTTATCACAAGAGGCCGCTTTGGACGGAGAAAGCAACAGCATAGCCAACCAAAAGAAAATCTTGCTCAAGTATGCAACGAACAACGGTTTTCCCAACCTAACCTTTTTCATCGACGACGGCATATCCGGAGTAACTTTCGATAGACCCGGCTGGAATGAGATGATACGCCTTGCGGAAGCGGGAAAGGTCAAAATGGTTATCGTCAAGGGTATATCCCGCATGGGGCGGGACTATCTAAAAGTCGGCTACTACACCGAGAGTTTCTTTGCTGAGCGCGATATACGGTATATCGCCATCAACGACGGTGTAGACAGCGATAAGGGCGACAACGATTTTACCCCGTTCCGCAATCTGTTTAACAATTTCTATGCCCGCGATACCAGCAAGAAAATCCGCGCCATCATGCGGGCAAAGGGCAACGCCGGGGAATATCTTTGCAGCAACCCGCCCTATGGGTATGTGAAAGACCCCACCGACAAGAAAAAGTGGATTGTGGACGAGGAAGCCGCCGAGATCGTCAAGCGAATTTTTGACTTGTGCGTTGCGAGGAAAGGGCTGATGCAGATTGCAAAGGTTTTAACCGCCGACAAGGTTTTGACTGTCAACGCGTACTATGCAAAACGGGACGGCAAGCCTATGCCGGACAATCTTTACCGCTGGTCTGTGGAAACCATACGGGGGATTTTGGAACGCCCCGAATATATGGGATGTACGGTGAACTTCAAAACCTACTCCAAGTCCCACAAACTGAAAAAGCGTCTGCAAAACGCCCTGGAGAATTATCGTATCTTCCCCGACACACAACCCGCCATTGTTAACCGCAATGTGTTTGAGCGAGTACAGGAACTCCGGGCAAATAAACGCCGCCCCGCTAAACAAACGGAACGGCAAGGGTTATTCTCCGACTTGCTTTACTGCGCCGACTGCGGCAGCAAACTGCATTTTGCTACGGGCAAGAACATGACCCCGGAGCAGGATTGCTACCGCTGCGCGAGGTACAAAAGCAATCCGGGAGATTGCACCATGCACTTTATCCGCGAGGAGACGCTGAAACGGTTTATGCTGCGCCGGATATTCGATGTAACCGCCATGTTCTTTGAGGACATTATGAGTTTTCAAAAGGCGGTATATGAACAGCGGTTTGAAGAAGCGGAAAAAACAACGAAAAAGCGCAAGCGGGAAATCTCCCAAGCCGAGAAACGGATAGCGGAACTTGATCGGATTTTCAAGCGTATCTACGAGGACGATATATCCGGCGTAATTTCCCACGAACGGTTTTTGAAGTTGTCCGCCGAGTATGAAGCGGAGCAGAAAGAACTGACGGAGAAAGTCCGGGTAGGCTGGGAAATGGTAAGCACCTACGAGCAGGACAAAGCGGATTTTGACAGTTTTGCGGCGGTCATTCGGAAGTATGTAGGGATTACCGAACTCACGCCCACGATTGTCAACGAGTTTGTGAAAAAGATTATCGTCCATGCGCTGGACAAGTCCAGCGGCCACCGGCGGCAAAAAATCCAGATTATTTGGAACTTCGTCGGGGAACTGAAACAGGACGAGGACAGGCAAACCATTGAACGAGAAAGAAAAAGCAGGACAGCATAGCAATTTGCCATGCTGTCCTGCAAGATACCATTACTTCCTTATGAGTGTGTTGCTAATGAGACGCCGCGCTTATTTTTCGATGGGTGCGTATCAGCCTTCCAAACTTTCCAATTCCGCGCGCAGAGCGGCAAGCGTCTCCGCTTTCCGCTCCGGCGCGCCGTGGCCCGGCACATACAGCTTGAACTCCATTGCTTCCACCGACGCAAGGTAACGCTTCAGCCGTGCTTTATCATAACCGCCGTCAAGGCTGTAAAAATCCCCGCAGTCCGCATCCCCGGCAAATAAAATCCCCTGTTCCGGCACATGCACCAGAACGCAATCTCTTTCATGGGGCGCTTCGGTTTGCAGCAGCACACAGTGTACACCGCCCAAATCAATGGACAGGCGTCCATGAAACACAAGGCTGGCCGGTACGACGCTGATTTCTTTCCTGTCGGGATATTCGGCACGGATATGCTTGTCACAGAATTCAATTTCTTCACCCGTCCGCAGGCGTTCCCGCATGGCTTCTTCGCTCCACTTCCAGCGTGAAGCCCTGCATAGCATTTCGTTCGTGGCCTCGCACGCGATGGCCGCGCCGTCCACCGCATGAAGGCCAAACGTATGGTCCCAATGCCAGTGGGTCAGCACCGTAAAATCCGGCCGCCGAAGCTCCGCGGCGTCCAGCGCCGCATAAAATTTTTCCACATGACGGCGGGAATTTCCCGCATCCACGGCAAGGGAGTACCGCTCTCCCCGGATATACCCCAGCACAGGACGATCCGCCGGTTCTTCATGCGGCAAATAAAATACCCGCTCCGTAAGCTGCCGCAGACCTCTATTCACACTGCATCACCCCAAAACCTCCCGGGCGATATCCACAGACTGTTTCGCGTCTTTTGCATAGTAATCTGCGCCGATGTGCATTGCATATTCCGGTGTAAGCACCGCGCCGCCCACCATCACCTGGCAGGAAAGCCCGGCCCTGCGCAGCGCACAGATGGTTTCTTCCATACTGCCCAGCGTGGTAGTCATCAGCGCACTGAGGCCCACCAATCGTACGCCATGCTCCTGCGCTGCTTTTACCACGGTTTCCGCAGGCACGTCGCGCCCCAGGTCCAGCACGTCATAGCCGTAATTTTCCAAAAGCGTTTTAACGATATTCTTTCCAATATCATGAATGTCGCCTTTTACGGTCGCCACAATAATTTTCCCTTTGCCGCCGCTCTTTTTTCCCGACGCCGCGATCGCATCCTTTACGACTTCAAACGCCGCCTGCGCCGCGCCTGCGGACTGCAGAAGCTGCGGCAGGAACAATACGCCCTTTTCAAAACCGGCGCCCACCGTGTCCAACGCCGGAATGAGCACCTCATTGACAAGCTCCTCCGGGCTTTTCGCCTGTAATGCGGTGCGTGCCGCCTGCGCCGCAGCCGCTTTCAGTCCCTGAAGCACCGCGTCGTACAGAGTAACAGTCTGTTGTGCCGCAGGCTGCACCGCTGCCTGTCCGGCGTAACGGGCCAGATACTCCCTAGAGTCCCTGTCGATATTGTACAGCACCTTGAAGCTGGCCACCGCCGCCATCATTGCCTCTGCGTTGGGATTGATGATCGGCAGATCCAGGCCGTGTGCCATTGCCAGTGTGAGGAAGCTGGTGTTCACCTGTTCCCGGCAGGGCAGCCCAAAAGAAATGTTGGAAACACCCAGTACCGTTTTAACGCCCAAACGCTCTTTCACCATGCGTACGGCTTTCAGAGTCTCCCGCACCGCTTCCTGCTGGGCGCTGGCCGTAAGAGTAAGGCAGTCGATATATACGTCTTCCCGCGGGATGCCTGCGGCTTCGGCCGCGGCCACGATTTTTTGCGCCAGTGCAAACCGCTGCTCCGCCAGCGCCGGGATACCGTTTTCATCCAGCGTCAAGCCTACGACCGCAGCTCCGTATTTTTTGCAGATGGGAAGCAGACGGTCCAGCACCGCCTGTTCCCCGTTTACCGAGTTGACGATAGGCTTGCCGTTGTATACCCGAAGCCCCGCTTCCAGAACATCCGCGCGGGTGGAATCGAGCTGCAGCGGCAGATCGCACACGCTCTGCACAGCCTTTACAGCACGGATCATCATTTCCTGTTCATCAATTTCCGGCAGGCCCACATTTACGTCCAGGATATCCGCGCCCGCGCCCGCCTGTTCCACCGCTTGGGAAAGGATATAATCCATATCTCCGTCCCGAAGCGCCTCTTTAAAACGCTTTTTTCCCGTGGGATTGATCCGTTCGCCTATCACACGTACAGTGTCGATTTCCACAGTGCGTGTCGGAGTGCACACGGCACTGCGCCGCACAGGCTCCCGGTGCACAGGCGTGTCCTGCTTAAAAGCCTTGGCGAGCAGCGCCAGATATTCGGGCGTAGTACCGCAGCACCCTCCTACCGCCGAAATTCCCAACGCCTTGAAGCGCTCCAGTTCATCACAAAATTCCTTCGGGCCGATGCTGTACCTTCCGGTGGCCGGGTCCGGCAGGCCCGCATTTGGTTTGATGAACACCGGCAGGCTGGTTGCGGCGCACAGCCGCTGCGCCATTGGATAGATCTCCGCCGGACCCAATGAGCAGTTGATGCCCACGCCGTCCACCCCGAGCCCCTCCGCGGTGATCGCGAAAGACTCCACGGTGCAGCCTGTGAACGCGCGGCCGTTTTCCTCAAACGTCATGGAAACAAGCACCGGAAGAGGTGTGTTTTCTTTTGCCGCCAAAACCGCTGCTTTTATCTCATACAAGTCTGTCATTGTGGCGAATTTCACCAGATCCGCTCCGGCACGCCAGCCCGCCAGGACAACTTCCTTGTAAATCTCGTACGCTTCTTCAAATTTCAGCACGCCTGCGGGCTCCAGAAGTTCGCCTATGGGGCCAACGTCCAGCATCACACGCGCCGCGGTTCCGGCCGCAGCACGTTTTGCCGTCCCAATGCCTGCGGCGACCACTTCTTCCACCGTATAGCCGCAGCCGGCCAGCTTTTTCGCGTTGGACCCAAACGTATTGGCGCAAATCAAATCACTGCCGACCTCCACATATGCCCGATTGATGCGCTCTACTACATCAGGATGTGTGATGGAAAGCAGATCCGGCCTTTCCCCCAGCTTGAGGCCGCTTTTCTGGAGCATCGTCCCCATCGCGCCGTCCAACAGCCAATAGCGTTTCCCGTCAAATATTTTATTCACAGGTCTTCCCCTCCTTACGGTAAGCGCAACGTTCACGCAGCGCACAGTTTGCGCAGCCCGCACGACGGCCCGTCACCGGATGACCGGCCACGCCCAAAACAGCCGTAACGCTCTTGCGCGGCGTCAGCAGATGCGCCGGAGTGGCGCACAGGCCGATTTTTCGCGGTGCATCCAGCAAACGCAGCAGATCGTTCTGCACGGCGATGGGATAATCGCCGTATCCAGGAGAAAAACGCCCCGTCAAAAACTGCCCTTCCTCCCGTTCCTCATTGCGCAGCGTCTGTTCAGCGGCATCGGCCGTCTGCTCCACCGCCACAGAAGCCAGCGCGTCCAACACCACAGCATACGCCATATCGGACGCGCCCGCAGCACGCAGGGCCGCATCTACTCCGGCGCCCAGTGTACATGCCAGGAGCACACAGCTCCCGCACCCTTCCAGATGCCGCAGGATATCGTTTCCCTGCAAATAAGGAGAAATATCATCCCGCGCTGCGCGCACCGCCACTGCGCGCGGCCCGGCTGCTGCGCGCAGCGTCCTCTCCGCACGCCGCAGCAGAGCCCGCGTCGCGCTGTCCGGCTCTTCTGTGCTGATGCCCAAATACCGCAGCGCCTGCCGGGTATTAAACCGCTCGGGCAGTGCAAGCTCCATCCTCATGTCCTTTCCGGCAGCAGATCGCGGATTCCCTCATATACAAGACGCGCCACCCGTGCGTTATTCATTGCATATAAATGGATTCCATCCGCCCCGCCTGTGATCAGGTCGCGGATCTGTGTGACCGCGTATTCAATGCCTGCGTCGAACAGGGCCTGTTCGTCGTGGTCATACCGGCTGATCATTTTAGTAAACTGCGGCGGCAGGCTGGCGGAGCTGAGCGCCACGGTGCGCTCGATCTGCCTTTTGCTCACGATGGGCATAATACCAGCCTGCACGGGCAGAGAAATTCCCGCCTTGCGCGCCATATTCAAAAATCGGTAATAGCTGACATTGTCAAAGAACAACTGTGTGATAAGATGGGAAACGCCCGCTTCCGCCTTGTAGCGCAGGCTCTCTACATCCGCTTTCAGCGACGGACTTTCCACGTGCCCCTCAGGATAGCACGCACCTGCCACGCCGAAGCCGCCGGTCTGCGCAATGGCTTTTGCAAGGTCGCTCGCATGCAGGAAATCCATCCGGCGCGGCAGATCCGGGTTGATATCCCCGCGCAGGGCAAGAACGTTTTCCACGTTGTCCTCGCGCAGCCGGGTAAGTGTTTCCTCCACCTGCACACGCGTGGAGTTTACACATGTCAGATGCGCCAGAGCCTCCACATGCAGCCCGTTTTTGATATACGACGCAATCTTTGCAGTCGACTGTCCGGCCGTGCCTCCGCCCGCGCCATAAGTAACGCTGATGTAATCCGGCCCAAGCGTACACAGCTCTCGCAGCACCGGATAAAGCGTTTCCTCCGCGGCCCCTGCCTTTTTGGGCGGAAACACCTCAACGGAAAAAACACAGGGCTTTTGCTGAAACATTTCATGAATAAACATATACGATCCCCTCTTTACTGCAAGGCGGGCATTCTGCCTTCAAACATGCCGGATATGCCGGTTGAAAAGGCCCAAAAGCCGCCGAAGCCGCACGGACGCGCGCGGCATAAAAATATTATAAGTGAGCGCTTTGCCGATGTAAAGTTTTTTCTTACGAATATGCCCACGCTTTTTATATGGCCGTTGACATGCGGGCGGAATTTATTGTATGATAAGAAAGCGGCCGAACCAGCCGCCTGTTTGCTGCTGTGGCGAAATCGGCAGACGCAAGGGACTTAAAATCCCTCGGTGGCAACACCATACGGGTTCGATTCCCGTCAGCAGCACCATAAAGCAAAGCGAAAGGCATGCCCGTGCGGCATGCCTTTCGCCGTCAGAAGGGAAAACCCAATATGCGCGAATTTGTCATCACCGATGCTTCCATGCCCCGTTTGGACTCCGCGCTGCTTGCGCAGTATCCTCAGCTTTCCCCCGGCAGGCTGCACAAGTATCTGCGTGAAAACAAAATCAAGGTGGATGGAAAAAAGCTTCCGCTCTCTGCACGCCTGCCACGCGGCAGCACTGTGCGTGTTTTTTTGCCGGATCTGCTTCTGGATAAGCCGGACGGCCCGTTATTTCTTTCCGCAAGGCCGGAGCTGTGCGCCGTTTATGAAGACAGCGACGTCCTGGTTGCCGACAAGCCCGCCGGACTTCCTGTAACGGATGAAGACGGACGCACTGCCGACACCCTCATCAACCGCGCGCTCCTGTACCTGTATCACAAAGGCGAATATGCGCCGGAACGCGGCTGGACTCCGTGCCTCTGCCATCGGCTCGATACCGGCACGTCCGGTCTTGTGCTCATTGCCAAGACGCAGCAGGCTGAAGCGCTTCTGCTGCACCTTGTAAAAGAGCGTATGATCGAAAAAAAGTACCTTTGCGTCACCTTTGGACACCCCTCGCCTGCGGCAGCAACACTGCGCGGCTATCTGCAAAAGGACGCCCGACAGGCGCGTGTGCGTATTCTGGACACATCCGCGCCCGGAGCAAAAGATATTGTGACAAAATATAAAACGCTGGCTGTCAGCGGACGGCTGGCTTTGTTGGAGGTTGAACTCGTCACGGGGCGCACACATCAGATACGCGCGCATTTGGCCTCCATCGGCTGCCCTATCCTTGGGGACGGCAAATACGGGAACAACGCGGCCAACCGGGAACTGAAGCTCAAATATCAGGCTCTGTGCGCGTACAGCCTTCACTTTCCCGCGTTGCCGGATGGATCGTGCGCGGCGCTCTCCGGCAAAACGCTGTATGCTTCCCGGCCCTGGTATTATGCGCAGGTCCTGGACGGAACGCTTAAATAAAGCGTTCCGTATCGCCATCTCCGCTGTTCACGCCCCATGTTTTAAAAAAAACCAAAAGCCGCTCCGTCCGCAACGCACAGAAGCAACTTGCGGACAGGGCGGCTTTTTGCACAGCTTATATCAACGAAGCACTGTTTCCCGGCACGGTCTGTACGAATTCCTCATAAGTGTACAGACTGTTGAGCACCTCGCACAGCGCTTTTTTGGAAAGGCGCGGCGGCAGGCCAAGGCTTTGCAGCCAGGCGCGCCGCACGCCCGCGCTTCCCTCTGTGCCGGAAAGACCCAGCTCGTACAGGTCGGTATAGGTGATGGCGCGCCCTGCGCGCTTCGCCTTTTCCCGCGCGCCCGCGGTCTGCAGTGCGCGCAGTATCGCTTCGGACGGCACACCCTCCACGCCCAGCACGCCTTCTTTCGAAGGCTGAGCTTTACGCCGCTCTTTCCCTGCGATGGCCGGAACATATGCATTTTTCACACATATGCCCTGCGCCAGCTTATTGATATAATTGCGGATGCGGAACCCGGCGTCATCGGAATCCGTCAAAACGATAATGCCCCGCTTTTTGCCCAGTTCTACAAGCAGACGCTTTGTCTCCGCATTTTTAAAGACCGAAAATCCATTCGTCGTAAGAATGAGCCCATCCACCAAATCCGCCAGCTTCGCCGCGTCGTACTTGCCTTCTACGACGATCACTTCTTCCACGCGCAGCTTCTTCATCGCCGTTCTCCGATCTGCATCACTTCGCAAAGAGCCGTCTGCAGCAGCACCGTTCCGTCTGCGGCAGATGATTTCAACGCGGCATCCAGCCCCAGCAGCACACTGAGGATGTGCTCCAGCTGGGCGCGGGAATAATGGGACGCCGTCTCACCGGATTTGCGCAGGCGGTAATCGCTTCCCCGGTATGAAAAATCCTTGTGCACGGCCGCATAATTACGATGTGCCGCTGCGCCGCACTTCACACGGTACATATCTACAAACGAGCCGGACAGCGCCGCCGCAATGGCAATGGGCTCATTTTGCAGTTCCAACAGCTGAGACAGCTTGGCCATCGCCCGTGTTTTATTGCGCGCCGTGACAAGACGCACCATTTCAAACACATCCGCTTCGATGCTCTGGGTGCCCATTTGTGCGATCAATTCAGGCGTGATCTCTCCATAATCAGCCACAGCCGCCAGCTTGCTCAGCTCGCTCTCCAACGCAAACAGGTCTGTCCCACAGCGTTCCACCAGCTCAGACGCAGCGCCCGGGGACAAAACCGCTCCCAGCTCCCGGGCTTTTTCCACAGCAAACCGCTTTGCGTCCTGAGGCCCGGGCTTTACAAGTTCTGCCGTCAGCCCGGCCTTCTCCGCTGCGCCGATCAGCTGTTTGGCCTTTTTGGAGAGCTTCGCCTTGTCGTCTTTAAACACTGTGCTCATCACAAGCACTGCGTTTTCCAGACTTTGCATCAAGTCGCAAAGCGCCCCCACATCCGCCTCGTTCATCGCGGACGGCTCCAGCATCGGCAGTTCAACGATGCGTTTTGTACCGAAAAATGATATGGTGCCCGCAGCAGCCACGGCTTCCTCAATAGACGGAGCAGGGCCTTCAACACGCGTTACCTCCGCATCGTCCTCCTGCTTTGCCAGCAGGGCCAGCGTTTTTGCGGCGTAGCTCCGCACAAGATATTCCTCAGTGGAATAGTAATAATAAACGCCGTGCCGCAGCGGCTGTTCCAGCGCTTTTTTAAGATTCTGCTCGTTTAAAACCATTTGTTCCCCTCTTTGATCGTTACAGACGCTCCCGCGCGCAGACAGATATCCGCAGGGCCGTGGAACTGTGCCCGGGGCGCATCCTCAAGCCATCGATACCCTGTCCGGGGCAGGATCAGATGCGTGCACGCCAGCCCATCCGGCCGTCCTGTGCCCGCAACGTAAATGTCAAAAGGCGGATAAGAAGAAAACTCCACACTGCCGCTGGCGATCCCCACGCGGTATCCGCACACCTCAACACAGGCAAAATTCCCCTTCGCCTGATGCTTTACATAAATGATTATATCATGGAACGGTGCGAGAATGGTACTGTTTATGATGCTGTTCTGTGCACTCAAAGCATCCTGCGCATGCAGTTTTTGTGCCAGTGCAGCCGTATCACCCTCCATGCGCAGATCCACCAGCAGATCCACCTGCGTACGGTTGTATTGTTCCAACACCTCCCGCACATCGTCCGCATTTGCTTCCGGGCCACGGAACAGGACCGCAGTTTTAAGCCCCTGCATTACCACCAGAGGCGGATTGGCCGCACTGCCTGCAAGCTCCATGCGCACAACGCCGCTATCCGCCGCCGCGTATGCCAAGCCTGACAGCATTACAAACGCCAGACAAGCGGGCACCGCCCGCCGTACAGGGACATGCAGACGCCAGGCTGCCCAGCCAAGCGCACAAAGCAAAAGAGCCGCGCACATGGCAAAGGCCCCGCTCACATGCAGAAACGCATACGGCACGGACGCCGTCCATTCCGCCACGGCCAGCATCCAGCGCAAAAGCAGCGCGCAGCCCAGACCCGTCAGCTTTGCCAGAAAACCGAGCCAGGGCACGCCCGAACACAGCGCCGCTGCAAAACCGAGGCCCACGACAGCCGGCATAACAGGCACTGCAAGCAGATTGCTTACAACGGAAAGCAAAGAAACTCCTCCGCCGATGGCAATGAGCACGGGAAGCGTGGTCAGAGACGTCGCGGCCGGCACCGCGGCAGTCCACAGCAGCTTCCAGACCAGCCGTGCTGCGTTTTTTCCCTGCGCCGCGCTGCCGGCGCGCCAGCGCCTGTGCGCCGCCGTCACCCAAAGCACCCCCAACGTGGCCGAGAACGAAAGGAGCAGGCTTACATCCACGGCAGCATATGGGTTCTGCAGGCACAAAAGCAGTGCCGCTAGGCCCAGCGAAGTGAGCGCGTCGCTTTTCCTGTTAAACAGAGCGCCCCCGTAGAGCAGCAGCATTGCCGTACCCGCGCGCACAACAGAGGGTGTAAAACCCGTGAGGCACATAAAAGCCAGAGAGGAAAACATGGCGCAGGCGCAGGCCAGCCTGCGCCGCCCCATACGCCGCACCGCCGCATAAACGAGCCCGCCCACTGCGGACAGATGCAGACCGGACACCACCAGCACATGGGACAGCCCTGCGCCCCGGAACGCGTCCTTCACCTCATCCGTCAAAAGCGCACGGTCGCCTGCCGTCATTGCCGCGGCTGCTCCCGCATAAGGCTGTGCCAGAACTTTGCGCAGCGCCATGCTCAACGCCGCCTGCACCCGTTTCGCCCGAGCCCAAAGCGCACCGCTCTCCCCCTGTGGCAAAAAGCCGTCCAGATATTCTCCCGCCAGAAAAATGCCGTCTGCGTAATTGCCGTATGTATATTCGTTTTCTTCCAGTTCCGCGAACTCCACGCGCGCAGAAAAGCATTCGCCCGGCAAAGCCTGCGGCAGAGAAAGAAAATACACCCGAAAAGGGCGCACAGCCATGCCGTTCACTTCGTCCACAAGAACACCGGCCCGAACGGTATCCTCAAGAAAGCCCGGCGACGTTTCCACAACCGCTGCGTGGATCTCCGCCTGTGTTCCGGCGCGCGCCTGAATGGGAGCCATCATCCATGTAAACGCCGCCATGCGCAGCAGCAGCGCCGCGCCCGTAACGGTGCATGCCAGCACGGCGTGAGTGCGGAACCGTCCGCCCAATTTCCAGGCTGGAAAAACGGCCGCAAGAAAAACGGCCGCCAGCGGCCCAAAAGCCGCTGGCGGCAGAAAGGCTGCAAGCAGTTGTATTACAAGATATAGAAACCCGGCGCAGGCAAGCGGCCTTTTCATACGGGACTATTTGAAAAACAGGGGCAGCGGCTCCAGATAAATGATATCCTTACGGTCTGCCGCGTCGCCTTCCGCCAGCACAGCCGCGCGCGCCACAACCGTGCCCTTGCTCTTGTTTACAAGCGTTTCCAGTGCATGCAGGCTGCCGCCGGTGCTGATCACATCATCCACGATGAGGATGCGTTTTCCATCCATGGAATCCAGATCCTTACGGTCGATGACGAGCTTCTGCACGGCCTCGGTCGTAATGGAAACATCCTCCACCACAACAGGTTCCTCCATGTAAAGCTTGGGGCCTTTCCGGGCCGGGATATAACGTTTGCCGCTCTGGCGGCTCATCTCGTAGGCCAGCGGGATACCTTTCGCTTCGGCCGTAACGATAATATCAAACTCCGGCACTTTTTTCAGCAGCGCTTCGGCGCAGGCCACAGTAAGCTCCACATCACTGAACATCACAAACGCGGCAATGTCCAGCTTTTCATTCACCGGGCACAGCGGCAGCTCCCGCGTAACGCCGGCAACATTCAGCGTATAAGTTTTACGCATAATTCATTCTCCTTTTTTATGATCGGCGCGCGTCACTCAACCCGGCGGCCATGCCAGGCTGCGCTTTGCCAACACATGAAAATGCAGATGCGGCACGCTCTGTCCGCCGTCCCTGCCACAGTTCGTCACAACGCGGTATCCGTTTCCAAGCTCCAGGTCTTCGGCCAGCCGGGCAATCACCTCAAAGATATGCGCTACCACAGCGCTGTTCTCCGGCGTAATGCCGCCAGGCGAAGCGATGTGTGTTTTGGGGATCACGAGAAAATGCACCGGTGCCTGCGGATCGATATCATGAAACGCAAGCACGGTGTCATCTTCATACACCTTGCTGACAGGGATATCCCCCGCCGCCATCTTGCAAAATAAGCAGTCCTGCATGAACGCTCCCTCCTTCTGTGTTCTGTTTTCCCAAAGAACGCCGCGCCCCAGAATGGGGCGCGCGTCTTTTTCTTTTAACGAACGGCCCGTTCAGACCAGGGCAGCCTTGACGATGCCCGGCACCGCGTTCAGCGCGTCGTCGATGCGGGAGGTGTCCTTGATGCCCGCCATCGCGAAATCGGGCTTGCCGCCTCCGTTGCCGCCGGCCACAGCCGCGATTTCCTTCACCAGCTTGCCCGCCGCAAGGCCGCGCGCCTGCGCCTCCTTGCCGACAGCCACAGCCAACGTTGTCTTGCCCTCGGCTTCGCCGATCACCGCAGTAACAGACGCGGGCGCTTTGTCCCGTGCATTGTCGCACAGCTTGCGCAGCGCATCTGTCGCAGTCCCCGTCAGATACATCGTGAAGATCTTTATGCCGTCCACGTCCTTGGCATCCTCAAACAAACCGCTGGCCTTCATGGCCGTCTGCCTCTGCTTAAGGTCGTCCAGTTCCTTCTGCACGGATCTCAGTTCTGCGGTGAGCGCAGCCGCGCGGGCGGGCAGGTCGTGGATATTGCTTACCTTCAGCGCGCCCGCCGTCTGGTTGAGCATATCGGATTTTTCATCCAGCAGGCGCAGCACGCCGTAGCCTGTTGTGCCTTCGATGCGCCGGATACCCGCCGCCACGCTGGATTCGGACAAAATCTTGAAGCAGCCCAGTTCGGCCGTATTGGAAACGTGCGTACCGCCGCAGAATTCCGTAGAAAAGCCCTCCACATCCACAACGCGCACGATATCGCCGTATTTTTCTCCGAACAGCGCCATAGCGCCCAGCTCCTTGGCCTCCTTGAGGGGCATCACCTTGATGTGTACGGGCAGCGCCTCGAAGATTTTGGCGTTGACGATCCGCTCCACCTCAGCCAGCTCCTGGGGCGTTACAGCGTTGAAGTGCGTGAAATCGAAGCGCACACGCTCGTCGTCCTCATACGAGCCGGCCTGATGCACATGAGCGCCCAGCACTTCTCGCAGAGCTTTTTGCAGCAGATGCGCACCTGTATGGTTGCGCATGATCGCATGGCGGCGGTCGCGCTCCACAGAAGCGATGACCTTATCGCCTGCCTGCACCACGCCGTCCAGCAGCGTACAGGTATGCACATAATAACCCTTCGGCGTCTTTTTACAGGCCGTCACCGCCAGATGCGCGCCGCCCGCCGTTGCAATCACGCCGGTATCGGCTACCTGACCGCCGCTCTCGGCATAGAAAGGCGTGCGGTCCAGCACCACCAGAACGCCCTCCTTCGCACCGTCGTCCGTGGACACGGCATCCGTCAGCTCATCGCCGTCGGACAGCGCCACGATTTTGGCCTCAGCCTCCAGCGTGCCGTAACCCAGAAATTCTGTGGCCGAAGCGTCCAGCGCGCCGAACAGATCCGCCGTCCAACCGGAAATGTCACGGCTCAGACGGTCCTTGCGTGCCTTTTCCCGCTGCTTTTGCATCTCGGTACGGAAGCTGTCCTCATCCACCTCAATGCCGTTCTCAGCAGCGATCTCCTTGGTAAGATCCAGCGGAAAGCCGAACGTATCGTTCAGCTTGAACGCATCAATGCCCGCCAGCACGCGGCGCTTGCCCTCGGCAGCGGCCTTTTCGATGTTGTCGATGAGATTCGACAGGATATTCAGGCCCTGGTCGATGGTGCGGGAGAAGCGCTCCTCCTCTGCGGATATGGTCTTTTTGATATAATCAGCATGCTCCACCAGCTCGGGGTAGGCTCCGCCGTTTTCGCGGATGACGGTATCGCACAGCTCGGCCAGGAACGGGCGCGTAACCCCCAGCATACGGCCATGGCGTGCGGCCCGGCGCAGCAAGCGGCGCAGCACGTAGCCACGGCCCTCGTTGGAGGGCAGGATACCGTCGCTCACCATAAACACGGTGGAACGGATGTGATCGGTGATGACACGGATGGAAACGTCCGTCGCATGGTCGCGGCCGTAGGTCTTACCCGTAATGCGCTCCACATGGTTCAGGATATTGTGAACGGTATCCACCTCGAACAGGTTTCCCACGCCCTGCATCACGCAGGCCAGGCGCTCCAGGCCCATGCCCGTATCAATGTTGGGGCGCTCCAGGCGCGTATATGTGCCCTTGCCGTCTGAATCAAACTGGCTGAACACCAGATTCCAGACCTCCATATAACGGTCGCAGTCACATCCCACCTTGCAATCCGGCTTGCCGCAGCCGTGCTCGGGGCCGCGGTCAAAATAGATCTCGCTGCAGGGGCCGCAGGGGCCGGAGCCGTGCTCCCAGAAATTGTCCTCCTTGCCGAAGCGCACCATGTGGGACGGGTCGATCCCCACTTCCTTTGTCCAAATATCGTAGGCCTCGTCGTCGTCCTCATACACCGAGACGTACAGAAGCTCGGCGGGAATCTCCAGCACCTTCGTCAGGAATTCCCACGCCCATGCGGTAGCCTCGCGCTTGAAATAATCCTGAAAGCTGAAGTTGCCCAGCATTTCAAAGAACGTGCCGTGACGCGCCGTGATGCCCACGCGCTCAATGTCCGGCGTGCGGATGCATTTCTGGCAGGTGGTGACACGGTGGCGCGGCGGCTCCTCCTGGCCGAGGAACCATTTTTTCATCGGCGCCATGCCGGAGTTGATCAACAAAAGGCTGTTATCGTTGTTGGGCACCAGGGGAAAGCTGTCCAAACGAAGGTGTCCTTTGCTTTCAAAGAAAGAAAGGTATTTTTCGCGCAGCTCGTTCAGGCCGGTCCATTCCATCGGGTTCATTCTCCTCACAAAATAAATGTCATTTTTGTTCTGCCGTGTAAAAAAATATAGCCCTCGCCCCTGTGTCAGGGACGAAGGCCTGTCAGCATCCGTGGTACCACCCAAATTGCGTACCAAAAGGCACGCCGCTTTCCCCGCGTTAACGCCGCAGCTACGTCCCGCTCATCACGGGAGGCTATCCGGGTGGCGGTGGGGTCCGAAGCGGGAACGTCTCAGCCCTGCGTTCCCTTTCTGTAAGCCGTGCGGAACCCCATTGGCCCAGTCTCTGCCGTAATACCTGTTTTTACACGTTTACCATATTATTATAAATCAAATCCGGGCAATGTCAAGCCCCGGACGGCTTACTCCTGCGCAAGAAAAAAGCTCAGGGCATCCGTTACTTTGGCGAACACCTGCGCAGCGTCGTCGCTGTCGTGTGTGCCGCTGTCCAGCAGAACGGCGATGGTATATCGAGGTTCTTCCGCAGGGTAAAAACCCACGAACCACGCGTCCATAATTTCTTCTCCGTCCTCCTGATAGCGGCCCGTCTGCGCTGTCCCCGTCTTGCCCCCCGCACCGCCGGCCCGGGGCGCGGCTTTTCGCCCCAGCCCTTCCTCAACAACGCCCACAAGCATCTGCCGAATCACCTCCGCCACATCTTTGTCCATCACCTGCCGCTGGACGGGGCGGTACAGGCTTTCCGTTACCGACTGCGTGTATTCATCCACAATTCCCTCCACAAACACAGGTTCCACATACCGCCCTCCGTTTGCAAACAGGTTCATCATCGCGGCAACCTGTACGGGCGTGGCGGTCAGCGCTCCCTGGCCGAAGCTGATAGATGCGAGCTGGCCCAGATCTTCCAGCTGCGCCGCGTCCGGCAGGTTCCCGGAGGCTGCCCGCAGACCGCCCGCAACCTGCTGGCTTTGCCCAAATCCCGCACTTTTTGTAATGTCGTACACCGTCTGCGCGCCCAGGCGCAGCCCAAGCTGCACAAAGTAGCAGTTACAGCTTTGCTCCAGCGCGGTTTTCATGTCTACCGTCCCGTGGCCCCGCCCATAGGCGCAGCGGTAAACATGGCCGCCCACCTCGATGGATCCCGTGCATTCATACGTCTCCTGCGCGCTGATTCCCTGCTCCAGCGCCGCCGCGGCCAGCAGCGGCTTGAACACCGAACCCACATTATATGCACTGAGGGCGCGGTTGACCAGTGAAGTATCCTGGCGCGCGATGCTTGCGGCCACATTTTCCGGGTCGTACAGCGGCAGGCTCACGCTGGCGCGCACGCGCCCGGTGGGCGCGTCCAGTACAACGATGCATCCCTTATCCACCATTTCAATGCCTACGGCTTCGCAGGCGCGCTGGATGCTTGAATCCAGCGTGAGCATCACACCCGCCCCCGTGCCGGGAGATTCCACCAGGTACGGCGCATCTGATTCTATGAATCCCCCGCGCGCATTCATTGCGCAGCGCACCTCCGTCAAAGTGGAGCCTCCTGTCAAAAGATCATCAAAAGCATATTCCACACCTGAAACACCGTGGCCGGACGCTCCGAGATATCCAATGAGGTGCTGGGCGATGGGCATAGGCTGGTACCGCACAGGCTTTTCAAACGTATACTGCGCACGCGCTGCGGCCGCCCCTGTGACAGGCATCAGGAACGGAGAGCCCCGCTGGATGCTTGCATAAAACTGCGTGCGCAGTTCCGCCGGGATGGCCTCAAACAAAGTATGATAGCTCGTCCTCCCTGGCTCAATCAACGCATAGCGCTCCGAGACCGTCCCTGTAAGCGGCAAAAAACCGCAGTCGTAAATATTGCCGCGCCCTTCACTCAGCACGACGCTGGTACTGCTCTGCTGTACGGCGGCAGCCGCATATGCCGGATTTGTAGACACGGCTGCAAGAGCACAAACCACTACGGCGAACGCAAGCAGACACGCGCCCGCCATTGCAATGAGCCTTTTTTCCAACATATCCCCTCCTTTTCCACACAAAAATAGTGTGCGCGCTATATGCCCCGGCTAAACGCCAAACCAGTATGCGGCGAGATTTTCCTCGTTTCCGGGCATGCAAAAAGCCCCGCCTTCCGGCGGGGCTCTGTTCAGCAGGGATAATGTTTCTCAGGTTGGGGCTCACTCCGCATCGAATACGATCGCCTGAATGGCGTTTACGATATCCTGCGTAGTAAAGCGCGCCACGCCAATAGCGTCCAGCATACGGTCCGTCTCCGACTTCGTCGCATCGATGTAGCGGAATTCGGCGCGCTGGATCGCATTTTCCAGAACCGATTTTTCCTCAGGCGTATTGCCGGGATCGTTCCATTCTTTTGTGAGGAGCTGCAACGTAGCGGAAATCGCCTGCTGCTTTGTAAAAACGGCGTTGGCCGCCTCTGTCTGGAATTCAGAAACACTGTTGAGTGTACGCATCGTGATCGTTCCTCCGTCCTTTATTTTCCTGGGGCTGTTTTGATTCTACACCCGTCGCACATAAAACGCAAGCGCCGTTTTCCGGAAGAAGCGGTTGCATACGCTAAACGATCGGGTCCAGCTCCTGCGCTTTCATACGCAGCTCGATTTTCGCGCTCAGACGCACTTCCTTAAAAGCATCCTTGATGCGGTTCTCCACCACAACGCTGTCGGCAGGCGAAGTGACCGTCAACATAAGGATGTACTGGTTGCGGCTGTAACGGCTGAATACATCGCCCTTGCGCAGAGACTCCCGAATGACTTCCTTGCCGCGCGCCATCGCGTCCACGATCTCCTGTTTTGCCACGGTCTGGCCGTTTTTTCCTTCAAACGTCACAAGGATGAGCAGCACATGACTGTTGGAACGTGCCGCGCTTCGTGCGACCATCTGGTACACGGATTTGAACATCTCATACTCGCAGTAGTATGCGCCGTGGATGGGTCGGGCGTCCCGCGTAATCTCGCCCAAATCCTGCTGGATCTGGCGCAGATTTTCCTTCATCTGGTTCGCTCCCTGGGAAGCCCAGAGATATATGTCCCGCAGCTCGGGCGAAAGACGTTCGCCCAGCTCGTCGTAAAACAGGTTGGAGATCACCGGATAATAGCTCAGCACAGCCTGCTTCATATCCAACCTGCGCATGGTATTGAAGATGTAGCGGTAAAGTTCCTCGTGCAGCGGCTCCAGCAGCGCCGCACGGTTGCAGATATCCAGCGTCTCCTCCAGATCCTCCCTGCCTCCGCGTTCGCAGAGCGTGGCAGCCAGATTTTTAACGGTACGCAGATAGGTCTGCCGCAGATAACTGCTGTATTGGATGACCCACTGCTGCATGCTCAGGCTGGGCAGAAGATCGCCGGTATACAGCTTCAGCGCTCGCCGCGCATGCGGGATACGCTCCTCCGCCGGCGTGCCCGGTTGATCCGCAAGACGCGCCTCCTGCTCGAATTCCCACACATCGGTGGTGACGGAGATTTCCGGGTTCCAAATGTAACGCCCGCTCTCTGTGATGATAAAGCGTTTTTCCTTATCCGCTTTCTGCAAAAACTTGCGAAGCGAATACGCCGCGTTTTTCAACGCGCCGGCCGGGTTTTCGATTTCATCGCTCTCCCACAGGCCGTCCATCAACTGCTCATTCGTCAGCTTTTTATCGCCGCGCAGCAAAAGCAGCGCCAAAAGCTCCAAAGGCTTGTTGAGCCGCGCGCTGTGCTCCAGGATCGGCGTACCGTTCCACAGGATCGTCATACCGCTGAACAGGGATATTTCCATTTTACTTTGCTCAGGCACTTTCCTCTCCCCCTTCCGAATCAATTTGGATTCAGCTCATTGCTGAAAGGCGTTTTTCCATCGCCTCATAATGCATGCAGTGTGTGAGGGCTGTCTCTTTACTGACGCGCTTTTCCGTCACCAGGCGCAGCAGGCTTGTGTCCATGGTACACATACCCTGTGCCGCACCCGCTTGAATAGCGGAATCAATCTGGTGCGTCTTTGCCTCACGGATCAGGTTTTTGATGGCCGGGTTCGTATACATGATCTCAAACGCCGGGGTCTGCTTGCCGTCCAGCGTGGGAACAAGCTGCTGGCTGATGACCGCCTGAAGCACCATGGAGAGCTGCATGCGCACCTGCGCCTGCTGCCCGGCCGGGAACACATCGATGATGCGGTCCACCGTGTTGGCAGCGCCTGTGGTGTGCAGCGTGCTGAACAGCAGCTGCCCCGTCTCCGCGGCGGTCATGGCCACCTCGATGGTCTCATAGTCCCGCATTTCGCCTAGCAGGATGACGTCCGGGCTCTCCCGCAAAGCACTGCGAAGGGCGCTGACATAGCTCGGAGAATCGGTTGAGATCTCTCGCTGCGTCACGATACATCTGTCATGCCGATGGATGTATTCAATGGGGTCTTCCATTGTGATGATGTGCCCTTCTCTTGTCTGGTTGATGGCGTTGATGAGGCAGGCCAGCGTTGTGGATTTGCCGCTGCCCGCCGAGCCCGTCACCAGGACAAGTCCTTTCATCAGCCTGGCCGAGGCAAGCACCTCAGGCGGAATGTTCAGCTTTTCCGGCTCCGGCAAGCCAAAACGTATCACACGAATGACCGCTGCAAGGCTGCCGCGCTGATGCAGAACATTCGCCCGGAAACGTCCGAGATCCGGAATCGAAAAGGAAAAATCGTCGTCCATATCCTCCCGTTCGATTCGGCTGCGGCTGCGTCCGCACAGCGTGTAAATATCCGAGATGACCGCGGCGGTATCCGCAGGCATCAGCCGCGCTTCCATCCGCCTCTGGCGGCCGTCCACCTTATAGGTAAGCGGCAGTCCGGCGATAATAAAAATATCAGACGCACCCATTTCAACGGCCTGTCTGAGCGTTTCCCTGACGTCCATGCGTCTCCTCCTATCCTTCCCGCAGTGTACCGAACAGCGCAGGAGCCTCGGCCTCGCCCGCCCATTCGGCGCTCTGCTGCCATTGTATCACTCTGTATCCGCCGTCCGCTGTCAACTCCGCAAAAACAGAAAGCGAACGCCCGTCCGCGCCCTCCAGTACGGCGCTCACACCGGGGCCTTCCCGGGCAGTGCCATGCGGCAGCAGCGCATCCAGCTCCGCCGTACCTCCGGCCTGCGCCAGCGCTGCGTCCAGCTCTGCCAGCCATTGTTGTCCCGCGCATTCCAGCGCATAAACGCTTTGGGCCTGACGCGCCTGCTTCTGCGCGAGTGCAAGGTCGGCCCGGGCGGTGGAAAAGCTCAGCACAGAGAGCGTTGCCAGACACAGGATGATCACCGTCAGCAGCAGCGACAGCCATCCCAGACGCACCGGCCTGCTTTCCATCTCGTCTCCCCCTTGCCCGCGGCGTTATCCGCCGATGTATTTCTGCGTATCCAGCTCATACAAAACCGTATCGCCGTCCGCCGCAGTTACAACAAAATGCGCCGTGCGCATCTCACCCGCCTGCCGCGGCGTTTCGTCCAGCACTGCTTCCAGGACATAGGCCCCCTGTGTTTCGTCCTCTGTCCAACCGCCCTGGACGTCGTATGCGGCGCGCAGTGTGCCGCGCGCCGTTTTCTCAGCACCCAACAGGACTGCGAAATCTTCCTGTGAGCCGCTTGCCGCAAACAACTCCGCCGCATTTTGGGCGATGCTTACAGCTGTGGAAAGCTCCCTGGCCTCCCGTGAGGTACGCTTTGCAGCACCCAGTATCTGCACCAGCACGGTCAGGCTGGCAAGCAGAAAGAGTACCAAAAGCAGCGTTTCCACATAAAAAGCTGCGCCGCCCCGAGATCTACGCATCCGGGCCAGTCCCCCTTCCGCTGCGCAGCGCGATATCTGCGCTTCCGTATTCGGTTGACACTACCAGCAGACCCGGTCGAACCTGCTCGATGGAAAAGGATTTTGCATCCACGATGCGTTCGGAGTCCTGCGGGTCCAGCGCAGCATCTGCCGTCCCATATTCCTCCCGCAGCGCGCCTTCATATAAATAAATACGGGTTTCGTAAGTTTCGCCGTCTGCGTTCTCCCGCAGCAGCAGCGCCGCGCCCTCGGGGCCTTCCCCAACGGAAACAGCTCCCGCCGCGTCCGCCGCATGCACCCGCGCGGCAAGATATGACAGCGCCGCGCGCGCCTCTCTGTTCCGCGTCTGGCTGTCCACGACCGCACTGTAAAGCCCGGTCCCCGTCATCACAAGGAACAGCAGCGACAGCACGATGATGGCAAACAGAAGCAGCGGATACAGATGCATCCAAAACGCTCCGTGTTTTTTCACTCCGCCGCCTCCCTTCATTTTGTCTTATCCCGCGCCTAAGACTGTCATGCCGTCTGCTTTTCCAGCACGGCGACGGCCGGCAGCTGGTTCGATGCATACGCCTCATAGCTGACGATAAACCGGCTGTGGTTGACCTGCACGCCATAGTTTTCTTCCAGATAGGAAAGGCTCTGCGGGTATGCCCCCTCAAGAGCGTAGCACTGCACCGCCGCATCCAGCACCGCCGTGCGGAGGCTCTGCGCCGCCTGTTCCCTCATTGCCGCCTGTGCGCCGTTCCAAACAGCCCATACACCCAGCAACAGCAGCAGTGTACATACTGCCGCTATGGCTGCGCCCAGCCGTTTTGCGCCGCGCCGCAGCCGTTTTTCCTGATACATCCCCGCGCCCCCTTATCCGATGGAAGTGAGAATGCCGATCAACGGCAGCATCACGGCCAGAAGAGTAATCCCCACCGAAACGGTGAGAAATCCTGCAAGCACAGGTTCCACGCTGTCGATGATGCGCCCCATCCGCATGTTTGCATCCTCACTGAACACCTGCGCAAGGCGCGCCAGCACCTGGTCCAGATTGCCGCTGCGTGCTCCGCTCATCAGCATGCGCGCGTACAGCGGTTCGAACACGCGGTTATCGTAAACGGCCTGCGCCAGGCTGCGCCCCTCAAGCATCTGCCGGCGGCAGCTTTCCAGCTGCGCGCGCAGCGCGCGGTGCCGCACCATGTCCGACGCGCGTTCCATTGCTGTGTCGGTGTCCATCCCGCTGGCCGTAAACGTGGCCAGCGCCGTAGTAAATTGCGCCTCCGCCAGCCGCCGGGCAGCAGCAGAAGTAAAGGGCAGTTTTTCAAACAACGTGCGGAACAGGCCGTTCCCACGCTGCGTGCGCGCCGCAGCCGCACCGGTAAGCAAAAGCGCCGTCAGCACGATGACCAGGCACAGAGATGCCCAGCCGATGATATTTGCAGCCGTGATGTACGCATAAGAAGAAGCCGCTACGCTTCCCGCCAGCCCCGTATAAACACCGGTGAATACCGGAAGCACACGCGCGACCAGAACGGCCAGCACTCCGGCCATCAAGAACAGCAAAACTGCCGGATAGATCACAGCACTTTTCAGCCTTTTTTCCAGCTTATCCTGTGTTTCGTAATATACCGCGAGGCTTTTCAGCACGCTCTCGGTGCGTCCCGCCGCCTCGCCCGCCGCGACAAGCTGCGCCGCATACGCGGGAAAATATCCGCATTGCTCCACCGCCTCGGCCAAAGGCTCCCCCATTTGGACACGCTCAAGCACGGCGGAAGCCGCATCGTACAGCGGGCCGTCCCCGCTGTCTCCGCGCATCAGGGAGAGCGCGTCGTCTACCTGAATGCCCGCTGCCAGCATCATCGCCATATCTTCGCAAAAGGCGCTCACCGCCAGCGAGCGAAGTATTTTTGCCGCCATGACCTCTCCTCCTCAATAGACCTCTTTATCCGCATAGCCCTTACCGTCGCCCACAAGCGCGCTCTGGCCGGCAGCCGCAAACGTCAGGTCGATGCGCTGCCATTCATGCCTGGGCGCCCTGATCTCCACGGTGATCCAGCCGCTCTCTTCCAGCCAAATCATGTTCCACGCATGGTACAGCTCGCTTCCGCCGCTGGAAACATATCCTGTGATAAGCTTTGTCGGGATACCCTGGCTGCGCAGCATTGCCGCGGCAAGCGCAGCATAATCGTAGCAGATGCCCTTCTTTGTGGAGAGCGTCTCATCCGGGTCCGGCAGATATCCGGTAACGTTGTTGTCTACGATGTTTTGGGCTTTGTCGTAATCATAGTCCACATTGCCTTGGATATATTCGTACACACTGCTCACCACCGCCGCCGCATCCGCTGCCTGTGCGCTTATGTCCGACGCCAGCAAGACACATGCGGAGTCCACACTGTAAGCTACCCGCTGACTGGGCCGCAGGAACGGCTCGAATTCACTGTCCAGCACAACGTCCGCCTGTGCGGAAAACAATTCCATGTACTTGTTCTCTGTGGTATTCTGCATCACGCGGACATTGTATTGCCCGTTGCCGCTTTGCAGCGGATAAACGACCGGCGTTCCGTCTCCGGGCAGATCGTAATTGTATTTTACGTCTCCATACACGACCTGGCATTTCAGGCGTTTGTCGCTTTGCGCCCGCACGGCGACATACCCCTGCGACACCGCCGAAAGGTCTATTTCCGCCCCGCTGCCGCTTACAGCGGCGTCCGGGTGAAACTCGGCGTTCCGAAATGCCGGCGGCTCGTAATGTGTGCTGTTCGCCGGCGCCACGGTACGGCTTTCAGCGCCGCTCCCCGCAGGGGCCGCGCTGCATCCTGATATCAGCATGATAAAAGTCAAAAAAGCGGCCATTCCGCCGCGCCATTGTCTTTTCACTGAATACTCCCAAGCCGTGGGCTGCCCGCCCTGTGGTATGCCGCATGACGGAAACGCCGCTCTACACATCGCCGCGCGGGGTTCGCGGTATGACAGAAGCCTGCCAAACGCCGCCATGGGGTTATCACTTATTATAGGGGAAATCCTTTCCGCTTTCAAGCCAAAACGTCTTTCCTGTTCAAAATTGTCAATCTTCCGGTATGCTTCCGGTAAACTTTTTGACGCCGCATTACCCCGCTCCGCCTTTTTGCGCGCTGCCAAACATTTTAAAAAGTCCCGCGCCCGCAAAACGGACGCAGGACAGACTGTTTTCAATTCAGTCGGCAATATATCTCTCAGCAATCTCTTTAAATTCCGCCTCATGCGCCGGATACCACTGCGCAAAAGTTCCGTCGGACGCGCGCACCGCACGCCCCAGCTCCGCAAGAAAAGCCGGGATATCCTGTTCCAACATCATCCCCAGCTCCTGGCCGAACTGTTCCGCCCCCTGCGCATCGCATCCGCCTGCATACAGCATATAGGCAGGCATCGGCTTTTTATCCACCAGCTTCACGCCGCCGCGAAAACCCAGCGTACCGATTTGGTGCGTACCGCAGCTGGAAGGGCAGCCGGAGATATGGATGCGCGGCAATATGCCGTCGGAAAATCCTTCCCTGCGCATTGCCTCCACCAGCATCTTCAATGTTGACTGTGAATCCCGCACACCCTGCTGGCAGGTCGCTGCACCCACGCATGCCACAGAAGATTCGAACAAATCCCGCGCACCGTCTTCCGTAACGGCAAGTACTGCCTGCGCCTCTTCCGCCGTCAGATTGATACAATACATCGTTTCATCCGGGCCAACCCGCCATTCCGCGTCCGGAGCATTGCACATGGATTCATAAAGCTCGGCAGGTTTTTTACCAGACAGCATCCCGCCGATGGGATGATATGCCACAGCGTAAAGCCCCGGCTGTTTCTGCGGGATGGCGCGCGGATGCGAGAGAGACGCACCGCCTGTTTTGGGTGCCGTCGAGTCCGGCAGCACCAGGGCCATATCCTTCTCCTTCGCCAAAGCCAGATTCTCACGAAAAACAGTTTTCAGGCCATCTTCGCCTAATGTTTCCTGCAAATAACGCGTACGCGCGCGGGCACGATTCTCGTAATTTCCGTGCTCCTGGAAAGTCTTTACCATAGCGCATACGTCGTACAGAACATTCCGGGGCGCAACGCCTGTGTCTACCAGTACACCCATTTTGGGATTTGCGCCAAGCCCGCCGGCGCAATAGACATCAAAAGTTCCGTCCGCGCAGGCTACAAAGCCCAGATCCCGGAATGTCGCATGTGTTTCATTCGCCGGTCCATTGGAGAACCCTACCTTGAGCTTACGCGGCAGCCGGATTTCCCTCACTTGCGCCAGTAGATAATCATTGACTGCCTGAGCCGTGGGCATCACATCAAAATACTCTCCCTGCTCCACACCCGTAAGCGGGCTCACCATGACATTGCGCGGGAAGTCGCCGCCGCCGCCGCGCGTTATAATGTCGTAATCAAGCGCCCGCTTCATGATCTCCACCACACTCTGCGGCGGGAGGTCGTGCATCTGGATGGTCTGGCATGTGGTGAGCTTCATACGCGGTACGCTGTATTTTTCGGCACATTCGGCTATAAACCCAAGCCGTTCCTTCGTCAGCCGCCCGCCGGGCAGGCGCAGACGAAGCATGCTGTATCCGTTCTCCCTCTGCGCATAACTGCCAAAACCGCCCGAAAAGCCTTTGTAAGCCTTGCGGTCAATCTCTCCGTTTGTAAATTCATATATTTTCTCTTCAAAAGCATCAATGTCCTGCCTGAGTACGGCAAGTAGTTTTCCGTTCATATGCCCGACCTTCCCTTTTTCTTTTGTTTCGCAGCGGCAAGCTCCGCCATGTTTCTTTTGGGTTCTACATTATTATACAAAACTCATGAGCGGTGTCAACCGTCATGGACACGGGTTCTGTTTTTCGCACAAACCGCCCCGCTTATAGCATGCCCTGTTTTTATATTTTCCCGTCTGCTGCCCGCTGTTTTATTTCTTCACAAAAAAAATTGAAAATTCGGGGTTGACAACGAAGAAATGATTTGATAATATAATAAAGCACTCGAGAGAAGAGTGCGGCGCTGATAGGCGCTGGTGCCGTGGGGGTGTAGCTCACTTGGGAGAGCGCTTGAATGGCATTCAAGAGGTAAGGGGTTCGATCCCCCTCATCTCCACCACATAATCAAAATCCGAACCTTATAGGTTCGGATTTTTGTTTTTAACATTGCTGCAAGAAAACCGCTTAAACATAGTGTTTAAGCGGTTTTCTTATTGCATAAAAGCAGCAACCCGTCGGGGCGGCTACTTTTGAATCCGCAAAACACAATAATTTATGTTTCACTGTCGTTCCGCGGAAACACAACTGTGAGCAGCATTTTGAACGCATCTTCCGCATGAACGGAATGCGGCTTTCGGGCAGGCATCACCAGTGTTTCCCCTGCGGACAGGCAGTATTCCCGGCCGTCTACCACGAATCTGCCTTTTCCTTCGATGACTGTGACCATCGCGTCGCCTGCAGAATCGTGTGTTCCGATCTCCTCTCCTTTTGCAAAAGCGAACAGCGTGATGCTGACGCAGCTGTTCTGCGCCAGTGTTTTACTGACGACCTGCCCTGTGTTCGCCGATATCTCATCCGCAAGCCGCACTATCTCTTCGTGTTCGATATTTTTGATAAAAGCCATAATATTTTCTCCTCCTTTTGCCTCTAAACCGATTTTTCTTTGTTTACAGTTTGCCACAGATATTTTTTCCAATGCGTTGTTTTAACAACAATATCCCAAAAATATTTCAAAACAACTATTGACTTCGAGTCTGCTCCAAGGTGTATGCTCTTTTCAGCGGTTCAAATGGAGGTCTGCGATTGAAAGGAGAAATCTTCATGGATGCAAACCGAATGAAGCGGGAACTCGGCGGCGGCGCGGTTTTTCCCATCGGAGCTGAAAACACTGCCTACGCGCAATATTTTACGGGTGAATGCTATCTGAATATGCTTACAACCTCCGGCGTCGGCATCGGCGTTGTGACTTTTGCCCCCGGTACGATCAACGCCTGGCACATCCACCACAAGGGCGGACAGATCCTGCTTGTAACGGGGGGACGCGGCTGGTATCAGGAGGACGGAAAACCGGCACGGGCACTGGCCGCCGGAGACGTTGTCAATATTCCCCCGGAGGTCAAGCATTGGCATGGCGCCGCCGTGGACTGCTGGTTCCAGCATCTGGCCGTGGAGGTCCCCGCAGAAGGCGCATCCAATGAGTGGCTGGAATTCCTGCCTACAGAAGATTATGCTTCATTATAACACATTTTTCATGGAAAGGAGCGGAAGCTATATGGCGAAAGCAAGGGTATATTTCACACGGGAGATCACACCACAGGCGATGGACCGTCTCTATGATGCGCTCGGCATCCGGCTGAGTGGAAAGACCGCAGTGAAAATCTCTACCGGAGAGCCGGGCGGACATAACTTTTTGCAGCCCGCGTTGATCGGTCCGCTGACAGAACGTCTGCACGGCACCATCGTTGAGTGCAATACCGCTTACGAAGGCCGGAGGAACACCACACAGGAGCATTGGAAGGCCATTCAGGAGCACGGTTTTTTGGATATCGCACCCTGTGACATCATGGATGAAACCGGCGAGCTGGCACTGCCTGTCACAAACGGTATGCATCTGCAGGAAAATTTTGTCGGAGCGCACCTGCGGAATTACGACTCTATGCTGGTTCTTTCTCACTTTAAGGGCCACATGATGGGAGGCTTCGGCGGCGCATTGAAAAATATTTCCATCGGCATCGCCTCTGTTCACGGCAAAGCACATATTCACGGTGTGGGTGTTCCAGAGGAGCTATGGACGGCCGATCACAACTCTTTTCTGGAGTGCATGGCCGACGCGGCCAAATCCGTTGTAGAATATCTGGGGCGGCGGAACATGGCTTTTATCAATGTTGCCAACCGCCTTTCCGTGGACTGTGACTGCGACGCGCACCCACACGAACCGGAAATGGCCGACATAGGCGTCTTTGCCTCTCTGGACCCCGTAGCGTTGGACCAGGCCTGTGTGGACGCGGTATATGCCTCCCCTGACCCCGGAAAAGCCGCGCTCATCGAACGCATGGAATCCCGCAACGGTATCCACACGGTTGAAACAGCTTGTGCGCTGGGCATAGGCGTCCGGGAATACGAATTGATTTATCTGGATTGAGCTCATGGACCATTTTCGGATTTCGAAAAAACAAAAGGAGAAAAGTATGATTGAAAAAGTAACGGCAGGACGGGACGCCATGGGCGTTTTTGCACCCAAATTCGCAGAACTGAACGACGATGTGCTGTTCGGGCAGGTCTGGGCGCGAGAGGAACAGCTTTCCGCCCGCGACCGCAGCATCGTCACAGTGACGGCTCTGATGGCCAGCGGAATTCTCGACAGTTCTCTGCAGCATCATATTCAGAACGCAAAAAAGCACGGCGTAACGGCTGTGGAAATGGCCGAGCTTCTCACCCACGCTGCTTTTTACGCAGGCTGGCCCAAGGCCTGGGCCGCACTGCGCATGGCGAAGGAAATCTACGGCACGGCAGACTGAACAGCACGTCC